>JBBANM010000060.1:0-38899 GCA_040401995.1 Saprospiraceae bacterium
CTAAGCTCGGCAGTCTTTCAGATGTAAACAAGATGGGGTTGGACGGGTGTTTACATTTCAAACAACAAGGAAAAATATGACAAATTCAAAATACACGTTTCTGGTATTTGGTGCAACAGGAAGAACTGGGCAACATTTTATCTCAATTGTTCTTAACGAAGGACATCGAGTGATCGCTTTAGTTCGTAATCCTGAAAAAATTGATACCCAAAACCCTAATTTAAAATTAATTAAAGGTTCCATCACTGATTACCATTCGATTGATGAACTTTTAAATGGGGTAGATTTTGTAATAAGTATGCTAGGAGACGCTCAACTCCAAAAATTGGAAAACGTGAATACAGGATTCGTTAAAAAACTAATTCCAGCTATGCGTCGCCAGAAAGTAAAGCGTTTTTTATACCAAGCAGGTGGTTTTAGCCGCCCTTATAAAGAAAAACTTCCTTTTATGTTTTGGGTTTTAAAAAATACAATGGTGCGGTTCTCTGGACTTCTTGGGCAGCATAGAGATAATGAAGCAGTAATTGAATACTTGACTGAGGAAGCTGAGGATATAGAATGGATGGTACATAGAGCAAGTATAATTTCTGATGGTGCTTCAAAAGGAACCCTAGTAAGGTCCAAAACAAAAAACAGTCTTGCGACTTTTGTAGATTGTGCTATGTATAACTATCAACTTTTGACGGACAATTCTGCAATACATACTTGTGAACTAAGTTATTATCAGAAGTAATAGACTGAGCTTTTGTGATAATATCAGCATTTGTGCTTTGAATTTCCGCCCAAATGCAAATGCGCGTTGGCTACTTTTTGAAATCGATCAAGACCGACATTAAACCATCAAAAAATGACACCAGACCCTTCTAAAACAATTTCCAATAAAACGATTTGGACGGTTCCCCTTTATTTTTTGTTATGTCTATATTTCTTTGGGTCAATTATGATGACCCATTTTGTTATCTATCCCCACTTTGACAAAGTGCACGAGAATTTCCAAAACTATGTGGGGGTTTTTAATTACAAAATGATTTTCTTCTGCTATTTGCCCTCTATTTTGATGATAGTATCCGCAATTTTATTGTGGTTTAATTGTCCAAAGGAGTTTCCTCGTTGGACAGTTTTGACTTCTATTATTCTTGGACTAATTTCAGTTGCTACCACTTTCTTTATTATTATTCCTTTGCATAAATCTTTACAGACTGCGGGCTTCAATGCAACTACTTATTACCAATTACTTTCAATTAGTTTGAATTTTCAAATCATACCAATCTTATTTCAAGTTTTGATTGCAGTATGGCTGCTGAATATATATTTGAAAGACACAAAGCCTTTTGCCAGGTGGCTTTTTATTATTATTTGCTCCTTAAATTTTTATACCCAAGCAACAGGTTGGACAGAAAGTTTTGTTGCCTATCCGATGTGGGCACAGGTTAGCGAATCAAATTGGTTAGCTTTTAGAGCAGGCGTACAATCTCATATTTTCCTTCTCATATTTTTAATTCCAGGTTTTTTCCCGATGCTATTAATGCCGTTTCTATTTTGGTTCAGACCAAAAGGCATTCCTACGTTTTATGTGGTAATTTATGTGATTGCATTTTTGTGGATGTTCGGTATAACTGCTACCTATTTTGTTCCTCATTTACAGGTACCGTTGGACAAAATGTATTCATTAAAATTAATTGAAGAATTAAGACGAAACGATTTACTTTTAAGGTTTCCTTTCGGGCTGATTTTGTTCTTGTTACCTGCTTGGATGCTTGTTAAAGTTGGACAATATAGATTGAAAGAGAACATAGCGTAAAACGGCAGCCAACATAGGATTATGCAAGTTGGGCAGACGGAATAACAATGAGCATTTGTATCGCATAGTCGCAACGCGTTATAACGAAGTATTGCATAAAGCACCCCTCTTCACGATTTCCCCAATTTCTCCAAGTGTTTTTTCAATAGCATACCCAATTTAGGCTCCCCATTTATCACACGCTCCAACCACTCCATCCGTTCTTTATCCGGAAGCTGCTGGAGCAATTTTTTGTAATCAATCACCTCCTTTGCCCGCTCCACACTGGCTGCTTGAGCTTCAGACACAATCGATTCATCAATTTGAAAAAACTCGATGAACGCTTTTAAGGGCGTACTCAATTTTTTTAGATTGGGCGGTACGGGAGGAGTAATGAGCACCTTGCCCCTTTTTTCGGGATCTTCTTCCTCCTCCTCATCGTCGTCGTCATCTTCAGTTTCTTCAGCAGTAAATTTAGCCCAGAGCAAATAAAGTGCTCGGTAATCACCCTCCATCAGATCATCGCGAATTTTGCCAAGAAGGTCCAGGTCAAAATCGTCTTCATCCATCCATTCACTGCCTCCCTCATTGGTGAAATGCAAATCGAGGAGGTAAACTGCACCCTTTTTTTTGATGTCGATACAATCATCACTCCATTTGTTTACGACGCAGTATTTCTTCAGCGCTTTAATGTCAATCATAGCCGCCGGAAGCCGAAACAGCAGCCGTCGGGTACCCCAATTGGCAAAATAAAGCATGCCATCGAAGTATTGCTCTACCGCCAATTCAGGACTTTTACGAAAATCGCCGTAATGATAGATAAAGGTCGCTGAAGTGGAGGTCACCTGCGCCCGGCTCGACCAGGTACCCACCTCTTTGCGCTCTTCTTCAGTTAAAGGCCGGTCAAAAGACTTGAATTGGTAGCATTGAAATTCACTCATGGTCTATATGTTTTTTCCTGCTCTAACCTTACAACACATTCTCTAGTTTAAACACCCAGGCGTAATTACAAGGGTTGTTGGCAGGAGTAACCAAGGGCGGCGTAATGCTCAGTTTGCCATTTTTGTACACACTTTTTATCTCTGAATTCAAGCCCAATAGGTTCACTTTGGCGGGCTTTCCGATGTTCTCCACCACGATATCCGAGGTAGGAAACTGGGTGCAAAGCACAAAAAGGTCTTTCCCTTTTTGCGTGAAATATACTTTGGTGTCTTTGGTTACCGCTGGGCCTTTTTCCCATTTGCGGGTACCATAAATCCCCTCGCCATTTACTTTTAGCCAGGCGCCCATATCCACCAGGCGTTGCTGCATGATTTCAGGAATTCGACCATCGGCAGTGGGGCCAATATTGAGTAATAAATTGCCTCCACGACCTACTTTGTTGATCAGGATGTGTACCAGTTCTTCCGAAGTGGAATAATCTTCCAAAATCTCGTTGCGATTATAACCAAAAGATCCGGCCATACCCCGGCATTCTTCCCAAGGGCGCTCAAATTTCACCCCATTGGCATTGTCTTCGTTTACCAAGTCATATTCAGTGGTAAAAAATCCGCCATGTTTGCCGCGGGTTTCTTTTCCCCAGCGGTCGTTGACCACCACTTTATCTTTTACTGGCGATTCGTTGTACAACCAGGCCAAAAAATCCGTACTGCGCAGGGTTTCAGAGGGGTAATCCCATTCGCCATCGGTCCAAAACACATCAGGCTGATAGGTATTGACCAGGTCTTTCATTTGCGGGAACATATGCTGGTCGATGTAGGAATTGATGCTTTCTTTTTTGTACAGCGGATTATACCATTCCAGCAAGGAGTAGTAATAGCCCATCTTGAGGTTTTTGTCGCGTACTGCTTTGGTGAGATCGCCCAATAAGTCGCGATGCGGGCCAACGTCCATGGCGTTCCAGTTCCAGGAATGTTTGGATGGCCACAATGGAAACCCTTCATGGTGTTTGGAGGTAAGTACAACGTATTTGGCGCCCGCCCGCTGAAATAGGTCGGCCCATAGCTCAGGTTGAAACATTTCAGCCTTGAAATTATTGGCTAAATCCTGATAGGTGGCATCCTTACCGTAAACTCGATTGTGAAAATCGATAAAAAACTGTTGGGTAGAACTTGGGCTAAGTAGGCGGCGCCAATAATGCTCCGCATAACGGTCATAAATACCCACTTTGTCTCTTACCGTTGGACTGTAAGCAGGTACTGAGTATACGCCCCAGTGGATAAAGATTCCAAATTTGGCGTCTTCAAACCAGGCCGGTACCGGGCGACTGTCGATGGAGGCCCAGGTGGATTGGTATTTGTTTTGCGCGGTGAGGAAATGGCACATTAACACAAAACAGAACAGGGTAAGGGCTTTTTGCATGTTTGCTGTATTTTCTTGGGAAAATATACGACTCTTATGGAATTTTACAAAATACTGGAATGAATTAATAATTGAACTACAGCTATCATTTAGAGTGTGTTTAAATTTCTACTTCGCGCTGAAATTTGCCAAAATTCGCGCCAATTTCGTTTTAAAAAATGCTCATGAAGCGCTGACCTGTTCCCCGAGGATGTCGGGGGCTACACTCTTTCCGATATGATCGAAACTGTACCACGCTTTTTGCGCCTCATTAGTGTGAATTTTAACTCATTTCGCCATCGAACCAGAGAATCCTGAACAAGTTCTAGCGTATTCAAAAATGATGCAACCTTTCATTAATGTACGCGTCATTAGCATTCATTCAACAACTACATATGAAAAATTCAATTCTGTTGGCAATTGGTTTCTTGACTGTACTTATTTTGAAAAGTCAAAATGTTAGCTTAACAGCGTCCGTTAGCAATATTTCTTCCGATAAAGGAGTAACCCAGCTTTATCTTTTTGACAAGACAGAAGCTTTTCCCGACAAGATCAACCTAGCAGTAAAAGCGGTCGGTGCAAAAGCAATCAAAGGAACCCAACAAATAATTGCAAACGATAGTCTCTATAACATTCAAGATAGCGTATTAATAAAAACAAGCGATGGAGCATATATTTCAGCAATGATTGTTTCTAGAAAAGATGCAGTATTACCACTGCCTGTTCTATTTCAATTTACTATTTATGTAATGAACAATAGAGATATGCTAAGTTTGAAACTATCAGCAGACAAGGGCTATGTTGGCGTAATTGCATACACAAGAGGTAAAAAAAATAGTCCTTCTGAAACTATACCTTATGAATATGATGGTAAAGATGGCAATGAAGTGATCGATTGGATAAGTAAGCAAAGTTGGTGTAACGGAAAAATCGGAATGCATGGGGGAAGCTATGCAGGGTTTACACAATGGGCCATTGCAAAATATAATCACCCAGCACTTAAAACAATAGTTCCTATCGTTGCCAATAGACCAGGAATGGGGCTTCCCATGGAAAACAATATTTTTATAAATCCAAATTACCAATGGGCATTTTATGTAACAAATAACAAAACATTAGATGACAATGTCAATAACGACAGGGTAAGATTTAATACAATGGAAAATAGGTGGTGGGACAGTGGGAAAGCTTATCGCAAAATTGATAGCATTGATGGGCAACCCAACAAACTTTTGCAAAGTTGGCTTCAACATCCTTCTTATGACAAATATTGGCAAAATATGGTGCCTTTTAAAGACGATTTTGCCAAAATCAATATACCTGTATTAGCCATTGACGGGTATTATAATGATTCGCAAATATCAAGTTTGTATTATCTCAAGGAGCATAAAAAATACAATAAAGATGTGGAAGACTATTTAATTATTGGACCATATAGCCACTTTGGTTCTCAAATAGGCGGTGATTCTGTTTTAAATGGATATAAAGTTGATTCTATTTCTCTAATTGGTGTTAGAAATATCAGATTCCAATGGTTTGACTATATACTCAAAGGCGGTAAAAAACCTTCAATTTTAAAAGATAGAATAAATTATGAAGTGATGGGAGCAAATATTTGGAAATCTTCACCAACATTGGATAAGATGAGTAATGCTTCACTCGTTTTATTTTTAAACAACAAAAAGAAAGGAGGTGACTACGGATTAGTGCACAAAAAGCCAACAACTCAGAAATTCATAACTCAATCAATTGACTTTAAGGATAGAGAAAAAATGAATGGAGGGTTTTATCCTAACCCAATTATTCAAACAGAGTTGTATAAAGGTAGAGGTGTTTTATTTGTTAGTGACCCACTTACAGAGAGTATAGAAATTAATGGTGCATTTGAAGGGATTTTAAATTTAAGTATTAATAAAAAAGATTTAGATTTAAGCGTTGCACTTTATGAGCAAATGCCTAATGGTGAAACTTTTCAGTTATCCTATTTTGTAGGCAGAGCCAGTTATGCGAAAAACATAGAAAGTAGAACGCTTTTAGTACCCAACACTATAGAATCGATACCATTTTCTAACACACGCTTAGTAAGCAAACGTGTAAAAAAAGGTAGCAGAATATTGATCGTTGTGAATGTAATAAAAACATCATCTTATCAACTTAATTACGGAACAGGAAAAGATGTTAGTGATGAAACAATTGAAGATGCAGAAGAGCCTTTGAAAATAAAATGGTACAATGATAGCTTTATCAAAATTCCTATTTGGAAGAATTAATAATTTTTGAAACTATACTTAACGCTGTCAAGTTTTGAGCATGGAAAAATATTAAAATTTGGAGTTTTATCTTGATTAACGCTTAAAAATTGACTCCGTCAAATGATTATCGACCACAGATATACAGATTCCAAAGATTCTTGTGATTGCATCACAAGCACGATTCCACAGATTGGGTATTTGCTCTATCTGTGGAATCGTGCTTACGCCGAAGGCGGTAAGAATCTGTGCAATCTGTGGTGAATTTTCTGTGGTGAATTTTAGGATGACAAGAGATTTAGATTTGAAAAAAAGTTGTCCTTTAGCTGAACCGGATCCTTATTTTTCATGCTCGAAACTTGACGACGCGAAGTATATTTGATATCGAATTGACAGCCAACATTTTTCGGTTTAAAATCAATCAAGGGAAGATCCAAAAATTCATGGCTCTACGTTCAAAGGCAAACGAACGCCGAAAGGCGCCATAAAGACTTGACAAGTATGCGCTTGAAAAAAATGCTACATGGGTACATGCAAATTTCCGAGAATCCGCTGGTGAGCAACATTAGGCGCCGGGCTCATCGGAAACAAATGCCCCCTAATCAGTTCTACCCGTTCTTTAAATTCCCATATAAGGTAATCGGCATAGCTATATACGCCCTCAGAATCCAGCTGCGCAAGATTGGTAATTGAACCACTAATTGAAGTACTTATATAACTCCATTTATGAGCTAATATACTCTACGCTATCAAGTTTTTAACCTAGAAAAAGCTAAAATTTAGCGTTTTTTCCTTTTCAATGGTTAAGAGCTTGTTCAGGTTTCTGCTTCGAGCTACAAATGGCCAAAATTCACCCCGATTTCGTTACAAAAATGCTCATGTAGCGCTGACCTGTCCTTGACAAAGTCGGGCTACACACCGCTTTTTGCGACTCATTGGTGCGAATTTTAGCTCATTTTCGCTTTCGAACCAGAGCCCAGAATCCAAAATCTGAACAAGCTCATAGTTAGGGAGTCTCTACTTATCTTTGCTCAAAAACCTGTTTTAAATCAATTTGCAATCCAGGAAAAATGGTCGATTGCATTACATCATCAACAATTACTGGAGCCAATCCTACAAATTTACCCAGCTCATCCAGAACATAAACACGAACCTCTTCATCTAAGGGATAGACGAGCCAATATTCTCGAACGCCAGCTTCTTCGTAAATTTGGAATTTTTCCCGCATCTCGCGTTTGCTATTGCCAGGCGATAATATTTCAACCACTAAATCAGGCGCGCCATTACAGCCTTGCTGATCTATTTTTTGAGGATCGCAAACGACACAGATATCAGGCTGTACCACCGTAGTGGATTGTTTTTCCTCCTTGTTCAATGGCAAACGCACGTCGAAAGGCGCCACAAAGACTTGACAAGTATGCGCTTGAAAAAAATGCCACATTGGACCATACAAATTCCCAAGAATCCGCTGATGGGCAACGTTGGGCGCAGGACTCATCGGAAACAAACGCCCCCTGATCAGCTCTACTCGTTCTTTAAATTTCCAGGTTAGGTAATCAGCATAGCTGTATACACCGTCAGGATCCAGCTGCGCAAGATTGGTAATTGAAATAGTAGTTACAGTACTCATACAACTCCATTTATCGGATAAATATAAGCATTTTAGCACTTGTAAGCAAAACCCCTACTCCTTCTTAAAATACTTACTCCCTTCATCCCCTCCAGCTTTCAAATAAGCAATCAAATCCTTCAATTCTTCCTTGTTCAAGGGATTAATCAACCCTGGCAACATCAAAGAAACCGGCGAATTGTTTTGCGACAACACCTGCTTCTTTTTGATCTTCACCAAATAATCCGGCGCATAAGGGTTTTGAGAAATGTAATAATAGTTTTTGTCTTGATTGGTAATTTTACCCACCATGCTTTTTCCGTTTTTCAATTGGAATTGGGTAGCTGCATATTGATCAGAAATCGAGTTATTGGGAGAAATAATCGCCTCCATCATGTCTTTTGTGCTGAAACGGGTATTGATTTGGGTGAGGTCAGGACCTACGTTGCCGCCTTCGCCTTTCATGGCATGACATTTGGAGCACGTTGTCGCTACAAACATCGCTTTGCCGCGTTTGAAATCCCGTTGGGCCAATTCCTCATTGAAAATCGTATCCATATCGGCGAGTTTGTAGTTTTTCCAGGGGCCTTTGGGCATATCACCTTCAACCAAGTCATTGCCCGACGCACTCAGCATATCTCCACCCGATAGTTTGTCGTAGTAGTCTTTTTTGCCCGCTGGTACATTGGTGAGGGCGATTTTGCGCGCCTTATCTAGAAAACCGACATAACTGTTGCCGCCTTTGTAGCCAAATGCTTTTTTGTACCAGACAAAATACTGGTCGCGCAGTTCGGGCGTCCAGCCGTTTTTGGATTTGGCCAACATCATTGCCAGGTAGGTTTGCTGTGGCGCCGGCATTTTTTCCAGCATTTTGGCAATGTCCAGACCGTATTGGGGGTTGCGCAAAATCAAATCTTCGGAGTTGGTAGCCAAACCCTCGTTGGGGTTGTAGATTTCTTTTTTCTCCATCAAAGCCAGCGTCTTTGGCGTTACACTGGGCGCTTCCAAAAATACCAGCAACTTGCAAAGCGCCTTATTCATCTCGTCGGAACTATTGGGATATTGCGCATCCAAAAGGGCGGTAATGCTGTTTTTTTGTGCCGATTCGGGCATACCCATTCGGGAAAAAGCCACCTCGTACGCGCGCAACACGTCAAACTGCTGCACCGCTGGGATTTTGTTGTAGTTGATGCCATTGAGAGCGTTCAAAATGGCGGTTTTATCACTTTCTACGCCACAGCGCGCCAAACCGATCATAGCGTTCGTCAAAGCCACGGGATTGGTCTCCGCTAAGGCTTTGGCTTTCCAGCTTGCTACCGGTTGGTGCTCCAGTGCAATACGCGCGGCATAGCGAATGGCTCGATCCGGATGCCCCAGATAAGGCCAGACAAACGAGATCGCTTCCTGGTTTACCGCAGAAGTATGGAATTCTTCAATTTTTCTGCGCAGTTTGTTTTCTTCAGTCAAAACGGTGGTTTCGGTGCTGGCGGTAGGTTCCGTGCCATTGTAATACACCCGGTATAAATCCGACTCCAAGCGGCGACCACCTGTAAGGAAATACAGGGCGCCGTCGGGCCCAATGGCGCCATCAGTCAGCGGTAAGGGCACTCCTGATAAAAACTCCTCGCGTGTAGCCGTGTAGGTCGATCCGTTGGGTTTGAGGTGAATGGCGTGGATGATGCCAAAACTCCAGTCGAAGGCCAGCAAGGTTTGTTTGTAGGCTGCCGGGAACTTGGCATCCTTGGCATACAATAGGTTGGTGGGCGATCCCTGACCAATGTTGATCACCGGTGGTAAATTATCAGGAAAATTGGCCGACCATTTGCCATCGCCAGTTCTCCAACCAAATTCGGAACCGCTGGTGGCATGACAAATCCGCGTAGGGCGGTACCACGGCAAACCGAAGTCCCATTCCATATCAGCATCGTAGACAAAAAGATCGCCAACATCGTTGAAAGCCATATCAAAGGGATTGCGATAACCAGCTGAAATGAGTTCCCATTTTTTGCCTTCTGGATCGACATTGGCTACCCAGCCACCCGGTTCTTTGCGGTCGTTGGCATGCCCACGCGGGTCTTTGATGGCCGGAAAAAGGTTGTCGTATTGCCAGGTGGCGGGCAAGCGGTAGGCGTCCATGGTTGGCAAATCGGTGTAATTGCCGCATATCACGTACAGCGATTTTTGATCCGGCGACAATTTGATGCTGTGCGGCCCGTGTTCGCCCTCGCCTACCAATGCTTTGAGCAGGGTAAGCTTATCAAATTGATCATCGCCGTCGGTATCTTGTAAGCGATAAAAACCCGAACCTTTGGGCAAGCCCTTGCTGGCGCGGTTGTTGACCATCACATACAAGCTGTTGAACGCGTAGAGCAAGCCATGCGCGGCGCCAAAGTTGAGGGTATCGTTTTCCAGCTGGATTTTTTCAATCTTCGGGGTCAGGTTTTTGGAACCAATGGCGGGGATCTCCAATCGATAAATGCCCCCGTATTGATCTGAGGCCAACATCCGACCTTTATCGTCAAAACACATCGATACCCAGGAGCCCTGTTTATTTTCCGACGGACTGTAGATGTGCTCGGCCACAAAACCTGGCGGTAATTTAAGGTTCTCCGTTTTCGGCGGATTCGCTAGCCGAGCTGGCCTCAATAAATCAAACAAACCGACGCTCCACAGAATAAAAGGCAGCGAAAGATATAAACTTACTCTAGCGAATCTTAACATGGCAAAGGTGTTTATGAATGAAAAATTAATATACCAATGGACATTCTGATTTTAGTGAAAAGTAAACCTTCCAGGTCTTGAAGACCTGGAAGGTTTTAAGCCTGGTCTTGCAAAATCTCCCAAAACATAAAAATCAAGGTTTTACCACCAGTAAAATTTGGGCAGCGATCACCTCGCCGCTTTTAGTGTTAATGCGGTACGAATACGTTCCTTTATCCAAATGATCCAAAGGAACCCGCAGTATTTTGTTGCCGCTGATCGACTGTGTTTCGTACCAAACCAGCTGTCCGATGTTGTTGTACAGTTGGAAAGTATACTGATCGCTCGGCAGGTTCCTACAATCAAAACTTACCGATTCGTAAGCCGGATTAGGAAAAGCAACTACGCTAAAATTAATCGCTTTTTCGGTATTATCACTAGTAGTCACTTTTTTCGCTTTCACCTGTACCGAACGCACCTTAGTCAGGTCTTTAGTGAGCGTAACGATGGCGATTTCCTCTTTTTCCTTGTCGTTGAAAAAATGGTACGTTGTGGTGGTATCCGGTTTCAAGGCTGCAACCACTTCGGGAATCGTAATGGCCGAAGTAGGTATCTCGATCCACCCCAAAACTGTACGGGCATCCAATACGATCCGGGTATATTCCGTACGTTTTTCCCGCAACACCGCATATTGACCTGCTGGAATTTTTATCGTTCCAAAGCCATCTACCACATCGTTACGCTGCGTATTGACCCTTACCCGGATTGAATCTGCAAAGTTGATACCGGGAACGCTTTTAATCGCATCTGGCAAATCTTTAATTGAAATAGATTGACTGAGATTGCTCGTAACACTGTTGATGTCAAAAAAACGCATGGGCGCCCGGCGTTCTGGAATAGCTGGTTGGTTTTTGGCAGCGATCTTCAAATTAAGACCGAATGGATCTTGGCCAGCATAGCCCAGGTTGTCGAAACGGGTCGTTGAGCTGGTGTAATAGGTTTCGTTGGTTAAGCCTAAAACTACAAATTTTGCCCCAGGAAATTTGCTCGCATTGACGCCCGCACTAGCCGCAAAATAGCGGATAATAAATGGCGCACCCGGGTTTACCTTAGTGAGATCCCAGGTTTGCGGTCCGCCCGGCGCCGTGATTACACCCGCCAATGAAGCTACCGGTTTATTGTCGGTGGCATAGCGCAGGGTGTCATTTACACCAGGAAAAGTAGCGGCAGTTACCGTTATTTGGGCAAAACTGCTGCGCAATTGAAAAGCAAAAAGGATAAAAAGTAGCGTCTGTTTCATTACTGAGTTATTTTATGGATGAATGTGATTAGTCGGATGGTATTTTCAGTAAGAGTGTGTTTGGATTTTTAGTTCGCAGGCGTAGTGAGTCAAAATTTGCACCAACGAGGCGTGAAAAACGTGGTACATCCCGACAAAGTCGGGAGAGTGTACCCCGATTTTGTCGGGACAGGTCAGCGCTACATGAGTATTTTCACAACGAAGTTGGGGTGAATTTTGGCCATTTGTAGCGCGAATAAAAAATCCAAACACACTCTATGATTAGACGCTAAAGATAAAGAATTTGGTTAGCTGTTAATGGTTTCACTCCAATTCTCGCGCATTAAAAATGCAACCCGGCTGCGGCGCTTCTCCCCGTAAAATGGCCAAAACATTGCGCACCGTGCTCACACACATATTCCGGTAGGTAGTGGCCGTCAAGCTACTTATATGAGCAGTGATCAGCGCTTTGGGGTGAGCGATCAGCTCATCGTCAGGAGCAGGAAAAGGATTAGAAGGCACATCGGCGCCATAGCCCGCCAGTCTTCCCGTTTGCAAGGCCTCCACAAGCGCTTTTTTGTTGACGATGGGTCCGCGCGCGGTGTTGATTAGGATACACGTAGGTTTGACCAAAGCTAAAGATTGGGCGTTGATCAAATTCTCGGTGGCCGGGATAAACGGCACGTGTAGCGAGATGATATCCGCCGTTGACAGCAATTCCTGCTGAGAAACATAGGTATAAGGTACTTCCTTTGGTGATTGCGACCAATAAATAACCCGCATGCCCAGTACTTCGGCGATTTTTGCTACCTTAAGACCAATGTTGCCCAATCCTAAAACCCCCAGGGTCTTCTCCCCTACTTCATCGCTCTTAAACGTACTGCGCGCCGCCCAGTTGCCGCTTTTGACATCGTTGAGCGCTTGATACATGTTACGTTGCAGCAACAACATCAGGGCAATGGCATGTTCAGCTACCGTAGCCGCATTTGAACCCGGAGCATTGACAACTTTTACTTTATGAGCGGTAGCGGCGGCCACATCCACATTATCAAGCCCTACTCCACAGCGCGCGGCGACTTGAAGTTTGGGACACGCCTCAAGTAAGGCTACATTCACCTGCCCTAATCCGCGGGTGATCACGGCATCGATGTTGTGCAGTACTTCCGCTGGGGGTAGTCCGTTCCACCCTGGATGGATCACCATGTCTTCGGCATCCAAAAGCAACTGATGCGCTTCCTCGGCAACGGTTTCGAGCAGTAAAATGTTTTTTTTCATCCTTCCAACTAGTTGTGGTACAAAGTTGCGTCTTTGGATTTATAGCCTCGGAAGTCGTTGCGACCAGAAACGTAGATACCCGCTTGAAACAGTTCATCTTCCAAAATAGCGGGGTCAATAGCAGAGCCTGGTTTGCAAGAGAGTTCAACCAAATTGCCAGAAGGATCGCGCACAAACATTTGAATAGGGCCATCGGGCAATTGGCGCACTTTGCCCCAAGGCGAGGTATCGATTACACCCAATTCCTTCATGCGCCAAAAAATGGCGTTGATATCGTCAACTTGCATACAAACGTGCCCGCGAAAGGAGTAAATATCGTCCCACTCGGTGAGGTGCAGCTGCTGGGTCTCGTTGATTTTGAAAAAGGCGGTCGGGTAATCAAACAAAAAAGCAGGGATGACTTCCAGCCCTAGTTCTTTTTCGTAAAATTCGCAAGCTGCTTCAAGGTTGCTGACCACCAAGGCTACGTGGTTGATGCCAATTGCTTTTGCCATAGCTTTATAGATTTGGGTCTTTGTCAGTTGATTAAAAAAGGACACCCTAATATAATCAAAACTTGGAGAGTGGTATGTGGGAGTGGTCGCTTTTTTACTTCTAAACTTAGATAAATGGGTGAAATGGATCTACCTGGCACGACTTTGTTTCCTACTGTATTTATCAGAAACACTTGTGTTTTACCTCTTAAATTCCTTATATTGTTCCATCACTTAGAGTGTGTTTGGATTTTTAGTTCGCAAGCGAAAATGAGTCAAAATTCGCACCAGCGAGGCGCGAAAAACGGAGTGTAGCAGCACTACATGAGTATTTTCGTAACGAAGTTGGGGTGAATTTTGGCCATTTGTAGCGCGAATAAAAAATTCAAACACACTCTTAAAAGGTTAAAAATTTTCCATGTCCATTGTAATCGATATACCGAGTGAACTTGAAGCAATATTGCGGGCAACTGCTAGCGAAGCTGGTGTTGACTTAGATGACTACATTGTGAAAGTGCTTCAAAATAATTTTGGAGAAAAAAATGCTACTCTTCCATCTAAGGAAATTGAGCTTTTACAACACATTAACCAAGGACTTACACCTGAATCCTGGACTCAGTTTCACGCCCTATTGCACAAAAGAGATACCCACACCATCTCAGATGCCGAACTTGCCGAGCTAATTGAACTCACAGACACGATAGAACAAGCTCATGCCCAACGTATGGAAGCTTTGGCAGAATTGGCTCAGTTGCAAAAAAAATCCTTAAAAGTATTGATGAATGAATTGGGAATTGGCCCAGTAGCTTATGGGGTTGACAAAAAAAATTAAACGCGCTGTTGCTAAGCGTGCTCATTATTGCTGCGAATATTGTCGATCACAGGAGGAGTACTCTTCGAGCAGCTTTTCGGTAGATCATATTGTTCCCTCAGTCAAATCCGGTGAAGATGACTTGGAAAACCTATGTTTTGCTTGCCAAGCGTGTAATAATTATAAATATACCGATACAGCGACTAAAGATCTAATTTCGGGAGAAGTGACTCCACTCTTTCATCCTCGAAAGGACTCTTGGGAAGAACATTTTATTTGGAATGAAGACAGAACAGAACTTATTGGAATCACGCCAATTGGTCGGGCTACCATCTTTAAGCTAAGACTAAATCGAACTGGAGTAAAAAATCTACGCAGAGTACTGCAGCGCTTAGGTTTACATCCACCAAAAAATGGCTAGAGAAAAATAGTATCCTTTTTTGCACGCAATCTTTAAGGCAAAAGAGAATTTTTATTGTCTAACCGTCTTTTAATCAATCGGTATGGATTATTTTGAACTGATCAATTCTAGTAAAGAAGCTGAACTGGCTTATGCCAATTGGCTTTACCAACTACCAGCTGAACGCAAAGCCCAATTGATGTGCGATACTTTTCAGTTTGGAGTAGATGCTGTGCTGTATAATTACCGAAAAGCACATCCGCATCATACTGAAGCAGAAGCATTGATGTATTATATGGAGCAAAACCTTAAGCCTTATTTTTCTGAAGCCACTTGGGCATTTGTACAGGCTAAAATGGAAGAAAAGGCAGAAGAGGAATGGAAAAAACGCTTTAAGGCAATGAAAGATGACTTGGATTGGTCTTATGCCGACATTGCCAGTATCATGAATAGCGGCAGTCCAGATGCGATAAAATCATCTGTATCCCGCAAAATCCCCGGTTTTGCCAAGCTGGCAATTGGGGTGTATGAAAAAATGCGGGGGGAAAGTAAATAATTAAATAATTCATCATAATAAATTATTTAATTTTAAATTACTTACACTTGGTTGTTTTTTAAAATATAATAAAGAAGAACTCTTTGTTTCATAATTATTTGAAGTTAAAATATCCAATTGAAGGGTTGTCTAATTCTCCTATTAACATTGCCCTGTCAAGCAGCATGTTTGATTCTTCACAACAGGTTTCTGGCAACAATGAACAGTTATGACAAGCTGCAAGATTGCATGAGTTCGGTCCCTGTCCGTGACTATCAATGCACACAGGGTCGCTTGAACACCATCTTGCATTTTCAATTGCGTTATAAACAATCGTTTCAAGATTTCCTTGCTTCCCTTGTCTTACAAGTCCACCTAATGAACCTTCTGAATCACCAGATGCTGTGTAAATCAAAACTCCGTTCATTGTGTCGTTTGGAAATTCAAGGTTGCAATAAATTCTTTCTCTCAATGCAGAACTTCCGTAACCACATTCATAACTGAATTGGTTTATCACTAAATGAGCAAATGTGTGAATCAAAATAAACTCTGGTTTTATTTCCCTTGGTAATTGTCCTTTCGATTCCCTTGGTCTGTTGTAATTGTCAGATAAAATCTTTGCTCTTGCAATCACTTCCATTTTCATCCCCCATTCTTTTAATCGATTTTCACTAAACTCAAAGAACACTCCTTCACCTCTTACAACTATAGCTGGAAGCCATGTAATTGTTCTGCCAAGCTTTATAAAATCTTTCTTTGCTTCTAAAGTTTTTCCATCATCAGGAAGCCATCTTGAAAAACCTACAAATGCTCTAGTCTCTCTCAACTTGTGTATCAATCCAATACTTTTCAATCCTGTGCTAATTGCTCCTCCTATTTCTGAATCATCATAAGTATTTGCTTGATTTTTTGAAACAAAGAAATCCTGGTTTTCTCCTCCAGCTTCTGCAAGTATTGCGTCATATTCCATCTTGCGATATTTCTCTTCTGAATCATCAGTATTTGAACTGTCAGCACCTGAAATTCTTTTTGTCGCTGCTTCTAATAATTTTTCTGTGTAGAGATCTTTTTTATCCTCTGCAAAACTTCTTTCTGCAACCAATTCAAATCTCATTCGCTGAAAATTTCCGTTCTCCATTCCTGTTGTTAAAAATCCCCAATTCTTTTCTAACACTTCAACCAATCTTCTGTCAACTGATTTCTCCCATTGAGGCAAATAAATTGAACTGCGAACTTGTGAGAAGTAAACATTTGATGCACCTTTTTGAACTACTATTAAATGTTGTCCACAATGCGTTGTATTATTCCTTTCTTCTTCTTCACCTAACCACGGTCTTCCACCGGAACAAGTAATTCCAATCTTTGTAAGTGATTGTTCGTTGAATGCTCCTGCCATTGTTTTGTGTGCTCCACAACTGCAAGTGATTTCTATACCTGACAATGCACCGGAACTTCTTCCTGCTCTCAATCTCAAATTGTGTTGTCCTTCTGGTTTTATTCCGCCGTGAACCCATTCCATGAAAGGAAAATCCTGAATGTGACCTTGTGGACAAATAGAAATGAAACGAACTGGAATTAATCTCTGTCTTTTCTTTTCAGCTATTTCAGAACATGACCTACCTGAAACAAATGAAACTCCTGTGCAAGTTGGTTTGTGTGAATCGTAGATTGAAACTTTCTCCATGTATCCACATCGAGTGCAATAGTGCCATCTTGGAAATCGTATAAATGGAATTTTTAAAGATGGATTTGTAACACCTTGTCCTGGGTCTCTGAAATCAGGAGGTAAGCGAAATTCTTTTACACCTAATCTTTTTGCTAATCGTTCTTCGGTAACTTTGAATTCATCCAGTTCAGAAATCGTTCTGAATTTTTCTTCCCACATATCAAGTCCTAAAACCATCAATGATTCATCCTTTGGAAAATTTATCATTTGTCCAACTCCCCAAGGAGAAATTAATTGAGACCGTCTTATTGGTTTTTTCGCTGGCATAATTTAGTTGTCAATGTTTATGTATTCTGCTGGTATAACATACGCTTCGCAAGTGGAATCAACATTTCTCATTGATGTTGGTGTTGACCATGCTCTTGCTTTTATGTCTTCTGGTGGATTAGTCCCGGCTGCATACATCAAAGGAATGTCTGTGATTTGTCCAAAAGTTCCGTAAACCATCGGTAATTCATTTTTCCAGTATTCTAATTTTTCTTCAATTAGCTCCAATGTCTTTTCATATTCTTCTCCGTCAATCAAATTGACCCTGTCATAAATAATTTGCGTTACTCTTTCAATCACATCTCTATTTGGAAACGGTCTTGGCTTTTCTGTGCTTTGGTCTATTGAATAAAACCTAATCAGTCCAATTAAGATTGCATGTAATGCTCTTTCTCTTGCCGGTGCTGAAAAAGGAGTAACACTTGTCGGTTCAACCTTGCTGTAAATTTTTGAATGATATTCCTGGAAGTGTTCAAAGTGCGAACGATCTCTTGGCTTTGAACAATTGAAAATCGTAAAAACAATTCCGGGACCTTTCTTTGAACGACCAACACGACTTGTTGCCTGAATATATTCAGATGTTGTTTTCGGTTGTCCGATGACAGTCATTAAACCTAATCGTGGAATGTCAACACCAACTGAAATCATATTTGTTGCAAGACAAACATCAACCGGATATTCTGCTTTATCGCCTGTCCATGATTTTAAAAGTTGTTCAAGATATTCTGGAATATCGTTGCTATTGATACGACTTGTCAATTCAATATCCTTATTGATGAATCTTCTTTCATCGCCTTTGATTGATTTACGAATCCAAATTGAATTCATGTATTCACGAATGTCAGCACGAATAAGCGTTGCTGCATGTCCTAACTCACGGATACTATTGAAGTAAGTCAATGCAGTCCAATAAGGATCTCTTTCTTTTTCGTTAGCAACCGGAATTGATTTTACAGATTGAAGCAATGCAGATAAAACCCTTACCTGTGCTGTGGCGTGTGAAGGTAATGCGGATGCAAATATGCCTGTGTAAATTCTACCTGTGCTTGTGTTATCCTCGTATGCAAAAAATGAATCACCAGCACTTAAACATTGAGCAGGGAAAATATTTACATTGTTTGTTCCTCTGCCGTAAAGAGAATTGATTTGTTCTTTTGCTCTGCTGATTGTTGCTGATGAGGCAATGATTTTCGGCTTCACATTATTTGCTGTGCAAAGTTCTTCAATCATTGTTTCATAAAGTCCAACCATTGAACCTAGAGGACCCGAAATTAAATGTAACTCATCCTGAATAATTAATTCAGGTGGTGAAAACGGTCTTTCATTACCTCTGAAACCAAAAAGTGTTTTTGCTTCCGGTCTCCATGTGAGCATTGCAAATTTGTCAACCGTTCCGATTAAAAGTGTAGGGGGATTGTCATAGATATCTTCATCAATCACAACCAAAGGCAAATTAAAATCTGCTTTTGAAAAATCACATTGCTGATTATCGCATTGGTAAACGATTGTTTCTTTCGTGCCGATTCTTCTTCTTTTGTATCCTTTTACTTTGTTTGCTTTTGCTTCTTTTAAGTAACCCATTTGGGAACCGCACCATGGACATTTCAAAACAATGAATGGATTATTTTCTTCTCTACCTTGCTCCATTATTTGGAATGCTCTTTTTGCTTCATCTCTTTTATTTGGAGTTGAATCAGAACCAACCCAAAGTCCAATTGTAATTCTCGGAGCTCCTAATTCGTCTTCGTTTTCCTTTCTGATTTTATCACAAGCACAAATCAATGATGCCGCTCTTTGAAATTGCTGTGCTGTTAGCAGTCGCAATGTATAACGCATCAATACAGTTGTGCCTGAATCGTTTTTATCTCTTAATCTTTTCAAGAAAATAGTGAACGCTGACAAACCTAAATACGCTTCTGTTTTTCCACCACCTGTCGGAAACCAAATCAAGTCCACTATTTCTCTGTCTTGATGTTGTGCATCAAACATTGAATTCAAATTCATCAAAATGAAAGCAAGTTGAAAAGGTCTCCATGCTCCAAGTCCTTGCTTCCATGTTGAACTGTCGTTGATGTTTGGAATCATTGCATCTTTCACTTTTGTCACAGGTGCATTTTTCTCAATAATCCAGTTTCTTGTTTCAAGGCTGTAGTTAAGTTGTTGAAGCAACATTGCACGATTCATCAATTTGAATGCACGATTAATTTTTACATTCGTGTTCAATAGTTGAACGCCTTCTTTCATTCTTGACAAACACAAACGGCAACTTTCAATATGTCGCAATGCAGTTTCTAAAAGTTCGTCTTCCAATTCTGCATTTGCAATTCTCTCTTGTTCGTTTATCCATGTTTCATATTCCGAATTCAGTTTGAGAAGATTTACAGTAATGTCCTTGCCTGACAAATCACTTAGGTCAAACATTTTCAGTTCAACACTTTTCAATTCATTCGGAACAATTGGTTTAATTTCATAGGAAGGAATTGCATTGGTAGCAATCGAACTTGTAAAAGTTTCATCGTTATCATTCCATGAAGGGGAACAACCATGTCCAACAGCAAAAGTTTTTTTCTTTCTGAAAAGCAGAAGGTTTGATTTTTCATCTTCCTGGTCTGTCTTTGCTGAAGCAGCTTTGTAAGGACAAAAACATTTTTCATCAGAACTCACTGAAAATGAAACTTGAAAAAAACAATCTTCGTTTTTGATATTTTCTATTCCTATTGTGTTTAAGTTTATGAGAGTAAAAGTTAGCAGATGAATGTTCTTGCCTAAGCTTTCTCCGTGTGTTCTGTTTCGGATATTCAGTTTCAGATTTATTTCTTTCCTGTCTTTGTCAACTAAAACTTTGTCAAAGAATTTTCCTGACTGAAAAGGAATTTCATTTGTGTTCAAAGTGAATTCCTGGTCTAATGGAATCCGGTAATATGCTTTTCGTGTAACTACTGTACCATCTTCTTTAGTGTAGGAATATTCTTTGATTTCATAAACTGCAACATTCGCTTTTACTTTGAATCCGTCTTTCGGAATTTGTGCAAAACAACTGAATCCCATAGCTGACGGAAGAAAACTATTTGCTAATCCTATTTCTTCTTCAAAGCCCTCACTCATGTCAACTGGTGCTTTGCTGTCTTCAGTTTTCACAGGGTCATCAGTATTCTTTTTTTCTTCTTCAATTTTTTCTAATACTTTATCTTCATCAGAAGAAGTTGAATCGGTTTTATCAAAAGACGCTGCTCTAGGAAATAAAATTCCTGCACCATATCGCAACCGTGGGGGTTCGTTAATTAAAATTTCTTCTCCGTTCTCCTGTATGTGTGGCTTCACAGGATCGGGGCCAATCAATTCCCTTTTAATAAATTTTAAAATTTCGTCTCTCATTTTAATTGAGTTTTCTTTTTAGAAGTTCTCTATAATCGTTTCGCTTTGATTCCGCAATGAGTAATATCAAACCATATCTTGCTCTGCTCATTCCTACATACAACAATGATTTTGCAACTTCACTTGTCAAATCTTCAATGTCCGTAATTACAACATAATTGCTTTCCATTCCCTTGTATGATTGTACTGTTGCAAAGCCAAAGAAATTTTGTGTGGCAACAATGTCACTTGTGTTTTTTATTTCTCTGATTGTAAAACCGGAAAAAGAATTTGAACACGAGTTCTCAAATTTCCTTGGTGATACAATTATCAATTCATGCAATGGCAATTTGTTTTCAGAGAGTTTTTTCAACTGCTCTGCTAATAATTTTTTTTGATCTGCTTCGTCTTTGTAAAAAAGATATTCTACCGGAATGCCTTCCAAATGTTCAAGTAAAAACGGTGGGTTTTCAAATCCTGAAATCAAAGAAGTTTCTTCCCCAACTTGCTTTGTGTTCCGGCAATTTATTTTCAAAAGAAAATTTGAATGTTGCCCCGAACTTTTAAGCAAGTCAATCATTTCCTTTTTTGAAAGTTGTGCATATATGGCTTGCCTTTCAAAGTCACCGTAAATTTCCCAATTGCCACTTGCCAAACCACCTGTTACCATTGAATCAAACAAACCCAAATATTCTTCTCTGATTAAGTCCTGTCCTTCATCCACTATCAACTTGTCAAACTTCTTGATTATTCCTTTTTGATAAATGTCTTTAAGCAATGTCGGTAAATATTTGCTGTAAAAATCTTGCTTGTTGTCTTGGGCTCTATCATGGTCAAATCCTTTTGATTGCTCAAACAAAAAACTGTGCAAATTTGAAACTGTGATTTTATCTTTCCATTCTTCAACTTGCTTTTGCATCCACTCACCAATTAAACGATTGTAACAAGTGAGGAAAACTGTTTTGCCTTCTGCTGCTGCTCTCACTGCTGATTCAAGTGCAATCATTGTCTTTCCTGTTCCAGCACTTCCTTGCGTAACACTTCTGTCATTGAGTTGGATGGAATCAAGGATTCTATATTGTTCCTCTGTGTATTTTTTTACTTCTTTATCAAACTCTGTCAATCGTTCTTTAACTGTTCGCACTCTTTCAAAATCTCCTCTCAAAAAATCACACAACAAATTCAAATCGTTTGCATTTGGCAAAGAATCTTTTTCTGAAAACCATCTTTGCCCTCTGTGCTTTTGTGTAAAGTTCTGAACTAAATTCTTGAAGAAATTTTCTGTTCCGTTTTGTATTGAATCTTTATCAAGTATTTGCCAAGGTTCATACTCAACACTGTGCTTGTCAAAACTGATGTGTGGAAACGCACAAAGAAAACCGGATAGAATTTTTGTGAACTTGTGTCCTCTGCCAAATTCTTTTTCAATTGCGGAACGCAATGAAAACATTGCATCCCTTGCTTGGTTAAACGGTCCCACATTGCTTGTGTTTGTAACATTGAATTTGTTTGTGTAGTGCCAAACTCCATCAATACATTTCACACCACCACCTTTTACTTCCATAACGAAAATTCCACCGCTAGGAATTAAAATCAGAAAATCGATTTCACCATACAAGCGAACCGTGTGTTGAGAGAGGTTAAGTGAATGCAACACAATCCAGTCTTTAGAAAAGGGGCTGTTCTTGAAAATTTCAAACAGCATTTTCTCACCCGTGCTTTTGCAATTCTTGTCTATATATGGTGGTAATAGTTTCGCCATTAGATAATTTCTTTTTGCAGTAATTTGTTTGCAAATTTAACATCAATATTCTCCCATATATTTGAAACCTCAATAACTTTCAAAACGAAAACGCTTCCTAATCCTTCAACCAAAATTTTCTTGTTGATTATTGAACTGTCGGCGAACTTGTGAATCTGTGCTTTGATTTTGTCAGCAATAAAGTCAGATGCTTTCATTCTCCAACCTGTCATTTTCCTTATCGCTTCTCTTACTGTGTTGATGTTATCATTCAGAAAATTTGAGTTTGTCAATAGTGCAATACTAATTAAGTCAGAGTTATCATCGGGACCAATTTTGTTTTCGTCCTGTAACCAAGTTCTGATTGTAACTTCATGCTTCTTACAATCATTCTCCCGCAAGTCCTCTACTAATTTTTTAAAATCATTTCCTATTGAAGCATAGTATTTTTTTAAAAGATTTTTCCAAAGTTCTGTCCACTCTTTTACTGAAGCCAATTCTTTTATGTCGGTGTTCTTCTCAACTAATTCAACTAAAATATCTCTATCTGTATTTATCAAAGCAATCACATCTCCGGTTTGCAACCCTTCAACTTTTCTTTTGTGAAGGTTTGCCTTCGCACTATGTTTTTCAATCAATTCATTCATGACTAAAAATTTATGTGATTCAGTTGTGTAAATAAAGAAGTCGCTTTCAAAGACAATCCGTTTTGCTTTGATACTATCAATCATATTTCCCTTCGCTATGTATTTTGAATACTGTACGTTGTCGAGTTTTAATTCAAAATCTAAAATATCAAACAAACTTTCAGAAGTTGTTTCGATAACTTCATCACCTAAATACATATTAGAAAAACCTTTTGGTTTTTCTGATTCACCTTCGGATCGAATGCCTTTGTTGTTTATGGTTGCTTTGATATTCTCAATGTATTGCCTGTTTCTTCTTTGCAATGAATTATAATACTTATTTTCAAACTGGTAGAACAAAACTGTGAGTTCTGAAAAAAGAAATGAAGAAAGAATTCTGTTGATGTTATTTGACTTTGCCCAACCTGTTAGAATTCCTTTTATTGGTTTGCTTGAAAGCAAACTGTCATTCACATCAGCAACGGAAATAACTTTCGGTCTGCGTGTGTATGTAGGTGTGGGAAGTGAATCATTTAATGCTTTTGCTTCTTCTTCTGTTGGGCAAATGATGTAATCATATTGCGTTCCATTCATCAGTACTTTCAACCTTGCACATTTTTCAGATGGACTTGAAGCAAATTTTTCAATTACAGATTTAAGAATTGCAATACTTTCTTCAATCGGTTTGTGTGAATCACCTAACCACATTCTAGAACGAAGAAACAAGGTTTCAATACTGTTGATTTTAGAATTGAAAACAGAAATTTCAGCCGCAGTTGGTAAATGAGAAATTCTTGAAACAAGATTAGTGAGTTGTATAAGAGAAATTTTCAGAGAGTTCAAATCATTGTTGGATTCATCTTTCTCTATGGAGTGAATTTTCTGTGTTGTGGTTTCAAGTTCTGTGTTTTGGCAAATCTCTTTTACAAGCTTGAACTCAATATATTTTCTCAACTTCTTGTCAAATGAATGAAAGGGAGAAAAATTTGCCGTTGTTTCAAGTTGCAAATTCTCTTTGGAGAAATTGAAAAACTCAAAACCAAAGTTACCGATGGATTCAAAACTTTCTATCTCTGATAAATCAGTTATTAGTATTGTGGGAATATTTTTTACATCAATGTCTGAAAAGTCAGTTCCTCTTTCCTGAATAGTTGAAAAACCGTCAATGATAATTTTAGAAACAGAAGTTGCTGAAAGCGTTACATACAAAGCAAGAGATGAAAGGTTATTTGAAATAAGTAGCGGACTGTTTATGTCGGCTGCTCCATTTTCATCAATCCTTCCTTCCTGAAAATATTCCGGCAAAGAAGCAAGGTTAATTGCAATTTCTGCAATTGAATCATCATATGATTTAAATTTGCTTACAAGGCAAATTTTGTTCTTGACAAATTCTTTGTTGCCGTAAGTAGCAATATTCAAAAGTTTTTCAATCGGTGTAACATTCCTTGAAGGCAAAGCTTCTCTCACTGTTTTAAGAGAAGATAAAACCTTTCTGCTTGTTGGTGCTTTCTGTAACATGATTACATCTGAAAATTTGATTGTAATTTCTGCACCGGAAGAATCTTTAGTTCCTTTTGTTTTGAAAGTAACTCCGTTTGATTTTATACCTGCCCATTCTACGATTGCAATATTGTTTAGAATAAGTTTTTCACTTAGTTTATATTGTCTATATGATTCTAAGATTTCTCCTTTGAATTGTGCAAAGTCATTTTCAATTAGAAATAAACCGGTAGGAATAGAAAGCCATTGTGCAGCAAATTCCTTTGAAGGAAAAACCAAACAAAGTTTGTTTGTTGTATTGCTTGCGAAGAAATCCGAGATGAGTTGAAGCGAATCTTTCAGAGGCAACGGAAGCGAATTAGCTTCAACGTATTGCCCTGCATAAGAGTATTGCAGTTTCTGAATTAATTCTTTGTTCATTTGTGTTCACTTAAAAAATGGATTTAGGAATTAAGTAAAAAATATTTTATTGCTGCTGCAATTTTTTCAGCCATCAATGGTGGAACTGCATTTCCAATTTGTTTGAAAGCTGCTGATCTTCCACCTTCAAAAAAGTAATCGTCTGGAAAAGATTGAATTCTTGCCGCTTCACGAACTGAAATTGAACGAACCTGTTTCTTATCCGGGTATATATAGTAATGTCCGTCCTTGCTTATGTGTGCAACAATTGTATGTGAGTGTCCGGTTGGATCAACTACTTTGTATCGGTCAAGAAACGCAATCGTATTTTTGTGAGTCTGCAAATACTTTGGAATATCGTTGTATTTCAATCGCTGTCTTTCATTTATCCATTTGTCAATTGCAAGTGAGTAAATTTCCAAATCTCTGTCGTTGTGGCTACGTGTGATGTGTTGGGTTGTGTAATCAATTTCATTTCTTGTTTTAGTTTTATGTAGATACTCATTTATTTTTTTTGTATATTTTACAACTTGTATTTCTTGCCCTGGAATTAGAGTTGGTAAATCAAAGAGCAAATCTTTTTTTGTCTGCCAACTGTTTTCAATCGTTTCAAGTTTCGGAAAAGAAAATTTTGCTTTTCCTTTTCTGCCAATGATGATTACTCTTCTTCTTCTTTGTAGCACACCATATTCTTCTGCGTTCAAAACTTGAAAATCGGCCGAATAGCCGATTTTAGAAAATAGTTCCAACATTTCATTCAGATACTTTGCGTTTCCAGCTGTCAGTAATCCCAACACATTTTCAAAGACAAAGAATTTTGGTTTGTAGCGAATGAGAAACTGTGCATAGTAGCGAAACAAAAAATTTCTCCTGTCGTCTTTCATTTTGTTTGGGTCACGGCTTCTTCCAACAAGCGAATATGCCTGACACGGAGGACCTCCAATAATTACATCAACTTTTTTTGAATTAAGTTGCAAGTCAATTTTTGCAAAAATATTTTCAATGCTCTTGTCAGTGATTTCTTCATTGATAACTGATTCCAGTAATTCTTGGGGAATAGAATTCCACAATTCATTTCTTGTAATGTCTTGTCTCAAATAAGCGTAATACTGATTAAGTTTTTTCATTTGCTGAAAATGATGAAATGCGACTCTTGTCCTCAAAGTGTCAGATGCTTTCGAATTCATTTCAACATGAGCAATTGGCTCAAACTTTTCTCGGATAAATCCTTCTGAAAGTCCACCTGCACCTGCGAAAAGGTCTATATAATTTAGTTTATTCATCTCGTAGTTTGAATTCATCGCTGTCGCAAAGAGGTATTATCGATAACACTTAGCCCTATTTTCAAAGGCTTGGCCTGCCAATGGATTTTGTACAAAGCAGCCAGTTATTCACCTTATTATTATCAGTGACTCCATCCATTCGCTTCCTCATCAGTGCGGCAAACTGAACCAAAACCAATAACAATAACAATAAAGAAGCAAGATAAACACCACCTGCTACAAAGTCAAGGATATTCTTGGAATATAGTCTAAATGTAGCTGATTAGTCGATAACAACCTCCCCCTCACACCTGCTGCTTAAACTCCTTCACAAAATCCCAATTCGGGGTAAGCCCCAATCCTGGCGCAGTAGGTGCGGCGATCATCCCTTTTTCCACCGTTATTTTTTCGTTGACCAGCTCGTACATCATTGGGTTGCCGCCTAAGGAAAACTCAATCACCACCGCTGCTGGTGAAGCAAACGCCACGTTCACCCCCGCCATAAACGAAAATGCCGAACCCCAACAATGCGGTGCCAACTCCAACTGATACGCATGCGCCAATTGCGCTACCCGCATCGATTCCGTAATACCGCCAATGATGGCCGAATCCGGTTGTACCACATCGAGCGCGCGTACTTCAATCAAATCCCGCACATCAAAAGCGGTGTATTCGCTTTCTCCGGCGGCAATAGGGATGGAAGTGGAAGCCCTTACTTCCGCCGTACCATGTCGGTTATCTGGACTGATGGGTTCTTCAAACCAATACAGATTGTAATCTTCTACACCCCGACAAAATTGCTTGGCTTCGGGTACGCTGTAGGTGCCGTGGGCATCGGTCATCAGCTTGATGTGATCGCCGATGGCTTCGCGAGCTGCTTGTACGCGTTTTACGCTGGCAGCAACTGTTTTGTCCATGATGCCTACCCGCATTTTTACCCCTTGAAAGCCTTTTTCGATGTACCCATTGAGTTGCTCGCCAATTTTATCGGCAGTGGCCCAACCGCCGCTGGCGTAAGCTTCCATTTCTTCGCGACAAGCACCGCCCAACAATTCCACAACGGGTACGCCCAGCGCTTTGCCTTTGATGTCCCAAAGTGCCGTGTCGACGCCGCTCATCGCGGAAATCGTCAAACCCCGGCGACCCAGGATGGGAAACTTCCGACCTCTCGACAGGGCGTAATGATCGCGGGTGCCGTTGTAAATATGCTCCCAGATCCGCGAGATGTGACGGGCATCTTTGCCAATGAGTTGTGGCTTGAGCTCATTTTCTACACAACTGACGATGGAGGCGCACACTCCCGAAGATCCTACCGCGGCCTTTGCCTCGCCAAATCCTTGCAAACCGCTTTCAGTGGTAACAACCACCAGCGTCATGTCAAAATCGGTCAGCAGGCCATAATCCGAGAAATGTTGTTTTTCTTTAGGGATCGGGCAACGCAACCAGTATGCTTCTACATTGGCAATTTTCATATCAGGGCTCTTAGGGTTTCTGCTGATTTTTTGGTCAACATGGTATAAAATTCCTCGGTAACGGCCGAGCCGCCGTGGTCTTCCAAGAATTTCTTCTGCTCAGGCATGAGACCGGCTTGATTGATTTCCAAGGAATTTGGATAAGGATTCGCCGGGGTGCGGTCTACGGGCGAGCAGAATTCCACAGATAGCACCTCGTTGTAGCCGATTTCTTGCAGGGTGGTAATGATTTTTTTCCAATCCAAATTGCCCATGCCGGGCGCCATGCGGTTATTGTCGGCCACATGAAAACCTACCAAACGCCCCTTGGCACGACGAATGGCTTCATACATATCGTCTTCCTCGATGTTCATGTGGAAGGTGTCCAAACATACGCCGCAATTGGGACCTACTGCCTGGGCCAAAGCCAGAGCTTGATCGCCCCGATTGATGAAGTAGGTTTCAAAACGGTTGATGGGTTCAATGCCCAATACTATGCCCAGACTTTCAGAATAGGCATAGATCTCTTGCAGGCCTTCTACCGCCCATTGCCATTCCTCCTCCGGACGGGCATCGGGGATAATTTTGCCAACTGTGGCTGGTACAACGGATACCATCGTGCCGTTGAGTTCTTTTACCATCGTGACAATGTCTTTGACGTATTGTACCGATTTAGCGCGCTGGGTTTTGTCTTTAGCCAGTAAGTTGCGGTCTTCAAGCATTAGGGTTACAGAGCCCCAGCAAGTCATGCCGTGATCACGGAGCAGTTGACCAACGTATTTGGTATCGTAGGCATCTGGGGTGCCTTGGATTTCTATTTTTTCGTAGCCTAGGGAGGCGATGCGCGCAACGGTTGTTTCAATTGTTTCGGCGCGCATCCAGTTGTGGATCGAGAGTTCCATTGTATTGTTTTTTGGTGTTTGCGTTGGTTTGTAAATTGATGTTAATTTGAGGTTTTGTAGAGACGCGATTCATCGCGTCTTGCTAGTTCAAGTGCCTGCTGTCTAGCATTGAGACGCGATGAATCGCATCAAGATTGAAGACGCGATGAATCGCGTCTCCACAGCCTATTTCCCTTCCAAAGGATGCTCTTTCAACAGTTTGGAACTTTGGTAAAAATCCTTTTTCTTTTTCAATGCCGCGCGGATCTGTGCTACCTTTTCAGGCTGCACCACCGAGGCTTTGTTGCCAAAAGAATTGCGGATGTAAGTAGCGATTGCCGCAACTTCATCATCCTTAAGCAGGCCTTCGAAGGGCGTCATAGGCACCATTCCATCGTAGGCTTTGCCGTTGACTTCGATGGGCCCCATAAAACCTTTGAGGATGATTTTTACCAGTCGGTCTTCATTGCCGGTTACCCATTCCGTGCCCGCTAGTGGCGGAAAACCAGAATTGGGTAAGCCTCGGCCATCGGGTTGGTGGCAAGTGATGCAATAACCGTCTTTGGAGTAAATCGCTTTACCTTTGTTGAACAAAGCAAAGTCGTTGCCCTTGAGATTGGTGGTGCTGTATACCTCTTTCTCTTTGGCCACCGGCTGACCATTCAAATGCGCAAGCGCTGTTTCATAGGCATGGATCATCCAATCATCCAGCGGTTTCTTTTTGGCTTCGGCCAAAATGGGTAGTCCTTTTTCTTTGCCGATCCAGGAAGCCGCTACAATGGCATCCAATCGCACCCGATTGTTGTCATCTTTTACGGCTTGCATCAACAGCTCCGCTTGGTTTTTGACCTGATGCCCGGTGAAGCGCAATACTTCCACAGCCGCGGCGCGAACGCGGTAATCTTTAGCGTTGAGCAGCTGCTTGAGCAGTGCTTGGTTCACTTTATTGAGTCCCCAACTAACCCACAGGCCTTCCAATTGATAGTGTTCGTATTGGGGATCGTTTTTATCCAGGGCGCTCAGCCATTTATCGAGCTTGGGCACGACATCCGCTACTGGCCGACCGCGCAATTCCCGACGGGTACGATAGCGCGAGCGGTATTCAGGCAGTTTTAGGTTGTCGAGTAGAGTTTCGATGCTGGCGCCGTCAATTTTTGCCGGCGTTACCAAAGGACGTGAAGGGTAAGTAATGCGGTAAATCCGACCATGCACGTGATCGCGCAGGGGGTCGCGGGCGTTGTGCTGCATATGGCCAATCAAGATGTTGTGCCAATCCACCACATACAAAGAGCCATCGGGCGCAAATTCCATGTCTACCGGACGGAAATTCCGGTCTTCAGATACCAGCAAATCCTGGCGGTGTTTGGTTTTGTAGCCGGTACCGTCATCCATCACTTGGTGTTGTTTCATTCCCAAAAAACCGATGGTATTATTGATCAGCAGATCGCCTTGTACCTCATCGGGAAAATGGCGGCTAGCTACAAACTCCAATCCCGAAGTAGGTCGCACCATGTGATCTTTTTCAATCAATTGCACCCCTTTGTGGGTAGCCTCGCCATAGCGCGGCAATACAGTGCCCGGCATCATCCAGCGCACATCAGGACTAGAGGTTTCCGCAAAAAACGGTTGTCCCCAGTGGTCGAAAGCAATGCCCCAAGGGTTGGGAATGGACAATTGCGCCGTTCTTTCCAACTTATGCAACTGCGGGCTGTAACGGTAAAAACCACCATTGGTAGCGCGCACCGTTCCATAAGGCGTTTCGACGTTGGTATGCAAAAAGACGCCCTCACCCGAGTAGATCGCACCCGAAGCATCGGCACAAAACGCATGGCTGTTGTGGTGGGTATCGTGATCGTCGAAGCCGCTGAGCAGGATTTCCACCTTGTCGGCTTTGTCGTCGCCGTTGGTGTCGCTGTAGAGTTTCAAGTTGGTGCCTTGCGAAACATAAACCCCTTCTGGCGCCAATTCAAAACCCAAGGGCAAGTGAAGGCCATCCGCAAAAACGGTTTCTTTATCGGCCTTACCGTCGTTGTTGGTATCTTCGAGGATGATCAACTTATCGTTGGGTTTGGCATCGCCGGGTTTGTAGTGCGGGTAACTGGGCATGGTAGCCACCCACAAACGCCCTTTGTTGTCGAACGACATTTGCACGGGGTTGGCGACATCGGTAAATTCCGCTTCCGAAGCAAACAACTCGATTTTATATCCCGGAGGTACTTTGAGTTTATCGAGGGCGGCTTGGCCATACAAATATTCCAGACTCCCGTTTTTTTCGGGATTGAAATTGGTTTTTACCTCTGGCAAAGTACGCGTCGTTTTATCCGCTGCGGCCAGATCCATCTTCTCCCCTTTTTGCGCCGCTAACCAAATCGCTTGATCGCGAATGGCGGTCATTTGGCGGATTTTTTCCAATTCAAAAGGATAATTGTCGGGGCCAAAAGGATCGTAGCGACGGCCATACACGTGTACGCCATTGGGGATTTTGTAGTCGTTGTGCCACAACCAGTTTTTTTCCATCACTGCATTGTGGATCAAGCTGCGGTTGGCTTCTGCTTTGGGGGTGGTGGAGCCAAAAATCTGGTCGGTCAGCAACAACGCCAGTTTTTTATAGCCTGCTTCGTTGAGTTGCGCGCCATCGATGGTTAGGGGTTCGGCGGTATTGTCGTACCACTTTTTGGAGGGTGTGAACGCGTCAACAAAAGTCACCTTGTTTTGCAGCGCTACTTCCTTCATGGCTTGCGTGTATAGCCAAAGATTTTCATTCTCCTTCACTCCGTTGGGCAAATCATATACGCTGGTCAAATCCTCAAAGGCCGTCGGGGAAACGATTACCAATTTCGGCGGAGTAGCGCCATTGTATTTTTGGCTTAAGGTATGTTTGATAAACGCATCCAATTCCGCCTTGTAATTGGCCAGTCCCGCCTTGCCCTGAAACGATTCGCTATAACCAAAAAAAGCGATGATGACGTCGGTGCCCAGTTTGGTCAGCCATTGATCGGGAGTATCAAAATGCCCTTCACTATCGGAGTTGGTCGCATATTCGGTTTGAAATTTCTCCGCGCCTGGGAATGCCCAAGGCGAGAAGCGCGACGCATGCGGTCGAAACCCGGGCGTATCACCGCCGTCGCACATGTTGCGGATGACCAGCGATTTTTCCGGATAACGCACCTGCATTTCCGTTTCAAAATGCCCATAGTTCATCATGCGCGAACCCAAGTTGCCGCCAATTAGGGAAATGTGGGCGCCAGTTTTTAGTTCCAGCGGGGCGGGAGTTGGTTGGCGAAAAAAGCCAAAAAACAAGAGAAACAGACCGATAATGGGCAAAAAAGCTTTATAAGAATAAGACATGGTTTGGGCATTTTAAAAACGAAAAAATTATTTCACCATTCCCCGATAAGGAACATTGATGTCGATTTTGCCTTTCCATTTTTTGGGCACTTTTTTACCCAATTCCCAATGAATGGCGTTGACAAGCAGCCGCTGAAATCCTTCCACCTGAAAATCCTCGGGGTGCCCCAGGGTGGTGGTAAAGATTTTTGCACCAAAAGAGTTGGTACCTACCCAAGCCACTGGGTTTTCGATTGCCGCTTTATCGGGGTTAACCGATTTGCCCATCAGCAACCATTCCGAACCTTTGGTAGGGTAATCGGGCAACACGCGATACAACCAAGAACGGACGTGAAAATTGGGCGTTACCCCCCGCAAAATCGGATGTTTTTTTGCGGCTTCAATTACCGACACATCGGTGCTGCTCTCATGACCATAGTGGGTATGAGCCGCTTTGCCGCCCCATCCCGGAGGGGCATTGAGGGCAAATTCGCCAAAAGCATTCCAGCGTTCGGAAGGATCGCCTTTGGGAAAGTTGAAGGCGTGGGTGGTGGTGCGAAACCCCATCAGCGGTTTGGCTGATTTAAGGTAAGCGTCGATGTAAGCCAGCTGATCGGGCGGCAGTAGACGCCAGCGCAGGTAAAAAACCGCCAAATCAGCGTCTTTCAAGCTTTCCAAGCCGGGGATATTGGTTTCGGCGTTTTGATCGGGATAGGCTTTGAGTATTTTGGTTTGAAAGCCATAGTTTTTTTCCAGCTCAGCAGCCAGCAAAGGAAGGGTTTGTTCGCCGCTGTATTCATGATCGCCGGTGACGAACACGATGAGCGGTTTGTGCTGGGCAAAGGTTTTAAAGGCGGTAATGAGTAAAAAAAATAGCAGGAACCCTTTTTTCATAAGGCAGTTTTTTAGGTGGTTGGAGCTGAATTATGTGAACTGATTTTTTGACCGAATAAGAGTGTGTTTGGATTTTTTAATTCGCGCTGCAAATGGCCAAAATTCACCCCAACTTCATTGCGAAAATACTCATGTAGCGCTGCTACACTCCGTTTTTCGCGCTTCGTTGGTGCAAATTTTGACTCATTTTCGCTTGCGAACTAAAAAATCCAAATACACTCTAAAAATAGCAAATGATTTGGATTGGAGGTGATTTACGGAATAAAGAAATGAAAAATGGGGAAAATGAAAATGGAAATAAGGAACGGGGCAGTGAGAAGGCGTTGGTGATTCGCCGATGCAATTTCGGGAGTAACGTTGCGAATTTGGCTACGACTCGGTTTTTTGACCACTTATAGCAGAATTCGATTCACGAAAACAGCTATAACTCGGTTTTTTGACCACTTATAGCTAAATTTGATTTGCGAAAACAGCTATAACTCGGTTTTTTGACCACTTATAGCTAAATTCGATTTGCGAAAACAGCTATAAGTCGCTAAATTTGTAACTTACCGCCAAATTCGATACTGTATGATCGGCAGACAAGAAGAAATTACGCTTTTACAAACATTAGAAAGAACCGAAAAATCTGCCTTTGTTGCAGTCTATGGCCGGCGTAGAGTGGGTAAAACTTATTTGGTTCGTACCGTTTTTGAAAACAAGATGGTTTTCCAGTTAACAGGTCTAGCCCGTACAAAAATTGATACCCAACTGGCTAATTTTCATGCAGCTCTGGTCCGCTATTTTCCTTCATACGCTGAAAAGCCAATGGCAAAAGACTGGTTTCAAGCTTTTTTACAGTTGGAATTGGCTTTAGAAACCAGCACTGCAACAAAAAAAATCGTCTTTTTGGACGAGTTGCCTTGGCTTGATAGTCGTAACTCGGGTTTTATTTCCGCCTTGGAGCATTTCTGGAACAGTTGGGCAAGCGCCAGAAAGGATGTTTTACTCATCGTCTGTGGCTCAGCTGCATCGTGGATGATCAACAATTTAATCAATAATCATGGTGGCTTACACAACCGGGTAACACACCAGATGCCCATTGCTCCATTCACACTTGCTGAGTCTGAAGCCTTTTTTAAAAGTAAGTCGGCTGCTTATGACCGCTATCAAATACTACAATTATACATGGTTCTGGGCGGAATTCCCTTTTATTTAGACATGGTTGATACTACCCTTAGTGCTGCTCAAAACATCAATAGGCTTTGTTTCAGCCCAAAAGGCGGCTTGCGTAAGGAATTTAATAACCTTTACGCTTCCCTTTTTAAAAAAGCGGAAAACCATATTGCGGTTATTGAAGCCTTGGCAAAAAAAACGAAGGGCATGGAGCGCATGGACTTGATAAATGCGGCAAACCTTAAAAATAATGGCAGTACAACAAAAATTTTAAAAGAGCTTGAAGAAAGTGATTTCATCCGCCGATACAATACTTTTGGTAAAACCACCCGTAACGCAGTGTATCAATTGACCGATTTCTATTCCTTGTTTTACCTGAAATTCATCAAACCTAACAGTGTATTTGATACTGATTTCTGGCTAAGTAGTATCGATAATCCTGAAGTAAGGGCTTGGAGTGGCTATGCTTTTGAGCAAATATGTCTGTCTCACATATCGGCCATCAAGAAAGCGTTGGGCATCAGTGGTGTCCAAACCATTTCCTCTGCTTGGCTGGGAAGTTATGATAATCAGAAAGCCCAGATTGACTTGGTGATAGACCGCCGTGACCACGTTATCACGATTTGTGAAATGAAATTTTCAATCAATCCTTTCATTATTGATAAAAAATATGCCGATGAATTGCGCAAGAAAATCGCTATTTTTAAACAAAACACGGAAACTTCAAAAGCTATTTTTTTAGCTTTTATCACCACTTTTGGCTTGGTACAAAACGAACATGCCATGTCTTTGGTCCAAAACGCTCTAACGATGGATGTTTTGTTTTTGGAATAGCTTTCAATCTAAATCGCCCTAACATATACTAAACCTCGAAGGTTTAGTATACGTAGAGCCATCCCACCTACTATTTCCGTTTCAGATTGATCGTTGCAACATAATCGTACCGCGGATCAGCGCTGTCAGAAAAGCTGGAACCATCCTTTTTGAAATACGCAAAACCAGTTTTAAGCACCATCCCGTCTCCTTGCCATTGACCTGATTCTGCCAGATTTAAACAAAAATTGGGTTGCAGTCTTTTCTTTTCGTCTTCTGCCCTAAAATTCAGCTTAATCTGGTGATAATCTGCTTTGTCAACCCCGCCATTAATGATATAATGCTCGGTTCCCATTTTGCTGCGAACGGTGGCGACGCCTTCAAATCCTGTTGTGTTTCTGCCACCCCGTGAACGACGGCGATGCTTTCGTCCGGCTTTTCCGCGACGCTCTTTATCGGTGAGCGGTTCAAAAATTTGTAGTTCGATGGTTTTGGCTACTCCATTAGGATCGGTGTACTTCCCTTGCCACTCCCCCACCAACAATTTTGCGTTTTTATCGCGACTGTATGCCCAAGGGCGTTGCTGGTAATCCATCCAATAACTGTACTGGTAATCGCATTGGTAAACGCCCCAACTGATCAGTACCAGAAGCAAAGCAATTAGCAGTAGGCGTAAGCCATTGTTTTTGTTTTTCATCGTATTCTATTTTTGTAAAACTTAGCACCTCGACTTTGGCGCTCCGACAGTGCAAACTTTCAAAATTACTCTATCTATACTTTGCGTCGTCAAGTTTTGAGTATTGAAAAAGCTCAAAAAATTGCATTTCATCTTTTTCAATGGTTAAGAATTGTCTACATCAAATAATTATCGACCACAGATTCACAGATTTCACAGATTTTGTGATTGCTCACAATCTCGATTACACAGATTGTGGATTTGTCCAATCTGTGTAATCGTGCTTACGCCGAAGGCGATAAGAATCTGTGCAATCTGTGAATCTGTGGTGAATTTAATCAAAGTTAAAATAGGCCCACGATAGTTCTTTTATGCTCAAAACTTGAAGACGCACAGTATAAAATGAGGCGCTAACTCATCTTATTTTTCATTGAATTAAAACCCCAAACAAAACAGTATCTATTCCACCAAAATAATAGAATGCACTCCCAACTTAGGCACCCTCACCCTGACCATTCCATTGCCATAAACAAAAGGCAAAGCCTTATTCTCGGGTTGCTGAACAATGCGCAAAGGCTTTTTTGGTAAACGAATTTGCAGATCCAAATCCCTCAGCGCTGGCAGCTCATCATAAGTGGAGACCTTATCGCTGTTGTAGTTGCCGCCCGCATTGATCAGGTTGATGGCCAGTTTTCCTTTGATTTCATTGGCCGTCACGTGCACCAATTTGGAACCAGTTACCGTAACCAGCGGTTGGGTAAAGAGTTTTTTGACAATACCATTCAAAAAATCGCGCAATTGTGGCGATTGAAAATTGCGGTAACTCATCCCAAAATTGAAATAAACGCCAGCAATTTTTCCTTTACCCAAATTCGCCATTGAGGCTGCAATACCGCTGGGGAAACGGGTATCCTGATTCAAATAGTAATTGCCCAAAATGGAACTGCCTGCTTGGAGTTTGACCTTTTGCACCAAATCATTCACTAGCCCCAAATCGCCATTGTTGCCCAACCAGCATGTTTGTTTTTGAGCCTCCCCATCCAACTCAATGCCCAATTCAGTCGTGAAGTTTTTGATGGCCCCAGTGCCAATCACCAATAGCTTACCACCGTTTTTGGCATAGGATTTTAACTCCTCCAAAAAATCGGGTTCCAGGTAGCTCCACTCCGGAATGACCACCAGCGGGTACTTGTCTAAATTACCTTTGAGATGGTGCTCAGCAAGTACTTCCACAGCATTTTGCCCGTCCATCAAAGCGGTTAAAATGGCCCTGCTGGCTTCCGCGATGCCATTGCCGTAGATGCTGGTGCTGAACTTATTGTAACTGGCCAGCGAATACAACAATGCAACTTGTGGCAGCGCCTGTGCGCCTTGCGTGTAAGGCTGTCGGGCGCGCACGAACTTGGCCAAATCAGCCATGGTTTGCACTTGTTGTACGCGGATGGAGGCATCGCGATTTTGGGTAAAATAGCACTGGTAACTGCCGCCGGTAGCAATGACTTCGGCAGCTTCCTGACTGAGGTTAAGCGCCGTTTTTTGCACGTGATTCCCGCTGTTCCAAGTGGTGTTGAAACTCCAAGACATCAAATCCCAAGGTTTTTTGTACTGGCGCGATTGCGCAGCCAGTACCCGCGATTCAAACAAGGCTGAATTGACGCCATTCATGGGCGTAAGATCGCCCGACATGAAATCTACGTTCAGATCAACCGGGGTGGGCATGAAGGAAGAAAAGGCCCAGTTGGAGGCAATCTGAAAACTGGGTTTGTAGCGGTGTACTTCATCGGTGTAGTGCCCTACGTAATTGATAAAGGATTTTCGGGCAAAATTCAGGAAGGCCAAGTAGTTATCATCCTGTTTGGATTTGGGGGCAACTGCTATCCCCGTTTGCTGTTTGAATTTTTCCAGCGCTTTGGGCGAATAATCGGGGACGGTCGCCCAGCAGTCGCCATCCACCCATACGCCATCCACGCCATAGTCAGCAATTTCTTTGAGTTGGGGAATCATGAGCTCGTCCACATAAGCGCCGTGTGCCGAGGTTTTTTCGGTACTGACCTTACCATTGGCATCGATCGCCGCCCATTCGGGGTGTTTTTCAACGGCGGCATCATCAAAAACGCCCGAGTAATGGACATACAAGGCCACGCCGTGTTTTTGGGTTACTTTGCGGAATAGCGCCAGCGGGTCTTTGGCAAAGCTTTTAACAGCGGTTCCATTGGCCACTTTGGTCGGGTAGCTTGTTACGCCGGGATGACCTTTGGAATCTACTTGGATAAAATCGGGTTTGACAGCAGTCAGGAGGCTGTCGATCATGCCCTCCGTTAGCGTTTTTCCGACCAGCGAGTCGTTTTTACCGGCATGAAAATCGAAGTGTAAGCCAAAAAAGCTGTCGGCACGGCGAAGAGGGGCTTTTTGGGCGATGAGGGCGGTGGAGAATGCCAGAAGTAACAAGCTTAAGATTTGGTTTTTCATGAGTTGAAGGTTTTAAAATGGTGGTGGATTTTTGCGTAGTTGTTCTGGCGTTGCCGTAGTCATATTGAACGACTTCCAACTTTGCTCCACGTATTTAAACCTACCGATACCAGCATCGCCATTTGTTTTAAAATTGTCCCATTGCGCACTAAGGGTAGACCAATAATCGGCGCCCATACTCATCAAATAAGCGGTTTTATTTCTATCGTCGGTTCCTTTCGGGTCATGGAGGATTAGGCGAGCCTGAGCAGTGGTAAAAATACCATCGATATCGGTGGGATCAATTGCTGCTCGATTGGGGTTCCAAAAATGATAATTGTACCCATCCCCCACCCTTACTGATAAGGTGCCGTTTTCTTCCGCGCGCACGTCGGCTGGCTTGTTGTCATTGTTGCTGAAATCTTCTTTAAAAGCAGCTCCTTCTGCCCCCAAACTGCCTTGTAAAAATTCCCATTTCCCACTTTTTATACTCAAAAAATAGGCTTTTAAATTGCGGATTTGTACTCGTGTATTGCTTGGGGGCTTAGCGGATGCGGCTACATAGATCTGCCCCCAGGTAACAAAGGCTTTAAAATTGCCTGGGTTGTTGCCCATTCCGGTACGTGGTTGGATTGCCCAATCATAATAGGTGGGAACGCCCCGTGGACTTCCTTCGTGAGCCAGGGTCCGGTCATTGATGATCTCCTGAAGGGTATTGGCAATTATCTGTTCCGCATTGGAATCGTTTTTTTCACAAGCAAAAAATAGCAGCATCAATTGCAATTGCAAAAAGATTTTGGCTGTTTTCATGATTTTAGTTGTTTTTTAGGACGTATCGATTCGTTTATACTTCTCGTCGTCAAGTTTCGAGCATGAAAAATAACGATCCGGTTCACGTAAAGGACAACTTTTTTTCAAATCTAAATCT
>JBBANM010000061.1:0-38800 GCA_040401995.1 Saprospiraceae bacterium
GGGGGGCTTTGCTGGAAAATATTATTTACGCATTTAAGGGGTGGGGAATGTCGGTCTGCTACCGAAAACGGATGCAATTCTTTATAACTGATCCTACCGGCTAGTGATTCTGAGGAGAGGTTAATGAGGGCATCAGATGCTGAACCCAGCAATAAAAACCGACCTGGAGCGCGGTTTTCATCAATTAAGCTTCTAAGAATGGGGAAAAGGTCAGGTTTGCGCTGTACTTCATCGATGATCACCAGTTTGTCTTGATACTGGGTGAGGAAAAATTCGGGATCTTCTAGTTTGTATAAATCGGAGGGGCGCTCTAAGTCGAGGTAGATTTTTTCTTTGTTGGTGGTGATGACTTGTTGGAGCGCTAGGGTTGTTTTGCCTACTTGTCGGGGGCCTAAAATAACCACTGCTGGGTTGTTTTGGAGGGAATGGTTGATGTTGGCCGCTAGTGATCGTTTTAGCATTTTTCCTTGCAAATTGATAAAAAAATTTCAGATTTGCAAGGAAAAATAGTTTTTAGGGGGGCTTCTCCCCAGGGCTGCACCCTGGGTTAGTGGATGTCGCACCTGCAGGCCTGGGTTGATTGGTTCTATTATTCTGGGTAACAAAAGCCCCGCTAGGGGCGTGATATGGGTAGAAAACAACGCCCCCGATGTTTTCCATAGTCCCGTAGGGACGTGATGTGGGTATCTACCAAAGAGACGCAATACCCATATTTCGTCCCTACAGGACTATGAAAATGACGAACTACCTTTTGCTACCCATATTGCGCCCCCAAAGGGGCTTGTGGGCTTGTTCAAAACAGAACCAATCGAACCTGCCTGCAGGGCTGGGACGTGGGGGCTGCCCCTGACCAAGCCTGGGAGGGGAGAAAAAAAGTGCTCATAATGTTATAAAAAACACAAAAAAATATCCCTCGTCGGGATATTTTTTTGCTAAAACCAAGGCTCATGGCTCAAGCCCGCATATACACTGCGGATGCCTTCTTCCAGCGATATTTTTGCTTTCCAGCCTACTGTTTCCAGTTTTGACACATCCATTAGTTTGCGGGGGGTACCATCGGGTTTGGTGGTATCGTGGACGATTTCGCCAGAGTAGCCTACTATGCGACTAATTAAATGCGCCAGGTCTTTGATGGTAAGATCTACCCCGGTACCGATGTTGACAAACCCGGGCTCGTTGTAGGTCTGCATCAAAAAGAAGCAGGCATCGGCTAGGTCGTCGGTATGGAGGAATTCGCGGAGGGGGGAGCCGCTGCCCCAAAGGGTGACGGTGGGCTGCCCATCGCGTTTGGCCTCGTGAAACTTGCGGATCAAGGCCGGTAGCACGTGAGATGTTTCTAGGTTGTAATTGTCGTTCGGTCCGTACAGATTGGTGGGCATCACCGAAATGAAATTACAGGCGTATTGATCCCGAAACGCATCGCACATTTTGATGCCGGTTATTTTCGCAATCGCGTAAGGCTCATTGGTAGGCTCGAGTAGCCCTGTGAGGAGGTATTCTTCCTTCAAAGGTTGCAGCGCCAGCTTGGGGTAGATACACGAGGAACCCAAAAACAACAACTTCTTCACCCCGTTGGTCCAGGCCGATTGGATGATGTTGTTTTGGATCATCAAGTTATCGTACAAAAAATCGGCGCGGTAGGTGTTGTTGGCCAGGATGCCGCCTACTTTGGCCGCCGCCAAAAACACATACTCGGGTTGTTCGGATTTAAAAAAATCGGCTACGGCACTTTGCTGGCGCAGATCCAATTCCGCGGAGGTACGCGCCACCAGATTGGTATAGCCCTCGGCCTGAAGTTTGCGGGTCAATGCCGATCCTACCATGCCGCGATGACCAGCAACGTATATTTTTGCGTTTTTTTCCATGGCTGGCTTATTCGTATTGTTGCAAAATATCGAAACCATGATCGCGCAGAATCTTTTCTTTTTTGAAGGCCGCTAAGTCGGAAGCGACCATCTCTCCAACCAGCGCTGGAAGATCGTATTTGGGTTGCCAACCCAATTGGCGATTGGCTTTGCTAGGATCACCGATCAACAAATCTACCTCGGTGGGACGGAAATAGCGGGCATCAATGGCGACTACCTCTTGACCGATTTGACAGGATTTCACTTCTGCTAAATCGATCCCAGTAACGGCCTGGAAGGCAGCGTGGTCAATGCTGGCAATGATGCCTTTTTCGTCAATGCCTTTGCCTTGGAAATCCACGGCAATACCCAATTCGTTAAAGCTCATGCGCACAAATTCGCGGACTTCCGTAGTGACACCGGTTGCTATCACGTAGTCTTCCGCTACGGGTTGTTGGAGCATCAGGTACATCGCTTCCACATAATCTTTGGCATGACCCCAGTCGCGGCGTGCGTCCAGGTTGCCCAGGAAGATTTCTTTTTGCAAACCCAGCGCAATTTTTGCCGCGGCCCGGGTAATTTTGCGGGTTACAAAAGTTTCGCCACGCAGGGGGGATTCGTGGTTAAACAGGATGCCATTACAGGCAAACATGTTGTAGGCTTCGCGGTAATTGACCGTGATCCAGTAACCGTATAATTTGGCTGCCGCGTAAGGCGAACGCGGGTAAAAAGGCGTCGTTTCTGATTGGGGTACTTCCTGCACCAAACCGTACAGCTCGGAAGTGGAGGCTTGGTAAAACCGCGTTTTTTCCGTTAACCCCAACAAACGGATGGCTTCCAGGATCCGCAAAGTACCGATCGCATCGGAGTTGGCGGTGTATTCGGGGGTTTCAAAGCTCACCTGTACGTGCGATTGCGCGCCCAAGTTGTAAATTTCATCGGGCTGCACCTCTTGGATGATGCGGATTAGGTTGGTGCTATCGGTGAGGTCGCCGTAGTGAAGCACAAATTTTAAATCCGTTTCGTGAGGGTCTTGGTAGAGGTGATCAATCCGCTGGGTGTTAAATAGGGAACTCCGGCGTTTGATGCCGTGTACTTCGTATCCTTTTTGGAGTAATAGTTCGGAAAGGTAGGCGCCATCTTGGCCAGTAATTCCAGTAATTAGGGCTTTTTTCTTCATGTTGTTCAGAAATTACAATCGTTTGTGTTTTTGAGTTACTAGTATTTATTCTAAAAACCCCTTGAATAAATCGCCACAAAGTTAAGGGTACTGTTTAAATTGGAAGTATTAAAACCCAATATTTTGTTGGCAAAAAACAGGTCTATAGACGCAGAATCAAGGTATTGGTCACGAAAAATGTAAAAGGAAATTACCTGTGCTGGTACAAGTCTCCAGACTTGTACCCCGTTTCGGCAGGTCTCTGACCTGCACCACCAACTTTTTTTAACATCTTGCTGAAATTCACGTCAGAGACGTGATGATATTGGATTCAAGTCTGGAGACTTGAACCAGCTAAAGTCCTAGTGTTTTCTATAAAATGAAAACCTTTGCTGGTACAAGTCTCCAGACTTGTACCCCATTTCAGCAGGTCTCTGACCTGCACTACCAATTTTTTAACATCTTGCTGAAAATCACGTCAGAGACGTGCAGATATTGGATTCAAGTCTGGAGACTTGAACCAGCAATAGTCCTATTTTTCTCTAAAAAACGATACACCTATCTGGTTGGGATTCTCGAAATCTGTGCAATCGTGATTGTGATGCAATCACAATAATCTGTGAATCTGTGGTCGATAATAATTTGATGTAGTCAAGTTTCACCCCCTCCGCCACGGCAAAAACTGCCCAATTTTCCGCAAAGGCTTCATCACAATCGTATACCAGCGCGGTTGCAAACCATTCAAACGCCAAGCCTCCCGATCCTCCCGATTCGCCTTTAAGCGATTTTTCCAGGCCGCATTACTCAAACCGCCCATGCGCATTTTCGTCACTACCTCCGGGAGATAACAAACCGACACCCCGTGGCGCAACAAAAAACGCAACATCAGCTCATAATCCGCCGCAAAACGCAGTTGGGTGTTGAACCCCCCATATTGCTCATACACGCCCCGACGCACAAAAAAAGTAGGGTGGGGCGGCATCCAGCCCTGCTGAAAAAGCCGCTGATGATACGGTTGCGATTTCCAACTCCGTACAATGGTATCCGTGTTTTCCGCATCCACATAATCCAAATCGGCGTACAAGGCATCGGCGCCAGTTTTTTCCATCAGCGCTACTACCCTGCTGATCACCTGCGGATGCGGGTAAAAATCGTCGGAATTCAGAATGCCAATCACCTCGCCGCTGGCCGCCTGCACACCTTTGTTCATGGCATCGTACAACCCTTTATCGGGTTCGCAGATGACGCGGGCTACGTGCGGGTACTCGGCTACAATGGCCAGCGTGGCATCTTTGGAAACACCGTCAATGATCAGGTGCTCGATGTCGGGATAATCCTGGGCCGCTATGCAGTCCAAGGTATCGCGGATGGTGGCCGCACTGTTGTAGGTGGCGGTGATGAGGGTGACTTTCACAATTCTAGTTTTAGAGCTTGTTTAGATTTCGGATGCTGGGCTCCATGAGGCAAAATCTGAACAAACTCTTAGTCCCGCTGAATCACACAGTTCTCCAGTACCAACATGTCCATTTGGGTGCGTAGATAGCATTCCAAGGCATGTTCAGGGGTATTGACAATGGGTTCATTTTCATTAAAAGAGGTGTTTAACAAAATAGGAACACCCGATTTTTCGCCAAACCGCTTGATCAAATGGTAATACCGCGGGTTGTCTTTTTCTTCTACCGTTTGTAATCGCCCGGTGCCATCTACGTGAGTTACGGCCGGGATAGTGGCGCGTTTTTCCGGACGAATCAAAAACACTTTTTCCATAAACGGCACATCATCCACTTGTTCGAAATAATCAGCCGTTGCTTCTTTGAGAATGGATGGCGCAAACGGACGGAAACTCTCGCGGCGTTTGATTTTGGCGTTCAGCAAGTCTTTGGCGTCCAGACGACTGGGGTCAACGATAATCGATCGGTTGCCCAAGGCGCGCGGACCAAACTCGGCACGCCCCTGAAACCAACCGATGACTTTGGCTTGAATCAAGGCATCACTTACTACCTCTAGCAAGTCTTCGTCGCTGTAGCGGATATAGGCAATCTCGCGCGACTGCAAGTAGGTTTCAATTTCTTCGTTGCTGAATTTTGCGCCGGTATAAGCCTGGTGCTGAAACGGCGCTCGGGCTACCTGCTTAGTTTGATGGATGTGGTACAACGCCGATCCTGAAGCGGTACCCGCATCGTGCCCTGCTGGCGGAATAAACACCCGCTCAAAAGAAGTGGATTGCAGCAATTTGCCATTGGCGACCGAGTTTTGTGCTACACCGCCCGCAATACAGAGGTTTTTGAGTCCCGTTTTTTGGTAGAGATCTTCCGCGACATGAAAGATCACCTGCTCGGTGAAACGCTGTACCGATGTTGCCAAATTGCGATGGTGATCTGTAAGGGGTTCGTCTTTGTGGCGCGCGGGACCAAATTGTCGCACCATTTCCTCCGAAAAAATAGCTTCTACATGCGGATCTCCGCCTTGCCAGCTCATCGTTACGCCTTCTTTGAAATGCCGGAAATATTTAGGATTCAGCTCAAACAAGCCATTTTTCTTCAAAATAACCACATCCGATACCTTTTCCACTAGTGTAGGCTGACCATAAGGCGCCAAACCCATCACTTTGTATTCATCGCCATAGTAAGGAAAACCAAGGTATTGGGTAAACGCGGTATACATCATCCCCAAAGAATGCGGATACGACACGCTATCGATCACCTCCATATTCAAACCCTTCCCGACACCGCGCATGGTTGAGGTAAAATCACCCATACCGTCGATGGTAAGGATGGCTGATTCTTCAAATGGAGACACAAAAAACGCCGAAGCCATGTGACTGCGGTGGTGTTCTACAAACGAGACTTGGGCTTTGATTTGCGCAGGGTCATAACCCAAAGCCTGGGCAATATCCGCTTTGAGCGAGCGGATGCTAAATGAGTTTTTGACCCGATCCTGCACGGTTTTAAACATGCCGCCTTTTTTAAAAGCGTACCAAGCCTTTTGACCAATTTTAGCCAGCGGATTGCGCGAAACGGCAATAAAATCTACCTCCGCCAAGGTAATGCCCGCTTCTTGCAAACAAAATTGGATGGCCTCGGTGGGCAATCCCGCCCAGTGTTTGATGCGACGGATGCGCTCTTCTTCGGTAGCGGCAATCAATTCATTGTCGCGGTAAATGGCGGCGGATGAATCGCCGTGGTAAGCGTTGAGTCCTAGGGTGTACATTTTTTGCTAATGATGAATGAGGAAAAAATAAGAATACAGGTCTGACGCTGGTATTAGCTACGATAAGGACTCAGAATTTGTTTGAACTTCAAGATTGTGCTCATTTTGGCCAACCCCCTACCCCTGGGCAAGGTAGATTGGTTCTATTATTCTGGGTAACAAAAGCCCCGCTAGGGGCGTGATATGGGTAGAAAACAACGCCCCCGATGTTTTCCATAGTCCCGTAGGGACGTGATGTGGGTATCTACCAAAGAGACGCAATACCCATATTTCGTCCCTACAGGACTATGAAAATGACGAACTACCTTTTGCTACCCATATTGCGCCCCCAAAGGGGCTTGTGGACTTGTTCAAAACAGAACCAATCCACCCTAGCTCTCAGGCGTCGGTGGTTGATAAGCCAACCACAAAACTTTCAATACCGAATAAATATATTCTATGTCCTAATCGTAGCGCTGGTATTAGGAGTTTATTTTGCTTGCTATATATTGAAAAAAAGGAAACGCCACCGCCACAAAAACCGAGGACTTCACCGCATGGTTAAACACCGTCAACACATCGGTTTCGACTTCTAGCAGCGGAACAAAAATCAAGGGCGCCCAGAGCAGCAACAGCGGATAAGCAGCGGTACACTGTAGGAAAAAGCCATATCCCAGGCTGATCACTAAGCCGTAGACAAACATAAAGACCATTCCGCCGCGCACGCCAAAATTGACATAAGCATCACCCAAAGGGCCAATGTTCATGCTTACGCCGGGACTCAATTTTTCTCCCGTAAAACGCTCAAAATTGACCTTGCCGCCCGCTTCGGGTTTGTTGCGCCAGAGCGCCCGCGGGAGCAATGCGCCCAAGAGCGCTACGCGGATGGTTTCGCCGCCCACAAAAGGCTGATGGCGCGGTACCTGACGGACAGCCAAAGCGGTGAGGTATCCCTGATTGAGCCGACACAGCGCACGGTTCCAGTGCCGGGGTTCGATGGGCTGCGCCAAGCGCTCCTGCAATACTATTTTTAATTTGCCCACTTTTTCGCCCCAGGTCTGCGCAGCGCGCGCTTGCTCGCGATAGTCGTATTTCCAAGTAAGGATGCCAACAAGAAGCAAGCCGCCAAACAGGCCCGCGGTAGTGATGCGCCACAGCGGCCAGCGGTTTTGCCATTGCGCGTACACCAGCAGTATCAAAATGAACCAAACGAGGGGCCCCAGCATGGTGCTCACTACGGCTTGCCAAAACTGCCAAGCGATCACCGCCAACAAAACCAGGTAATGCCCCCATTTTTTGTGCGACCAAAAAAGCAGGTGCAAACTGCCAATCATCAACCCTTGTTGGGCGAAATAAACGGGCAAACGCAAAACGGCCGGGGTAATTGGCGCCAGCAGCCAGGCCAGCATACCGCCGCCCAATAACAGCGCTGGCAATAATGGTTGTGCTGTTAAGGCTTTTTCAAGTGTTGCCGGAGTAACTGTATTTTTTTGTGGTCTCCAACCGCTACCCAGTTGTACGCCGCACCACAGTGCCAGTACCAAGGGAATGATGGTTGCGGTATAGGTGGCCACGCCAATCGGCATGGGGTTGATGACCTGTTCGGGTGCCACGCTCTGCCAATAATACGCCAGGCTTGGCGCTACCCAATATTGCAACAATAGCAAAACGGGCAGCAACTCCAGCAGCAACAGTTCGTGTTGGCTGCGAAAAAGGAGTAGGGTGATCAGGATTAAAAATACCCCCAGGGCGAATGGCGGCGCTAAGGCGATGGCCGGAAAAAGATAGACTGTGGCTGCGCTGAGGAGGGGGAGGAGGTAGGGTGAACGCATTAAAAGTGATGTATAAATTAATAATTTTTTATTGTATTTTAATCTGAATTTTAATGCTTTAATTGATTTTAAAACCCCCAACCCCTAAAGGGGAGCCCTCCGTGCTGAAACTTAAATCTATCGCTTTTTATCCTATAAAAACAGGAGATTTGCTTCATCACAGTGGATATATCATCAGCGTTATTGTAAGGAAAAAAGACTAAAAATCAGGCTTTTGCACGCTGGACTCCCCTTTAGGGTAGGGTAGATTGGTTCTATTATTCTACGCAACAAAAGCCCCTTTGGGGGCGTGATGTGGGTAGAAAACAACGCCCCGATGTTTTCCAGAGTCCCGTAGGGACGTGATGTGGGTATCTACCGAAGAGACGCAATACCCATATTTCGTCCCTACAGGACTATGAAAATGACGAACTACCTTTTGCTACCCATATTGCGCCCCCAAAGGGGCTTGTGGGCTTGTTCAAAACAGAACCAATCGAACCTGCCTGCAGGGGTTTTAAGAAGCGAGCACGATGCCAAATTCAAAGCGAAAATCCTTATGTCAATGACCTTGGGATTAAGGGGAGTCCTCTATATTTGGTAGCATCCAAGCCACACTTTCCTAATCCACACCATTCATAATCTCCGAATTCACCTTACCCCAAATCCGCCAACTGCTGATACAACTCAGCATATTGGCGCGCCACCGTCTCAGGGTGAAAACGCTGAATATTTTTAAACCCTGCCGCCACCAATGCCTCACGATAAACGGCATCTTCAATCACTTTCAACACTCCGGCACGAATGGATTCCACCGAAAACGGATCCACCAAACACGCGCTATCCCCTGCTACTTCGGGCATGGAGGAGCAATTGCTGGTGACCACCGGGCGACCTACCGTTTGCGCTTCTAATATGGGCATACCAAAACCTTCCAACGTAGAAGCAAAAAGCAATAAGTCGCATTTTTCGTAGGCTTCTTGCACCTGAAAGTCTTTCAAATCATATTGATGCTCGTATTCGATTTGGTGGAATTGCAGCAAGTCCAATTCTTCTTTACTCAGTTTGCCGATGATGTGCAGGGTACAAGAAATGCCCGACAACGCCGCAATATGGCGTTTTAAATTTTTGTTTTGCGCCGTACCGATGTGCAAAATGCGGGGGCGATCCGCGTGGAAAGGTTTGGCCAATGCTTGGAAATGCCCTTTGATGATGGTGGGTATCACCTGGATTTTTTCGGGAGAACAGCCTGTGTGGCGAATGATGTCTTGTTTGGTAGCTTCGGAAACTGCGCTGATCTGGCGACAATGCGCTACTGGCCATTTCAGCCAAAATAGCCACAATAAAAACCGCGCAATGGGTTTTTTATGCAACAAAAATCCACAATCGTGAACGGTTAGGAGGGTGTTTTTACAAGGCAATCCCATCGCAATGAAATGAATATCACCGGTGATGTGGTTGACTTTTGCGCGACGCTGACGGGCAAATTGGGTCATGCGGATCCGTGGCCACAAGCCATTGCTGTAGTCGGGCACTTCCACTACTTTAGGTTGATAACCAACTACCCGTGGGAATACTTCCAGCATTTGCGCAAAAGAGGCTTCAATGCTGAAGTTTCCTCCTGGTCTGGATTTTCGAAAGAACAATACAACCTCGGATGATTTCAAATTCATAATCAAAAAATAATAAGCGGTTGTGGTAGGTGACTAGGTTTTTTGTTTCTAAAGAGGATAGGCTTGACGTAGATGAGTAACCCTAGACTTACAACTTGGGCAAAGGATTAACGCCAGTAGGCTGTTTTTGGCTATTTCTAATCCCTATTAAACCATTGTCTAAAAGTGTATTTGGATTTCTACTTGGCGCTATAAATGGCTCAAATTAAAGCACGAACGTAACTATCCAGGCACTATTTTATTCCCGAAGGGAATGTATATTTATAGCACAGTCTAAGGTTTTTTTCCCCAATCCCGAAGGGATTATATGTTTCTATGCCCAGGATAAACATATAATCCCTTCGGGATTGGGACAATATTGATACGATATGCTATCAACATACATTCCCTTCGGGAATTTTAAAGGCGGCTGGAAATTTATGGACGAACGGTGTTCCTGAAGGATACACAAACGCCAGTTCGTGCCCTAATTTGTGAAAATTTGTGCAATTTGTGGCCAAAAAAATTGCCTTTCCATACGCCGAAGGCGAGGAGCTCAACTTCTAAATCCCATTTTTATCCAACCAATACCCCAACACCACCAGCGTCCAAACCCGCGACCAGGTCACTGAGCTTTTATGCTGTAAAAAATCATCCCATAACCGATCAATAGCGGACGCAACAAACAGCGGACGCCGACCCAGCGAAGCCAATTCTGCTGCGCAAAAATCTTTTAATTCTCCACGCATCCACTGTTCAAAGGGCAAGGTAAAACCCATTTTTGGGCGGTGGATGATTTCCGGGGGCAGTAGATCTTCAAAGGCATCAATGAGCAACTGTTTGGGGTAACGACCAGTTTTGACGGCATCGGGGATGCGCAGCGCCAGCGCCACCAAATCACGATCCATAAACGGTTCGCGTACTTCCAGGGCATGCGCCATGCTCATTTGATCGGTATCGCGCAGGAGTACGTTGCGCAGGTAGGTTTGAAATTCAAAAACCGATACCTGACTGAGCAAGGGCAGCGCGGCAAAATGCGGATCAGCGCTGGATTGTGCCACTTGTTCGGCCACCCGATTGGGCGGCAATAGGGGCAGATCTAACAATTCCCGCACCTGATCATCAAGCAACACCTGTCGGTAAATGGGGTAGGCTGAATTGATATCGACCCGTTTTTGGGCCAAGATGTTCGCTATTTTTCGACTGGCCACATCGGGTCGGTAAGCCATCAAGGCTTGTCCTCCCAGTTGTCGCAAAAATTGCGGCACGGCGTTGATCCATTGGCGGCGTTGCAGGGACTGGGCTTGTTGAAAAATGGAGTACCCGGCAAAAAGTTCGTCGCCGCCGATGCCCGATAAGGCCATCGTGATGCCCGCATCTTTAGTGGCTTTGGAAATGACGTAGCTGTTGGGGCCGTCGCCGCTGGGGTGATCCATGGCATCAAGCGCGCCGGGAAGCAGCTCCAAAAAATATTTTGGCGACAGTCTGATTTCATGGTGCTCGGTTTGGTAGCGCTGCGCCACCATGCGTGCAAAAGGGCTTTCGTCGTACGCGCCTTCGGCAAAAGTGACGGTAAAGGTTTTGACGCCTTTACCCAGTATCTGACTCATCAGCGCTACAATGATGCTGGAATCAATACCGCCCGAGAGGAAAGCGCCAAAGGGCACATCGGCAATTAAGCGGCGCTCTACGGCTTGGTACATGGCCTGGCGCAATTGTCCAGTCCAGTTGGGACTGGGGGGTTCAGCCAAGGGAGGGGGTACAATGCTCCAGTACGCGCCGGTGCGGATCACTCCCCGGCTCCAGTACAGGTAATGCCCGGGTAGGAGCATCTGTACGTCTTCCAAAATGGTGTACGGTGCATGTACGGTTTGGTAGCGCAGGTAATCGGCTACGCTGGCGGCCGAGAGGGTGGTACTGGGCAATCCGCTGGCCAGTAGGGCGCGCATTTCGGAGAAAAAGGCCAGTACCCCGTTTTTTTGACAATAATACAGGGGCTTCACGCCCATGCGGTCGCGCGCGAGGAAGAGTTCTTCGAGTTGTCGATCCCAGATGGCAAAGGCAAACATGCCGTAGAAACGCTCCACGCAGGCGGCGCCCCAGCGGGCATAAGCTGCCAGTATAACCTCGCTGTCGGTACCGGAATGATAGGGATAATCGGCTAATTCGGCGCGTAAGGCCTGAAAATTATAGATTTCCCCGTTGAAAATCAGCACATAGCGCCCGTCGGGCGATAGCATGGGCTGGTGACCGGCGGCTGACAGGTCGATGATGGACAATCGGCGATGACCCAAATAGGTGTTGCCTTCTACCCAGACGCCCGTATCATCGGGGCCGCGGTGGGCGAGGGCAAGGTTCATTTGGTCTAGTTGCGCACTGTAGTCATGTAGGGTTGTAGATTTGGTATGGAGGATACCGTTAATTCCACACATTGGGTTTTTTTAGCACTCGGATTTTTTGGATTATTTTTTTAGAACACGGATTAAACGGATTGGATGGATTGCACGGATTTTTGGGGTTCCCGTAGAGACGCGATGCATCGCGTCTCTCAACCAGGGATTACTCTCCAAATCAGCAATACCAACCACAATCAGCGCAAAGAGAAATAGCAAAAATGGTGGTTTTTTTTCGCTGTTCCGTAGAGACGCGATGCATCGCGTCTTCTAATTCTATCCTAAACCGGCGCTCGGCGATCCCTTTCTACTCGCTGCGCGAGTGGGCTCGCCGATCGCACTGACCTATATCCTGCTTAATTTTGACTGTTTCCTAAAATTTTTGAAGTTTAGCGCCGTCTAGGTATGCCCGATCGTCGAGCTGGAGCCGAAGGCGACTTTAAAGATCGACGAGCGGACCGCTTGGCGGTTGGGAATTGTCCGAAATAAACACTCTTCTAATATCTCTGAAATCGATAAAAGCTCACCTTGGGCAAATTTTAGTATAGCGGTTCAATATCTGAATCTTGATCTAATTGCCCTTTGAGCCAGTCGGTTTTAAATTGTTCATGCTCTTGAAAGAAACGTTGCCGAGCGTTTATCCCTTCTTTACCTAACCACTGTAAATGGTTAGGTAACTGTGACCAATCACGTTCTAAATAATTTTGATAGGAACTATTAGGCCAATGGTCATATTCCGAAACAAACCCGTGGTGTATGGCATTATGATGAGTGTAACACAATTGCCACCATAATCTCGAATCTGAACGTAAACAAATCCGCTTGATTCCTTCTTGAAATACGGAACCATTTCTTTTTTTTCGATGATTGTAAGATAATGCAAATCCGCTCAAGTCTCTTAGGAATGGGTAAATAATAAAGTACCACTTTATTATTTACCCATTCCTTATCAATTGATACACTAAAAAATCATTATGCGAACTTTCTCCGGCTAATAATTTTTTTGAAACCTTTGTATTTTCCTGAAGCAATTTGTTTTCGTCCCATTGCTCGGCTGGTTTTACGTTCAGCACAAAATGAAAATGATTTGGCATAAGGCAATGGGCAACTGCATTCGTATATGGGTCAATATGGGCATTCCAACGACTCATAAAAGTAGCAACTGCCCATTTACTAGAAAAAATCGACTCGCCGGCCACTGCACGATTGTATATATGATAGTAGGCTCCTGGTATAAGTTCTTGATGATAGTTATTTCGCATTTTCAAACTTTAATACATTCTAAACCGGCGCTCGGCGATCCCTTTTTACTCGCTGCGCGATTGAGCTCGCCGATCGCACTGACCTATATCCTGCTTAATTTTAACTGTTTCCTAAAATTTTTGAAGTTTAGCGCCGTCTAGGTATGCCCGATCGTCGAGCTGGAGCCGAAGGCGACTTTAAAGATCGACGAGCGGACCGCTTGGCGGTTGGGAATTGTCCGAAAAAATAAGATCCTAAACGCGGCGCTAAGCGATCCCTTTTTACTCGCTGCGCGAGTGGGCTCGCCGATCGCACAGACCTCTCACCCACAGACGCGATGAATCGCACCCCTACAATACCTTCCACTCCACCTCCGATACACCCCGCTTTTCGCGCGAAAAATTGATCCCTACCGCCACTTTCTGGCGGGTATCCAAATGATATGGCCCAAGGTAGTTTTTGGTCAGGATTTGCTCAATCGCAATAGCCGCACTTTGCTCCAATTTGAATTCAAAAGCGTAGATGTGCGTGGCAGTTTGCACGATGGCGTCACAACGCCCCAAGGAGCTATTGACTTCACTCTTGAGATAATTCCCCAAAAGACTAAAGGTGAGGTGTACCAGCGCATGGTAATGCAATTCGGTGGCGCCCTTCCACAAATCGGAAGGGATTTCAGAAAATGACGTATTGATCAGGGCTATGACTTGCTCCAGATCGTTTTGCTCCAGTGCCTTCCGAAGCTTGATTACCCCAGGCAAGCCCGAACCCCTTTGATATTGATAAGCGCCCAACAGTAATTGTTCTAAACTGGCGCGCACTTCCTGATTGGGATAGTTGAGCGTACACCAACCTTCAAACTCGTTGAGTTCGGTGATGCTCAAGTAACCCGTTTGAAAAAGGATGGTTGCCGGGTCAATATGCTCCAAGTCAAAACTAGCCAGATCCAGCAAGGCGACAATTTCTTCTTCTTCCCACACAAAACGACCAGCCGCTCGCATCTGCTCAATTAAAAACGTGGGAGTACCTGTCTCAAACCAATAATTGCGCAAAGCGCCGCTGCCCAAAAAATTGAGGATAGAAAAAGGGTTGTATACGCTGTGCTCGCCGTCCCAAGAATAGCCGTTGTACATTCGGCGAACCGATTGGCGGATATCCGGCGTTTTTTCCTCCATTTCGGTGAGCACTTCGCCAAAATAGCTTTCCAACTCTTCGGGCGTAATGCCCAATAAAGTGCTGTACTTGGGGTGAAGGGTCAGGTCATTCAGGTTGTTCAAATCTGAAAAAATGCTCACCTTGGAAAACTTGCTCACCCCGGTGATGAAAACAAACTCCAGATGCGGATCGGCATCTTTGAGCACCGAATAAAACTGTTTGAGTGTTTCGCGATTGGCTTTGGCTTGCTCCGGGGCTTCCAGATAGTCGATGATGGGTTTGTCGTATTCGTCAATCAGCAGCACGACCCGACCGCGGGTATGGGCGGTGAGGATCAAAAGTTCTTCAAATCGCTCTTTGAAGGTAGCTTTGCTCAAAACCACGCCCAGTTCCGCTGCTGATTTGTCCAACTCACTAAAAATAGCCTGCGCCAAGCCCAGGCCTTGATAATCACTTTTGGCAAATTTGATGTGGACAACTGGATGGCGTTTGTCCCAGTCCCAATGATCAGCAATCCACAAATCCTTGAATAATTCGCGGCTACCTTGATAAATTTCTTTAATGGTAGACAACAACAAAGATTTGCCAAAACGCCGAGGGCGAGATAGAAAATAGTATTTCCCCTCCGTCAACAGACGATGAATCAACTCCGTTTTATCCAGATAGTGGTAGCCATTCGTTCGAATTTCTCGAAAATCCTGGATACCAATTGGGTAATTCAATTTAGCCATGTGGCAAATTTAGGGATTTTTTTGGAACACGGATTAGATGGATTGGGTACGGATTTTTTTGGGGGGTTTTTTCCGCGATACCGTAGAGACGTTGCATGCAACGTCTCTACAACCCCAGGGAATTACCCCCTAATATTTGCAAAATGAACTGCAATCAGAAGGAGAAGAAACATTCAAAATCGTGGTTTTTTCCGCAATTCCGTGGAGACATTGCATGCAATGTCTCTACCCCAGGAATACCCCCCAATATCTGCAAAATGAACTGCAATCAGCGGGAGACGAAACATTCAAAATCGTGGTTTTTCCGCGATCCCGTGGAGACGTTGCATGCAACGTCTCTACCCCAGGGAATTACCCACTAATATCTGCAAAATGAACTGCAATCAGCGGGAAACGAAACATTCAAAATGGTGGTTTTTTCGCGATCCCGTAGAGACGTTGCATGCAACGTCTCTACAACCCCAGAAATGCCCCCCAATATCTGCAAAATGAACTGCAATCAGCGGGAGAAGAAATATTCAAAATCGTGGTTTTTTCCGCAATTCCGTAGAGACGTTGCATGCAACGTCTCTACAACCCCAGGGAATATAACCCAACATCAGCAATCTGAACCACGCAATTGCAGTACAGTTGGTAGTCCGAGCCAATTCAGTGCTGAAAGGCTGTCAATAGCAATTGCTCCAAACTCGCTTTTACCTCCTGATTGGGATAATCCAGTTTGCACCAGCCTTCCATAATGTTCAATTCTGAAAAGGTCAAATAGCCCGTTTGAAACAAAATAGTGGTCAACTCGATGTTTTTGATGTCAAAGTTGAATAGAGTTAGCAGCGCCACAAAATCGTCAGCATCCCATTGAAAACGACCTTCACTGCGCATGCGTTCCACCAAAAATGTTGGTGTACCCGTCGCAGACCAATAATTGTTAAATTGCCCGTCCTCTAAAAAACTCAACAGGGAAAAAGGGTTGTATAACTTATCTGTGCCACCCCAATTGTAACCGTTGTACCAGTTTTTGACTTGGGCAATAAAAACGTCAAATTCAATTTTTAGAAGGGTGGCTATTTCGTGCAGTCGAGTGTTAAAATGTGTTTCCAATTCTTGCTGGGTAATGCCCAACAGGTTGTTGTATTGCTCATCGATCGAAAGATCTTGCAGGTGGTTCAAATCTGAAAAAATACTCACATTCGAAAACTTGCTTACGCCGGTGATGAAAAGAAATTCAAGGTGCGGATCGGCATCTTTGAGCCCCGAATAAAACTCTCTGAGCGTTTCGCGATTGGCTTTGACTTGCTCAGGGGCTTCTAGGTAGTCGATGTATTCGTCGATCAACAGCACGACTCGGCCGCGGGTCTTGGCGGCGATCTTCAAGAGTTCTTCAAATCGCTCTTTGAAAGTAGCTTCGCTCAGAACCACGCCCAATTCCGCTGCAGATTTGTCCAACTCATTAAAAATAGCCTGCTCCAACCCCAGGCCTTGGTAATCACTTTTGGCAAATTTGATATGTACAACTGGATGGCTTTTGTCCCAGTCCCAATGATCAGCAATCCACAAATCCTTGAATAATTCGCGACTACCTTGATAAATTTCTTTAATGGTAGACAACAACAAAGATTTGCCAAAACCCCGGGGGCGAGAAAGAAAATAGTTTTTCCCCTCCGTCAACAGACTATGAATCAACTCTGTTTTATCCAAATAATGGTATCCCTTCGTACGAATTTCTCGAAAATCCTGGATACCAATAGGGTACTTCAATTTAGCCATGTGGCAAATTTAAGGATTTTTTTGGAACACGGATTGTTGATGGAACACGGATCACACAGATTAGACACGGATTTTTTGGGGGGGGTCCCGTAGAGACGCGATGCATCGCGTCTCTCAACCAGCCTGAAAAATAGATTGGGTGTCAACAAGCACCCTCATTACCTATATTCATTAAAGTCTTCTAGTGGCGCATTAAAATCTTCAGATAGGGTAAAAGTAGCCTTGCTAAATCCTGCTGAACGTCTTTTTACAGTTTTCAATGGCTGTAAAAAGATGACAATTTTGTAATTTCCTTCTGGTACATCAGATAAGGTGATGCTCGGATTATTTCCCTCTAGGTATGCTTCTGTGGTAATCGTAATCATGCCCGTTTCAAATTGATCGAAAACAAAATTAGCATATTTTAGAATTCAATGCCGTAGAGACATTGCATGCAATGTCTCTACAACACCGTGCCAATCTACCCTTTGGAAAATCCCCCCAGAAAAATCAAATGGTTCATATCTCCCCAAAAAAATCCGTGCCCAATCCGTGTGATCCGTGTTCCAATAAAAAATCCGTGTTCAACCCCAAACCCCGCTTAATGGAAAAAATTTTCCAAAATCACCCGTTTACTGGAAAAAATTTTCCAAAATCAGTACAAATGTGTATTTTAGTGGAAAAAATTTTCCATGCTGGATCCAAAATCTTTACCCGAAATAGTATATGGCTCTGCGGATAGTGCCATAGCAAAACAAATTAGTACCCTAGTCAAACAAGGAAAATTAAAAAAGATAGCCGCTAAAATTTACACTCCAAATCAGTTGGAATCAGCTGAAGTGATTCTAAAAAGAAATTTATTTGCCGTTCTAGGCAACCTATACCCTGGCGCCGTATTGAGTTTTAGAAGCGCTTTGGAAGTTTGGTTGAGTCCAAGCGAAATCATTTACCTGAGTTATACCTACACTAAAAAAATTGAATTCCCTGGCCTAACCGTCGCATTGATGGAGGGGCCGCCAGCCTTAGACACCGATCGAGTATTAAGCGGCCAGCTCCGTATTGCCTCCTTAGAACGAGCCCTACTGGAAAACCTAAGCCAAGGACGAGTAAATAAAACCGGAGAAAGCAAAACAATATCCCGCGCACACATCGAACAAAGGCTAAGCCAAATCCTCCAAATTGAAGGGGAACAAGAATTGAATAAAATTCGGGAAAATGCCCGAAGTATTGCCCCTCAACTGAATCTGGAAAAACCTTTCCATTTGCTGAATCAAATCATTGGCGCACTACTGGCTACTCAACCTTCAAAATTATTGCATTCCCCTCTTGCTTTAGCTACTGCGCTAGGCGAGCCCTATGACAGCTATCGGATCGACCTATTTACAAAATTGTTTTCCTTTTTGCAAAAAACTCCGCTACCGCACCGCCTGGAAGACCTAGAACCGGCTGAAGCATATACCAACTTCTCTTTTTTTGAGGCTTATTTTTCCAATTACATCGAAGGAACTGAATTTGAATTGGAAGAAGCGCATGATGTCATTTTTCGCGACCTGCTTATTCCAAATCGAAGCGGCGACACACACGATATTAGAGGCACCTTTTTTATTCTGAACAACCGCTCCATGCTGATGCGTACCCCCCAAAATCATCAGGAGTTTATAGATCTATTGCAAGAACGTCACCAAATTTTACTAGCGGGGCGCCCAGATAAAAATCCAGGTAAATTTAAAACCCGTTCCAATCGAGCTGGCAATACCTCCTTTGTAGAACCCCATTTGGTAAGGGGAACACTCAAAAAAGCTTTGGAGCCCTATTTAGCCCTACAACATCCCTTGGCCAAAGCCATATACATGATGTTTGTAGTCAGTGAAGTGCATCCATTTGAAGATGGAAATGGTCGAATTGCCCGAATCATGATGAACGCTGAATTGGTCAAAGCCCAATATAAACGTATAATTATTCCCACCATCTATCGAGAAGACTATCTGCTGGCTTTGCGCAAGCTGAGCCGTCAACAAATACCCGATACCTACGTACGTATGTTGGATCGAGCTCAGGCATTCAGTGCCTGGCTGAGCCCCCAGGATTTTGCACAAACAATCCAACAATTGCACTTAAGCAAAGCCTTTTCCGAGCCCGAAGCCGGAAGTTTGCAGTGGCCAACGTAGAAGAGATCCGTGTTCAATCCGTGTGATCCGTGTTCAATCAAAATCCATATCCCCCAAAAGATCCGTGTCCAATCCGTGTGATCCGTGTTCCATCAAAATCCATATCCCCAAAAAAATCCGTGTCCAATCCGCATGATCCGTGTTCCATCAAAATCCATATCCCCCAAAAGATCCGTGTCCAATCCGTCTAATCCGTGTTCCAATCAAAAATCCGTGTCCAATCCGCGTGATCCGTGTTCAATCAAGATCCATATCCCCCAAAAAATCCGTGTCCAATCCGTGTGATCCGTGTTCCATCAAAATCCATATCCCCCAAAAAATCCGTGTCCAATCCGTGTGATCCGTGTTCAATCAAGATCCATATCCCCCAAAAAATCCGTGTCCAATCCGCGTGATCCGTGTTCAATCAAGATCCATATCCCTCAAAAAATCCGTGTCCAATCCGTGTGATCCGTGTTCAATCAAAATCCGTGTCCAATCAAAAACCCGCGTTCCCATCAAACAACCCCCGATACGCCTCTTCCAGCCCCGCCTGCGCCACGAACGCCCGCGCATACGCCTGCGCTGCGCCCGACCACACCACATACTCCTCCGCGCGCATCGCCGCCGCCTGCTCCAGCGCAGACACAAAACCAGCCATCCGATCCAAAGGCAAACTCCAGCCCGCCTGCAATTCCTGCAAACCCAGCCAGGGCGTCTGATCACTGATCAATACCGGAATACCCGTCGCAAAACACTCAAAAATGGCGTGCCCAAAATTTTCCCCTTGCGTAGGCAACAACAAAAAATCAAAATCAGCCAATCGAGCTTTTACCTCCGGGTGTGGCATCTCCCCCAGGAAGTCCACCTGCACGTGCGCGGGTAGGCGGGCAATCAATTCTTTACACTGTTGCCAATAGCCCGCATCCTCTATATTGCCGATGATTGAAAAATGGACGGCCAGCTTACATTCTGCCAAACACTGCAAAGCAAAATGCAGGTTTTTAATGGGATGCACCCGGCCAATAAAAACAAACTGAACCGGATTTGATTTGATTTTGGGCTGCGGCAAAGGAACAACGGGCGGTGGAAAACTCGGAATCACCACAATCTGGCACTGTGTGCCAAAAACGCGCTCTATGTCTTTTTTTTCCTGGGCATCGGTGGCATGGAATACAATACGTCGTGCTAAACCACTCCAACGAAACAAACGCAAGAACACTTCTTTTTTCCGCGCCTTGAATTGCAAAGCGCTGGCTTTGAGCATGCCCCGGGGAGCCAATACAACTTTGGCCGACAATAAACCCAGCCAATAAATCACCAAGGGAACGATGGTGAAATACAGTGAAAACATGCTATTAAGATAAACCACGGCGGGTTTTGACTGGCGGAGGATTTGGGCAATTTGACGAGCCCCTAAGCGATCGGCAGGGAGGTACATGACCTGACTATTGCCTGCAAATGGCAACCAAACTTGAGTGGGTATATGGGGATAGGGAGCTTCGTCTCCCAGATCTTTATTGGTGGTAAGTACTTGGATGGGGTAAACATGCTGCATACCCAAAACGAAGTTGTGGCAGGATTGGATGGGGCCGCCGGCGCGGTAGCCGGGGGTGAACCAGTCGGTGAGGAGGAGGAGGGGTATTTCTTGGATTTTACTATCCCAATTGAATTTATTTTTCAAATAGATAGATTGAAAATTTTTCGCATTAACCAATAAATCATCGACACAAGAAAACATGTTTTTAGAAGATGATTGAATACCGTTAAGATATCTGTCTCTGTTATCACAACATAAAAAAATATAAGTGGAAGCCAAAATAAAATTGTGGGATATTTATAAGTCCATTTAATTATTATGCTAAAAACTGTACTTATTATAAATCCATAAAAAAACATAAAAATAGTTCCTCCTATTTGTCCAAAATTAACCCAAGCCTCTCCAACGGGGCTGATATTCATACTTACATTTATATTTTTCCAACCTAAAAAATGCTCCATATTATATTCTCCTCCAGAACGGGGTTTATCTGGCCATAAAAACCTTGGTGTTAAGCTTGCTAATAATGAAATACCAATTGATTCTCCGTTTGCGTATGGAACTATAAATGGAACTCTACTCATGGCAACGGAAATCAACCAGCCTTGATTAAATCTAACGCTCAATGGAAAATCTACATTATCAGAAGTCAATTCATTTAAATTATTTAACTTATCGGTGGCTAGTTTAAAAAAATAGCCTATATCTTCTGACCCTGATGCCCAAGCCACTTTTCGATAGTCACTTTTAATACTCTGCAGAATAAATAAGAAAAAAACACTAAATATTATAATCGTAAATTTATAATTAAATGTGTATTTTGTGCCAACCATTAATACAATAACACATAAAGCAACCATGTAGATCATTTCACCAAACATACCTTCTCTTAAACTTGAGATAAACATAAGTGATAATGCGAATATAAGAAAATAAGGTTTAGATTTTTTTCCAGAAAAATACAGATAAAACAGACCTACTAAAACAAACTTTGTAGTCAGATAGGCAACAAAATTAAGGGTTGAAGGTAAATATGACGAAAAAACTGAAGAAAGAATTCCAATTATAATCAATCCCCAGCCTACTTGTCTAGATTTATCTAAATAGCCAAGGCTATGAAGCTCCCAAATAGAAAATTTTAAATTTATTTTCCTTGCACCAGGCCAATAAAGGCCCGCTATCATAGCAAGTGTTGCAGGAAGCATGAATGAAAAATAGGTATTTGAATCAACTTTCATACATTTGTCCCAGAGTACTGCTAATTCATTATTTTCATTAAAATAGTGATAAGCGAGTACTGGAGCCAAATTCCATGTCAACAAAGCGAGTAAAACTATTAGGTCGATAATTACCCAAATGCTTTTACCAAAATCATTTACAAATTTCAAAAAGAATAACGACGTCAATAATATAGCTAGGCGTTCATAGATAGTAAAATCCGTACCTAGCATTAAAAAAATTATGAAAAAAGAAAAGGAAAATACAATAAATTTATTCACAAATCGAGTTTAATTTAAAAAAATAGTATCCCATCTAGTTGGAACACATTTGCTATTTTCCCAATACGAATTATCAGGTGCAATTATTACGCTTGCATCGTTTTCACCAAGCCATGCTGCCCACCAACTATATGAGCTATTCGAAATAATAAAATGTGAACAATGACGCATAAGCATCAGATCAACCTCTGGTGAATTACTAAAGGAATGAACTATTGGAGTATATTCAGATTCCTTTAAATTCAAAAAAGAAACAAAAGTATCGACATTGTCCGAAAAAATAAAAAAATGAGGTTGAATTACCTTACCCTTTATTAGAGTTATTGCTTTTTGGAAGTAAGATTCTGGTAAAATTCTAGGGTCATTACTTGGAACAAAAGAACCATCCGATGCATATTGTCTTAATAATCTACCGTGAAGACAAACACTATTGTGTTTTGAGTCTATTTTTGTTTCTAACTCTTTTATATTAGAATTATTGGGTAATTCCCAACGCAGCATTTCGTTAAGCAAAGATTTTATACCCTTGAAGTAAATTTCATTTTGCCAATACCCATCTGGTAAAATTGATTTTGCACTTAATTTTTTATATTCAATTTGATTTGTTTCTTTTAAAATTCTAATTCCAAAAAAAAATTCTCCGATTTTGGGATACAAAATCGTAAATTTAATTATTAGTGAAAAAAAAATTGAAAGTTTTTTTTCTTTTACCCCAACTCGATTTAAAAAATATTTACGCTTATATACATCTCTCCAAAAACCTGAGTGTGTATCAATATATAAATTTGAATTATTATCCCATGCTAAACTCTTAGCCATTGCAAATATGAAAAGTTGATTTCCTAGTCCTCCTTTCGGTTGACAAATAATTCTTCTCATATAAATTTAGCTTTTCTTCTAAAGACAAATAATCCACAACCGTAATTACATTTCAAAGCATCATCTAAACTAGCATTTAATTGAATTTTTTCAGCCTTATCTCCAATTAAATGAAAAGCCTCTAGTGTAAGCTCATTAAAAATTTCCACTATTGTGTAAGGCGAAAATACTCTATGTGCATCAAAGCAAAGCTTCTCTTTTCCTACTGGAGTAGAAAACAATAAGACCCCATCATTGTCTAATACTCTTTGTAATTCTTTAGCGCCGATAATATGCCCTTCCGGCATTACAGGATCGCTATATCTCCCTAAGCCAATATGTTCTAGAACGTGAAGGCAACTTAACGATTTTATACTATTACTTTCGAAAGGTAATTTAAGAATCGAACCCTGGATAAACGTCAAACCATTAACATCACATTGTAAGGGCCTAATGTCAACATACTTTACATGTGCAAATGACAAAGCAGCTAAAACGAATCCGTCTAATCGAGAGCCAATATCAATGTGTTCTTTGACTCCAGAATTATATAAATGCTGACTTGCCCATAAATCCTGGTGAAAATAGTGGTGCTTTATTGTACCAGAGGAAGAAAATCTATCTCCCGATGTAAAATAAAGATCTTTAAACGAAATTTTGAATGAGGGCGAAGGATTACTATTTGAATATCTATATAAATTTTGAATAAAAAAAGGAAGTGCCCTCCAGTTATTAATACTTTTAAATGGATCAAAGAAAAATTGCGAAAACCAAAACAGCATTTTTTTAAGGAAGTTTTTCATGTTCATGTTTTAGTTTACAAATTTTTCAAAATTTCTATTACCTCCAATGACCTACATTTATAAGAATAACCAGCACTTTCCGACTTATTTCTAACGCTCTTCCTTATTTTCGCTGCTTCAGTCACAGGCAAGTCTAAGATATATTTTGCTTTACCGAAACAATCATCAACACTAGTGTAAATAAATATTTCCGTGTTTTCCTGGAAGTATTTTTTGTGATCCGGAGTATCAGGAGCAAGCATTATACCTCCTATTCCAGGCACTTCAAAAGTACGCATGTTATGTGAATTTGGATTATGGGGACGCATCAAATTAAGCTGGATTCGATATTTATAGAGTGTTTTCCAGAATTCATCACCTTGAACACTACTATTGCAGTTTATGTTTTTGTGATTCAGCCATTTTGACCAATTGTATCCGTACACATCAATTTGAAGCCCCATTTCTGCAAGAGCATTAATGAATGATGCTCTATATTTATCAGGATTTCCTACGAAGCAAGCTTTATTAACTTCATTGGCTACTTCACATTGTTTCAAAATATCTTCCGAAAAATCAAATCCGAAGGGCAGTAAAAATGAGGGTAGGCCAAAACTTCGTTGCAAACGGATTAAAACCTGATTATCATAAGTAAAATGGCCATGATAAATCTTTATAGAATTTGAAACATTTCGATTACCACTTCCAATTCCAGAGAAAAGAAATGGATTATCAGGGTTGTAATTTACAATTTTTATACCTCTTGATTTTATCCACCTTAGGGTGCTTGGGAAAACTTCCATTCCTTTAAACACCATAACATGCGAAGGATTAAATCCAACTATGTATCGTTTTAAGGCTAAATTATAGGTGTGGTAAATAAATAAAAACTTTAGTCGAAATAAGATTTTAAAAAAAATAGACTTTTTATAATCCCGAATAAAATCACCATGTATGTCATAAATTGAAACATAAACATTAGATTCCTGTATATATTTAAAAAAATGCTTCTCAATAGCGCCTTCTAATGCCGAGCCAACAAGTAGAATTTTCATTTTTTGAAATATTGGTAGAGTCTAGATTGAAAAAGCTTAAAGATGAAATTGGGCAATACTAAAGATGAAGAAGTTCCGAGAAGATAAATTACCCACAATTTAATTTTATTTGAAAATGTTAAAAGATTGTAATTTTGATTCTTACTCGGTATCAATCCATGAATTAATCCTACAGCTGCCGGTAGTGCATTATTTGATTTGTAGTCTTGAATCCAAAAAAGAACGGTAACTGCATATATTCGTCTGAAAATATAATAGATTTTTTTTTGATCCAGAACCTTAGCGTCTCTAAATGATGAAATAAGTACATTAATAACAGAAGGGAGGCCTCCATCCACAACTTTATAATCTTTCCATTTTTTTGCAATCCGATCTCGATAAGAATTTCTAAATGTACTGTTTACCAGAATATCTTTTATAACTAATGGCTCTTCAATTGAAAAGAGCCTACAGCCAGAAGCAATCATGTAACAGCCCAAATACATCTGGGCATACACGCTCCCATCGTGCTTAGAGGTGTTATACTTATCAAATGCACTTTTTTTATAAATCAAACCTCCTACAAAACTGAATGATGAATAATACTTAAGTGCTATTTCAGCACCTGTACCAATTACTTTAGTTTCATGTGCCCGCTTTAAAAGAGAATTTCCATCACGTTCATCGATGCAATTACAAAATCCAATTTCAGGTTCCTTATTAGACTTTAAAAAATCGACTAGTTTTTGAATACTATCATTTCCATTGAGACTATCGTCATTGCCGATCACAAGTGCGTAATCACCAGTCGAAAGCTCAATAGAGTGCCTATAATTGTAATCAAACCCTCGATTTACTTCATTTTTGGATAAAATTATTGGATATTTATATAATTTTGAAATTTTAGTTATTTCCTCAATTGTGCTATCTGAACTACAATCATCACTGATCACAATCTCAATGTTACCATAGGATTGATTTTCAATAATTTTGAGACTTTTTAATAAAAATTCAATTCTATTGTATTGAGGAATACAAATGGAAATTTTCATTTGGATATGTTTGCGTTAACGAATGAAGCAATTGAATCCTTGCGTGTTGGATGTACACAAAGTACTACACCACTAATTCCTTCTTGATGAGGGTATCCTAGTTTTAAATTTGAAATTTTGTATAAGAGTTTTTCTTGCTTGTAAAGTTTAATCGCTGGCTCATTTTGTAATCTATACCTCACGCGGCCAAGTTTCGAGCATGAGAAAATAACTGAAATTTGAGAGAAAGCCTAGAATGGAGCTCATTTTTCATAGGTTCGGAGTTCAAATTTTTAATGAACCCGACAATAGCCTGTTGAAAAGAATTACCGTCGGGATAGTATTTGGCAGCGCAAACTTCGGCTTTAATAAACTTCCAAAGTCGTTCGATAAGATTGAGATTTGGAGAATAAGGCGGCAGAAAGAGGAGGTGAATATTTAACTCCTCAGCGGTCTTTTTGACCCATTTGCAGTGTTGATATCGGGCATTGTCCAAGACAATAAAAATAGGTTTATCAGCAAATCGCACAGCAATGCGTTGTAAAAGATGAACGACAACTTCGGCATTGATATAGGTCGTGTTATAAAGTCCAATGAATTCTTTTGAGGTGGCATGGATAGCGCCAATAACATTGAGCCGAAATCTGCCAGATGCTCCTTTCACAAACAGGCGTTTTAAAGACCACACCACGGCGACAAAGGCCTGAAGTACAAAATGAGCGCTGTCCAAAAAAAAGACATGACATTTTTCTTCTTGCGCTTGATTAAGAACGGGTTGTAAAACCTCATCGTGGAATTTTTGTTGCGCTTCAAGGTCTGCTTTGGCTGGAATTTGGCCAGTTCGCAAAGGGTTAAAACCTATCTTATGCATAAAGGCTCTGACACTAGAAAGACTCCGTTTCACTCCAGTTAACGCTTCAATCCGATGCATTGCTTCTTTTACGCTACGTGGAGCCTCTTGTTCAAAGGAAGCTTTGATAGTGGAGGTATAGGGATCCAAAGAACTCGTCGGTTGATAGTAGCAATTTGCTGTCAAGCCCTCATACCCTTTGGACTCATATAAGGTCAGATAATTGCCTACTGCTCCACGACGACAACCAATTAACCGGGCAATATCTTCGTGCTTAAAGCCACAATATTTCATGTACAAACATAAAGCCCTTTTTCGGGCTAGTATATTAGGTTGATAAAACATGTCGTATCTTGCGGTATAGGCATCAGTTTCGCTGATGTCGATCAATCGGAGAGGCATGGGTCGTATTTTTGTTTTGCAACTCAAAATTACCATGTCTTTCCTTTTTTATATGTGTTTTTTTCGCATGCTCATAACTTGACCGCGCGGAGTATATACACTTCATATCCAAATTTTTCCATAAATGCTCCAACTAACAAATCTTGCTCTGGAGTATGTAAATCAATCGAGAAAAATGGGTATGTTTTTGACACACATTCTTCAAAACCTTTTAAAGCAGCACCTTCTGCACCTTCAATATCAATTTTGACAAAATCTGGAAAAACTTGATTTTGAGTACAAAATTCATCTAGGGTCGTTAAATTGACAGTTAGCTTTTTTTCCAGTCTCTTTCCCAATTCCGACAATACTTCCCTGAGAACCATGATCAGCAACTAAAAAATCAACCTCTCCTATTGAATCACCTATTGCAAAGGTTGCTATCTCTACATTTTCTAGTTGATTTGCATGAATATGTAATTTTAAATCCACAATGTTAGATGGGAGTGGTTCAAAGGCAAATACTTTACCATTATTGCCTACAAGCTTGCTATAAAGCATAGAATGGATTCCAAAATTGGCCCCCAAATCGAACACTATAAATCCAGATTTAATCACTGAATTGTATACAATTTGAGACTCCCATTCCCAGCGACCTAACAATGAAGAAAAGCCAGTTTGAGGAGAGACTTTGTATTTGTAGCCTTTTAAAGGCCCAAATAAAATTTTCATTAGTCTACCATTCTTAAAAAAGGAATTCAGAATAGTAGTTTTTATTAATCTATACATGGCAATCATTTTTTATTTAGATAAATTATTGCTGACTTCAAGAGAGTAGTTGGAAATTGAAATTACTCAAAAATTATTGAGGTCTACTCTGGTACTTATTCTTTTTTTCAATATAACTAGTAATGTAATCTAAAACTGGACGAATATAAACTCCGAAATTTATATGGTTTTTTATGTCATTTATTGCGGCCAAAGAATAGTCAGAATAGTTATCCAAGATATTGATAATCTTTAGTTTTAAATCATCGGGGCTTAGATCTGTAGGAACAGCCCACTTAAACCTGCTTAAATGCTCGGTAAAATGTGGATAATCTGCATAAATTACTGGAAGCCCAGCTGAAGCATATTCATAAATTTTATTCGACGCAGTACCTAAGGTTAAAGCCATAATGTCATTGCTTTTAAATACAGCCCATCCTATATCACAGGAGGCAGTAAGTGGGAATACCTCTGCGTATGAGGACGGTGGATAATATTCAAGGCAGTCCAGGCAATTTTTTTGCTCAAGTATGCTAAATATTTGCTCAAGGTATGACTGGTCGATGTAGCCTTTGAGAATAATCTTCAGTCTTCGCCCATGCCATTGAAAGGGAAGTATGTCTACAATATGCTCTATTCCACTAGTTGTGGAAATACTTCCTTGAAATATTACTTTAATAAATTCGTTAACTCCTGCTTTGTTATTTGGAAGAACATCTTTTATCACCGGGTAGTTGGGTAAAAAAAAATATTGTTTACAAGCCGAAATCATTGGGAAACATTGTTTCCTTTCTTCAGAGGGGAGTGTAAACAAATCGAGATACTTAAAAAACAATGCTTCATACTTTGAAGCAAACCAAGAAATAGAGAACCTTCTTTGTAGTTTTTGTTGTAAAATATCATGATTATGGTACCAAATAAATTTTTTTGTTTTAAATAGCTTGTGAATTATCCCGTATGATAAGAGTGGAATGGGGTCGTATAGAAGTACAACACTTTGTGATTTTAAATGGATCAATAACTTAGTTGTAAATTGAATCCAAAGTATCATTTTCTTGAGAACTGGTAATTGGTTGTATTCACGAATAGATCTGTATTTACCGCATGTAATAATTTGAACATTATCCTGAACAGAACCGCTATCATTCCCATTAAATAAATTCAAACAGACTATTTTAATTTTATAGTCTCTTTCAAGCAAAGAGTTAATACAATTTAAGGTGGGTGGATAATATTCTGGATGCCAATATAAGCCAATTACAATTTGTTTATTTTGTTGTAAGAATTTCATTACTTCTGATTCTTTTTTAAAAACACATTTACATTATGATGAAAATACATTAAAACAATTAATATTCTAATTCCTAAAAGATTATACATTATTTTAAATTTACGATCTAAAACAAGATTACGCATTTTAATTGAGCTCGTATTTTTCAGCAAGTAATTTGATGCATTTAATAATAAAGAATAATTAGCTCTATATGTATAGATAAAATACCAGATTGCATAAAAAACTGCTTCTTTTGCTTTGACTTCATTTGGATACCTTTCAAGAAGATAATTACAAGACAGTTTTCGAGCAATAAGCACTGATTGTTGCGAAGTATAGTTAATCGCATGGCTAAGACTATTCGACACGGTACGATAATAAGTAATTGCCTCATCACAATAGACAATAGATGCTGATTTCAAAGCGATTTTGGTGAAATATTCAAAATCGTTATTTGTCGTAAGGCCTTCATTGTATGGTCCAGCAAGATCACAAACTGGTCTTGGTATAAGATAGCCTGAATTTGGCATCATGCCCTCCTTCCACAAATAACAAATCCAGTCAAGGGGAAGGAGTTCTTTTTGTGGTGGCCCGTGTTCAAGTTGTTTCGGAAAATTTTGATCTTTAAATCTAGCCCAACTGCTAACTCCAGTCACATTGTTTCCGTATATTAACAAGATATTTAACTGGCGTTCTATTTTTTGTACATGAAGTATATCGTCTGCATCCAAAAATTGTATAAAATCCCCAGTAGCGTATTCCATAGCCAAGTTAGTCGCCGCACACTGACCTTTATTTGATTGACTAATGATTTTCACTTTTGGGTTCGTTTCAAATCTCATAATTTTTTCAAGGGTTTTATCTTTTGAGCCATCATCAACAATGATTAACTCAATATTTTTCCATGTTTGATTTAAAATACTATATATACAATCCTCAACATATGGATCGGCGTTATATGCAGCAACAATAACTGAAACCTTTGGATTCATTGTGATTTTTTTATTTAACTATTTTTTATCAACCTTTACTTTATAATCTAATCGTATTTGAATTAATAAGTACTTAAAAATTGATTTTAATGCAAGAATAATTGATTTTGAGTTAGTAAAGTCAGTAGATTTTATAATTTTTTTAAACCACATATTTACACTACCACTACTATGATTTAAATAAACGTCATAGTACAAATACTGCAATTTAAAATTTATATTTTTATTAATATTTAATGGCTTTTCTTTTTTTAAAGCCTCAAATACTTCTATCTCTTTCAGCAATCGCGATTTATCATCTAAACCAGAGTATACACCCCCTGAATGTACTCGATATACTGCACTAATAAAGTTATCATGATATCCTAATCCATGATTCATCAACAACAAAAAGAAAGGATAATCACCAATCGGTAAAGAGTCCATCCACTTAGGAATTTTATCAATTACTTTTCTAAAAGCAACAGTACACGTAATACACTGATTATCAATTAATTGATCATATTGAGTAAAAGTCTTGGCAGCACCTTTATTATCAAAAAGACAAAGTTTATTGTTCTCTAGTTTATATGCACTACTTGTTGTTAAAACATATTTTTTATTTTTTCTTAGAAAATCTACTTGCCTATTTAATTTATTTTTATCTGTCCAATAATCATCTCCTTCACAAAAGGCAATAAATTCACCTTTGCACTTTTCGAAACAATATGCAAAATTTGGCATCATACCGATGTTCTCAGAATGGCGGAAATATCTTATTCTTCTATGAGTTGATTGATTGATTAGAAATTTATTAACAATTGCTTCGCTATTATCCGGAGAACAATCATCACCTATTATCAATTCTAAATCGAACTCTCCTTGTTGCATAAGAATTCCATTAATAGCTTCTTCAAGAAAAGCTTCATGTTTATAGGTAAGCATCAAAACACTTATAGCTGGAATCAATGGTTGCTCTTGGTATAAATCATGACAAATCACTTAAATCGAGGTTTTCAATTTTATATACTATTTTTTTTTCCAACTCAAATATATTCTTATCTCTTGGCTTGACCACCTTGGCTGGTACTCCCATTGCAATTACATGATCTGGAATATCTTTTGAAACTAGCGAATAGGCGCCTAATGCAGAACCGATACCAATTGAAACTCCAGGTAGAATTGTTGACCCAACCCCAACAATAACATGTTTTTTTAAGGCGACTTCACCATGGTGCACATTAGTAAATTCTTCAGGAACACAAGGATTAGTTAAATATTCTCCGCTGTAATCGTCACTACTTGAATAAATAGCAACTTTGGAAGATAATCCTGAAAAATCTTCTAATATAATTTTTTTCTTGCCAATCAAAGAACAATAAACTGCTATGTGGACATATCTTCCAATTTCAATTCCCCCTTCGCCTGCCGACAAAACGCAAAAATCATCGATTCTGGAGCAATCGTCTATTGAGATACGCTCGCTGCCATAAAAAACTGCCTTGTCAGAAATTTTTACATTTTTCCCAACTTTTTTGAATCCAATTTTTTGGATTTCCTCCATCGATAAAAACGCCATATTGATTATTTTAGCAACTTGACTTTAGCCGTTCCTGATATAACGGTTATTCCATTTTGGTTTTCACAATCTGTTTTCAAAACTACGTTTCCTTTGATTTCGATGTCTAGAACTTCTACTTTACATTTAATGGTATCCCCATAATAAACCGGCTTAAGAAACCTTAAATTTTGTTCTAAATAAATCGAACCAGGTCCGGGAAGTCTTGAAGCTATCAGTTCCGAAATCTGACTAGCTACCAACATACCATGCGCAATTGGTTGTTTAAACAAACTATTTGATGCGTATTCTGCATTCAAGTGGATCGGATTTTTATCTCCCACTAATTCAGCAAATTCATGAACTAAATTTGCAGTGTATGTTTTAATGGATTCTGTTTTTTGACCAATTGAAATTTCCATAATTAATTATTTTGTGTTCTCAATAAAATTCGCGCCACAAAATCAACTTCCTCTTGTGATAAGGTATGATACAGAGGCAAACATAAAACCTTCCTTGATACTTCACTTGAAACTGGCATTTCTTTCTTCTTGACGTATGGTAATTCTTCTAAAGATGGGTAAAAGTATCTTCTAGGATATATTTGATTAAGATTTAAAGATTCAATTGATTTCAAGGTGATTTCTTCATTTGCAAGTACAACAGGGTAATATGAATAATTATATTGAGTATGATTTGCTATTGAAGGTTTCTTGAAATTCAGATTAGACAAAGCAACATCATAATATTCATGCAGTAGTTTTCTTTTCTGTAGGATTTCTTCAATATATTTCAGATTAACTAAACCCATTGCTGCATGAAATTCCGAATTCTTTCCATTGATACCTATATCAGCAAATTTTTCAGTCCCATCATGACCGAAATTCCTCAGGTAAGACATTTTTTTTAATAACTCAGGACTCTGAGTAAAAACTGCACCTCCTTCCACTGTGTGAAATAGTTTAGTCGCATGAAAACTTGTTGTCGAAATATCTCCATAAGAAAAAATGCTTTTTCCTTTGTATTTTGTTCCGAAGCAATGTGCGGCATCATAAATGACTTTAAGTTGATATTTTTGCGCTATTTGTTCGATTAATTCAATATCACAAGGGTTTCCATAAACATGAGTAGCTAATATTCCCGCCGTATTTTCTGTGATTGCAGATTCAATTTTCAATGCATCAATATTGAGTGAATTTTTATCAATATCAACAAAAACAGGAGTACACCCCTCCCACACGATAGAAGAAGTTGTAGCAACATAACTAAAAGGCGTAGTAATAATTTCTCCTCTTAAGTTTAAAGCTTTAATTGCGATTTGTAATGCTATTGTACCATTGCTTAAATATAGCATATGAGGTACATCAAGATATTCTTTCAATTTAAGTTCCAGCTCATTTACTAATGGCCCGTTGTTTGTTAACCAATTACGTAACCATACTCCGTCTAAGTACTTGTAGTAATCTTGGCTTGGAGGTAAAAACGGTTTTGTTACAGGAATCATAATATTAAATCCATTCCAATTTAGGAAATACGACACCTTCTTTTTTTCCCATCCACCCCCAATTTTCTTCTTGCTTGGCGGTGACTTCGAATTGTAAAACGTCTTTTTGAGTGAACAATACAGTTCCTCTATCCTGTACAATCAATATTTCTTGAATATTATAAAACCCTTCATTCATCAGACCTGATGGGATTCTGCAAATGAATTTCATCTGCCCATTTCCGAACTGTTTTGGTGTTTTACTATGGAATGCTGTTGAACCAACAAAAACTAAATTTCCCATCTCATCGTACAAATGAAAAGTAAGGTCTAATGTACTTGTATTGTTTCTTTCATTTTGGAAAATGAACTCCAGTTCAATGGGGTCTCCTACTTCAAAATGATCAGTTTCCCGAACGTTTTCCACAGGCCTTACTTCTGCATAAAGGAATTTTATTCCTTCACTTTCAGGAGCTTTCGTTACTGAGTATTCGACTCTTCTATTGGTTTTTGTAAAATGATTTAGGTACTCTAAAATTGTTGATTGAATTTCTCCCTGGTACTTAGCAGTCCCTTGGTTCAATAATATTCCTTTGTTGCATAGAGCCGACATAGCCCCCATATTATGACTCACAAACAACACCGTCCTTCCATCATTCTTACTCACATCCTCCATCTTCCCCAAACACTTCTTTTGAAACTCAGCGTCACCCACCGCCAATACCTCATCCACTACCAAGATCTCCGGCTCCAAATGTGCCGCTACTGCAAAGGCCAAACGTACATACATGCCCGAAGAATAGCGTTTTACGGGAGTATCCAAAAACTTCTCCACCCCAGCAAAATCGACAATCTCATCAAATTTCTTTTTGATCTCATTCCGGGTCATACCCAGAATAGCGCCATTGAGATAGATGTTTTCCCGCCCGGTTAATTCTGGGTGAAAGCCAGTGCCTACTTCCAGCAAGCTTGCTACCCGCCCTTTGATAGTTACTTTTCCTACTGAAGGTTCGGTAATGCGGCTTAGCACTTTAAGCAGAGTACTTTTACCCGCCCCATTGCGGCCAATGATACCTACCCGATCACCACGTTTGATTTCAAAATCAATGTCGCGCAGTGCCCAAAATTCTTCAATTTCATCGCCAGCCAATAGCTGTTGGCCGCTGAGTACCTGGCGGGTTTTGTTCCATAGGCCTTTTACGTTGCGCGCCATCACATCACGCAAGGCCGTATAGCGCTCACGCTCGCTCTGGTGGCCAATCAGGTATTTTTTGCCCAGCCCTTCGGCTTTGATTACAGTATCGCTCATATTAGAATTTAGGTAGAAATTGGGGTGTTAACATTCAATCCTACAGGTGCTCAAATCAAATCCGCAAAGCTCTTCTCCATGCTTCTGAACAGCGCGATGCCCCACCACAAAAACAAGGCCGTTACCGCCATGCTCAGCGCAAAACCTGGCCAGTACATCACGCTATCGCTCCCCAGGATACACCAACGGAAACCGTCGATCACGCCTACCACGGGGTTGAGGCTGTAGAGCAAGCGCCACTCGGCGGGCACTACGCTGCTGCTAAAGCCTACCGGCGAGACGTACAAGCCAAACTGTACCACAAAGGGGATGATGTAGCGAAAATCGCGGTATTTGACGTTGAGGGCGGTCATGAGCAGTCCGGGGCCTAGGCTGGCCAGGAGCGCCAGCAGCATAAACGCGGGCAGCAGCAGGATGCGCCAGCTGGGCGCGTATTGGTAGTAGATCATCATGAGCAGCAGTAGCCCAAAACTGATCAGGAAATCGATGAAGGCGGTCACCACGGCCGCGGTGGGCACGATGAGGCGCGGGAAGTACACCTTACTGATTAGGTTGGTGTTGCTGATGAGGCTGTTGGAGGCTTCGCCGAGGGAGGTGGAGAAGAGGGTCCAGGGCAGCATACCGGCAAATACCAGTAGGGCGTAGGGGGCGTGGCCTTCGGTGGGGAGTTTGGCTACGCGCCCGAATACGATGGTGAACACCACCATGGTGAGGAAGGGGCGGATGACGGCCCAGGCTACGCCGATTACGGTTTGTTTGTAGCGGACGGAGATGTCGCGCCAGGCGAGGATCCAGAAGAGTTCTCGGAAGCGCCAGAGGTCGCGCCAGTAGTTTTTTTCGGTGCGGCCGGCTTCGAGGATGGTGATGTGTTCTGTCATGTTTTTTGGATACGGGGGTTGATGGAACGCGGGTTATTGGAACACGGGTTATTGGAACACGGATTTAAGGGATTAGACACGGATTTTTTTTGATGGAACGCGGGTTTTTGGAACATGGATGAACGTGGATTATTGGAACACGGATTTAAGGGATTAGACACGGATATTTTTTGGATGAACACGGGTTATTGGAACACGGATTTAAGGGATTGGACACGGATTTTGTGTCTCTTTATATGGATGATTGAGGTTGATCTAGGATTGATTTATCGCTGCGGCGCAGGTGCGCGCGATTGTGTTGAAAGATCGTTGGTCAATATCCAATAATGACTTGAATGTTGTGGCTGAATTTTTTCACTTTGTTTCTTCACCCGATAATTCAGCAATGATGGTTTCAACAGAAGTTTTTAAGTCGGGTATTTTATTTTTTATCACATCAAACACCAAACGATAGCTGACGTCCATATAATCGTGAATGAGTTTATCGCGCATTCCAGCCATATTCCGCCAAGGTATTTGATTCCAGGTTTTGGTAAGATCGGCGGGCAATTTTTTAGTTGCCTCTCCAATGATTTCCAGGCTTCTTACTACGGCTCGTTTTAGGGTTTCATCCTCCTCTAAATCCGTATGTTTGGTCAATTCTGAGGTCGCTTCAAGTATATAGGCACATTCTGATTGGATATGCCATAAATACTCAATTGGCAATTTTGACATACTCCACTGTTTTGAGGATATGAGGGCCGATATGGGGGCTCAATGCCTCGGTGCTCACTACTTCTACCTTGTGTTCGGGGAATAGCTCGTCTAGCAACCAACATATATCCATAAAGTGATCAAAGGTTTCTTGGTTTTCCTGAAAATCAACCAAGATATCGATGTCGCTATCCGAATTTTGTTCTCCGCGCACGTATGATCCAAACAGGCCAATTTCTTTTACCCCGAGTAGGTGCAGGCGGGCACTGTTCTGTTGGATCATCTGTTGGATGATCTCTTTAGTAAAAGTTGGTATAGCCTTGGTCAATTCCATTAGATGTACATTTCGATTTGACTGGCAAAATAAGTTATTCTAAAGTTAGATGCAATGGTCATTATTGTCCGTCCTCCATCTTCTTGCCCAAGTCTCGAACTTCATTCCGCAAGGCATTCAATGCTTCTTTTATCTCCTTCAGTTCGGCTAAAATTTTATCGCCCCGTTCTCCTTCCCCAAAAAGTTGTTGCGAATCGATGCCATGCTCTTGCTCTAGCATCTCGATGATGCGCCGAAAAGTCTTTTCATTACCGCCACTCAAGGCCAAGCTCACTACGCCTGGCGCTAGTCCAAAGTGCTGAGCCAGGTCTTTTTGGCTCATACCGATGCTTTTCAGGGCTCCTTTTACGCGCTGAAAAATCAGTGGGTCAGAATCGGAGGGCGAGGCCATATTTTGAAATAAAATTCTAAAATTTTGGAATTAAATTCTATTTTTATTAACTTTGATCTAGCTTTGGAATAGAAAAGTAAGATAAAAATTAAAATTAACGATGCGCCGCCCAGCGCTCCACATTACGCGATAGAATGAATGCTGTAGCAAAAAAACACCGCAGTCTTCCGGCAGCGCCAGCTCCTCCAAAGAAACCCAAACGCGGTTTATTGTTTTTCATAGCCCTGTGTAGTATCTTGGCCGTGTTGGCGGCTTGGAAAGGCGCTGATTTTCTCGATTTGGATGAAGATGGAAACCTTCAACTTTCCTCCTCTCGTGAGGATCAAATGCAACAGCGCCTGAAACGGTTAAATCAATGCGAGCAGTACGTACTATTGGCTAAATTCAACGGTTTTTACCCTTGCTACAGTTGTGGGGTGGATACCACGGTTTTCTTGCATGCTGGTGAAGTTTGGAAGTATGGCATCACCATTCAGGGCGAAAAAGGTCGCTATCGCAATTGGCTAACTTCGCTGGGTTTGCGTTACCGCGTTCAATACCGCGGCTCCATCCAGGAATGTTTACGTCAAGAAACTTTAAAAATCTATCAGTATGCTTTATTGCCCGAAAACACTATACGTACGCAGCCTTTAATCCGTCCCCCTGGCAACAAAGCAGATTTATAAACCGGTTAAACATGTATGCACCTTTCGTCATCTCTAGTATTGTTGAAGATAATCCCGTAGGCGACAAAATCGATGCGCATAATGTTGTATTGCTGGAGCAACTGCTCAATATGAATTTGCAGCTTTCAAGTTACGGAACTGCGTTAATGAGCATTGCGGTGGTGTTCATTGGTACTGTACCGGAAAATGTGATTCACCAGGAGGAAGTCACTTATGCTGCGGGTAAAAAAGAGTTATATCTACAAGTGCGCTTGCCTTACACTGCGCTGTTACAGGCTACTGAGCCGGAGGTATTGAGCCTGATGGCGAAGAAATACCTGCAAACATTGGGTGATCTGGCTATTAAAGAGTCTGCGATAGATTTTGCCTGGGAGCGCTTGGTGCTGGATGTTCAACGTTTGTTTGCGGCAGCGGGGTTGATAGCTTGATTAGGGTTGTCCTTTGATGGGGTGCAATGATCAAGCTGGTAATCTCACTACGCCTACGAACTAAAAATCCAAACACGCTCTTATATTTTCCAATGCCTAATTGGATCCGTAGCCTACTTTATTGTACTTCTTATGCGGCTGCAAATCCGGTAGAGGGTCGCATGTATTCCGGCTTATACCCCAGCACAATTGCTTCTTTGTCAATTCCCTTGGCTACGATTTGATCAGCAACCAGCATTTCTGTATCGTTGAGTTGAATCCAAACTTTACCGTCGGGTTTTAAATCGAAATGAATGAGCACGCTATAGATGTATTGGCGATTGTACCACCCCAATTTAAGTAACTGAAAATGGCCTCTTTCCTGATCAATCAATGCCTGATACTCCAATTGGCGACCAGGTTGTGCATTGTAATCGGCAGCCAAAGTTGCGACATATTGAGCAAGGATGGCTGAGTATTGATGGGTACTTAATTTAGCTTCCATGATACAATTTCGTTAGCAACAAAGATATCGTTCCGATGGAACGAGGGTGATGTTGACCGTTTGGAGCTACAAAGATAACAGCCCGCTGGGCTGAGGGGAATGCTGATAATTTGAGGTACATCCCAGCTCCGTAGGAGTTTTATCTTTGTAGAAATTGAGGGTTACCTCCGTCACCGTTCCGTAGGAATGGTATCTCGATTAGCTGGTACAAATCTGGAGAAAGCCTAAAGAACGATGAAACAACTCTGGGTGCTACTTCATTTTTCACCATTCTCCGTTGCCGCTTTGGCAAGCAGTTCTTCAACGTAGGCCTGGTCTTTGTCGACAATTTCTGCTATCTGAGGTGCAAGCAAATGCATTTCTTGATGAAAGTAAAGGATTATTCCATTGACTCTTTGAAGTTCCTCTTCTGCTCTTTGACGCGCCTCCTCTGCACGCTGGTGCTCTATCGTTGCTCTTTGGCGCGCCTGTATTGCTTTTTGGCGTTCTTTCTCCACTTCATCCAAAGGGTTGATGCCAAAAACATGCTC
>JBBANM010000062.1:0-38243 GCA_040401995.1 Saprospiraceae bacterium
TCTGAATTATCTCGAAAAAATTCTAGGGGTGTAGATTTGATGCGTTTGCCCTAGAGTTATAAGATGAAAAGCAATATTTTAAAAACTTTTTTTATCAAAAACATAAAGCCTTTTCTTGAAAATGAAGATTGGGTGTTGAGAAATCATATTTTATACCTTAAAGATAATTCAGAGCTTTTAAGGGGAATTTGTTTTAATAGTTCTGCATTTTCTTCGGATCAATTCGAAATGGTTGCATTTATACAACCTCTTTATATACCATGTAACTATATTTTTTTAACCTTTGGCAAAACAATAAAAACCTCAAAAAATCAACAATGGTGGATTTATAATGATATAGGTAGAGAACAACAAGGAAAGGAAATAGCTTTTTTACTTAATAAAATAGAGAAGGAATTTTTATCTACTATTCAAGATGCTAGTTCATTTTATAGTCACTATAAAAAACACAAAAATGTATCACTAGCTCATTTTGAATCAGTTGCATATTCTGCTTGCTTTGCCAATATGTCAAATTCTATTAATGAGATTGTAGATTTAAAAAAGTATATTAGTAAAAAGGAAGATATTGAAAAGCCTTATGTAAATGAAATTGTTAATAGGACTAACAAAATTGAAGGCATACTAAGAGCAAATGAATCACCCCAAGAGTTATTGAACAATTGGGTATTAGATACAAAAAAAATGTTGAAAATATAGCATAAAGCCCCAATCAAGGGGCTTTATGCTTTAATGAGCTAACTGCGAAAGGTTTGAAAGTGTATCTTTCAAACGCTTTTTTGCTATGACAATATCAAAGACACAAAAGACAGTAGGTTTTTGGGGTAATGTTCACTGAACACTGATTTTGTCAATAATTAAAAAATATCGACAAAATCAGAGCCTTGCACCCAAGGCTCACCGCCATCAACAACTGGAACCCGACGGCTACCGTCAATACGCCCGCGCAGTGTGCCCCGGCCATGCCCAACCCCGCCTCGCCCGCGCGAACCTTCTACAATGATGCCAATGACCTCCTGTACATGGACATCCGCTACGATCAGCTGCTGGGAATCAGCGGAACATCGGGTACGATCCAGAAAGCGGGCAACATCAGCCAAATTGCCTGGCGCGCCCGCGGGCGCGAGACCCAAATTTACAGCTATGGTGTCAATCATTTCTAAAAGTCCGCTTCTTACCCTGGAGATCAATTCGTCCATCAAGTTTTTTCACCTGAAGATTTGACAAAATCAGATAATTTATATCTTAGCCCCAAAAGAAAAATCGATTAGCACCCATGCGCACGTTACCGCCCTTACCACCTATTTTAGCGCCTCATGAAGCGCAGATTCTAGCCACTAAAAAGCAGACCATTCAGCTCCATCCGGCAGCAGATGAGCCCCAATACCTTTGGCAAAGTAAAATTGGGGGCTTGCCCTATCTGCTCACTGTAGATGCGTATCCAAAAAATCCAGCAGGTCGGCCTTTGATCTTTTTAGCGCAAATCAACTGTGCAGAAATTCCGCCGCTAGCGCCATTTCCTAACAAAGGATTGATCCAGTTTTTCATCTCAGATTCCGACATGTATGGTCTTGATTTTGACGCCCCAACGGATCCCAAAGGTTTTCGAGTGCTTTATCATGCCGATGTGGTAACCGAACCGACTCAATTGGTTGGCGATTTCTCCTTATTGCCCGATTTTGAAGAATACAGTCCTTTATCCGCGCCGCCAGCGGGGATTGCTTTGACGTTTTCCTTGGAAGAAGAGTTTCTTGGTCCGCCCGATTATCATTTCGACCAGGTGTTTAACGAAGCTTTTTTGGATGGCTTGGGAGAAGATAAGGATGATGCCTTTGATTTTTTCTACGAGCTGGGCTCTCAAGCATCGGGCGCTAAAATGGGCGGCTATGCTTTTTTCACGCAGGAAGATCCCCGACCCGTTGATTCGCATTATGAGTTGTTGTTGCAATTGGATTCCGACAGCGAGATGGGGATGATTTGGGGGGATATGGGCATCGCTAATTTTTTTATCCTCCCGGAGGATTTAGCGGCTTGTCGGTTTGAGAAGGTGTGGTATAATTGGGATTGCGCTTAAGGGATTTTTTGGAACGCGGGATTTTTTTGGAACACGGATTGGATGGATGGGACACGGATCTTTTTCGCCTGCGGCGAGTGGGGATTTTGGAATACGGATTGGACGGATTAGACACGGATTTATCGCCTGCGGCGGGGGGATTTTTTGGAACACGAGTTTTTTAGAACACGGATTTAACGGATGGGACACGGATTTTTTGTAAGAAATGCATCAACTAATGCTGAAAGTATCCCTTATTTAAATCCGTGTCTAATCTGTGTCATCCGTGTTCTAAAAAAATCCTAAAATCCTAAAATCCTAAAATCCTAAAATCATTTATCCACTCCAGGAGAGCGCTTCAAGAATTCCTGATACAACTGAATATGGCGGCTATCCAAAGGAACCTGCCAACCATCGATGAATACATGAACGATCTGCGATCTGGGCTCCATCGGGTCGCCAGTGGAAGCAAAAAGCGTTGCACTTTTGCCTACTTCCAAAGAACCCAAATGATCGGCAACACCTAAAAGTTCGGCTGGTACAATGGTAATCGCCCGCAAAGCTTCTTCCTTGCCTAAGCCATAAGCCGCCGCAAAACCCGCATGGAATGGCAGGTTGCGTCCATTCTCCGTACTGTTTGAACGGATGGCCACTTTCACGCCTGCTTTTTTCAGCAAACCTGGATTGGCATAAGCCCGATCATAGCGATCTGCGGAGCGTGTTGGCAAATCGATAACGGGACCAGTGATGACCGGGATGTTGGCTTTGGCCAATTTATCCGCTACCCGCCAACCTTCTGCTACCCCGGTGAAGATCACTTTTTTGATCTTCCGGGCTTGCACCCATTTGATGGCCGATTCAATGTCTTCCGCTTTGTCAACTTCCACCAAAAGCGTTTGCTGACCGCGCACTACCGGCAACAATGCCGCCATTTCTGGATTGTAGTCGGGTTTGCCGGCCGTTGCCGAGTCAATTTTGCTGTACAAAACGGCTTGCGCCCAAATGTCGTTCAAGCGTTTTTGCGCCTTTTCTTCATCCTTTTTGCGGTCTTCTTCACTGCGTTGGTCAAAGCGACTACCGCCGCCTGCCGTTGGAAAATCCAATACCACGCCTTTGAAACCGGTATACATTTGATCAGGAGTGTACCCTACCAAATTGATCAATGCAGCAGTGCCAGGAAAACGCCCCGATCCGCCAGGTACAATCAGCGCAGTAGTCACACCGCCTACCCGGGTAACTGCTACCGCTGGCGAGCTAGGGTTAACCGCAGTCAACGCCTGCATTTGTGGCGCCAATTCTCCTACTTCGTCATAATCGTTGGTAACCGAAACGGCAGAAATTTCGCCGATACCCACTTTAGAACCGCCATCAATAAACCCAGGATACAAGGTCAATCCCTTGCAATCAATGACTTTAGCATTTGCAGGTACAGTAACATTGGTGCCCAAAGCGGCAATTTTTCCATCTTGCAGTACAATTGTACCTTGTACCACGCCCTTTGTCACGGTTTGAATCGTGGCGTTGGTAAGGGCAAAAACGCCTTTGGTGGACGAAGCTACTTGCGCCCTTAACGCGCCAACCATCAACAAGATGGCCAAAGCAGCAATCAATTTATTTTTCATCATTTTTTTGTTTTTATGCCGCGAAAAAAAGCGAAACGCCCTTCTTCTCGCGGCGACAAGCCAAATTATTTGTCTTTAAACCAATCCAACGTCATCTCGTAAACGCCTTCCAAACAACGATCATCGTTGTGGTCAGCGCTAGCGCGGAAATAAGTAGAGGTTGCTTTGATTGGATCCACTTCCAAACGCTGATCATCGGCATCGTTTTGGCGGTCAAAACGAATGATGCCGTCTACAATCGTGAGCTGTGGTACGCCGTAAATCGACAAAGGATGGTTGTCAAAAATAACCACATCGGCATCTTTGCCTACTTCCAATGAACCTACCTTGTTTTCAATGCCCAATTGCTTGGCCGGATTGATGGTGATCAAAGCCAACGCTTCGTCATCGGTCAATCCGCCATAACGCTGGGTTTTGGCAGCTTCATGGTACAAGTGACGGATGTAATCCTGAGAATCTGAGTTGATGCTGGTCAGTACGCCATTTCTAGTCAAAATAGTGGCATTGTAAGCAGTAGAGTAGTACACTTCAAATTTGTAAGCCCACCAGTCGGCAAAAACCGATGCACTAGCGCCAAACTTAGCCAATTCAGGCGCTACTTTGAAGCCTTCGTTGACGTGTTGGAAAGTGATTTTTTTGATGCCATAATCTTTACATACGTTCAACATCATCAAGATTTCATCGGCACGGTAAGAGTGGCAGTGGATCAAGATATCGCCGCTGAGTACGCCAGCCAATACTTCCGAGCGACGGTTGTAAGTAGGCGGTAACGCATTAGGATTGGTTTTTTTGGCTTCCTGGTATTTTTTTAAATCAGCGGCATAAATCCGCGCCTCTTCCAAACCTTTGCGGATCACCTGCTCTACACCCATACGGGTGCGTGGCTGGATGCCCCGACCTTCGCCGTGTACACGCTTGGGGTTTTCACCCAAAGCAAATTTGATGGTGCGTGGTGCGCCTTCCATGCGGTACTCCTCCGGATTCATGGTACCGTAGCGGTGTTTGATGGTTTGGCATTGTCCGCCGATGGCGTTGGCCGAACCGTGCATCGCATGCGAAGAGGTACAACCGCCAGCCAATGCGCGGTAAACGCTGATGTCCATCGGATTGATGGCATCGCCAACATGTACCTCAGACGTGATGGGGTTGGTGGCTTCGTTTACGGCATCAATACCGATGTGTGAGTGGGCATCGATGATACCAGGCATCACGAATTTCCCGGTAGCGTCAACGGTTTTAACTCCTGCTGGTGCAGTGATGTTGGCGCCAATTTGTTTGATTTTGCCATCCACGATCAGCACATCCGTATTGGAAAGATTGCCTTTGGTGATGGTCAAAACGGTTCCGTTTTTGATCAAGAGGCTACCCGCTTTGGATTGTGCCAGCAAGAAAAGCGGACTGAAAGCCAGTAAGCATATGAGGTGAAAATATTTTTTCATTGGTGTTCCATTTTTGGAATAAAGAAATTATTTGGGATCGCCATCGCGGGTTCCGGCAATGTCAAAAACGCCAAAAGCGCCCACCTTAACTTTACCAGAAAACTTGGTTGGCTCAACGGTGAGGTCAAAATCCAAAGGCAAATCCCGACCACCTACGTTCGCTGTTGAGCTGAAAGTAAGTTGGTTGCCTTTGAGTTCGGCGCCAGTGATGGGGCGTGTTTGGCCATCTTGGCTGCTCGTCCAAGTACCGCCAATTTTTCCGCCTTCATCGGTTAGGTTGAAAACACCTTCCGCTTGCTGACCAGGTACTTCAATTTTGTACGACCACTTCCCAGCTGCTTTTACTTTAGCGTTGGGATCGCTTGGTTTGGCGGGCGTAATATCGAATTCAAATGGCGTACCATCTACAAATACATAGCGAACGGCTGATTTCTCATCGAAATAAGGTTTTTTGGTCACCACGAGGTTGGCCATTTTGCCTTTTTCCACGCTACCCATGATTTGCGATACTCCCAACATGGCCGCAGGCGTAGTGGTCAAAGCCGCCAAAGCTTGATCTTCTTTCAAACCGCCTTTGATCATGCGGCGCAAGCTTTCGCGGATATCCGCAGTTTTGGCATTGTAAGCTGAAAAACCAAAAGCGATGCCTTTGCCAGCAAAAAGCGCGGCCTGCGTTTCGTAGTTTTTCATTTCCTCAGCCCGACGTGCTTCCAAACGTACCATTTCAGGATCTTTGGCGGCAGTGCTGTCTTTTTTGGCATCTTTTTTATCCGGAGCCTTAGGCAAATCAAGCGATAACAACACCGGAACGTTTTTGGCTTTGATCTGATCCGCCAACAACCAACCCTGACGAACCCCGCTGAGGATCAATGAAAAACCAAGATCTTGCTGGAGGGCAAAAACGCGGTAAATCGACTTCAAATCAGGCGCCAAAAAAGAGATGGGTTGCTGTTTGTCAATCACCGGATACAACGCGCTCAAAGCCCGATTGGCAGTAGGGCGCTCCATTCCGCTTGGGTTGGCAGCATAAGCCTTTTCATGTGCCTTATTTTGTTCCGCCTGCTTATACAGTTCATGAAATTTGGAAATTACGCCAATAACTGTATTGGGATAATAACCGCCATTGGCTGGCGTCAAGGTGGCAAAAAGTGCCAAATTTTCCTTCACCAACATGGCATCAGCAGTAGCGCCGTTGAGCAAAATCAGCGCGCTGCTACCTGGCAGCATCCGGCCATTGGGAACTACCTGAGCAGCGGTAAAACCCAATTTGCGCATCTCTTCGATCGATTTGTCTTTCGGGTTGATCAAATCGCGCGGACGCAATTCTGGTTGGATGCCCGCCTGTTCATTGGTAGGCATACCGGGATTACGACCTGCTACCGGACCGCGTTGCTGCCCTTGACCTTGGCCTTCCGCTGGGCGCGGCGCTTCCGGTTTGGGAATTCCAGTATTGGATAGTCCGTCAATAAATCCAGCATAGACATAAAGCGAATCGGCAGGCATCAAACGCGCCTCTGCGGGGATCGCTACGTTTTGCCCTGCCGCTATGATCAAACCGTCTTTGATCACTACGGTGCCATTGGTGATAACCTGGCCAGGTTTGACAACGATCGTCACATTTTTTAAAGCAAAAGTTTTGGTAACCGGCTGAAGGGCTTCATCGGTAGTTTGTGCCAAAACGGTGGTGAGCCATCCTATGAGGAAAGCCGCCGTCAAGGCCAGTGAATGCTTATTCATAAAGAAATTTTACGAGTGATGAAATTTGGTTTTAGTGTATCAAGCTAAGTCGCTCGCTGTTGAAACGACGAAAAAAACAGCCATTTTTGGGGGAAAATTGGAGGTTTAGTATTTGGCTTTGAGTCGATTTTTAAGTAGACAACAAGTGTAAAACAAAATTACGTAAAAGTTAATCTTTTGCGAATAAAATGCGAATGGCATAAAAATGTTGAAGAAATATTAAATTTAGGAGCGAGTATCTGTATTTTCACTTGATCGGGAAGCTATCTATTTTTTGCGTACAAGTTTATTTTTGCAACCATAGGAGCTGATGTTGTACTAAAAGCCTTGTAATTACTGGTCAAACGCCGATACTCAACTACTCTGAAACTGGAAAAACTAAGATGACTATGAGACCTTTCATCGCACTGACCTTGGCTTTGGCCGGATGGGTGTTGCCACTTGCGGCCCAAAAAATATCAAGTACCCAGACGCCAACGGCTACTGAAACCCATTGGGTCGACTCTGTCTACCAGGTCATGTCGGAAGATGAACGCCTAGGCCAATTGATGATGATCCGTGCCCACTCGGATAAAGGTCCTGAACATACCGCCTTGGTAGAAGAACAAATCCGCAAGTACAAGGTGGGCGGTCTCTGTTTTTTCCAAGGCACTCCCGAAAAACAAATCGAACTCACCAATCGCTACCAAAGTCTATCGCGTTTCCCGTTGATGGTGGCCATTGATGGCGAGTGGGGTTTGGGCATGCGCATGGTGGCTTCAACCATGAGTTTTCCCCGACAAATGATGCTCGGCGCCATTCAAGATAACGAGCTACTTTACAAAATGGGTCAAGAAATTGCCCGCCAATGCCGCCGAGTAGGCATCAATGTCAACTTCGCTCCCGACGCCGATATCAACAACAACGGCGCTAACCCGGTGATCAATTACCGCTCGTTTGGTGAAGACCGCGATAATGTTGCTGCCAAAAGCTACCTCTATATGAAAGGCATGCAAGACAATGGGGTATTGGCCAGCGCCAAACATTTCCCAGGACATGGTGATACCAATACCGATTCTCATTTTGATCTTCCAGCTATTAACCACGACATCCGTCATCTCGACAGCATCGAGTTATACCCTTTCCGTTCGCTCATCGAAAATGGCGTGGGCAGCGTGATGGTGGCACATTTGCATGTACCAGCGCTCGACGACCGCCCCAATCGACCAACTACCTTATCCCGCAATACGATTACCGAACTTTTGCGTCGCTCCCTCAATTTCCAGGGTTTGATCTTTAGCGACGCCATGGAAATGAAAGGCGTTACCAAAAACTTTTCCAACGGCTTGGCGGAAGCGGAAGCCATTTTAGCGGGTATCGACATCCTTTGTTTACCCGAAAATATTGAAGCGGCAATCACCCAAATCAAAGCTTACATCCGCGACGGAAAAATCGATAAAGAACAGGTGGAAGAAAGCGTGCGCCGGATATTGCGCTATAAATTCCGCTTGGGGCTCACCAAATACGTCCCTATTTCTGCCGAAAATGTACGCGCGGAGCTGACTACTCCTGCCGCTGAAAACTTAAAGCGCGAATTGATCAAAAGCGCACTGACCATGGTGCGCAACAAAGACCGACTAGTACCTTTTGGGCGCTTGGATACTACCTCATTTGCTTCGATCAGCATTGGTGCAACCGCTCAAACGCCTTTTCAAAACCGCTTGGCTTCTTACGCCAAAATGACGCACCTTCAAGCCGAAAAAGAACTTAGCGAGGAACGCCAAACCCAATTACTGAACCAACTTGGCAAATTCAAAGTGGTGGTAGTTGGCCTACACGACATGAGTCAATATGCCGCCAAAAACTTTGGTCTTACCCAAAGCACCATCGATTTTGTAAAAAAACTCAATAAACGCACTCGGGTGGTGCTGACCGTTTTTGGGTCGCCCTACAGCTTGAAATATTTTGACGAATTTGATTGGGTGCTTGACGCCTATGATGGGGAAGAGATGGTACAAGACTTGGCCGCTCAGGCTTTGTTTGGAGCCTTTGGCCTACATGGTCGTTTGCCGGTAACCGCTTCACCGCTCAGTCCATTCAATAGCGGGGTGGAAACGAGCACCGCCGCGCGTTTTGGCTACGCTCTTCCCGAAGCAGTAGGCATGAGCATGGACACTCTGAACCGCATCGATTTGGTAGCCCAGGAGGCCATCAACAGCGGTGCAGTACCCGGTTGTGTGGTATTGGTGGCCAAAGACGGGCAGATTGTTTTTGAAAAAGCCTATGGTTACCATACTTATGGCAAAGAAACGCCCATGCAAGTGAGCGACATCTTTGACTTGGCTTCGCTCACCAAAGTAGCGGCCACTACCTTATCGATCATGCAGTTGACCGAAGCCGGAAAAGTGGACATCCACCGACCGCTGAGCGAATTTTTACCCGATTTGAAGGGCACCAATAAAAATTGGATGGTCGTCTCGGATATCATGGCGCATTATGCCGGGCTTACCAACTGGTTGCCGTTTTACAAACAGACCTTATCCAAAGAGCCAGAGTTTATTGGCAAACCTTCGTATCAATATTACCGCTACGAGCCTACCGATTCTTTTGATGTACCAGTCGCCGCCAATTTGTTTTTGCGCCACGATTATATGGACAGCGTGATGCACGAAATCCGCACTTCGGATCTGCGTCCCAATACAAATTACAAATACAGCGATTTGGGTTTTTACCTGTTTGCCAAAATGGTCCAAAACCAAACTGGCAAACCGCTGAATGTATTTGCGGAAGAGAATTTTTATCAGCCGCTGGGTTTGCAAAACACCTGTTTCAACCCCAGTCAGCGCTTCCCCATTAACCGGATGCCGCCTACCGAAGAAGACCACTACTTCCGTATGCAACGCGTGCAAGGGTACGTACACGACATGGGCGCGGCCATGCTGGGGGGCGTAAGCGGGCACGCTGGCCTATTCGCCTCTGCCAATGATTTAGCAGTAATCATGCAAATGTTGTTGCAAAAAGGCTATTACGGGCGTCATCGCTTTTTTCAGTCGCAGACTGTAAACGAGTTCACCACGCGCCACCAGCGGAGCGCACGCAGGGGCATGGGTTTTGATATGTTTCCTTTGGGTGGTACGCCTTCCAATATGTCGTCGTTGGCATCTGACCGCACTTTTGGACATACTGGTTTCACCGGCACTTGTGCGTGGGTGGATCCTAGTTCTAACCTGGTGTACATCTTCCTTTCCAACCGCACTTATCCATCAATGCACAACACGCGTTTGGAGCGTTTGGACATCCGCCAGCGTATACAGTCGGTGGTGTATAAATCAATTCGGGGCCGGGCGGTGCAAACGCCGGTGTATTTATCGGCGTTGGATGATCAGGATTGAGGGGGTAGCCATTAGTTTTTTTTCACAGACTCACGTTTTCAACCTTAAACGCATTACGCCCATTAGCCTGCTTTACTTCATAAGCTACTAGCAGCTCCTTGCCCAACACCAAACCTGTTGCATTGGCGCCATTGGCGGAACCACCCACCCAGGCGGTTTCGGAAATCAAGCCATTGCTGACTTTTCTGTAACCAATGTGCGACTGATTGCTACCGCTTTGGTCTTGTTCCCACAACAATACGCCCGTATTGGAGCCACCCACTACGAAGGCATTTTTAGCGCTCCGATCGTTGAGTACACAAAGTTTTTTGCCCTCATTGTTGACCAAGCGAATTCCAGTTTCGGTTTCGGCGCCCGAATACCAAGCCACCAAAGCGCTTTTGCCATAAGCTGCCGATGCAGCACCATTGTGCGGACAACCATTGATTTTCCACTGATCGCTGTACACAATTTGTGAAGGGCCAAAAGTCTGGGCATTATCAGTAGACACCATTTTGGCGATGTCGCGAATATTGTCGTTGTTGTCGCGGTAGTAGATGGTTAATGCGCCGCTGGCATCTACCAACAAGCTGATGTTGCAGCAATCGCATACTACGGGATCGATCACTTTTTCGGGCTGAAAAACGCCATTTTTGGTGATGACCATGCGCAAATCCCGTTCTTCAAATTTGGTGCTATTCGCAACATCCTTTAAGTAGGCCACTGCAACCTCATCATTAGCCAGCAGAACAGCGTCAAAAAAACCACGCACTATACCCTTGGTTGGGTCAGAATCTACCGATTGGGGACTCGTCCAAGTAGCGCCTTTATCGGTAGAAACACAGAAAACCAGATCCGAGGAGCGACCTCCCCGACGGGGTTGGTTGCCGCCAGCCGCAGGTGCATCAGCGCGATTGGAAAAAACCGCCACTAGAGAACCGTCTTTTTTGGTCAATACTTTGGCGCGCATCAAACGGCTATTTCCAATTCCAGTACCGGAGTAGATGGTCTTTTTTTCAGCAAAGGTTTTGCCGTTGTCTTTTGAGAAAGCCAAACAAAAGGAAGTTACGCCTTGAGCATCTTTTTCCGTCCAGGACGCCATTACCTCGCCAGCGGGTGTTTTGGCCAACAATGGCATAGAATAGGTCTTAGTAGAATCTAAAACAATGCCGGGTGCAGCGCTAGTGATAGTAGGCGCCGCTGTAAAAACACTGCTATAGGTTTCGATCTCTACTGGCGCACCATAACACATCGACACTTTGTTAATCGACCCCGTTTTTTCTGGCTTCAAAATGCCAAATGAGGTAAACATCCCAATAATTGAGAGGTAAAAAAGTGCCATTAATTTTGTCATCATGCTTGTATTTTAAGCAATTCCTTAATTAAACCGCCCTAAATAAGAGTGAGCTTAGATAGACCGCTACTTCCAATTCTGAATGGTTGGACTTCCTCGTAAGTACTAGCAATCACGCCACCGCAAATCCCAAAAAATGCCGCGCCTGCGGAGGAACAAATCCCAAAACTATGTCTTGCTGATCAACACCGTGTGCCATTAGAAAATCCACTACTTCCCATTCGGTATTGTTGCATTGCATCCATATTTTTTCATTGATGATATCGAAATGAAAAATCGGATTAAAAATGTAGTGTTTCCCATTCCAACCAACAGCCAGTAGTTGAAAACTGTTGTTTTCTTTGTCGATCAATATTCTACGCTTTACTGGATCAGCTTTATCGCCTCCAGTTTCAGCATTGTAATGGTGGAGAAATTCAATAATAACCTGTTGTAACTTTTTTATTTTATCCATTTTACAATTCTATCTTCACTTGGATCGTAAGAGCTTGTTCAGGATTCTGCTTCGAGCTACAAATGGCCAAAATCTACTCTGATTTCGTTACAAAAAGGTAACGTTAAGCCACCGCATACCCCGTAAAAGGTCGTTTATAAGGCGCATGAAAAGCCAAAACAATATCTTCTTTAGGTACATGATGCTCCTCTTCCAGAACTCCAACAATATCGTAATCGGTAGCATCTTCTTGTACCCAAATCTTGCCATTAATGATATCGAGATGAAAAACACAATAATGAATGCGCTCTAATCCTTCCCAGCCTACCCGATACAATTGATAGTGATGATGCTCAGAATCGAAGATCAATTGAAAAGTTGTATTAGGGCCATTGACTAATTTCCGGGTAGTGGCGTATTCCTTGATGACCTGCTTGATCATATCAGAGTATTGCGTCAGTTTATCCATTCTACAATCGTTTTTTCAAAAAGACCCTTGTTTACCACCCTATCAACTTCCCTTAATTAACTCAAGTTGCGACCTGCTAACCTGAACCGCGTAGCGGTGATATTTTGGTAGAAGAGCAACAAAGAAATGCGTTTAAAACCGCGTAGCAGTGGCATTATTATGTTAAAATGTCACCACTACGTGGTTCTAAAACCCCAAATTAACCTTTTGGCTACCATAATACCACCGCTATGCGGTTCGGCCTATTGTTGGACGCAACTTCCCTTAATTAAACCGCCCCAAATAAGGCATCACCAACGTATGCTCCGTCGCCAGCGCCAATGCGCGCGCCTGCTCGGGGGAGTTGCCTTTGCTCAAGTAATAATCCTCCAGCCTTACTTCGGTTTCAAAAAACGCAATACGCATGGCCTTCACCAACTGCTGGTGCAAAGGATCCTGGTTGCCCCAGGTAGTCAGGTTGCCCCAAAGGGTGGTCACCCAGTTTTCCAGTTGCTGTTGCTGAGCAGCCTCAACCGTGGCACTGCCTTCGTACAAACGCGAGCGCTGAGTAGCAGCCTGAATCAAGGCGCCGCTGGCCGGAGTGTTGACGCCGATGCCTGCCGCAATGTTTTGCAACAATTGCACATCTTCCCAATCACTGAAGGCGTCGCAGCTCTGCAGGGGCAGTTGCGCATCGGGCACCGCTTGATAAACGGCCTGTACATTCGCCATTTCCTTTGGGTGGCGGCGCGCCAACCAGCAGGGAACTGGATAATCGGTACCCAAAGCGGAGTGAATGTAGTTCAAGTGCAGGATCAGCTGGTTCATATCGTTATACGCGTAGGTGGCGCGGTAATCGAATGGCGGCACAAAAGGTATGGTTCTTCCCGAAAAAGCGCCTTGAATGGCGGTATTCATCAGGTTGTTGACTTCGTTGCTAGATCCGCGTGCTACCAGCAGTTGGTAAGCTTGATAGGCTTTGGCCAGCGGGTGTTGGTTGGCTACCAAAGCATTGGCAGCAGAGGCATCATCGCCCAGGCGGTTGATCGTATTCAACAGGGGATTGGTAAGTCCCGTAGCGTTTTTGCCTTGATGCTGGGTAAACAGTTGGTAACGTGCCAATTCAGGGTTCGACTGCTTGGCGGCTACATAAGCTTGTACTGTTGCGGCATTGTAGAAACCGTCGGTTGGGCCTTGGTAGATGTTTTCCGCTTTCAATACCCGTTGCAATTCAACTACCGAGCGCCGCGAAAATGCAGTACGCACATTTTGAGTAGAGTTGGGATTGCCGCCTGATGTTCCATAATTGTACGAAGAAGGCACTGTAGAAGGAATACCTGTTTCGATTCCTTTGGGGCTCCATTCAGGCGCAGCGGTTGTCTCGGTACTAGGTGGCGTATTGCCGTAAGCGAAAGTTCGGGATTGTGGCGCTTGGTAACCCACTTTAGTCGGATTGGCCGAAGTGGCCGTAAAATCTCCAGCCGTAGGGGTAGACGTTGGCGCGGGTATGGGCGTTGGCGTATTGGGCTGAGCCGTATTGAAATTGTATTCTTGTGGAACGGAGCTGCTTGGAACCGTTGAAGGAACCCCCTTGGCCGTGGTGGTGGCGCGCACGCCGCCTGCAGTGGTCTGCGCGGGCGTGGAAGGCAATTGATTTTTGCCCAGCGCTACTGTTTTTCCCCGCTGGGAAGGTTCCAACTGGTACGATGCGCTGATGTCTTTCATTTTTTCGCCTTTCTCAAATGCGCCAATGGCGTGCAAAAACGCAGGGTGCACACTGCGCACAAAAGCATCGGGGAAGCCCTGTTTGTGGATATTGGGTAAGTGTTTTTTGGCCGTTTCCAAATCGTTGTAAATACCCACCGTCAATTTCACTTTATCCGCGTAAGGGATGGCATAGAGCGTGCCCAGCGCAGTATATTTTGACCACTGGATGGGATTATTGGGTTCAAGGGTGGCGATTTGAATGACCGCTACATTTTTTTTACTGGCCAAAGGCGTTTGCACCACTTTTGCGGCAGCATAGCCTTGGAGTTTTACTTCTTTCAAAGCTTGATCAGCCATATTTTGGAGATCGTATCCGCCTAGATACACGTCCAGCGCGCCATTGCCTAGATCTTTGGCGTAAACATATCCCAGTTTTTGGAGCAATTGAAAAGACTCAGGAGCTGGGTTTTTAAACGCCCCAACGTAGATGGTAAACAGGGCATTTTGGGCAGATAAGATGGAAGAAAAAGATAGCAAAAGCAAAAAGCAGACGTTTCTCAGTTGTTGCATGGGAAAATTAATTTTTTACAAAACGAAAATGTATAAAAAATAATATACGAGGATCCTATCGATTGAGGTTAAAAACTTACTCGACATACTGGATACCCAAGTTATCGATCCAGGCTTTACCGTTGCCTTGTAACCAGCCGCCGATCAGAATACGGGTAGCATCAGGGTTCAAAGGCACGGTTGTAGTGAACGCTTCCCAATCATTGGTGCCATTGATCTGGCGTTTTTCCATGTTGTCAAAAGCCAGCATGCCGTGATCACCTTCTACGCGAATCCACAGACCAGCAAATCCTCCGGGACTTACCCGCTCAGTTTTTAAATAACCTGACAATTGGATGCGATTACCAGAAAATGGGCCTTTGATCACGTAGGTACAAATACCGTCGGTTTTTTCTTTGGCTGCCGGATCAGGCGCCATCAGCAAGGCATAACGCCCGCTTTGAACCGTGCTTGAATCAATGGAAAAAAAGTAACCTTTGGAAGGCAGCTGTTCACCTTTGAAGTCCCAGCCGTAGGGTATTTTGGTTTGGGAGTCGATTAACTCAAAATCTAAGTTGTAGCCTGGGCGAACGGAAAGAACGGCAAAAAGTAAAAAAGAACAGATTATGTTCAGATAGCTCATGCTTTTTTTTCTTAATGACGAAAAACGAGCGACAATAGTACATTAATTAACCTAAAAATAGCCAAACTCAGGTTTGGCTATTTTTAACTCAAGTTGTGACCAACAATAGGCCGAACCGCATAGCGGTGGCATTATGGTAGCCAAAAGGTTAATCTGGGGGTTTTAGAACCACGTAGTGGTGACATTTTAACATAATAATGCCACCGCTACGCGGTTTTAAACGAATTGCTTTGTTGCGCTTCTATAATCGTGTCACCCCTTCGGGGTTCAGGTTGACAGGTCGCAAATTGAGTTATTTTTAGAATGTTATACGCTAAAAAAGCTCTTAGGTAAACAATCTCCCTTGAATTCCTTCCGGCAACAAACGAAACGACCGCCGATGGTGCTGCGTAGGGCCATGATCACGGATGGCGCGCCGGTGCGCAACCGTAGGATAGCCTTTGTTTTGTACCCAACCATATTCGGGATGCACGCCTGCTAGCGTATGCATGTATTCGTCGCGATAAGTTTTAGCCAAAATCGACGCCGCAGCAATCGACATATAAGTAGCATCTCCTTTGATAACGCACTCGGCAGGCAAATGCGGGTAAGGACGAAACCGGTTGCCATCGATGAGCAATAATTCTGGTTGTGGATCCAATTGTCCAATGGCGCGGTGCATCGCCAAAAAAGACGCGTTGAGGATATTGACCTCATCTATTTCGGCAGGTTCGGCCATGGCTACCGCCCAATCTATCGCCGCTTCTTTGATGATGCAACGCAACTCCAAACGCTGTTGTGCTGTAAGTTGCTTGGAATCATTGAGCAGGGGATGCCGAAATGACTTAGGTAAAATGACCGCCGCTGCAAAAACTGGTCCCGCTAAACATCCTCGACCGGCTTCATCGCAGCCAGCCTCGGATAGGCGTGGATCAAAGTAGGGCTTCAACATGGTCGGTTTAAATTTTAATAAGTTATTAGGTAACGCTGAATGGTAAGCGCTTGTTCGTGTTTCAGGTTAGCCTGCGAAAATGAAACCCGAGCAACCGCCAATCTGTTAAAAAAATTAACGTCGAACGCCAAAAAGATATTTCTCAAAGTTGCTAATTCTTAAGATCTCATGCAAGTCCCCTGCCGACAAAGTTTTTATCCCAGCATATTGGGGTTTTACCTAATTTTGGCGGCAACTATAATACAATTCCAAACAACATGAACTTGTCCCATTCCCTGTATTTCCTGCCGCGTTTTTTTGTTTTCGCTCTATTGAGCAGCTTACTTTTTTTGACTTCCTGCAAAAAAGAGGAAGTTAGTGGAGGAAATACCATCGACGCCCTTATCAATAGCGATCCCCAGTATAGTCTCCTAAAAACTGCCATCCGCTATACCGGTTTGACAGGTACGCTAAAGGCTGGAACCCTTACCTTCTTTGCGCCCAATGATGCGGCTTTCCGGGCGGCAGGGTTTACCGATACCGCATCGATTGTTTCGCACTCCATCGATTCGATTGCCACCATCCTGCGCTACCACATTATGGGAGCAACCGTCCCTACGAGTTTATTCCCCAAAACCAAGATCGATACCCCGCTCATTCCGCTGGTATTAACCGATACTTTTGCCCTGCGGGCTTTGGATACTGCTCAAGCCAGTATTCTGGTGATCAACAGCGTATTGTACATTAGCAATGCCGGACAAAATGTGTTTGTGAATGGCGGTCGAATTACGCAAGCCAATATTACCGCGCAAAATGGCGTCATCCATAGCATTGACCGCTTGCTTATTCCGGCCATTGGCAATTTGAGCAAAACCATTTCCAAAAACCCCAAACTGAGTATGTTTTCAACGGCGCTTAAAATTGTGGGCGGGCCCACCGCCGCTTATCTGGCCGGTAGAGGACCTCTAACCGTTTTTGCGCCATCCGACCAAGCGTTTGCCGATGCCGGTATTACCATGGCTACCTTGAATGCGATGCCCAAAGATTCATTGGCCAAACAGTTGAGTTACCACTTCATCAAAGCGCGTCGGTTTTCCAATCATTTTTTGAATGGTAAGGTGTTCCGCACATTACAAGGAAATACCATCACGATGAGTGTGAACGGCGCTACAGTTGCCGTCAAAGATGCGGGGGGCTCCGCACCTGCTCTTTTAAACAAGACTGATTACATTGCCACCAATGGCGTAGTGCACGTTATTGGGTCGGTATTGAAATATAAAAAATAAGTCCTGAAAAAAAATCACCCGATTCAACTGACTGTCGAATCGGGTGATTTTGTATGTTTTTGTTCCTTAGAGTGTGTTTGGATTTTTAGTTCGCAAGCGAAAATGAGACAAAATTTGCACCAACGAGGCGTGAAAAACGGAGTGTAGCAGCGCTACATGAGTATTTTCGCAACGAAGTTGGGGTGAATTTTGGCCATTTGCAGCGCGAATAAAAAATCCAAACACACTCTTATTACGGCATCACGCTAGAATGCTCTTCTATTTTTCTTGTCAACTCCGCTTTTTTCTGTTTGTCCAAATAACTAAAATTGCGATATCCTAAATAGATGCAGAATAGAAGTACCGCAATGCTCAAATAGCCTACCCAATCATAATGCAATAATTTGCCGCTCGTAGGATCTTTAATTACAATAAACCCAGTGGCTAATGCCGCCATCCCCGAACCCAACTGTTGTAAACTACTATTGAAGCTTTGAAAACTACCGCGGTGGGCTGGATTCACCACACTGGTCACCATAGCGCTGGCGGTAACACCCCGTCCGGTGGCCACCGTAAACCACAAACCAAATAGGATCAGTACTGGAATATAGTTAATGCCGTATGGTAGATTGGTCACCATAAAAACCATCGGTAAGGCCGAGAAGGTACATACCATAAAAATGGTCAGTTTTCCATAGCGGTCAGACAATGGCCCTAGGATATTCGAAGAGAAAAATGCAGCCACCCCGCCTACCAAATAGATCAAAGGAGTGATGTTTTTGGAAAAACCAATATTGAATTCCAAATAAGGATTGATAAATGGGATGATTAAAAAATGCCCAAACATGATCAATCCACTAAATATCAACGCAGTGTATTGTGTTTTATCATTGAGAACATCGGTAATGACAGTCCATTTTTTCCGATGTTCAGTATCTGCTTGCGCCAAGTGGCTGGTCATAGAGGGCAAAAAACGTGCAATCAAAGGGATCAGCAAAATACCGACTACACCTACAAACAAAAAAGGTGCATGCCAAGAAAAAAGGTTGGCCAAGTATAAAGCAAAGGGAACGCCAAATGTAGACGCCACCGCAAATGCCGACATAATAGCACCCATCGCTGCTCCTCGCCGTTCGTAAGGAAAACTATCGGCTACAATGGCCAAAACCTGCGCGCCGATGAGCCCACCAAAAATCCCAGCTATGGTGCGGGTGAGCAACAGCAAGAAATAGGTAGGCGCCAATCCACACCCCAAAGTGCCCAATAGAAACCCGGAATAAGCCACCAACAACACTTTTTTACGGTCAAAACCATCGACGTAAAAAGCGGCAGCAAAGCCCGAAACCGCAGCGCTAATGGTATATGCAGATACCAAGATGGTAAATTGTTGAGGGTTGATCTTGAAGTAGGGCATTAGGTAATTACCCAGGGGCATCATGATCATAAAATCCAGGATGTGCGTAAAGTTCAACGCAGCAAGCAGGAGGAGTAAGATTCTTTCTTTCCAGTTCATAGCGGGCGGATAGGGTGTTAAGGCGGCGCAAATGCCCATTCAAAAAAAAATTCAAACACGCTCTAAAAAAAATGATGACCGAAAAGGATCATTTTCGGTCATTAAGGAACGAGTAAACAATAAAGTATCACTTTTGCCTTGCTCTTTTACCGCCACTCTTCCTATCTTTTTCGTTGCAATGCACCACATTGCGCCTCAAAAGATAGTCGATTGGCAGCAAAATAGCGGCGACTAAAATGACACTTTATTATTCACCCGTTCCTAATCATCTTTCCCGAACAATTTAAAATCACCCTAAGTTCAGTTCCTCATTTTGGCGTTGGGCTTTGTAGCGGCCCTTGCCAAATTTACTACCATTAAACTCCAGGGTACCCCGTAAAGCTGTTCTTTCTTCTTCGGGTAGCCGTACAAAATCGGCACATTTTTGCGAACAGCAATTTTCATATTTTTTAGCACACTCCTCACACTGAATGAAGAGCAAATGACACGCGTCGTTGACACAGTTTTTATGTACGTCGCAGGGGTCGCCACATTGATGGCAATGCGCCACAACATCTTCCGAAATGCGCTCACCCAAACGCTCGTCAAACACAAAATTTTTCCCAATGAATTGATTGGGCAATCCCAGATTTTCACATTGACGTGAATACTCGATGATACCGCCATCTACCATAAACACGTTTTGAAATCCCTTGTGTAGGTAGTAAGCACTGGCCTTTTCGCAGCGAATACCGCCGGTGCAGTACATCACGATGTTGCGTTCTTTTTCGTTTTGGAGCATATCTTCCACCAAAGGAAGCGCTTCGCGAAATGTTTCCACATCGGGTCGGATCGCGTCTTTGAAATAGCCCACTTCGCTTTCATAGTGGTTGCGCATATCTACCACCAGGGTGTCTTCAGCCGACAAAAGGGTATTGACTTCTACCGCATTGAGGTGCTTACCGCGTTTGGTGACATCAAAAGAAGCATCATCCAAACCATCGGCAACGATTTTTTCGCGCACCTTGATGGCGAGTTTGAAAAACGATTTGCCGTCGTCTTCCACGGCAATGTTCAAGCGGATGCCGTTGAGCCAAGGAATGCTAAACAATTCCGCCTTGAACGCCTCAAATCGATCAGTAGTAACCGAGATTTGTCCGTTGATGCCTTCGTTCGCCACATAGATCCGCCCCAACACCCCGTGTTTGTTGAGGTCAAAAAAAAGTTGATCACGGAAAGCGTGCGGATCGGCAAGTTGGTGGTATCGGTAAAAGGAAAGCGTAGTGCGCGCTTCGGTCAAATTGGCCAAACGGGTTTTGAGTTCGCGGTTGTTGACGCGATTGTACAATCTTTTCATCGTTTAAATAGGTACGTTAACAAAATGCCGTCCTGATTGCTCAGGCGCGGATGGCAAGTTGCAGGCTTGCTGGCCCTTTGCGGAGCCACGAACTGCTAACTGTACGTTTGAAGCCAGAACAGCTTTTAGAGTATATACTGGCTTCCAAAAGCATGCAAAAATACAAATCCTGTTATTATTCCTTGATGATTTTTCCCACCCCCATTTTTTCGCCCGATTGGAGGCGATACAGGTACAATCCTCGGGGGATATCGGTCATTTTTACTTCTATCAATTGGTTGCGTCCCGCTGCTACGGCTTGTCGTTTGATCAATTTTCCAGTTAAATCAAACAATTCCAAATACCCAGCGACTGCCAACTCAGCCACTTCTAGGGTAAATTGTTCAAAGGTTGGATTAGGATACGCTCTGGTCAAGAGTTTGGCATCTTCCACATTGGGCAACCCAGTCGTTTTTATGGCTTCCTGCACTGCGGCATAAACATTGATCCGCCCATAGCCATAAACCGCGTTGGGAATTGAATCGCCACGAAAAACGCTGCATTTTTGCGCTGATTTTAATGGCGTTGCCGTCCGCTCTAAAATGGATTCAAGGAGATCCACTTGCCCCGCCAAACGGGGATTAGCAGAAATCATCAACGCTACTGCGCCCGCGGTGTGCGGTCCGGCCATACTGGTTCCGCTAAAGGAAGCGTAGCCTCCGCCTGGTACCGACGATCGTACATTGACCCCCGGCGCGCTTACCTCCGGCTTTTGGATGATTTTTCCATTCCAAACACCACCGCCGCGCGAGCTAAAACTGGCAATTGAATCGGTAATTTGAGTAGCGCCTACCGAAAAACTGGCGGGTATTTCTGCGGGCACATCGTTGATGGTATTGCATTGTCGGCCAGCGTTACCAGCGGAAACGACAACTACTACCCCCGCTTTTTTCAAATTATTGACGGCCGTTTCCATCAAGTTAAAATTACTGGCATTGCAACCTTCTTCTGGCGGACAACCCCAGGAGTTGTTGATCACGTGTGGCGCCAATTTGGAATTAGGGCCTTTGCCGTTGATATCCGTTGGCGCTAAAAACCACTGAAAACAGCCCAAGTAGGTAAAAGGGCTTCCCCAGCCCCGATCCATGTTCCGGCAACCGATCCATTTGGCGCCGGGCGCAACCCCAATTTGGTTGCCCTGCCCGTCGTCGCCCACCATGGTGCCCATGGTGTGGGTACCGTGATTGTTGTCGTCGCAAGGTACCAAACTGCGGTAGCCACAAGGGTTGACGGTATCTTTGTTCAGCGGACTCGATTTGCTGATGGCATCGTACCAATTGTAGTTGTGCGCAACTGGTTTATTGGGCGTTGTACCTCGGTATTTATTGACGATAGCCGGGTGACCCCAGCTGTATCCGGTATCTTGTCCGCCAATGATTACGCCTTGTCCGGTGAAGCCAAGCGCCCAAACCTTCGGCGCCTGAATTTTATCTACCCCCCATTCAATTCCAGCGCGGCGCAGTGCTACCGTTTCCACGTCGCCCCGCGGGAGCTCGTTGAATACCTGCGGATTGGGCATAAGGAGCGCTACGGAAGATTGCTGGGCTAAAAACAATGCCGTTGCCTGATCCATCTCAGCTATATACAAAGCATTGACGATATACAGCGGCGTGGCCGATTTTTCGCGCTGTGCCAGCAAATACATAATCGGCGCTTGAGTGCGGGCAGCAACCTCGGTAAGCCGCTGAAAAACGTATTCTCCTTTTTCCTCCTTGGTGGGTAAAAAATCCGCAAAGCTCAAATCGGCTTGCTCGCTCATCATAACGATGGCTTCCGTTTTTTTGCCCGTATTCAATTGACGCCACAAATCAGCGTCTATTTTAGGATGATAAGCAGATTGTCCGTTGATCTGAAGAATGCTAACCAGCGACAAAACCCCGCTAATGATCCAGTTCCAGGTAGTTTTTCGATCCATGATAAGTATGGTATTTACAAATCCAAACGATATTTCAATTTAATACGCGTTGAAAATGAACAAATAAGGTGAAATGTTTTGTCATTTTCAAACAATGTGTTAATTTGAGGACAGAAATAGATACACAGCTTTCTACCCTAATTTTGTTTCACACACGTCCCTTGTACATAACATATTGAGAGAGCTATTATCTACGCACTAATTAACGGACGAAATGGAACGCAGTGTACATCTTTACAATGCCTTTACAGGAATTAATCCTGCAGAAAAGTCTTTTCTATTGCATTTTTTTGCCAACAATGGCAAAAATGCAAGCCCTTCTGCTGTTCTTCAGGCAGTGGATTATGCCTTAAAAAATCGACCTTCTTTTGGCGGTTTTATTTTTATGATGCTGGAAAATGAACGCATCATTGGTGCAGTGGTAATCAACAAAACAGGGATGGAGGGCATCCGCTCCGAAAATCTGTTGCTGTTGGCCGAAGTGCATAACCAATACCGTACCGACGAAACGATCTGGCATGAGCTGATCAGCAGAGCGGTGCAGTATGCCGATGGGGATATTTCTTTTACCGTGCCTTCTCATCACCCGGCTTTGGCCATTGCCAAAAAAATGGGTTTCCAAGATCAGTTTATTGAATTGCGTTTTCAACCTCAAAAAGCTACCGTAGCCATTTGAATTGTAAATCCGACCATGAATAATGACGACATGTTGCTCTGTTTGGCTCAAGATGCCAAATTAGCGCCGCTGCTTACTATGATTGAATTGCCCGAATGGCCGGAGCAACAAACCGATGTATACGCTACCTTGCTCGATTCCATCACGTCGCAGCAGTTGTCCGTAAAAGCCGCAGCGACTATCCACCAGCGGTTTTTGGATCTTTTTGAAGACCATTATCCCGATCCCAATATCTTAATCGATCTTTCTCCGGAAACGCTCCGGCAAGTTGGGTTATCGGGGCAAAAATCTCAATATCTCCTTAATACTGCCGCCTTTTTTCTGGAAAACAACTTGATGCAATACAATTGGAAGCAACACACCGAAGAGGAAATTGTGCAATTGCTGACCCAAATCAAAGGGGTAGGCCGCTGGACGGTGGAGATGATTCTAATGTTTTCGCTGCATTTTCCAGATGTTTTTCCCATCGATGATCTGGGTGTTCAGCAAGCCATCATTAAGCTTTACGAAATTAGTCCAGACCTCAAAGGCAAACCCCTCCGCAAAACAATGACCGAAATAGCGGAACCCTGGCGCCCGTATCGATCATACGCCAGTCGGTATTTGTGGAAATGGAAAGGGATGTAAGAGTGTCGCGACAGTTATGCTCAAGTTGCCGCCATCGTTGGCCCTGCCACTAAGAACTGCATTTCATACAACTGTTTGTAGCGCCCGTCTTCGATTTGCATCAAAGCCTCGTGCGAACCATATTCTTGAACCTCGCCTTTGTGCATCACCAAAATATTATTGGCATGCCGGATGGTAGACAAGCGGTGCGCAATGATGATCGATGTGCGTTTTGCGATCAGAGTTTCGATGGCAAATTGGATAACCGATTCCGTTTCCGGGTCAATGGACGAAGTCGCCTCATCCAAAATCAGGATATCCGGGTTGAACACCAAAGCGCGTACAAAGGAAATCAACTGTCGCTGCCCCATTGACAGCGTGGCGCCACGCTCCATTACCTGATAATCATAACCGCCGGGTAATTTTTCAATAAACTCATGAGCACCAATCATTTTCGAAGCAGCAATCACTGTTTCCCGACTGATTGTAGTATCGCGCAAGGTGATGTTTTCGAGTACTGTACCCGAAAAAAGAAACACATCCTGCAATACCAATGCTATGCGGCGACGCAACTCCAACAAATTCCAATCGCGGATGTCCAAATCATCCACTTTGATGGCGCCTTTTTGAATTTCGTAAAAACGGTTCAACAAGCTGATGATGGTCGTTTTTCCCGATCCAGTAGCCCCAACAATGGCCAGGGTTTCCCCTGGTTTGATGTGGAAGTTGACATCCTTCAATACATATTCTTCCTCTTTGTCGCTGTAGCCAAAAGATACGTGTTCAAAATCGACAGAGCCATCAAATGAAGCGGGAAATTGATTGCCCGTATGCTCTACATTGGATTGATCATCCAGAAGGGTAAATACCCGCTCGGCAGCCACCATCCCCATTTGTAGGGTGTTGAATTTATCGGCCAAGGTGCGGATTGGATTGAACAACATATTCAAATAAATGGGAAAAGCGACCAGCGCTCCCATCGTTACTTGTTCTTCGATAACGCCGCGGGCACCCCACCACACCATCAAACCCAGTGATGCAGCTGAAATAATCTCCACCACGGGATAAAAGACTGCGTAGTACAAAACCGAGTCTAAGTTGGCCTGGGTATACTCGCGGTTGATGGTTTTGAATTTCCCCATTTCCTGCTGCTCCACATTAAAAATCTGCACAATGCGCATGCCGCTGATCCGCTCTTGCAAAAAAGCGTTCATTCTGGCCACTTGGGTACGTACGTCTTGGAAAGATTTTTTGACTTTTTCCTTGAACACATAACTGGCAAGTATCAAAAAAGGTAAGGTCATCAAACAGGCTAGGGTCAGCTTCCAACTGGTGTAAAACATAATGCCCAACACCATAAAAAGCGTCAACACATCGGCGATCATCGTGATGATGCCTTGTGAAAAAACGCTGTTGATGGTTTCCATATCGTTGATGGTACGGGTAATGGAAGTACCGATAGGCGTTTTGTCAAAATAACTCAAACGCAAACTAGTGATGTGTTTAAAAATATTGACGCGCATGTCCCGCACCACCATCTGCCCCAACCAACTGGTGAGGTACTGAAAAGCGTACTGTACCGCAGCATGGACAAACAGCGCAATGATGAACAAAATCGCCATGCGCCCTAAGCCGGGAATGTCCATGTGAAAGATATGATCATCTACCATGACCTGCACAATATAAGGGCGCAAAGTGCCCAAGGGCGCAGAAAGCACCGCCAATACCGCCGAAACAATCAAGGTGACCTGGTAGGGTTTTGCTTGCGCCATGATGCGCCGCAAAAGGAAAAGGTCGAATTTGTTTTTATTTTCTGTTGCCAAAGCAGTAGATTATGGTGGATGACATTTAGAGTGTGATTGGCTGAAAAAGCCGCGCAAGGGGCAAAATTAACAATAAAGGTTAACAACCAGAAAAAGGTAAGGTTGAATCTACACATAGATTTGGGAAGATATCGGTTATATTTGCCCCGCAAAAAAACTCAATGCGATGAATATCCTGATTTTAGGAAGTGGCGGAAGGGAACATTGTATGGCCTGGAAGATGCGTCAAAGCCCCCTTTGTGATCAATTGTATATTGCGCCAGGCAATGCTGGTACGGCTTTAGAAGGCAACAATCTTGCAGTAGACCCCAATGATTTCGAGGCCGTAAAAAAACTGGTGTTGGAAAAAAAAATCGGTTTGGTGGTAGTTGGCCCAGAAGAGCCTTTGGTGCGCGGCATTGAAGATTTTTTTGCTGAAGACGCAGGTCTAAGCCATATTCCGGTGTTGGGACCTTCAGCTGAAGGGGCGCGTTTGGAAGGCAGCAAGGCTTTTGCCAAAGCGTTTATGCAAGAATTTGACATTCCTACTGCTGCTTACCGCGAGTTTACTGCCGACACCCTCGAAGAAGGATTGGATTATCTCACCACCCAACAACCGCCATTTGTACTCAAAGCCGACGGTTTGGCAGCAGGGAAAGGGGTACTCATTTTGGATTCAGTCACCGAGGCCCAAGCGGAATTGCGCAGCATGCTGGGTGGTAAATTTGGCGCAGCCAGCGCTACCGTAGTAATCGAACAGTTTTTAAAAGGTATTGAGTTTTCTGTTTTTGCCCTCACCGACGGCAAAGACTACCAAATACTGCCGGTAGCCAAAGATTACAAACGCATTGGCGAAGGCGATACCGGTTTGAACACTGGCGGTATGGGCGCTATTTCCCCCTTGCCATTTGTCGATGCAACGTTAATGGAAAAAGTGGAAACCCGCATCATCCGCCCTACCATCGAAGGCATCCGTAAACGAGGCATCCGCTACAATGGTTTTGTGTTTTTTGGCTTAATTGCAGTGGAAGGCGAACCATTTGTAATCGAATACAACTGCCGAATGGGCGATCCGGAAACCGAAGTGGTTTTGCCGCGTTTAAACAATGATTTGGTTGCGCTCACCATGGCGCTTTTTGAGGGTCAATTAGGCGCCCATACGATTGTGGAAGATTCGCGGGCGGCAGCTACCGTGATGTTGGTATCCGGCGGTTATCCGGGCGATTATGAAAAAGGCAAAATCATTACCGGCCTAGATCAAGTGGAAGGTAGCCTGGTTTTTCATGCCGGTTCCAAACAAGAGGCCGCCGCGGTTAGCACCAATGGCGGACGGGTATTGGCCATCACCTCTTATGGGAATACGTTCCCAGAAGCTTTGGCCATTTCCAATAAAAATGCGGGCATTATTGAATTTGAAGGGAAATATTTTCGACAAGATTTAGGTTTTGATTTGTAATAAATGAGTCCAAACCATTTGTATGCAATACCGTTTTTCGGAGATCGCCGCCGCCGTTACAGGGCAGGCGCACATCAGTAACCCCTCGGCAGAAGTGATCGAGCACCTCTTGCTCGACAGTCGACAGATCATTTTCCCGGAGTTGGCGTTGTTTTTTGCCATTCCGGGCATTCGCAACAATGGGCATGATTTTATTCCCGCTTGCTACCAAGCTGGCGTACGCAATTTCGTAGTTTCTGAGCCCGTTGACTACAAAATTTATCCTTTCGGCAATTTTTTGCTGGTAAAAAACACCGTCGAAGCCCTGCAACAGCTGGCTTTACACCACCGCCAACGATTCCAATTGCCGGTAATCGGTATTACCGGTAGCAATGGCAAAACGATTGTCAAAGAATGGCTTTTCCAATTGCTGCATCCCGATTATGCCATCGTTCGGAGTCCGCGGAGTTACAATTCCCAAGCTGGCGTTCCATTATCGGTTTGGGAAATTGGCCCCAAACACCAATTGGGCATTTTTGAAGCCGGCATCTCTCATACTGGTGAAATGCCGCAGTTGGCCGCCATCATCCGTTGTAATTTGGGCGTATTCACCAATCTGGGGGCCGCCCACCGCGAAGGATTTACCAGTGAAGCGCAAAAACTAAAGGAAAAATTACTACTGTTTCAGCATTGCGATTGCATCGTATATTGTCGCGACGACGAAAAAGTAGACGCCGCTATCCGCGCCCTGGCTAAACCCAGCTTGACTTGGTCAAAAAATGGCCTTCCCGCTGATCTGAGCATCCAATCCATCTACCTCAACGGTCAACAGGCTAATATCACGGCTGATTTTCGAGGCAAGGCCAATCAAATTACCTTGCCTTTCAACGATGCCATCTCCATCGAAAATGCGCTTCATTGTTGGGCCGTGCTATTGTATTTTGGCTTAGATTCCTTGGTGATACGCGAAAGGATGTTGCGACTGGAACCGGTGGCCATGCGTTTGGAACTCAAAGAAGGAGGCAAAGATTGCATCCTGGTCAATGACAGCTACAGCGCCGATTTTACCTCTTTAAAATTGGCCTTACAGTTTTTGAATCAAAATGCGCAAGGACGTTCCCAAACCTTGATCATCACCGATATCCTGCAAAGCGGCGAGCTACCGAAAATCTTGTTCGAAAAAATCGCTCAATTGATCCAACAGCAGGCGATCAATCGGGTCATTGGCATTGGTAAAGAGGCCGCGTTGTTGCAACAATTTTTACCTACCAGCATCCGTCAACATTTTTTTGCCGATACCGAAGCCTTGTTACAGGCTCTACCCACTTTGGATTTTAGTTATGAAGCCATTCTGCTCAAAGGCGCCAGAACCTTTGGATTGGAGCGGGTAGCGGATGTTTTATCGCGACAAGTCCACCAAACCATTTTGGAAATCAACCTCAGCGCCATGTCGCACAACCTGCGGGCCTACTCGCGCGCGCTACAGCCGGGCGTACGCCTGATGGCCATGGTCAAAGCCTCGGCATATGGCGCTGGCAGCAAGGAAGTAGCGCGATTATTGGAGTTATTGCGCACCGATTGTTTTTGTGTAGCCTACGCCGACGAAGGCGCCGAGCTGCGCGAAGCCGGGATACTGACCCCAATTTTGGTACTCAACCCTGAACCGGGCGCATTTGAGCAAATGCTGCGGCACCAATTGGAGCCCAAAGTGTACAGCCTCCGACAATTACAGGAATTATCCATTTTTTTGGCGCACCGCAATGCCGTGCTGCCCATCCACCTTAGCATTGATACCGGTATGCACCGTTTGGGGTTTGACCAGCACGAGATTGAACCGCTCTGTGCTTTTTTGCGCCAACGTCCCGATCTGGAAGTTCGCTCGGTTTTTTCCCATTTGGCAGCCAGCGAAGACCCTCAGCACGACGACTTTACACATGAGCAGGCCCGCAGGTTCGCGCATGCCTACGAGCAGTTGATTGCGGTACTTGGCTATCGCCCGATCCGGCATTTGCTCAATTCCAATGGGATCACCCGATTTCCACAATACCAGATGGACATGGTGCGTTTGGGCATTGGTTTGTATGGTATTGACGTCAGCAATACCCTTCCAGAGCCGCTTGAGATTGTTTTTAGTCTACATGCCACCATTTCTCAAATTAAAGATATTGCCCCCGGCGAAACGATCGGTTATGGGCGTAGGGCAAAGGCCGAAAAACCTTTGCGTTCGGCTACCATTTCCATCGGATATGCCGACGGATTGCCCCGTGCCGCTGGTAATGGGCGTTTCAGCGTAATGGTGCACGATCAAATGGCACCCATTTTGGGAGGCGTTTGTATGGATATGTGCATGATTGACGTGACCCATATCCCCAAAGCAGCGGAAGGTGATAGGGTGACTATTTTTGGAAAAATGCCCCAAATTGAGCATTTGGCAGAAGCGGCGGGTACCATTCCCTACGAGCTTTTTACTGGAATAGCTCCCCGGGTAAAAAGAGTGTACGTACAGGAATAAATTGCTAATTTTGCGGGGCTTTAGACCATTTGTGGTGATTGTCTTTTTTCAACCAAGTCTTTATGTCCTTGCTAGACGCTATTTTTGAGATAGTTGCTAGCAGGATTTCGAATAAAAAATGTTTGTTAAACCAATTATAACTACCCATGGCAAAAAGAATGCTACTGGTTCTTTCCTGGATCTTTTTGGCGTTGCCATTCATTCAGGCGCAGGACAATAATGACCCGATTTTATTTACCGTAGCGGATGTCCCTGTACGGGTTTCAGAGTTTAAGTACATCTATTCCAAAACCAACGGAAAAGCCGCAGATTTTTCGAGGGCTTCCCTTCAAGAATATTTGGATCTGTACATCAAATTTAAGCTCAAGGTCAAAAAGGCCAAAGACATGCACTTGGATGATCTGCAAGCATTGAAAGAGGAATTAGATGGCTACCGCCGTCAATTGGCTGATTCGTATTTGATGAACAAACAAGTAACCGAACGCCTGACCAACGAAGTATACGAAAGATCCAAACAAGACGTAGATATCAATCACATCCTGGTGGCTCTATCCCCAGATGCCAGACCAGAAGATACGCTTGCTGCTTACAACAAAATCATGTTGCTGCGCTCGCGTTTGGTGAAAGGCGAAGATTTTGGCACGGTTGCGCGCGAAGCATCTGAAGATCGCTCGGCAACCGATAATGGCGGACATATTGGCTATCTCACTGCCTTGTTCCCCAATGGTTTTTACCGCTTGGAAACCGTTGCTTACAACATTCCAGTTGGGCAAATTTCTATGCCCGTTCGTACTACGGCGGGTTATCACCTGATCAAAGTGTTGGCCCGACGACCAGCCCGCGGCGAAGTTGAAGTAGCGCACATTCTTTTGCGCACCCAAGATGTTGATCCGCGTATCGTAAAAACGCGGATTGATACAATTTACAAAGCCTTGATTAACGGTGCTCCTTTTGAGCAATTGGCCGAAACCAAATCTGAAGACGCTCGCTCAGCGACCAAAGGCGGTTATGTGGGTTTTGTGAGCATCAACCGTTTCGAGCAACCCTTTGAAGATGCTGCTTTTAGCATTGAAAAAGATGGCGACTATTCCAAACCTTTCCAAACCAGCGTGGGCTGGCACATTCTCAAGCGCATCAGCAAAAAAGAGATACAACCATTTGAGATGGCAAAGAGTCAGTTAGAAGCCCGCATCAAAAGAGATGCGCGTTATGAGATGGCACGAGTAGCGATGATCGACGATATCAAACGCAACAATGGTTTTAAGGAAGTACCCAATGTGGTTGCAAAATATGCTAAATCACTTACTGATACTTTTTTCACCTTCCGTTGGCATGCGCCAGAGCCCAAATCACCAGAGTTGATCTTTACCGTAGGGAAGGCAAAATACACCCTCGGTGATTTCACTGATTTCCTAAGCCGCTCTTCTCGCCAGCGTTTGCGCATGGGCAGGGAGACGCCAGTAGCTGAAGCAGTAATGGATCTTTACAAAGAATACATTTCTGAAACCTGTTTGCGCTACGAGGAAAAACAGTTGGATACTAAATATCCAGAATTCAAATCTTTGATCCGCGAATACGAAGAGGGAATTTTGCTTTTTGAAGCCACTCGAATCAACGTTTGGGACAAAGCTTCGCAAGACACCGTGGGTTTGAAAAACTTTTTCAAAACCATTAAAGGCAAATACAAGTGGGACGAGCGGGCAATTGTTACGGTCTATTATGTTGATGGGAGTAATAAAACCCTAATTGAACCGATTCGCGGTTATAGTCGCATCAATACCGCGCAACAAGTGCTTTCGCATTTCAATCGCGCCGATAGCGTAGGCATACGAGCCAGCGAAGAATTATTGGAAAAAGGTAAAACTGCCGAGGCTTTGTCATTCAAAGAATGGAAGGTAGGCGAGGCGTCTCCAGCAAAACTGGATACCAAAACCAACGAGTTCACGTTCCGGAAAATTGAAAAAATCCTTCCGGAGGAAGACAAAGTACTCAACGAGGCTCGCGGTTATATCATTGCTGATTATCAGGACTATCTGGAAGCTCAATGGGTGGAAAGTTTGCGCAAGGAATACCCAGTGAAAACAGAAAAAGCTACTTTTGAAGGTTTGGTCAAAAAACAATAGTCGCTTTTGAAAGGCATTATACGAATTGTAGGGGGAGCAGTATTGCTGGTAATCTTGTTCATGTTTACAAGATGCGAAGGGCTTTTTCAGCAAAAAACGCCTCAAGATCGGCTATTGGCGAGGGTTCATGACCGTACGCTCTACATTTCTGAGATGGAAGGTATGTTTCCTGAAGGCATTCCGCCCGGCGACAGCACGCTCATTGTTCAAGCTTATGTGAATCGCTGGGTGCGCGAGGCTTTGTTGTTGTATGAGGCCGAACGCAATTTGCCCAAAGATTTGAACATCGACAAATTGGTGCGCGATTACCGGGCATCATTGATTCGCAATAGCTATGAGCAAGTAGTGGTAGAACAACTTTTGGATTCTACCATCACCAAAGGGGAGCTCACGGATTTTTATGAAAAAAACAAAGAGCAATACCAGTTGGAACGCCCCATTTTGCGGTGTTTTTTCTTAAAGCTCCCCATACCGGTTCCTAAAACCGATAGTTTGATCCGGTTTTGGAGCGCGCCGCGAGGGAAAAACCTTCAAAAACTGAAAACTTACTGCGACCGATTTGCGGTTGCCCAGCGTTTAAGTGATAGTACCTGGTACACCGTTGACGAAATTGCCGGCGAGTTGCCTAAAAACACTTTAACGGCCGACAACGTGAGCTCCAAAAGGGAGTTTCGCCAAACCGATGGCCAGTATGTTTATTATTTTCGTTTGTTGGAACTGAAAAACCGCAAAGAAATAGCGCCTTTGGGCTACATCGAAGAGCAAGCTCGAAAATTTATTCTCCATTCCCGCAAAATCAAAGTGCTGGAACAAAAACGCGAGGATCTTTTTGAATTGGGTTTGCGAAAAAACGATGTGAAAATTTATTATTAAAAGCATGTTGGGCTTTTACCTCACTTGCTAAAGCTGAAGAATGATGAAATACCTGCTTACTTCCATCTTTTTACTATGTGTTGCTGTGTTGTTTGCACAGAAGGAAATGCTGGATAAAGTTATTGTTACCGTGGGCGGCGAAATGGTACTGCTTTCCGAAGTAGAGGAGCAAGTTTCCTATACCAAATCGCAACGCGCTGGCGCACTACCGCCCAATGCCCGCTGTGCCATCCTCGAGCAACTTATGGTGAATAAGCTACTCCTCAACCAAGCTAAACTGGACAGTATTGTCGTAAAAGATGAAGATGTAGAATCGCAGCTCACGGCGCGGATTGAAAAAATCCTCAGCTACATGAACGGCGATCTCAAGCAGTTTGAAGATTACTACGGCCAGGGAGTGCCCGAAGTAAAAGAACAGTTTCGTCAGGAACTCAAAGCGCAGTTATTGGTAGAAAAAATTCGCGCCCAAGTGATGGAAAAAATTGCCGTAACCCCTTCCGAGGTGCGCGCTTTTTTCCAAAAAATACCAAAAGACAGCTTGCCCTATTTCAACTCTGAAGTAGAAATTGGCGAAATTGTGCATAAACCAGTAATAAACAAGGAACAAAAAAGGCTAACGATTGGCAAACTCGAAGACATCCGCAAACGCATAGTGGAAGGTGGCGAAGATTTTTCTGCGCTAGCCCAGAAATATTCCGATGATGGATCTGCTCGTGCCGGTGGTGATCTGGGTTGGGCGAAACGCGGAAAATATGTTTCCGATTTTGAAGCAGCAGCCTATAAATTACAAGACAATGAGGTCTCGCCGGTTATTCAAACCCAATTTGGTTTTCACCTCCTCCAAATGCTGGGTAGGCGGGGTAACTCGATCCACGTGCGGCACATCCTCATCCGACCCGAGGTAACCGAGGAGGATTTAGCTGCGGCTCGCCATTATCTTGATTCGGTGCGCATGCTCATTTTGCATGACTCCATTTCATTTTCCTACGCCGTAAAACGTTTTGGCCACAAAGAGGCGCAAAGTTTCAACAACGATGGCCGTATGGTAAACCCATCATCTGGCAACACGTTTTTTGAAACGGGCGACCTCGATCCCGATATCTATTTCACTGTGGATACCATGAAGGTGGGCAAAATTTCTAAACCAGTTGAATACACTGACCCAGGCGGCGATATTTATTACCGCATCATTCAGCTGCAAACCCGCACGCCGCCCCACCGCGCAAGTTTGGCCGTTGATTATTCAAAAATTCAAAAAGCGGCAATCGAATCCAAACGCAACGAAACCATCAACAAATGGGTAACCGATCGCATTGGTAAAACCTTTGTTTCTTTTGATCGCGAGATCAGCGGTTGCCCTAGTTTAGATGTTTGGGTCAATCAAAAAAGTGCCAAGCCAAAGCCATAAGGGGATACCAATTCGACGTTTTTACGTCAAGTAACCATAAAAAAAATTCCAACCTGCTAGGTATTGCAAGTTGGAATTTTTTTTTGCTAGCTTTAATTGGGCTATTCATGAAAATCCCAATTGTCGGATGATCGTGTTGCGATCAAACACTTGGCTGTGCCCGCAAATTTTAGCGTCTTTGAAATAATAAATCGTCATGCCTTCCGCTTCAATGGATCTATTGGTGGCCGGTATGTTGCCGATGTTGCCAAGATTTGTCCCCGTCATCACCCAGGTGATCGCCACCGAATCTCCATCAGCAATCGTGCTTTTTATGGCAAAATGCATGTCAGGGAAAGGCCCAAAAGAATGCCCCAAACGCACCCGAAATTCCTCGTGGGACAAGGTTTTGCCCTCCCAAGGATCCGTGTGATCGAGGTGGATGGTGTATTCTGGAGCTAAAAACGTAGGAATTGCACTAAAGTCTTGCTCATTCCAGACCTTTTGCATAAAATCCCGCAATAGCGTTGCGTTGCTCATTTATTTTTGTACTATGCCTCCATAAACAGAGGCTAGTTTTTCAAAGTGGGATGACTGCGCAGCCAGATCATCGCCCCCACCCAAGCGCTAGGTAAAGCAGTGACGATCAAAGCAATTGGGTACCAACGCGGCGGCACATCCCACATCGAAACCGCACCGACAATACTCAATATCAAACCAATTCCGCCGCCAATCATGGCCAAACGAAAAGGTCGACTTGGCGCAAAATGTGCGGTGATGTAAGCACCCAGCGCTGAATAAAGACTCCGATATACGACGATCAGACCAATGAACCAAGTAGGGTTCAGATCAAATGGCCGTTTCATTATACCTGACAACCCCAACGACAAATCCGTTGCAATGGAAATCACCACTACAGCTACAAAACCGGCCAACAGAGCGGCAATGCTTTTTATGGTGTTACTTTTCATGTCTATTGCACATCGCCCATCCACTTTTTCAGCACTGGGCTAAACAAGAAGAAGAACAACCCCGCAATCCCGCCAAACATCACCACCGACCAGAATAGTCCTGGCAATTGGGTGGCATTTGATGGCTCAATACCACTGGCAAACAAGCCAGCTATGAGGTTACCCAATGAGGCGCCTACAAACCAGATACCCATTAGCTGACCCAAGAAACGTTTGGGCGCCAATTTGGTGGTAGTACTCATACCCACCGGACTCAAGGTCAACTCGCCAATAGAATGGAGGAAATAAGCACAGATCAACCAGATGCTGCTCACTTTGCCATCGGTAACCGCCAATTTGGCGGCAAAATACATCACCAAGAAACCCAAGGCCATCAAAATCAAGCCAATGCCAAATTTGATCGGCGTTTTGGGGTTGAGGTTGCGCGAAGCCAATTTCACCCAAATAGCCCCCACAATCGGGGCAAATACGATGATTACCGAAGAGTTTACACTTTGGAACCAACCCGCCGGCATCTCCCAGCCAAAAAAAGTACGGTTGGTATAGTCGCGGGCAAAAAGATTGAGTGATGAACCGGCTTGTTCAAAACCCGCCCAAAATAAGGCTGCCCCAACAAACAAGAAAAAGATCACGTACACCCGACGGCGCTCCATGGGATCCAGTTTCCCCGCCACCAAGATGTAGAGGAAATAAAACAAAGTTACGGTGACAATCACTACCCCCATGGCCTTGGCCAATCCTTGTGCCGTGAAAATATCGATAACGTGGGTCAATTGCAAAATGGTGAGAAAAGCCAGCAATGCCGCCGCCAGTGCCAGCGATAAATTGCGATTGCTGTTATCGATCGGTAAGTCTGATTTTTCTTTGGGTTTTGGTGGCAAACCCAGCTCACCCAAGCTACCTTGAGTAAGTTGAAATTGGATCAAGCCAAAAAACATCCCAATGGCTGCCAAGCCAAAACCCCAGTGCCAGTTGTATTTTTCAGCAACAAAAGCTACCGCCAACTGACCAAAGAAGCTACCCAAGTTGATGCCCATGTAGAAAATCGAAAAACCCGAATCCCGTCGTGCGCCGCCTTCGGGATACAAATCGCCCACAATGGCGCTGATGTTGGGTTTCAACAATCCCGTACCCACTGCTACAAAACAGAGACCGAGAAAAAAGATGCTATTGACCCCGGGAACGGCCAGCAGAATATGCCCGATCATGATAGAAATACCGCCGTACATGATGGCACGCCGTCTTCCAAAAATATTATCAGCCAACCAACCGCCGGGAAGCGTTAGCAAATAAACGCCGGCGGTGTACAAACCGTAAACCGCCGAAGCCTGTGCATTGACCATGCCCATACCCTCTTGGGCAGCTGGCGTAGTCATGAACAAAATTAGGATTGCTCGCATCCCGTAGTAGGAAAAACGTTCCCACATTTCGGTAAAAAACAACGTAGATAACCCTGCTGGGTGGCCGAAAAAACTATTTTTCATAATCTCCTGCTAAATGTATGTCTGCTGAATTAAAAGTTGGTAGTGTATGCGCTAAAGATAGAAAGAAATTAAAAACTAGCAACAGCAGCAAATTTTCATTTTGTGCTTTCCCAGGCCAGCAAACCGCCATCCAAATTGTAGAAATCCACCTGCGGCAAGCGGGTGGCTAAACGTTGAATGGCCAATTGCGAGCGAATGCCGCGTTTGCAGTACACCACAACCGGTACCTCCACATCAAAATCAGGTAAGTGTTTCAGAATGGCGGCCAAGGGGATCAAACGCCCGCCTAAATTATTGACCGCATGCTCTTTAGGCTCCCGTACATCGACTAGAAGGTGCGGTTTTTCATTGTCCAACCAAGAGCGGTAGGCGGCTGGCGAGAGTTGTTGCATGCTGATGGGTTAGTTGCGCAAAGTGTCTACACCAATGGTTTTGGTAGTACTGGCCACGCCATCCATTTGTACTGTCCAACCCGCATTTTCACCCATAAAACGGATCAAATCCAAAATTTGTAGCCCTTGTGTGCGGGCACGCGGGAGCAGGTCGCTCTCTTTGGCCTTTTTTTCAATAAAATCGCGGGCATTGCGGTTCAGCTTGTTGTAATCCGTTTCGGAAAAACTGTTGAAAGAACCCTCAGAAATATCGTAATAGTCGATGCTGTGATCGATGGCGATGATTTGTGGTTCTTTGGGGATATGCGTAATAATGATGCGTTTTTGATCCGGTAACATATCGATTTTCATATTGCTGAGGTCGTAACCCGCCGACACGCGCGCCTTCACGCGCAAAAGCGCTTTTTTGCGAAAAATCGACCAATCGTACGTCCAGTAATCCTTGTAATTGTACAACTCAGAAAAATAACCTTCCACGGTCACTAGCTTGGAAACGGTTTTAATCTTTTCCAATAAAACCGTCGCGTCTTCTTGGCTGACCAGTTTTTCCTTGGGTTCAAACCAATATTTGGCCAGCAAAAAGCCCACGCCAAAAACAACAACCAGTGCTACAAGTACCAAAAGACGATTCAGAAGCTGTTTCATGAGTGCAGAATTAATGTTTACCCAAAGGGATCGCTACGCCCAGCCAAGGTAAGGCAATAAAAGGTATTTCGCCATCGATACGTGGAACAATTAGGCCATAGTCCAGGGAAATTTTTGGCCAAACGGTACGCCCGCCAAAAGAAAGCACAGCAACGCTGGAGTTCTGGGTACCAAGCCAATAGTTTTCTGTCATCAGGTAGGTTTTTTTGCCTACACGGATCATACCACTTAAACTAAAGGATGGCCTATTTGCCCAGAAGCCATTGACAAACCCATATCCCAACCCAAAGGTCACGTTGCGATCGCGCGAACCAACGGTGGCCGCGCCGTAAGTGATGCCAAAAACATTGTTTTTCACGCCAATTACGCTTCCTATAAATGCCCCCGCACTGACATTCAATTGATCCTTGATGAGGGGGGCCGATATTTTTGGGGTGATCCAGACGGGAGTTGGCGCACCACTAAATAAAAACAAGGGTACGGCGCCAATTCCAAGTGAAAAATTATTAGTAATGCCCACATTGACCTGATTGAGCAGCACCCAGTTGTTTTGAAAATACGCTTCCCCTTTGCGCAATCCGAAGCCGCTGGACTGAAAAAAATAGCGGTCAATTTGGCGGTTGGCCAATAGTAAGCGGTTATTTTTTTTGCCATCAAAAATTAAAGGGTTCATGCTTTTGACATCGGTTTTTTTGATGGTAAGCAAACCCAAATTGGACGTTTGTAGAACAATATTTTCGGGCGATTGGCGGATCAATTTGCCGAGGTATACGTTGCCATCGAGGGTTTCGATTTGCCACAATGTGGTGGTATCTTGCAAAGATTGGCCATATCCTGCCAGGCAAAAAAACATAAAAAAGGAAAATAGGATGTGTTTCATTTTACAAACGGCTAACGAACGCAGAAAAATTAACTTCCCGATTTTGGGTTTTGAATAGGAAGTCGAACGGTTCATTTCAAGTGAGCTTCCTATTTAGTGTCTGTCCATTTAGTAAAAACACCTACGCAATCTACTAAAATTCAG
>JBBANM010000063.1:0-12964 GCA_040401995.1 Saprospiraceae bacterium
ATCTTTTGATCCTTGTGAAATGGTCATATCGTCAGAATTTGGAAACACCAGATGAGACTTGTACCAGCTTAAAGAACGATGAAACAGCTCTGGATCCTACTTCAATTTTCACCATTCTCTGTTGCTGCTTTGGCAAGAAGTTCTTCAACGTAGGCCTGGTCTTTGTTAACAATTTCTGCTATCTGAGGTGCAAGCAAATGCATTTCCTGATGGAAATAAAGGATTATTCCATTGACTCTTTGGCGTTCCTCTTCTGCACGTTGGCGCGCCTCCTCTGCACGCTGGTGCTCTATCGTTGCTCTTTGACGTTCCTCTTCTGCACGTTGGTGCTCTATCGTTGCTCTTTGGCGTTCCTCTTCTGCACGCTGGTGCTCTATTGCTTCTCTTTGGCGCGCCTGTATTACTTTTTGGCGTTCTTTCTCCACTTCATCCAAAGGGTTGATGCCAAAAACATGCTCGTAGAGCCCTGCCGCAAAATCTTTTGATCCTTGTGAGATGGTCATATCGTCAGAATTTGGAAACACCAGATGAGACTTGTACCAGCATAAAAAACGATGAAACAGCTCTGGGTGCTACTTCATTTTTCACCATTCTCCGTTGTCGCTTTGGCAAGAAGCTCTTCAATGTAGGCCTGGTCTTTGTCAACAATTTCTGCTATCTGAGGTGCAAGCAAATGCATTTCCTGATGGAGATAAAGGATTATTGCATTGACTCTTTGGTGCGCCTCTTCTGCACGCTGGTGCTCTATTGCTGCTCTTTGGCGCGCCTGTATTACTTTTTGGCGTTCTTTTTCCACTTCATCCAAAGGGTTGATGCCAAAAACATGCTCGTAGAGCCCTGCCGCAAAATCTTTTGATCCTTGTGAAATGGTCATATCGTCAGAATTTGGAAACACCAGATGATATTGAGTTTGTTTGAACTCATTTTCGAAATCGGGCGATAAATCTATAAAGTCCCTTACAAAGTTAAGGATTTTGACAATTCGGTCAAAGGGTATTTTTTTAGCTCGAGCAAGTTTAAACAGTTTGTTTTTTAGCTCGAGCCGCTTTTTTTCGTCTTTTTTGCTCTGATTGACATACAAAGCAGCGAGAAGCGCTATGGCAAAGGGGTTATCGGAAGCATCAATCAAGAATTGCTCAGGATAACTTGCTGCTACAATGCTTTTGAACTGGTATTGAAGCAACGTGCTGTAGGTACGCCGTTCATATAAAAGTTCATTGGGGGGAGGAGGATCGCCGGTAAAAACGGCAAAAGCGCTAATGTCTTCAATCCCGTAACGAAGTCCGGCAATGGCACGGTACTCATACATTCTGAAGCCAAAATCAGACTTGTACTCGTGCTGGAATTCAATATGCACAAAAATATAATGCGCTTCTCCCGTTATCAGCTGAACTTTAACCAGCTTATCTGTTTGCCTTCGTTTGCCTTTTGTTTTCCATTTACCTCGAAATGCATTAATCAGCTCTTGTTCGAGGAAGGTAAATGGTTTTGTCCAGTCAATATCTGCGTACAATTCTGGATTGACAAAGGCAACAAAATCCTGAAAAAAGTCGGTAACGAAGTCTTTTAGTAACGCATCGTAATCAATTATTTTGGCCATGCGAAATTGGGTTTTAGGTTCGCAAAACCAAATTTAATACATTTTGTGTTTTTTAAAAATTTTAAACACGTTTTTTAGTCAAAGATGTGTTTAGGCTACCGCAAAATCGCTCAATTCTCGATAAAACGGCGAGCGAAATCCCAATACGATTTGGTTTTTGGGAATTCCTCGATTTGCTAGCTGATCCGCAACTGACAGATCGGTGCCGTCATGTTGAATCCACACTTTACCGTCGGGTTTTATTTGAATGTGTAAAAAGCAGCCATATCTTCTGAGGTTGTTCTCCCAATAGTTGCTGTAGAGTAGATATTGGTTGTGCTGCTCATCAATGATGGTTTCGGTAAATTCTTTAGGCGTCAAGTTTGCTACTTCTTGAAGATAATCCAGCACGATGGTTTTGTTTTTAATCATTGAATCCATTTGATGCTATTTTGATTGTTTTCATCAAATTTCAACGTCTATGCTCTATTTTACGTTACGGGGCGCTGCCCCTTTATCGCTCGACTTTACCGTTTTCTACAGACGTTTGGCGGCGATGCCGCTGGGGGGAATCTCTAAATTTTATCGTTCACTCATTATGTTCGGCAGAATTACTCCTTATACCCCAGCGCAAAGTCTCTCTATCGGGCGGCTCAGTTTTATCGCCTAGATTAAGCTATTGCAAAGCCGCTTATTTTGCGTACAGATTCCGGCTGAAAAGCTAATACGATATCCTGTTTAGGCACACCCTGATCAACCAATTCTTGTGCAACATCATCTTCTGTCCAATTGGCGAGTATCCAAATTTTGCCATCTGGCTTGATAGAAAAATGCATTACAATGCCCATTTGGAATGTATTTTTATCGGCCCAACCTTCCCGCAAAAACTGGTAATGGTGGTTTTCTCGGTCGATCACCAGATGTTCATGAATGGGCGATTCCAATCCAGGGTGGAGGTAAGTCTTCAAAAGATCGACGATGTAATTGCCGTATGTGCTTAGCTTATCCATGATACAATTTTGTTAGCCAGTGGATCAAAAACTACCTTCTGAACCATCCACAATCACAATCCTGCAGTTGCAGTGTCATCGGCCAATATCGCATCAATCACCATGGTATGCCCCAGAATAGCAACTTCATCCGTCCAGTTGACGATGATCCAGGGTTGATTGGCTTTGGCATGCATTATTTTACGGGAATGTGTAAAAATCCAGAGTACCTCCCCAACGCCAAAATCCAATAGGCTTTGGGTTTTGGTATGGTAATAATCCATTTGCTCGGCGACGCCTGGATCGGCCTTGGTATCCACTTCAATGACTGCATTAGGGGGGAAATCAATGTATCCCACACTGGCCGTTTGCAAGGAGAGCACCGCTTGTGGAAAAATGGCTATGTCCAGTGAAAAATTGTTGTTTTTATCAACGTGCAGTCCCATTTCTAATCCGAGTACTCGGTAGCCTTGCTGGGCGAATATAAGTTTCAGGTAAGTGGCCAGGGTATCAATAATCAGCCCCTGTAACATTCCATACCCCTGTAATTGTTCATTTTTGGAGGGTGCGTTTAATGCTTTTTTATACCCGGCGTAAGGGATTTGTATTCCGTTCAACACTTCATACACCAGTGCAGTGGGAATGGGTCGTTTTTTTGATTTCTTTTTCTGAACAATCAGCGAATTAATCATGGCAATTGATCTATGTGGAGCAATTTAATGCTTCCGGGGCAAATTTCCAATTTCACTGATGTTAATCGCAATGTCTTTCAGCTGTTTTGTTCACCTCACCAGCCTAGACTATGCTGTTACCCAGCCTTTCTCCATAAAAATCTGCTCCGCATCATGTTGAAACTGCGCCCAATCAAAATCGGTGATTTTTTCCTGGGGTGCTTCGCGTAGTCCGCGCAAGAAAAGCTGGGCGGTCAATTGCAAAAAGCGGGTTTCGTTGGCCTCGGCAACCGTTGGGTAATCGAGTTTTAAGTGAAAATCGATGGCTTTTTTGCCAGCGTAATAGGTAATGGATTCTTCGTGAACCTTATTGGAAGGCAAAACTGCGATGGTGATAAATGAAATGGCTTTTAATCCTGCCCCATAATCTGATAATTTCAGGCTACTGATGGCGGTTTCAACCTTTTTTACCAACGGTGCTTTGTCGCTGATAGCGTCCAAAAGTACGGCGCTGAAGTGGATGGGTGGCCAGGCTATTTTGTCCATTTTACCGATCAATTTTATTACCTGGAGGTCTATTCAGAGGGATCTCTCGAACGATATTTTCAGGTAATAATGGATAATGATAAATTTGAATCTTCTCTTGCTTAAGGCAATCGGAAATAGTTCCTTCGTATTGTACAGTATAATATAGATTTGGAGCTGGTAACCCCGATCTATATCTACCTGCTTGAGATTTTGAGGTTACTCCGTATTTCCATATTTCATTCAAATTTAACCAAATTTTTGAATCTTTTGGGCATGAGTAACACGGATAATAACCAGGTATTCCTGCTTTTAATGCATATTGTTCTGCATTGTCGATTTCTTGAAGCTCCTGTTCCAATTTTTCCTTTCTCCAAGGCGCCAAAACAGGGTTCCCATCCTCCCAATCAATGTATTTTAATGCCGCGAACAGCCCACAAACGGCGAATAGACTAAGCCATATCCATAGCGTCTGCGATTGATATTGATTCTTTGGTTTGTTTGGAATTTCTTGAGAAATAGCAACACGTACCCGCGTAGGCAACTTTACCATCTTTTTTTCTATTTCTTAGCACTGTAATTGTTTTATATTTTTATCCTGTTTGAAAACTAAATTTTTATCCTGTCTTTTACGGCTTCGCCGCTGAAAAGTCGCAAGGCTTTTCAGGATTTACAGCCCTGGCGGGCTATCGTTATTGTGTTGCTAAATTAATCATTTTAATTGAAACAATACAATAAATGGAAATAAAATATAGCAATTAAATTTGTTCATTTTTTGGTGGCCTGTGTAGACGCGATGAATCGCGTCTCTACAACCTAAGGCACGGCATTTTTTGTTTAATGATGACTACTTTGCATTCGTCTCAAAACCCCCGACACCTGTGAGGCAGGGTCGATTGGTTCTATTATTCTACGCAATAAAAGCCCCGCTAGGGGCGTGATTTGGGTAGAAAACAACGCCCACGATGTTTTCCATAGTCCTGTAGGGACGTGATGTAGGTATCCACCAAAGAGACGCAATACCCATATTTCGTCCCTACAGGACTATGAAAATTACGAACTACCTTTTGCTACCCATATAGCGCCCCCAAAGGGGCTTGTGGTCTTGTGCAAAACAGAACCAATCGAACCTGCCTGTGAGGGGAGTACATTATCGGTAATTGAACCGCCTAGTTTTTGCTCAAAAAAGTCAGCATGTTAAGTTTAAGCAAGCAGTACTCCCCTTCCAGGGGTAGGGGATTGGCAAAAACAAGCACAATCTTAAGGTTTTAACAATTACTGTGTCCTAATCGTAGATATAATCATCAAGCGAGGTGCAAAACCCCATTACCCCTTTTTCGATTTTTTCCTTTTCCCAAACAAAGCAGCCAAACCTTTTTTCTTTTTGCTTTCATCATCATAATAGCCGTAGCCGCCATAGCCGTAACCATAACCGCCGCCATAGCCGTAGCCGCCGCCATAGCCGCCATAACCCCTGCCACTGCGCACCCCGTTGAGGATGATGCCGGGTTGCGGCAATTTATGGTTCACGTAAATGTCTTCCAACATGCGCAAAAAGGTGGTGCGGGTACGCCCAAAACGGGTAACCACCAGCGATTGATCCACCAAAGCATTGAGCAACAAGGCATCGGTAACCAAACCTACCGGAGCGGTATCCACTACCGCACAATCGTAATGTTCGCGGATATAGGCAAAAAGCGCCTGCGTTTGCGGGCTCATCAGCAACTCGGCAGGATTGGGGGGCACCGGGCCGCAATCGAGGTAGTCGAGGTTTTCATGTTCGGGAACCGGGCGGATGAGTTGTTCCAAAGGCACATCGGCCGCCAGAAAATTGGTGACGCCGCTGGTGGCCTGTTCGCCAACGAGGTAGCGACTCAGCTTGGGTTTGCGCATGTCCAAACCCAGCAGCAGGGTGCGTCTTCCGGCTAAAGCCTGACTCAAACCCAAATTGATGGAAATAAAACTTTTGCCTTCTCCACTGATGCTGGAGGTAACCAAAATGATCTGGCTTTTGCTGCCCGCAGCTAAAAACTGTAGGTTGGTACGCAACAAACGGAAGGATTCGGCAATGGAAGATCGGCTGCCGCGGCGTACCACGATGCTGTTGTCAGAGCTCGACTGACTGATGTAACCCATAAATGGCATGCCGGTAAAGCGTACAATGTCGCCTTCGGTGTAAATGCGGGTATTGAAAAAATCAAAAGCAAAAAGGATACCCGCCGGAATGGCCAAACCCAAAAACACGGCCAGCAATAAGATGCGGCTGCGATTGGGAGATACGGGGCCCTGGCTTACGGGCGGGTCGAGCGCGCGCGAGCTGGCCACCTCGGCGGCTACTTTGAGCGCGGTTTCTTCACGTTTTTGTAGCAAAAACAAAAACAGTTGTTCTTTGATCTGTTGTTGGCGCATGATCTGCAGCAATTCCCGCTCGTTGGTGGGGATAGCGTTGATCTGGCGCTCGATGGGTTTGAGGCGCTGGCGGATGGTGTTGCGGCGGGTGCCCAACTCGCGTTTAATGATGGCCACGCTTTGCGTCACCGTGCTGCGTACCTCTTCCAGTTGTTTGTCGAACGAGCTGAGGGCCGGGTTGGTCCCTTTAGCCGTGGCTAATTTTTCGCGTTCCAGCAACAGGCCATTGTAGCGCTCAATTTGCCCTACTAAACCGCTGCTGTTGAGAATTTCCGAACTTACCGGCAAAGAACGGTAGCGGTTGTTGTCGTTGAGTTGGTTTTCGATGCTCTCCACCATACCGAGGCGAAGATCGAGCTCCATGAGCTGCTCGTCGGTGGCGGTTACCCGATCCAGGTAGCCTTGCGCCTTATCGGCAATGGCGATGGGCAGATCGGATTGGCGTTTGTAGTTTTCGGCGTCGCGTTCTACATCGTAGAGTTCGCGGGTGATATAGCCTAGGCGCTCATCGATAAAACGCAGGGTTTGTCGGCCCGATTCGTTTTTGTTTTCAATGAGGTTGTTGTTGTATTCGCGGATAAGTCGGGAAATGACATCGATGGCTTTTTGTGGCACAGGGTCTTTGAGCATCACCGATAACACCGTGGAGCGACCAACTTGCTGGATGGCCAGTTTTTTGGCGTACCCTTCGGCGGTACTTAAAGGATGGGCGATGTTGATGGTGAGGAGGGCGCCATCGGGAAGGGTGCCACCGGTTTTTTCAACAATGTAGGTAACGTGGTTGTATTCAAATGGCGTGTCGTACCGACACAATACGGTATCGACATCGCCGCGCAGCAGTACAAATTCGTTGCCGTTGAGCATGCGCAGGCGCAACTTGGTTCCGTAGGCTTGCTCCATGGGTTCGGCACTCACCAAACGCACACCCGAACTGGGGTACATTTCGCTGTCTTTGATGCGGCCATGCTGGGTATAAATGATGTTGAGTTGTAGGGAATCCACCACGCGGCGCATCAAACTGCTAGATTTCAGGATTTGGAGCTCGTTTTCCACATTGGATTCGGGCATGATGCCGAGCTGGGAGGTTACGGCTTCTTCCGAAAGCGAGCGCTGTTTTTGGTCTTCGATCAATACCGTTCCGGTTACTTGGTAGATGGTGGTAGAGTAGCGCAGTTTTAACCAGGCGCCAAAAACGCCCACCAGCAATCCCAGCAACATCCAAGGCCAGATGCGAAGAAAGAAGTACAGGAAATAGGTAAAGTCCAGCTCCTTGGGTCGGGGCTGGTGCGGTTGTGCATTCTGATTATTCGGAGTAGAATTGGGTTGGATTGGATCCATGATCTGGGGTTATCGGGTAAGGGTAATGATCAAAGTAATGATGGCCAGCAAACCAGAGCTGTAGGAGATGGCCCGGCTAAAGGGATCGGCTACGGTAGCTACTTTGGCTTGGATGGGTTCTACGTAGAGCACATCGTTTTGCTGGAGGTAAAAATAGGGTGATGTAAACAGATCGGCCTTGGTGAGGTCGATGCGGGTATAGATGCGCTGTCCGTCTTTTTCGCGGATCAGCAGTATGTTGGTACGGTTGGCGTAAGGGGTAAAATCGCCGCCATATCCCAGGGCTTCCAAAATGGTGACCCGCTGGTTGCTGAGGCGAATAATACCGGGGTGGTTGACTTCGCCGGTGATGGTGATTTTGAAGTTCAAAAAACGCATGTTCACCACCGCGTCGGTGAGCTGTGGCAACAAGAGAGTAAGGATTTTTTGTTTGGCCTCCACGAGGGTGAGTCCGCCCACCTGGATGCGCCCGAGCACGGGGAAGTCGATGTAGCCTTCGCGGTCTACAAAATAGCCGAGGAACAATTCCAATTGGTTGCTGGTTTGTCCCACGGTACCGGAGCTTTGTTGCATCATACCACCGCCTTGGGGGCTGTTGCTATCGGTCAGATTGTAAGGGGAGGCGGCCAATTTATCAAAACTGTGTACGGTGATTTGCAGGAGGTCTTCGGGTTGAATTTTCAGCTCGAGGGAGTTGAGGATGGCTTCGGGCTGCGTGGGGAATTGGGCTTGCCGAAAGCTGATGAGGTCGCGCTGGTGTACGCAGCTGCTGCTGAGCGCGATCAATAGGGATAAAAGCAGTAGTTGTTTATTCATGTGGATTGGGTGTGGTTTCTTTTATTTGTTTTCAATTGTTTATGAAAAAAATATAGGTTGTTGTTATTTAAGGTGTTGTTTCTGCTGGAATATACGATTTGGACACAGCATTTGTTGAAACCTCAAGATTCTGCTCGTTTTGGCCAACCCCCTAACCCTGGGAGGGGAGTACTGCTTGCTTAAACTTAACATGCTGCCTTTTTTGAGCAAAAACTAGGCGGTTCAATTACCGACAATGTACTCCCCTCACAGGGGTCGGGGGTTTTGAGACGAACGTAAGATGTTCAAAGTCGAGCAAAAATTCTGTGTCCTAATACCAGCCCGCTGGGCTGATGGAAATACTGAACATTTTAGGCTTCACCCCCTGTTCCTAGGGTAGATTGGTTCTATTATTCTACGCAACAAAAGCCCCTTTGGGGGCGTGATGTGGGTAGAAAACAACGCCCCGATGTTTTCCAGAGTCCCGTAGGGACGTGATGTGGGTATCTACCGAAGAGACGCAATACCCATATTTCGTCCCTACAGGACTATGAAAATGACGAACTACCTTTTGCTACCCATATTGCGCCCCCAAAGGGGCTTGTGGGCTTGTTCAAAACAGAACCAATCCACCCTGCCCTGTTCCGTAGGAATAACATCTTTGTAGAAATCAAGGGCGACATCCCTCACCGTTCCGTAGGAATGGCATCTCAACCATCCCCGCTCCCAATTTCCTATCCCCCCGTCACCATTTTTATCGCCTGTCGCATCGCTTTGCTCTGTTCAGCCGCCTGTAGATGATCCATATGCCGCTGGTGGTGCAAATCGGTGCCCAAAAAATCTATCCAACCCTTCTGGAGCAATTTTTCGGCGGTTTGTACCACGTTTTTTTCATAATAGCCGGTAAGGGAAAGGAGGTTGAGCTGAAATTTACAACCCAGATCTTTGAGGCGTTCGTACTGTCGTAGGTCGTGATGCATGAACCCGTAGCGCTCGGGGTGTGCCAAAACCGGCACAAAACCTTTGGTCTGTAAACGGAAAAGATATTGTTCCAATTGCGGCGGCGCACCCATAAACGACATTTCCACCAGCACCAGGTTGTCCCAGAGGGGGAGAAGATCGCCTTTTTCTAAGAGTTGGGCAAAATGATCATCCATAAAATATTCGGCGGCAGCATCGATGGCGATGTCGATGCCTTCATCGACGCAGGCTTGGCGTACCAGGGCCAGTTTTTCTTGGATGATGGCGCTGGTATTGGGGTAAAATTCGGTGTAAACGTGCGGGGTGGTCACCAGTTTTTGATACCCCAGCGCGTGTAGTTGCCGAATGAGGGAAAGGCTTTCCTCGAGGGTTGGCGCGCCGTCGTCGATGCCGGGCAATAGGTGCGAGTGCATGTCGACTTGGAGGTCGCGGTAGCCTAGGGGAGCGGCGTTGTTGTTTTTTTTGAAAAAATTAAACAAGGGTCAATGGATTTTTATGATGGAACGCGATTATTGGAACACGGATTTGACGGATTAGACACAGATTTTTTCGCCTGCGGCGATGGGATTTAGAACACGGATTTAATGGATTAGACACGGATTGAGCTTTACGTAATCTGTGCAATCGTGCTTGTGATGCAATCACAAGAATCTGTGGAATCTGTGAATCTGTGGTGAATAATAATTCCTTTGGAAAATTCAGCGTTAAAAAAACACGCCAAACTTTGGACTTTTCTATCCTGAGTTACACCTCGCGTCGTCAAGTTTCGAGCATGAAAAATAACGATTCGGTTCAGGTAAAGGACAACTTTTTTTCAAATCTAAATCTCTTGTCATCCTAAAATTCACCACAGAAAATCCACCACAGATTCACAGATTCTTATCGCCTTCGGCGTAATAAAGATTCCACAGATTGAACAAATCCCCAATCTGGGCAATCGTGCTTGTGATGCAATCACAAGAATCTGTGGAATCTGTGAATCTGTGGTGCATAATCATTTCCTTTGAAAAATTCAGCGTTTAAAAAAACACACCAAATTTTGTCTTTTCTATCCAGAGGTAACATACCAAAACCCCTACAACGCCCAATAAAACTCCAATTCGTCTTGAAAACTTTTGTACAAACCTTTCAAATCAAACAACACCACGCCATTGCGCGAGATGGAACGGAAATAATCCGCATCCAGAGTTTTGTATTCCTGATGCGATACCGCCACTACAATAGCATCGTATTCCTTGCCGATATTTTCCAGCAGCGATAATTGATATTCGTGCGCCACTTCGTTGGGTGAAGCATAGGGATCGGCAATCTGTACATGCACCGAGTAGCTCATCAATTCTTTGACCAGATCCACCACTTTCGAGTTGCGGATATCGGATACGTCTTCTTTGAAGGTAACGCCCATCACCAATACCTTGGAATTGCCGGGGTTTTTGCCTTTTTGTAGCAGGTTTTGCACCAGCGTACGCGCGATCCACACGGGCATGGCGTCGTTGATGCGGCGACCGGCGGCGATAACCTGGGGCTCGATGCCCAATTGGCGGGCTTTGTGCAACAGGTAGTAGGGGTCAACGCCGATGCAATGGCCGCCTACCAAACCCGGTAGGTAGCGGTGAAAATTCCATTTGGTACCGGCAGCTTCGAGTACCGCTGCCGTATCGATACCAATTTTATCAAAAATCATGGCCAGCTCGTTGACCAAAGAGATGTTGAGGTCGCGTTGGATATTTTCGATCACTTTGGCCGCTTCAGCTACCTTGATGGCCGCCGCTTCGTAAATGCCCGCTTTGATGATTTGGCGGTACACCTGCGAGATGGTTGCCAACGACTCGGCATCACAACCGGAAACTATTTTAAGGATATTGGGCAGCGTGCGGGTTTTGTCGCCGGGGTTGATGCGCTCGGGCGAGTAGCCAATTTTGAAGTCTTGCGGGGCTTTGAGTCCGCTGTATTGTTCCAAAATGGGCAAACAATCCTCTTCGGTACATCCTGGATATACAGTTGATTCGTAGACTACATAATCGCCGGGTTTGAGGGCTTTGCCCACGCTTTCCGATGATTTTTGCAGCGGTATGAGGTTGGGCACCTTGTGCTCGTTGATGTCGGTTGGTACGGCAACAATGAAAAAATGCGCGTTTTTTAGTTCCTCGGCATTGGTAGTAAAAAGGATATCGGCGCCATCGAAGGCTTCGGGGGCTAGTTCGCGGGTAGGGTCGATGCCTTGGTTCATCAAATCCACGCGGGCTTGGTTGATGTCAAACCCGATGACGCGGAAGTGTTTGGCGAATTCTAGCGCGAGGGGGAGGCCTACGTAGCCGAGGCCGATTACGGCAATGGCTTTTTCTTTGTTGATTAATGCTTGGTACAAAGTGGTACTGTTTTAGTCTATTGGGTTTATTCGCCTGCGGCGATTGGATTTATGGAACATGGGTTTATTTTGGAACACGGATTAAACGGATTAGACACGGATTTATTCGCCTGCGGCGATGGGATTTAGGAACACCGATTTATTTTGGAACACGGATTAAACGGATTAGACACGGATTATTCGCCTGCGGCGATGGGATTTTGATAGAACACGGATTAAACGGATTGGGCACGGATTTTTCCATCTTTTACCATCCAAAAGGGTGCGGCGCTAGGGGCAGTTCCGCTAAGGGGTGATGCCGCCCATCCAAAGCCTCCAAAGGTGCATTACGAATTTGGTGCACCAGTTCGATGGCCGCGCGCGCTTCTTCCAACGCAAAACCACGCCCCGCCAGTATTTCTTCATAACTACGCGTATGCAAATCCGTAAAGCCATCGCTGAATTCGAAGGCTTGTCCGCCTACGTGGAGCGCGCGGTAGGTGCGCCCGCCTTGGTCGCGCAGGGGCGCAGGCAAGGTATCGGCATTGATGCTCAAAAACCAGCGTACGCGTGCTTTGGTCAATTCTAGGTAGCCAGCAGCACGATCGTGGTTGTGGAGGTGCACGTGATTGGCCGTTACCGGACCAAAGATCCAGGTCAGCATGTCAAAAAAATGTACGCCGATGTTGGTGGCAATGCCGCCAGATTTGCTGGTTTCGCCTTTCCAACTGGCGTAATACCAATGTCCGCGACTGGTGATGTAGGTTAGGTCAACATCAAAAACCTGATCTGGTGGACTTTGCCGCACCTGCTCCTTGAGGGCAATGATGCTGGGGTGTAAGCGCAATTGTAGGATGTTGTATACTTGCTGACCGGTTTCCTGGGTCAAATCGATGAGGGCATCGATGTTCCAAGGATTGAGGGTCAGGGGTTTTTCGCAAATCACGTCGGCGCCGAGGCGCAAGCCAAAACGAATGTGTGCATCGTGCAGGTAATTGGGGGAACAGACGCTGAGGAAATCAATTTTAGCGCCTTGGCGGTGCAGTTTTTCCAGGTGTCGATCAAAGCGTTCAAATTCGGTAAAGAAAGAGGCTTCGGGAAAATAGCTGTCGATTACGCCTACCGAGTCATTTTTGTCGAGCGCTGCCACTAAGCGGTTGCTGGTGGCTTTGATGGCTTGTAAATGACGGGGAGCAACGTAGCCTGCGGCTCCAATTAAGGCAAATGTTTTTATGTTGAAAAGGGTTTAAAAAGGCTTGGAAATGGCTCCTATCCCGTAGAGACACATTGCAATGTGTCTCTGCCACATCGTGCTCAACGACAATTTTTA
>JBBANM010000063.1:13064-38208 GCA_040401995.1 Saprospiraceae bacterium
TGCTTTTTCTCCAAATTACATTGGTTCGTAAACAAGAAAAATCAGGGGAAAGGCTTCTATTCCGTAGAGACACATTGCAATGTGTCTCTACCACATCGTGCTCAACGACAATTTTTATGCTTTTTCTCCAAATTACATTGGTTCGTAAACAAGAAAAATCAGGGGAAAGGCTCCTATTCCGTAGAGACACATTGCAATGTGTCTCTACAACATAGTGCTCAACGATTTCACACCGTTTCCCTACCAATTTCCCCATCCCGCAACCAATAAATTTGACCACTAACCTCACAAACCGCTTTCCCGTTTGGATCAAAACGCAATTTTTCGCCATGTTCACTCATCCACCCTTTTTGGCAGGCCGGATTGCCCATCACCAAGGCATAAGCGGGTACATTTTTCGTCACCACCGCGCCGGCGCCGATAAAGGCGTAAGCGCCAATTTCAATACCACAAACGATGGTGGCATTGGCGCCAATCGTTGCGCCGCGACGAACATAGGTGCTGCGGTATTCGGTTTTGCGGTTTACTGCGCTACGGGGGTTCATGACGTTGGTAAACACCATAGACGGTCCCAGAAAAACATCGGCTTCACAAACCACGCCGGTATAGAGGGAGACATTGTTTTGCACTTTGACATTGTCGCCGAGGGTGACGCCATTGGCCACAAATACATTTTGCCCCAAATTACAGTGTTTGCCAATAACGGCTTCGGGCATGATGTGGCAAAAATGCCAGATTTTGGCGCCCTCTCCAATTTGGCAACCTGGATCTAAAATGGCGCTGGGATGGGCAAAAAAATGGGGGTTTTCCATCAATTTATCCAAGGCTTCGCCGTCGAAAGGTCGCAAGGGCTTTTCGAAAAAATGGTGGCTAAATGTTGATACTCAAGCAATAGAAAAAATTATTGTTCCTGTAGAGACGCGATTCATCGCGTCTGTGCATAACCGGAGTCGCGATGAATCGCGCCTCTACCCCGCCCAGGCCCGTTTTTCAAACAAGCCCACCGGCGTTACCTGTACTTCTTTGCTATTTTTGCGCACCAAACGCAAAAAAGTCGGATTCACCTCCATGCGCAAGGAGTAACCCAAACTATCCAATTCGATGACCACTGTTTTGGCGCCGCGTTCTTCTACCAATTTCCCCTGCAAACCCATCAAGCGACCGCTGATGATCTCCACGGTATCACCTTGCTCCAGACATAGCCCCTGGCGTACTTCTAGATTAGCGACATCGATTACATCCCCGCTGAAGCGGCGTAAAATATCGATTTCCCGCTCGGGGATCGCCGCTAGTTCTTTGCCTACCCGGAGGTAGTTGAATACATCGGGAACTTCCAATACCGGTACGTAGTGTTTTTTGGCGATTTTTACAAAAACATAGCAGTTGATCAGGGGTAGTTCTACGTGTTTTACTTTACGGGTGTAATAGCGCGTCAACTTTTGGATGGGAACATAGGCAGTAATACCACGTTCCTGCAATTGTTTTTGCACCAGCTTCTCCCGTTTGTACATCGTATGTACGGCAAACCATTTTTCTTCCAGCGTGTCTATCATAGCGTTCAAGTTTTAAGGGCATTAACTACTGAAAATCGGGGTATTGTCTATTTACATCGGATTCTAGTTGCTTGCAAAAAACTGGTGCACCGCAGCGGTGATGAAGCCCAAGGTATCGGTATCGAGCTCCGTATGCATGGGCAGAGAAATCACCTCCCGACACAACATTTCGGTAACCGGTAAAAAGGAGACATCGGTAAAGGGCTGAAACGCTGCTTGGGCATACAGCGGCACCGGGTAATAGATCATCGATGGGATGCCTTTCTCGGTTAAAAAAGCTTGTAGGGCATCGCGTTTCCCATCTTTGATCAACAAAGTATATTGATGAAAAACGTGGGTTGAATTGTGTTGGCGGGCGGGAGTCGCCACGCTGGTAATATCGCTCAAAGCGGTATCATAATATGCGGCAGCTTGCTGGCGCGCAGCTGCGTATTCGTTGAGGTGTTTTAGTTTGATGTTGAGGATGGCAGCTTGAATGGCATCCAGTCGAGAATTGACACCCACCACATCGTGGTAGTAGCGGCGCAATTGACCGTGGTTGGCTACCATGCGCAGTTTTCCGGCTAGGTCTTCGTTGTTGGTGCTGATCGCGCCGCCATCGCCGTATGCGCCCAGATTTTTGGACGGATAAAACGAAGTGCAACCAATTTGTCCGAGAACGCCAGTTTTTTGCACCCGTCCGTCGCTAAAGGTATAATCCGCGCCAATGGCTTGGGCATTGTCTTCGATCACCCAAAGGTTGTGTTCGCTGGCCAGGTGCAAGATGGGCTCCATATCACAGCTTTGCCCAAAGAGGTGCACCGGTACGATCGCTTTGGTTTTTGGCGTAATCGCCGCTTCAATGATTTCAGCGGTAACGTTGAAAGTATCGGGATCAACGTCGACCATCACCGGTTTGAGGCGCAGCAGGGCAATCACCTCGGCAGTGGCCACATAGGTAAAGGCGGGTACAATCACTTCATCACCCGGTTGCAGATCAAGCGCCATCATGGCAATTTGCAGGGCATCGGTGCCATTAGCACAAGGCACAACTGCCGCAGCGCCCAGGTAGCTTTCCAAATGAGTTTGAAAGTTTTTTACCGCGGGTCCGCCAATGTAGGCCGTGGTATCCAATACTTCTTGAATGGCAGCATCGATCTCGTGTTTGAGGCGGTGGTACTGCTTTTTCAAATCAACCATTTGAATGTTGTGCTGACTCATGTTGTTTCCTACTAGTGGTTAAAGCCGATCAAATACCTTACCGGCAATGGTTTTGCCAATGGCCAATGATGCCGTTGCCGCCGGTGAAGGCGCATTGCAAACATTGACCACATTTTTATCTTCAAAAATTAAAAATTCATCGCTCAACTGGCCTTGCGCGTTGCAGGCCATGGCGCGTACGCCCGCGCCGCCCCGTTCCAGATCATCCGCCGTGACAGAGGGGATGAGGTGTTGTAAAGCGCGTACAAAAGCAGCTTTGGAATACGAGCGATACAGCTCATCCAGGCCGTAGCGCCACTGTTTTTGCGCCATTTTGCGAAAACCCGGGTAGCCAATGGTTTCAAAAAACTCGCCGGCATGGAAGTCCCAACGGCTATAACCCTCCCGCCGGAAGGCCAAAACGGCATTGGGTCCCGCCTCGATGCCGCCGTGAATCATCCGAGTATAATGAACACCCAAAAACGGAAAATCGGGATTGGGCACCGGGTAAATGAGGTTGTTAACGAGGTATTGTTTTTCGGGTTTGAGTTGATAATACTCGCCTCGAAACGGTAAAATGCGGATATCGCTGATGTCTTGTCCGGTCATCGCCGCTACCCGATCCGAGTACAAACCGGCGCAGTTGACCAATATTTTTGCCGTAAAAACCGCGGTGGGCGTTTCGGCAGTTACTTCATTTTCTTTACGAATGATGTTGATGACGGGGCAATTGGTATGTACTTCGCTGCCCTGGGCTTCGATGAGGCGCACATAAGTTTTGGCCACCTCCACGTAATCGATGATCCCGGTTTGCGGTACCCAGAGCGCTTCAACCACGTTGATGTGGGGCTCTTTTTCGCGGGCTTCTGCGGGCGATATTTTGCGAATGCCGGTCAAGCCATTTTGCAAACCATGACCCAAAATTTTGTCGAGTTGCGGGCGCTCCTGCTCGCGCGTGGCCACGATCACCTTGCCGCAGATATCGTGGGCGATGTTGTGCTCAGCGGCAAAAGTCAGGAGATCATGGTAACCTTCAATGCAATTGCGGGCACGCAAAGTACCGGGGCGGTAGTAAATACCCGAATGGATGACGCCGCTGTTGTGCCCGGTTTGGTGACTGGCTACCTCTTTTTCTTTTTCCAAAACGCATACCTTGAGCGATGGCTGTTGCTCCACCAGCCGCCAAGCGGTTGCTAAACCGACAATACCTCCCCCAATGATGACGACGTCGTGCATAAAAGAATGCTTTTAAATTCTATTCAATCTTTGCTGGCGTAATTTGCATTTTTTCAATAACAAGTCGGCCAATCAAAGTTGATTATTTCTAGTTGTAAAAACAAAGCCATCCTATTTTGTACTCAATTTCTTTGCCAAAAATTAAGGCTTAGAATTTGACCACAACAACAAGGGTTCGGTATCCAATTGCTGCGGTTCCATTTGTTGGAATTCCTCAGCGGTATAAATCAGATAACGAATTTTTCTTTTTACAATATTTTCAGCCTTCTCAATCAGATTGATCAGGTAATTTTGATCAATATTTCCTACAAAAACAAGATCGATGATATGGCTATCGAGCCCGCGTGAAAAATCGCCAACCAAAAAAACTTTGCTCACATCACCTAAACGCTGCACCACTTCCTCCACAATTCGATCCAAGCCAATCTGTTTCATCAGAATGCTGTGGATTTCGCCAAAGAGCGGGTGCTTGGTATTGGCGCGGAACAATTTTTTGTTGCCATCGAGATTGGACACCAACATACCCGCTTTTTCTAGACTGTTGAGTTCCAAGCGAATGGCGTTGGTGGATTCGCCAAATTCGCTTTCCAAGCTGCGCAAATAGGCAGTGGTGTTGCTATTGAGAAAAAATTTCAAGAGCAATTTTACCCGCGTTTTTGAGGAAATAAGCGCTTCCAGCATGGTTTGTGTACCGAGAAAAAGTGATGAGGAACAATCCGAGCAGCAAGTAAATGCTTTTCAGAGTTAAAGTCAAGATCGAGGAGGAAATAATCGACTATAATGAGTACTTTTTTTACTCGTTTTGTTTTTTAATTTTTTCAGAAAAGCAAGTCCATTTTCAAAAATGCTGATTTTTAGAACCGTATCTCGTGTCTGAGGGTTCTTGTTTTCCAAATAAGCCTTATCTTGCCAACTCCTTGGTCCGGTTTGATCTAGTTTAGATTTGTCGCTATTTCCCAAAACCTCCATGAACGCCGCTGTAATTTAGAGTTTGTTTGGATTTCTACTTCGCGCTGCAAATGGCCAAAATCCGCACCAATTTCGTTGCGAAAATGCTCATGTAGCGCTGACCTGTCCCGACAAAGTCGGGATACACTCTCCCGACTTTGTCGGGATTTTCAACGCTTTTCGCACCTCATTGTTACAAATTTTGACTCACTACGCCTGCGAACTAAAAATCCAAACAAACTTTTTGACAGTCCCATTCACCTAAAAGCCATTTTTGACGTATAAACTTTAAGATGTAATGCGAACAATGGATTAGGCTATCTAATTGATTTTTTGTTTGTTACGTTTACTAAACTTTGAAAGTTTAGTAAACGTAACAACCACAAAATCAATTATTAACTCCAGCTAAATATTCACATATGTAATATACCCTTACATTGCCGCTAATGTACCTTTTGGCAATTGTTGAGGAAAATAGGTAGCTTATGAAGAAGAAATTAAAAATTGCCATCCTGGATATGTACGACAACTATGTCAATGAAGGCATGCGTTGTATCAAGCAGATTGTCGGAAATTTCTTGGCAAATGAAGACATTGAAGGGCACTATGAGGTGTTCAATGTAAGAGCGGAAAAGCAGACGCCAGGTTTGGAATACGATATTTACATCTCCTCCGGCGGGCCTGGGAGCCCGTTACCAGTAGGGGAAGATTGGGAGCAACCTTATTTTGACTGCATCGACGCCATTTTTGCTTACAACCGCACCCACCAGCAAAAGAAATACCTGTTTTTGATTTGCCATTCTTTTCAGATGGTGTGTCATCATTTGGGCATTGGCGAAGTCAACAAACGCATATCCACCTCTTTTGGGGTGATGCCCATGCACCGTTTGCCCGCCGCGATCAATGAACCTTTTTTTGAAGGCTTGTCCGATCCTTTTTATGCAGTAGATTCGCGGGATTATCAATTGGTAAAACCCAATCAAACGCGGTTAGATGAGCTGGGCGCGCAGGTGCTGTGCTTGGAAAAAATTCGTCCGCATGTGCAGCTCGAACGCGCCATCATGGCGGTGCGGTTTTCGCCGGAAATATTTGGCACGCAATTCCACCCCGAAGCCGACGGCGAAGGGATGTTGCGGTATTATTTGAAAGAAGAAAAAAAGAAGTGGGTGATCCAAACACATGGCGAACGGAAATACTACGAAATGATCGATCGCCTCGATGATCCGGATAAAATCATGCTCACGGAATCGGTTATTTTGCCTACTTTTCTGCAAAATGCCGCCGAACGCTTAGTGGGCGTGATGGCATAGGGCAGCGCGTTTTTTGAACGACCCAAACTCAATTCCATGATTCCAGCAATCCGCCAGCAATACAACGCTGATTTTACGGAGGAAAAATACCTGGCTTTTGTGCAAAACGTCAAGGATAGCTTTCCTGATACCCTTGAATTTCGAATGTCCGAAACGCCGGTTTTTGTTCCCCACGATTTGCGCGATAAGCTCATCGCCGCTGGCGAGCACATCATTGACGTGATTGTGCAACCCGATTTTATGGAAAAAACCGAGCGCGCCATCCCGGCCGATCAACGGGTACCCAATGAAACCCGTCACTGCTCGCTGGTCACTTTTGATTTTGCGGTATGTAAGGATGAAACTGGCGCACTGAGTCCGCAACTCATCGAAATGCAGGGTTTTGCTACCCTCTACGGTTACCAGGCGTTTATTGGCGAAAAATACCAGGAGTTTTTTCATTGTCCGGATGGGTTTACGCCTTATTTTCATGGACTTGATCAGACACAATACATCGAGGCATTAAAAAAACTGTTCATTGGCGATGAAGATCCCGAACAAGTGATTTTGCTGGAAGTATACCCGGAAACGCAAAAAACCCGCATCGATTTTGCGGTTACCAAACATTATTGGGATATTGAAACGGTGTGCTTGACGAAAGTTCGCAAAGATGGGCGCCAATTGTACTACGAAAAAGACGGGCGCCGCATCAACATTAAGCGCATCTACAATCGGGTTATTTTTGATGATCTGCTGCACAATTTCCCCGATCTTAAAACGGAATTTCATTTCACCGACGAAGTGGATGTAGAGTGGATTGCCCATCCCAATTGGTTTTTTCGGATGAGTAAGTTTACCTTGCCTTTGATCAAAAGCGAATTTGTACCGGCCAGCTACTACCTCCACGAATTGGAATCGTATCCGCCAGATTTGGAAAATTATGTGCTCAAACCGCTGTTTTCCTTTGCGGGAACAGGCGTACAATTGCACATCACACCTGCAGATTTGGATGCGGTGAGCGATAAAGAAAATTACCTCCTCCAGCGCAAGGTACATTACGAACCCGTAGTGCATTCGCCCACTGGCGGCGTAAAAGTGGAGATCCGCATGATGTACATTTGGCATCCCAACGAGCCGCGACCGCGTTTGCTGACCAACCTATCGCGCATGAGCAAGGGCGAGATGATTGGCGTACGCTACAACAAAGATTTTGATTGGGTGGGCGGCACCATCTGTTTTTTTGAACCTTAGTTAAGATAGCTCAGCACAACTACATGCCTGGAAAACTCTACCTTTTGCCTACGCCGCTGGGCGAAGATGCCAATGCTACACTGCCGGATTACGTTATCGCGATCCTGCATCAACTCGATTTTTTTATCGTTGAAAAAGCAAAAACGGCGCGGCATTTCATTAAAAGCACCGGGCACCCCAAACCCTTGCCCAGTCTGGAAATGCTGGAACTCAACGAACACACTGGCGAAGCTGCCTATCGCGATTTTTTGTTGCCCCTAGAAAACGGGCGCGACGTGGGGCTGATGTCGGAGGCGGGTTGTCCTGGGGTAGCCGATCCTGGCGCGGCCATTGTAAAGTTGGCACACCAAAAAGGCATTGAAGTGATTCCCTTAGTGGGGCCTTCCTCCATTTTACTGGCGCTGATGGCTTCCGGACTCAACGGACAACGTTTTTGTTTCCAGGGGTATCCCACGGCGAAGCGCCCCGAATTGGCGCGCCAGATCAGCAAATTAGAACAGCAATCGCAACGCGAGCAACTCACTCAGATTTTCATCGAGGCGCCTTACCGCAACAATCAATTGTTTGAGGCTTTGACGGCAACTTTATCTCCCGCTACCTTACTGTGTGCCGCGGCCGATCTCACGCTTCCTACGCAGTATATCCGCACCCAAACCGTGCAGCAGTGGCGCAAATCACCTTTGCCCGATTTGCACAAACGCCCGGCCATTTTTCTTTTTTTGAGTTAAAAAAAATCGTAAAATTTTAGCACCAAACTGTCCTTTGTGCACCCTTCACGAACAACGTTCGTGTTTTAATTTGTGGAAATTTGTGGAATTTGTGGCTACATTTTTAAAACCACACCATCGAAGATGGGGATGTAAACCCTATGCAAAAGATCTTAGTTTAAATTTAAAACTAAGCTAAACTATTTTCTGTATCTTTGCGTTAAAGAACAAAAATAACCACCATGGAAGCATTTGCTATTGCCGAAAAAAACCTTACCAAAGCCGGTTTTTTAGATTTGGAAGTAGATCCCAGTTTGGATTTGTACGCCGAAATCAAGCGTTTAAAGGAAGAAAAAAACGCGGTCATCTTAGCGCACTACTACCAGGAATCGGATATTCAGGACATTGCCGATTACATTGGTGATAGCTTGGGTTTATCGCGCAAAGCCGCCAATACCGATGCCGACATGATTGTTTTTGCCGGAGTACATTTTATGGCGGAGACCGCCAAGATGTTGTCGCCGCAAAAAAAGGTATTGTTGCCCGACCTGAATGCGGGTTGCTCGTTGGCGGATTCAGCACCGGCGCCTTTGTTCAAAAAATTCAAAGAGAAATATCCCGATCACATTGTGGTGAGCTACGTCAATTGCACGGCAGAGTTGAAAACGCTGACCGACATTTGCTGTACCTCTTCCAATGCGCTGGCCATCATCAACAGCATACCCAAAGATCAGCCCATTATTTTTGCCCCCGATAAAAACCTGGGTGCTTACCTGATCAAGCAAACTGGGCGTGACATGGTACTCTGGAATGGCGCCTGTATGGTACACGAAATTTTTTCCAACGAAAAAATCACCAAACTGATGGTACGCCATCCGGAGGCGGAGCTCATTGCCCACCCCGAATGCGAGGATCACATCTTGCAAAAAGCGACCTACATCGGCTCCACCACGGGATTGTTGAAATACACCATCAATAGTCCGAAAAAGGAATTCATTGTGGCTACTGAAGCCGGTATTTTGCACCAAATGCAGAAATCTTCGCCAGATAAAGTATTCATCCCTGCCCCGCCGAACAACACTTGCGCCTGCAATGAGTGCCCACACATGCGCTTGAACACGCTGGAAAAACTCTATTTGTGTTTGAAATACGAAAAACCGGAGATTTTGCTGCCTGATTGGGTGATTGAAAAAGGCCGGGTCTGTATTGACCGCATGTTGGAGATTTCAGAGCAATCGGGTATTGGAAAAGAATAAGTGAGTACATTTTTATCACACTATCCAAGGCCGGTTATCCGTTAATAGCTGTGATTCAAGGGACGGGATATAACAAATCCCGTTTTTTAAGTTCTAATGGCTAGCTATTATTGTGCATTTGCGGGTTTTTTGAATGACTTATTCCGGTTTTCAACCACTAGAATCTGTACACTGTCATTCAATGCACGCTCAAACGGGTAAGATGACTTTGCGACTATTATTTGGAATACTACTTAGCCTTGCGGCGATACGGATGGAAGCTCAACGGGGCTGGGAACTTGGAGGTTGGGCTGGCGCAGCCTACTATTTTGGGGATCTCAATACCAGCTATAATCTATCTCAACCTGGTATTGCCGGTGGATTGGTAGGTCGTTATAATTTCAACAACCGCTTGTGTCTGAAGATGGGCGCTACCATGGGTACCGTAAAAGCCGACGATGCCAGATCCAGCAACCCTTACGAAAAAGCGCGAAATTTGAGTTTTCAGTCAACGGTATTTGACGGATCGGCACAGTTTGAATTTAACTTTTTGCCATATGTACACGGCAGTAAAACTGAATTTTTTACCCCTTACCTCTTTACAGGTTTTTCACTTTTTTCCTTCAACCCCAAAGCGCGCTACAACGGCTCGTTGGTAGAACTCCGCCCACTGGGCACCGAAGGGCAATTCCCTGGTGAAGAATACTACACTTTTAGCGGTGCTTTTGTCTATGGCGGCGGATTTAAATTCGACCTCAACCCCTTGTGGAGCGTCAACATCGAAGTTACCGCCAGGGCCTTATTTACCGATTATCTCGACGATGTCAGCACCGTATATCCCGATAAAAAAGCGCTCTCCCGGCAACGCGGCCCCCTTTCTGTTGCGCTCTCTGATCGCTCGATCAACATCCCGGGGGTTGACAACAGTCAACTAGGCAATAAAGGCACCCAACGCGGCAATAGCAACAATAAAGACAATTTGGTGTTTATTCAAATAGGTATTGTTCGTTATTTCGGCAATTTGCAATGCCCAAGTTGGAAAGGCAAAAGATAATTTTGCCGATCGTTCCAGCGTCTCCATCCAGAATCCTATTCCCACATCCATTTCCAATCCAAAAAAACCTTATTTTACTGCCCGGTTCAATTTTTTAGGAACGTGCGAAGGAAATTTAATTTTTTGAAGCAAGCTGTTTAGCTAAAAAAAAGCTACAAAATGGCTTATTTTCGAAAAAAAAGAAGGCTTTGACGATAAAGCAGGAGGCCTCAAGGGGGTAAATTACGCTTCAACCGTTCCTAAAAAGAAGCATTGAGAAAGGATAGAAGATCGCTTCATCCTAGCTACCTTTTACGATAACTTGCAAGCAGCAAAATAGAGCCACTATGCCAATTTTTGGAAACATAATCAAACGAGGTGTAACCCTAGGGCATCGGCTTGACAGCCGTGTCGAACGGATTAAACCCATCCAACACCAAATAAGAGTTTTGCAACTGTTGTTGCGCAAAGCCCAATTTACTGCTTTTGGTCAGTACTACCATTTTAGGGACATTTTACAAGAACCCAATCTGATTAAAGCGTTTCAGGATTCTGTGCCTACCTTTGATTACAATACCATTCACGATCGTTGGTGGCACATGACCCTCAACAAGATGGAGGACGTGACTTGGCCGGGTCGGGTAAAGTATTTTGCGCTCAGCTCCGGTACTTCCGGTGCGCCCAGCAAATACATTCCGGTTACCAACGACATGTTTCGCGCCATGCGTCGTGCCGGTTTGCGGATGTTTTTTGCCCTGTCGCGTTTCAATATTGATCCTAATTTATACACCAAAGACATGATGATGCTGGGTGGATCCAGCGATCTGCAGGATGGCGGCGGTTTTTTTGCCGGCGATTTAAGCGGTATCAATGCCAGCAGGCCGCCGTTTTGGTTGCGTTCTTACTACAAACCGGGAAATGAGATTGCTCGGATTGCCAGTTGGGACGAGCGGATTGAGGAGATCATCAAAAATGCCCCCAATTGGGACATTGGTTTTATGGTAGGCATCCCCTCGTGGTTGCAATTGATGATGGAACGCATCATTGAGCATTACAATTTAAAAACCATCCACGATATTTGGCCCAACTTGGGCGTTTGTGTGCATGGCGGCATCCACTTCGAGCCTTACCGCAAAAGTTTTGACAAACTGATGGCACACCCCCTGGTGTACATGGATTCCTATTTGGCTTCTGAAGGTTTTATCGCCTTGCAAAATCGGCCAGATACCATCGGCATGCGTTTGGAAATCAACAATGGGATATTTTTTGAGTTTGTGCCCTTCAACGAGCAAAACTTTGACGACGACGGCAACTTACGCCCCAACCCTGAAATCCTCAACATCGACGAGATAAAGGAAGGCATCGATTATGCGTTATTGATCTCTACTTGTGCTGGTGCTTGGCGTTATTTGATCGGGGATACCGTGCGTTTTATTGACAAGCGCCGTTCGGAAATCATCATTGCTGGGCGCACCAAACACTATTTGAGCATTTGTGGCGAACACCTCTCGGTCGATAACATGAACCATGCTGTTCAACATGCGGAAGACGTCTTGGACATCAGCATTCCCGAATTCACCGTATCCGCGGTGCAATCGGGCAGTTTTTATACCCACAAATGGTACGTCGGTTGTGATCCGCTGGTAGACAAGGACAAGATTAAGCCGCTATTGGATGAAAAACTCAAAGCGATCAATGACGATTACCGGGTAGAACGTGGATCGGTGTTGCGCGATATAGAAGTCGAGGTCATTCCCGCTTCGCTGTTTTATAAATGGCAGGAAATACAGGGAAAAATGGGCGGACAACACAAGTTTCCGCGGGTGATGAAAAACGAACGTTTCCGCGATTGGGAAGAATTTGTGCGGCGCAGCCAAACAGGACAAGAGGTACGAAAGGATGGAGCTAGTATTTGAAGGAATAAAGATGGGGCTGGTACTGACTTTTTTGATCGGCCCCCTCTTTTTTTTGCTCATTCAAACGGGAGTTGAGCAAGGATATCGAGCAGGTATTGTGCTGGCTTTTGGAATTTGGGTAAGTGATTTTTTATACATTTTCGCCATTTACCACGGGATTACTTTTTTTGCCGCCTTGGTAAAAACGCCTAATTTTTCGTTTTGGCTGGGTTTGATCGGTAGTATTCTGCTGACTGGCTTTGGCATTGGGTCTTTAATTTCTGAGTCCAAACCCTCAGAAGAACCCAAGGGAAAAATCTATGAACGCAGCGATTCGTATCCCGCCTTGTTCTTCAAGGGTTTTTTGGTCAATAGTGTCAATCCATTTACCATCTTTTTCTGGATGGGTTTGATGAGCACAGTGGCCATCAAGGATAATTTTACGGCCTCCGATGCAGAAGTGTTTTTTGGGACTATTTTGGGCACCCTCGTTCTTACGGATGCTAGCAAGGTTGGATTGGCCAAATGGATCCGCCACCACATGAAACCGAAACATTTTTTGTGGTTACGCCGAATAACGGGAATTGCCTTGATCGTTTTTGGTATAGGGCTGTTGGTGCGGGTGATTATGATGAAATAGACGTGGCGGAATGTTTCCAACCGTGTTTAGTGCTTCGGGTTATTTCAAAATGATCGCCCTGACGGGTGCGTCAGAGACGCCGAGATATTGGATCCAAGTATCGAGACTTGGCTTAGGAGACGACGGGAAATCCGATACAATCGAAAAAGAATTGAAATTACACTTTCAAAATCGATTATATGTACCGTGCCGAAGGCACTCCTAACCACTGTCTGACCTTTTTGCCTGATTGAAATCCGGCGCTACAAAATTAAATCGAGCCGATGGCTCTCGGTGGAAACCCTGACAGTTAGGTGAAACGCACATAATCATTCCCTTAGTGAAAAAATTCGGTCTGTCGATTGTACCGCAAAGAATAATAACCAACGGCTTAGCCTCAATCCAAGATGTAGGAATGGGCTTTGGCCCGTTGAAACCTCACTTTCAAATTCGAATACATGTACCGTGCCGATGGCACTCCTAACCATTGTCTGACCTTTTCGCCGGATTGAAATCCGGCGCTACAAAATTAAATCGAGCCGATGGCTCTCGGTGGAAACCCTGACAATTAGGTGAAACGCTGAAAATCATTGCCTTTGTCAAAAAATTCGGTCTGTCGATTGTACCGCTAACAACTACAACTAATGGCATAGCCTAAAAGAGGCGTAGCCTCGATCCATATTGTAGCAATGGGCTTTAGCCCGTTGATAACAGTGCCAGAAATTGGAAAGAGAGCCGTAGGCTCGGTACATGTAGGCAATTTTCCTTTCAAATTCGAATACATGTACCGTGACAATGGCACTCCTAACCATTGCCTGACCTTTTCGCCGGATTGAAATCCGGCGCTACAAAATTAAATCGAGCCGATGGCTCTCGGTGGAAACCCTGACAATTAGGTGAAACGCTGAAAATCATTGCCTTTGTCAAAAAATTCGGTCTGTCGATTGTACCGCTAACAACTACAACTAATGGCATAGCCTAAAAGAGGCGTAGCCTCGATCCATATTGTAGCAATGGGCTTTAGCCCGTTGATAACAGTGCCAGAAATTGGAAAGAGAGCCGTAGGCTCGGTACATGTAGGCAATTTTCCTTTCAAATTCGAATACATGTACCGTGACAATGGCACTCCTAACCATTGCCTGACCTTTTCGCCGGATTGAAATCCGGCGCTACAAAATTAAATCGAGCCGATGGCTCTCGGTGGAAACCCTGACAATTAGGTGAAACGCTGAAAATCATTGCCTTTGTCAAAAAATTCGGTCTGTCGATTGTACCGCTAACAACTACAACTAATGGCATAGCCTAAAAGAGGCGTAGCCTCGATCCATATTGTAGCAATGGGCTTTAGCCCGTTGATAACAGTGCCAGAAATTGGAAAGAGAGCCGTAGGCTCGGTACATGTAGGCAATTTTCCTTTCAAATTCGAATACATGTACCGTGACAATGGCACTCCTAACCATTGCCTGACCTTTTCGCCGGATTGAAATCCGGCGCTACAAAATTAAATCGAGCCGATGGCTCTCGGTGGAAACCCTGACAATTAGGTGAAACGCTGAAAATCATTGCCTTTGTCAAAAAATTCGGTCTGTCGATTGTACCCCCAGCAACTACAACTAATGGCATAGCCTACCAGATGCGTAGCCTCGATCCAAGATGTAGGAATTGGTTTTAGCCATTAACGGTCTATTGTATCGCCAACCTCAACAGCTAAAGGCAGAACTTAACAGAGGCGTAGCCTCGATCCATATTGTAGCAATGGGCTTTAGCCCGTTGCTACCCGTGCCAGCAATTGGAAAGAGAGCCGTAGGCTCGGCACATATAGACTTTGACCAGCAGCGAAAGCCTACACAAACGCCAGTTTGTGCCCTAATTTGTGAAAATTTGTGAAATTTGTGGCCAAAAATTTGCCTGAATATCCGCCGAAGGCGAGAGGTTACTTCAAAATGATCGCCCTTGCGGTACGTCAGAGACGCCGAGATATTGGATCCAAGTCAGAGACTTGGATCAGCGAAGACAGCCAAAAACCGCCGCTAATCACCCCCCTTGATTAACCCGCTTCACCCTCCTATTCATCACCAAAAACCACACCGGCGGAATCAAAGAAATAATGATCGACGTAGGATAACCAAAAGGCAATTGCGGACTTTCATCAAAATGACGCAGTACCTGATACTTACGCGAGGTTTTATAATGATGATCCGAATGGCGCGTCAATTCATACAAAAAGATGCGACCCACTTCATGATCCGAATTCCAAGAATGCTGCGGGGTAACGTTTTCATAGCGCCCCGACTCCAACTGCTTGCGGCGCAAACCATAATGCTCGATGTAATTCACACTTTCGAGCAACAAAAAGCCAAAAACCGCAATCGCAATCGCGTAAGGCAACATGCCCCAGCCGTAAATGGCCGCAATCGTTGCTAAATACCCCAATTGGTACACCTGGAAACGCAGCATTTCGTTTTCCCAGCTCCATTTTGGTCGACCTGCTTTTTCCAAACGTTCGAATTCCAAACGCCAGGCATTCAAATAGCTGCCAATTACCGAGCGCAACCAAAAAAAGTAAATCACCTCGCCCGCCCGCGCAGAAGCTGGATCCTCATTGGTAGCCACATTTTTATGATGCCCGCGGTTGTGTTCGATGAAAAAATGCATGTACAAACCCGCCATCAGCAACACCTTGGACATCCACTGTTCAAGCGGCGTAGACCTGTGCCCCAGTTCGTGTGCCACATTGATGCCAATGGTACCGACAATGAGTCCTACGCTACAGGTCATGCCCACAATTTCGTAAGTTGCCAAACCGCCTTGGTGCAGCGTGTAAAAATAATAGGCCATCAACCCATATAAAATGGGGATGTTGAGGTAGAGCAAAAAATCAAAAAAACGATCAGCTGCTTTAATCGCTTCTTCCGTTGATGAACGGTTGCTAACCGGGGCTGGCGTTACCAGTTCCACCAGGGGAATCATCACAAAAGCAACGTAAATACCGGCAAAGGTCCAATGACCACCAGTGTAAATGCCCCAATAGGCCGCGATGGGCGCAATGTAGGCGATGAGGTATTTCCAATCATTCCACTTCATGACATCTTATTTTAAATCTTGCTACTCGCTTCCTTTTTTTTATTTTTGGCCTTTCTAAACCGAAATTAGCAAATTCTGTTAGGAAGGTAAGCAAATCGCAATCAATGAGCAAACATTTTCATACACTACAGGTTAAAGACATCCAAAAGGAAACCGCCGATGCCGTAACCGTTACCTTTGCCGTTCCAAACGAGCTAAAGGAGGATTTTACTTACAAACAAGGTCAGTACCTCACCCTCAAATTTGTTTTGGGCGGCCAGGAAGTACGTCGGGCTTATTCCATGTGCAGCAGCCCGCTAGACGCAGACCTGGCAGTAACGGTAAAAAAAGTTAAAAAGGGCTTGGTTTCTACCCATATCAACGATCATTTAAAGGTAGGTGATAGCGTAGAAATAATGCAACCCGATGGCCGTTTTTTCACCGAGCTTGATGGCGATCAGCGCAAAACGTACTACCTCTTGGGTGCAGGAAGCGGCATCACCCCTTTGATGTCGATTTTGCGCACCATCCTGGAGGAAGAACCCCAAAGCATGGTGTTCCTACTGTATGGCAACCGCAACGAGGAGTCCATTATTTTTAAGGAACAGCTCGATGGCCTCTTGAAGCGTTATGAAGGACAACTATCCCTAACCCATATCCTCAGTCAGCCTAAGCGCGAAAAAGCCAAGGGTCTGGGCGGCCTTTTTTCCAAAGGCGTTCCCACCTGGGATGGCCCGATTGGTAGGATCACCGCTACTATTGTTTCGCAATTTTTGCAAGAAAATCCTGCACCTACCAAAGACGTTGAATATTTCATTTGCGGACCTGGCGCGATGATGGAAGCCTGCGAATTGGCGCTCCTCAGCTTGAATGTAGATAAAAAACACATCCACGCCGAATATTTCATCTCGCATGCGGCCGCCGACGCTACGCATGTAACGGGCGTGAGCGGCGCGCAACTCATCGTTCATCTCAACGGCAACCAATATACCCTGGCAGTACCTTCCAACAAAAGCATTCTCGATACTTTGATTGCTCAAAAACTGGATCCGCCTTACTCTTGTACGGCTGGCGCCTGTTCAAGTTGCATGGCTAAGGTTTTGAAAGGCAGCGTAAAAATGGACGCCTGTTATGCCCTCGACGACGAGGAAGTGGCCAATGGCTTCATTTTGACTTGTCAGGCGCATCCTACCTCCGCAGAAGTGGAAATTACTTACGACGTTTAAAGTGATCCGGTCGGATTTGACAATAAAAAGAGCCGCCGCCCTGACCCGCTTGCGCCAATTGATGGTGCAAGCGGGTTTGCAAGCTTACCTCGTTCCCAGCAATGATCCCCACCAAAGCGAGTACGTACCCCAACATTGGGCAGCTCGCGAATGGCTAAGCGGGTTTACTGGCTCGGCAGGTATTTTGGTAATCACGGCCGATTTTGCTGGTTTGTGGACCGACGCCCGCTATTTTTTACAAGCCGAACAAGAATTGGCGGGAACGGCATTTAGCGTTCAGCACCGACTTTCAACAAATCAACCCGAGCAAATTACTTGGCTGACCACTCATTTACCGCCAGGAGCGACGGTGGGTGTAGACGGCGCGCTTTTCAGCGTGAAGCAAACCCGTTTTTTGGAAAAACAATTGCTAGAGCATGGTCTTGAACTGGATACCCAGCAAGACCTCATCGCCAAGATATGGGACGAGCGCCCAGCTCTGCCCCAAGCCCCCATTTGGGAATTGGACATTTTTTTTGCCGGAAAAACCCGTCGGGAAAAACTAAGCGACATTCGCGACAACGTGCGTCAAGCAGGCGCCACCCACTACCTGGTGAGCGCCTTGGATGATGTAGCCTGGACGCTCAACCTCCGCGGGCAAGACGTGGGCAACACCCCTGTTTTTGTAGCCTATCTGGTGATTGGACTACAACAATGTTGGTTGTTTGTCGATGCCGCAAAAATACCGCAAGCTTTGTTGTCGGCTTTAGCTGCGGATGACATTAGGATTCAACCTTACGACGTCATTGCTGGTTTTTTAGCCCAACTAGCATCCGAATCGCGCGTACTCATTGATCCGGTCACAACCAGCAGTTGGCTGGCCGAGCAATTGCAGCACACCAGCATTTTGGAGCAAACGGATCCCATTCAAGCGCTCAAATCCATCAAAAACCCAACCGAAATCTATCATTTTCGGCGGGTGATGTGCAAAGATGCCGTGGCCTTGGTGCAAACCCTCCACTGGCTTGAGCAAGCCCTGGATCGTGAAGAACCCATTACCGAATACACGCTAGCCCAACAATTGACCCAATACCGGGCGGCGCAAGCGGATTACGTTTGCAATAGCTTTGATACCATTGCGGGGTACAACGCCAATGGCGCCATCGTTCATTACCGTCCCCAAAAGGATACGGCCGCCGTACTTCAGCGCAGCGGCCTACTATTGTTGGATTCAGGTGGTCATTACTTAGATGGAACTACCGATATCACCCGCACCATTGCACTTGGGCCGCCCAGCGCTGAACAGCAAAAACATTTTACCCTGGTGCTCAAAGGGATGATTGCCCTATCGGTGGCGCAGTTTCCCGCGGGTACACTGGGCGTGCAGCTGGATGTGTTGACCCGGATCCCCCTTTGGCAGGCCGGCCTCAATTATTCCCACGGCGCGGGGCACGGCGTTGGATTTTGTCTGAGCGTACACGAAAAACCCCAGGGCTTTGTGCCCGACGCCAAAAGCATTCGCGGGTACACGCCACTGCAGGCGGGAACGGTAAGCTCCAATGAACCCGGCTATTACCGAACCGGGCACTACGGCATTCGGATTGAAAATTTGTTGCTTTGCGTGGAAGCGGCTCCGCAAGAATCTGGCGCTTTTCTACAATTTGACACCCTCACCTTATTTCCTTTTGATCGCCAATTGATCCAAGTAGCACTATTAACGCCCGACGAAAAAAATTGGATCAACGATTATCACGCTCAGGTGTTCTCGTCAGTAAGTCCGTTTTTGGATGCTGCGGAGCAGGCCTGGTTGGCCGCGCAATGTGCACCGTTGTAGCACCAAAAACATCTTTTCTTAGCCATCATTCATTATCTTTGCCGGATGAACGATATTCGTCAGTTGTCTTTATTGCAGTTGGAACAAGTATTTCTGGAGTTGGGAGAGCCCAAGTTCCGGGCCAAGCAAGTATACGAGTGGTTATGGAAAAAAGGCGCGCACTCCTTTGAGGCGATGACCAACCTCTCCAAAAAGTTGCGCGAAACGCTAACCGAGCGCTACGTCATCAACGCCATTGTGGAAGACAAAGTGCAGCTCAGCGCCGATGGCACCATCAAAACGCGCTTCCGTTTACACGATGGGCACTTGATTGAGTCGGTGTTGATCCCGGTGCCTGATGATGGGCGTTTTACCGTGTGCGTTTCTTCACAAGTGGGTTGCAGCCTGACCTGTAAATTTTGCGCTACTGGCAGGATGAAACGTCTGCGCAACCTCGATGCTTCCGAGATTTTTGATCAAGTGTGGCTGGTGAACCAGCAAGCGCTAACCCATTTTGGGCATCCGCTTACCAACGTGGTGTACATGGGCATGGGCGAGCCTTTACTGGCTTATCGCCCGGTGATGGAAAGCGTAGAGCGTTTAACGGCGGCGGATGGCTTGAACATGTCGCCCCGCCGCTTGACGATCAGTACGGCGGGGGTTTCCAAAATTATTCGCCAATTGGCTGATGATGGCTGCAAAACCAATTTAGCGCTCTCGCTACATGCCGCTGACGACAACAAACGCAACGAAATCATGCCGATCAATGAATCCAACAATTTGGAAGAGTTGATGGATGCGTTGGAATATTTTTATCAAAAAACGAAAAACCGCATCAGCTACGAATACATTGCTTTCCAAAATTTCAACGATACTCAGGAGGATGCGGCCAATTTGGTGCGTTTGTGCAAACGTTTTCCGGTGCGGGTAAATATCATCGAATACAACCCGATTGATGATGCGCCTTTTGCTAAATCGGAGGAAGACCAAATCGACCGCTTTGCGCGCTACCTCCGCGAGCGCGACGTGGTGGCGACGGTGCGCCGGAGCAGGGGCAAAGACATTGATGCTGCTTGTGGGCAATTGGCGAATAAGGATCGGGTGGAAGGTGTGTAGGGGGGTAGATTGATTTCGCCTTATTATCGTTGATTATCGATTATTTAACATTCCTCAATCATTTTAAATTTAGAAATTAGAAAAATGGAAATGAGAGAATTTGTATGTCGAATGAATCAAATTGACATATCAATTTCAGAAGAAAATTTGTTAAATTATTCTCAAGGCTTTCTAGATATCTACAAAAATGCTTATAAATTATTGGCAACAGGAAGTGTAAGCAATTCTAAAAATCAATTAATCAAACTTGTTACTGATTACAATTGTAATGAATTAGAAATTGGGATGATTAATTTTTCAAATAAAATTAATGAGGATGAATTATATACCTATATAGCCAGTTTTGATGCAGACTTGATTGGAATAAACAAAATAAATGATCAAATCGAATTAGTTGAATTTGGAACTAAACATATATTATGCCCTCTAGCTCAAAATGCTGAAAAGTTTCTTGATGCTTTATTATCTGTCGTGCAATTTTATTCAAGCTTTACTATAGATGAGGACGTTTCGGATAACCAAGACCAAGCATGCAGTGTTGCAAAAGAATGCAGCATGCTAGCAGGAGGAGTAAGATACCTATCTTTTTATAAGTTGTTAATTGGATGTTATTCCTGACGAAACGCAAGTCTCGATAGTTAGTCCTATAATTACGTAGTGCCATGCATAGATCTGAAATTGTGCTATTTTTGTGCTTATTGGTTTCATGTAGTAGTGATGCCACGAAAGAATTGGGTGGAAATTATTTTTTACGAATTGAAGGGGAATCTACAAATGAAATACTAAATCATGAGCCCAATAAAAATGGTATTCCACCAGCTATTTTAAATTATAATTTTAACGATAGTTTTATAATTGCAGAGCAAAAGCCAAACAAATTTAATGATGTTATGCATGATGATTCCATTGAATATCGTAATGGAAGAAAAGCTTTATATTATTGGATTATTTTAAAACATAAAAATAAACTTGTTGGCCCCATGAATGAAGTTGAGTTTAAGGCAGCTAGAAATAAATATAAAGTACCTGATCACTTAGTGCTAAAATCGGTGTATTACTGAAAAACCCGCTAGTTCAAGTCTCCAGACTTTTGAGATAGCTTCTATTTATTTATCAAGTCAATTAATGCTCCTACAATCATCAATAGCAGAACAAAAGTTACCATTCCCAAAATATAGGCCAAAAAGGCTTTAATATATGATGCTATTTTTCTTTTATCATAAAATTGTCCAATAGCAAAAGTTGTATAAGCGAATCCTCCAATTCCTGCATATTGCATTGTTTTTACATGGGTTATCCCTTGAACTGCTCCAAATATTGAAAAAATGAGCATCGCTATTCCCATTATGAAGCACAATAAAATAAGGATTTCAAAGAAGTTAAAATTGTATTTTCTAAAAAACAGTTTTGTCCATAATGCAATGAATATTGCCATAACCATGTTGGAATTACCATAATCCTCTTGAACCCATTTAAACAACTCTGTTGTTGCAGATTCTTTTTCGCCCGAATAATTTACATAGTTGTCGTCAAAATGAAAATAGTGATTGCATAAAGAGTAAACTAAGGAAGTGACGATAATGAAAAAAACAGGTTTAACAAGTCGACTTCTGCTTTCTAAAAGATAAGTTCTTATGTTTTGTCCTGGATTAGTGATAAGTGCTCTAATGGTATACAAAAGACCACGTTCAAAATGTAGAAGGTGTCCAATTTCGCGAATAATGTAATGTCGGTCAATTCTTTTGACACTAGTCGGTTGTCCGCAGTTTGGGCAAAAGTTTGAATTTACTTCGGCGTTACAGTTTTTGCAGTTCATTTTACTCGTCAAATATTTTGTCAACTATCTGTGCAGTACTTCATTTAGATCCCTCGCTAATATAGCAAACGGTGGATTATCCAACAAACAATCGTCCATTAATTTTTTCGAATATCATTTGGATTTTTGATCAACTAGCAAGGTTTTTAGTTCGCAAGCCTAGTGAGTCAAAATTCGTCCCACTTCTGGTTCAAGTTTTCTACGCGAGCAGGAATTTATTGGTCAGCCAACATATCAAAAAACACCATATTATTTGCCGAGCTTATTGTTTGCACATTAAAGTTTTAGTCCTCCCGAATAAATTTTACTCGTTCAATTCTGTCTGCACTTAGCAAAAATGATTTTGGTGTCCCAACTTTATCATCAATATCAAACACATAATTGTCCACTAACAACTTTGTTGGTGAAATTAAAAGTCCTTTGGTGCTGCCTTGGCTACCACTTTTAACAACGTAATTTTTGTCGCCTACATATTTAATTTTTATGGTTACATTAGTTTCTGAATTTATAAACTTTCCGTTAAGTGCTTGATAATTGTAACCTGTCCAATCACTAACAGCTTTTGTCAAGGTGTAGGGTGCGTGAGAAGTATAATATGCCGTGACTGTTATTTCTCCTTTTTCATTTATTTTGAATTCCTGTTTAAAGTCAGGGTCGTAAGTTTGATGTAAAATATTAGCTGATTCCCGCTCTAATTTCACATCGTTTCTTCCGCTACGTTTTAAGTATAAAATGTTGTCTCGTTTTTCAAACTGGAAAGTAAAATTATAGTCAGTTAGATAAGTGCCTATCATATCTTCATCACTTACAAAAGTGCCAATTTGAGCTGGTTTTGTAACTAAATAACTGGCATTATTTTTTAGGTTTAAAACGAGGTCAGCCATTTGTCGTGTCTGAGTGTTTGGTGTTGCTTTGCCGGTGTTTGTAAGCGTAACGATAGAAATATCTTTGTCTGGAAACCTAATAACGGTAGCTTTCCAAGCTCCCGTTGCTCCTTCGTGGAATTTATAACTTAGTCCTTTGTAAGTGCTAAATTCAAGCCCATAACCATAATTTTTGATTGTTGAATTGTCGGTTAATTGTTGACTCTTTTCTAAAATCTGGTTTTTTATTTTGCTTTTTACTTTTCCTTGAAGAATTTGTTCCCATTGAAGTTGGTCTGCCAATGTCGAAAAAATATTTCCATCCCCGCAAACATTCCAAATCCAATTGTATGTTTTCCAAGTGTCAAAATTGAAGTATGCTTTTGCAATTGGTCCTCTAATTTTTGAATAGTCATCCTCAAAAGAAGTATTTGGCATGTTTAAGTTCTTAAACAAATCATTTGTGAATGCCACAAATGATTTTCCGGTAACTTTTTCTACGATTGCAGTTAATAAAATATAGTTGGTATTACTGTACAAATGCTTTGTATTGGGTAAGAAATTTAATTCTTGCTGTTTTGCTATTAACTCCAAAACATCTTTGTTGCTGAATGACTGCTTCCACCAAGTTAAACCTTGTAATGACCACAAATCATAAACATCTCTGATGCCACTTGTATGATTAAGCAAGTTTTCAATTGTAATCTTTGAATTAAGTTTTGGGTAAATAGCGGGTAAATATTTCCTTATATCGTCGGTCAGGCTGATTTTCTGCTCATCAATCAAAACAAGAATGGCTAAGGCTGTAAATTGTTTGCCGTTCGATGCAATATTAAACCTGGTGTTTTTGGTAATTAAAGAGCTGTCTGTCAAGTTTGCAAACCCCGCAACTTTTTCGTAAACTATTTCACCATTATACACAATCCCTGTTGCAATTCCGGGTGCAGCTCTGGGAACATCCTGTGACGCAATAGAGTCCAGTCGTTTTATTTGGGCAGGCGTAAAACTGTTTGGCGTTTGTCCATACGAAACAGCATTTGCTATAACAAAAAAGGTAAGTGCAAGTAGTCTCATTTCTGATTTTTTTTGCAAATTTTAGTTTTTGCAAGCTATAATTCGCTTTAAATCCTGATTTGACACCTACTTTGGGAAGTGTTTTGCAATATAGTCTTTGGGATTTAACGATGTAGCTCGTTTAAATGCCCTATTGAAGGTAGATTTGGAGTTAAAGCCGCATTCAAATGCAAGACTAAGTAATGTTTGTATATTATGTTCCCCTTCTTCAATTTTTTGTATTACGGCTCTTATTCTATAGTGATTTACAAAATCGTTAAAGTTCATATTGAACCCTTGATTAATAACTTGCGAGATTTTTTTGGAGTGAGTATCTAATTTGTTGCTTAGGTCTGATATTACCAGCTCTGGGTTCTCATACATTTTGTCAACCAGCATCAGGGCTTCTATTTTTTCCTTCCATAAATCAAAGTCGGGTATTTCATTCTTGTCTTCTGCTAAATTGTGATTGTCAGGTATTGATATGGGGAACTCTATTTCACTCGGATTATCTGCTTCAAGTTTGAAATCAGCATCGGAATTTAGTGAAAAATCTTTAAAAGAGGTGGCTGATAAAATTGAATTCGTATAACCGCTTATAGACATGTAGTAGAAAAGGACTGAAAAACATACATAATACCAAAATTTTCTTCCAAATTCATCCCACTCGGGGTTAACTATAAAAAATAATATACGGATGGCAATCAGCATCAAAAATGCCAATAAAAATCTTTTAGCCCATTCAAACATTACCGAATCAGCAAAACTCACAACATTGTAAGTCAACGCCTTATACTCATAGTAAGTTTTAAGGCTTTGAGCCAAATAATAACCTAATGAGAATAGTCCTGTTATTTGATACCATAATGAAAAATCCTTGTCTTTAGCATCTTCGTAAAAGTAATATTCATTCAAAATGACTTTATCTGTAAGAAAAACAACAATTGAGTAAATCAGATAGATTGCTGATGGTAAAAAATGAATATAATCTCTTTTAGAAAACTGAAATGACTTGTCAAGTAAGGCTTTGATGTAGAAATACAATACCGGGGGCAGTAACAATAATTGTTGAAAGGGAACATAAAATAGAATGTTCCTGTATGGCTGCTGGGAATACCAGCCAGCATAGCCAAACATGAAAGGTGCTATATAAAATGAGCATAAAATTGTAAATAAACTAAGCCAAAGACTTGATTTATTTTCGGTTTGTAATCCCTTAATTAGTGTCTGTCCATTTAGTAAAAACACCTACGCAATCTACTAAAATTCA
>JBBANM010000064.1:0-37643 GCA_040401995.1 Saprospiraceae bacterium
TGCTGCTAACTTTACAGCTACTAAGAAAATGGTTATCGTTGAGTAATCAACTGATTTCATTCTCTTGAAATACGAGAGGGGCTTCGCTACTGCGAAGCCCCTCTTCGTTTTTATGGACCTGAGAAAAACCTGAAATTAACGTGAGTTTTGAATTATCGTAACTGATACAGAGTGAATTACGAAAAAACGTAGCAAAATTGGGTCATGATCAACCACTCGTGTCGCCACTACGTGGCTCGAAAAGCCAGACTACTCATTATTTCTAAAGACGGAAACAGGGCTAGCGCCCTTCGGTAGCATTAAAGCCACGCTAGTGGCGAATCCGTCTATAGAAAACGGTCAACATTTTATACCAAGTCGCGCTAGCGACGGCACGATTTCGGCTCTGCTCCATTCACTATTTCAGAATTCACGTTAAAATTACAGTTCAACGACTACTCAAATTTTATCCAAGACCTCGCGAATGTTGTTGTAAATCACTAAGTCTTTTTGATCTAAAAAAGCAGCTAAATCAACCCATTCCGCAATCTCAATATCTTCTTCCGTTTGCGGTACCAGCGGCTGTCGGTGGGTTGTCATTTTGTACCAATACGTGCGTTTGAGGATACGTCGATTTTTTCCGTCACGATAAGTATGGTAGGTCTGAGTGATGGGCTCATGCAAGGTCAATGCCGTTAAACCAGTTTCTTCCTCTACCTCGCGAATGGCGGCTTGCTCAGGAGTTTCGCCTTCATCGATCTTACCTTTGGGCAGATCCCAAGAGTCTCTTCGGAAAATAACCAATATTTTTCCAGTCTCATCCGATACTACTCCGCCCGCAGCTTCAATCAATCGATAATTGGCAAAAAAATCCGCTACCAGCTGATCATAGTTGCTAGAATAAACAGTTACCGTTTCAAAGCGATGCGGTTTTTCTAGCAAATCGGCATAACTGAACAGCATTTTAGCCGCTCCCGAATACCGCGTAATCAAGTGTCGCTCGTCGCCAAGCGGGAGTATTTCATCAGAAGACGCTTCTTGTAAGATCAAAGGCGTGTCGTTAATATAGATTTTGTACATTTGGCGGAAATTAATTTTACAATGAATACTGCTGCTGAAGTGGCTCAACAACTTTTGCAAATTAAGGCAATAAAGCTGAGTCCGCAAAAACCCTTTACCTGGGCTTCGGGATTAAAATCGCCAATATATTGCGACAATCGAACTATTTTATCTTATCCGGTCACGCGCAAAGTGATCATCCAGCATTTTGTTGCTCAGGCAAAGGCGTTTCCAACTGCTGAAGTGGTGGCTGCAGTAGCTACTGCCGGTATTCCGCATGGCATGTTGCTAGCGGATCAGTTGGATTTACCCTTTGTCTACGTTCGCGATAAGGCGAAAGGGCATGGCCGCCAGAACCTGATTGAAGGGGAGCTACATCCAGGACAAAAAGTGATTTTGATCGAGGATTTGATTTCAACGGGAGGAAGTAGTTTGGCAGCCTTGCAAGCTTTGCGGGAAGCTGGATGTACCGTTTTGGGCGTTATAGCCATTTTTACTTATCAATTTCCCGAAGCTAAAGCAGCGTTCGAATCAGCAGATTGCCCATTGTTTACCCTTAGCAATTACAGTGCGCTGATCGAGGCAGCCAGGGAGGCCAACTATATTGCCGATGCAGATTTGGAGACTTTGCACGACTGGAGTAAGGATCCTAGAGCCTGGAGTCAACGTTGGGAAAGCTAATTTTTCAAAAAAAATGCAAAAAATACCGCTAGAACGGAGTAGAAAGCGGATTATTCCTATATTTATTATCATTGCACTAAAAACACCACTGAAAACGATGTCAGTGATTACCGAAAAATCAGAAGCTTTTTTATTTAAATACCTCAACAACGCTTCGCCAACTGGATTTGAGGCGCCGGGTCAGCAATTGTGGCTGGAATACATTCGTCCCTACGTTCAGGAATGGTCGCTGGATAATTATGGTACCGCTTACGGGGTTATCAATCCAGGGAAGGATTTTCGTGTCGTTATCGAGGGTCATGCCGACGAGATTTCTTGGTTTGTTCACTTTATTACCGATGACGGGTTTATCCATGTTGTTCGGAATGGAGGTTCGGATCAGATGATCGCCCCTTCCAAACGGGTCAATATCCATACCAAAAATGGGATGAAAACTGGAGTGTTTGGTTGGCCAGCCATCCATACCCGCGGTGGCGAAGAAACGCCGCTAGTTCCCAAATTGGAAAACATCTTCATTGATGTGGGTGCAAAAGACAAGGAAGAGGTGCTCGAGATGGGGATTCATGTAGGTTGCGTGATTACCTATGAAGACGAAGTAATCACCCTCAATGACCGCTATTATGTAGGTCGTGCCCTTGATAACCGGATGGGTGGATTTTGTATTGCTGAGGTGGCTCGATTGTTGCACGAAAACAAGATTGAACTTCCTTTTTCGCTGTATATCGTGAATTCGGTACAAGAAGAAGTGGGTTTGCGCGGCGCCGAAATGATTGCCCAATCCATCAAACCTCATGTCGCTATTGTAACTGATGTGACCCACGATACCAACACGCCATTGATCAGCAAAAAGAAATTTGGCGATGTAAAATGCGGTAGCGGGCCTTCAGTGACTTATGCTCCGGCTGTGCACAACAAGTTGCTGGATTTGATCATCCAAACGGCTGAGGAAAAAGAGATACCCTTCCAGCGTGAAGCGGCGTCACGGCGTACCGGAACGGATACCGATGCCTTCGCTTATTCCAATGGCGGGGTTCCTTCGGCATTGATCTCGTTGCCCTTGCGCTATATGCATACAACGGTTGAGATGGCCCACAAAGAAGACGTCAACAACGTGATCAAGCTCATTTACGAGTCGCTTCAGAAAATCAGCTATGGTCATAATTTTAAGTATTTCTAACCGGTAGTTTTCTACCGCAAAGCGAAAAGATAAGTAGTGAGACCCTATAAATCGACAGAAATTAGCGCCGATATTTTGGATTTCAGCGACTTATTTTTGAGGCGTAATGCGGGACATTGTAACGAAAAAATAGGGAAGCAGAAATCCAAAAGATCAAGTTAAAAATGTCGATTTATAGGGTCTCACTACTTCTACACTGGCTAAAGCAGGCGCTTGAGCTGTTCATTTATGGAAATATTTGGATCAGCTTTGCTGCCCTGGGTTTGTATTGGCAAACCCAGGCGCTCGTGTTTGGAAAATTGGGGTTTGATCGATTGGCGCTTTTTGTGTTTTGCGCCACTGTCTTCCTCTATTGTTTGCACCGATTAGGAGGCTTAAATCGCATTACTACCGCCTCCAGCAATCAACGCTGGGCATTCGTTTTGCAGTACAAAGGATATTTACAAGCTTTTTCCTATATCACTGGTATCGCTAGTTTGATTTTGTACGCCGGTCTCTCCATTCCACTCATTCTTGGAATTGCCGCTCCTGCTATCCTTAGTTTTGCCTATGCGTTACCGTTGTTTCCTGGTCGGCAGCGACTACGCGATATCCCTGGCGTGAAAATATTTGTACTGGCCATTACTTGGAGTTGGGTAACGGTGGGACTACCGGTTTTAGCCGGGCATGCTTTTGGTCAAATGGCCATTTTACCGATGTTGTTGGAGCGTGCCTTTTTTATCTTTAGTTTGGCGATGATTTTTGATGTTCGCGACATGGGAGTCGATATTGCCCAGCAAGCCATTACTTTGCCCGTTTATTTTGGCGAAAAAAAAGCCAAATGGATCAGTCATGCCGCAATGGCCATTGCGATAATGTTGGCCAGTTTGAATTACTATTTTGAGGCTTATAGCTTTAGCGTTTGGTGTGCGTTAACTACTACCATGCTTTTGGGAATGCTTACGCTCGCCTACGCAAAAGTCAAACTACCCGATTATTATTACAGCATCTGGACGGATGGAATAATGGTACTCCAGTCCGTTTTGGTGATTTTAGCAATCTACCTATTTTAACAATTCCACTACCGCTCTTTCAATCACCGTATCAATCCCTTTCAAACGGTCGGATTCAGTAAGCAGTACTCGAATATCCGGTGGGATGCCGCTTTCAAAATTTTCCCCATTTGCGGTTAATGTTCTAGAGATCGAAAAACGGTAAGTCCAGCCATTGGGTAACTGCCCTCCATTAGGAATGCCCAATCCGCCGCCCGTGCTGTCGCCAATAATGGTGACATTTGGCAATTCACGTGCGCCAAGGGTGAAAAATGAAGTAGCGCTAAATGAACCGCGATCAACCAGAATGGCCACTTTTCCAGCATAGCGAATGTTGCCAGTTGGTTCCGCATAGGCATCTTGGGGCCCTTCAAAATCTTCTCTGCCCGGACCGTTTTTGATATAGGAACGGTACAAAAAAGTACGTTGGTTGGCGAGATAATTTAGCATGGTAAATACATTAGCGATGCTGCCACCGCCGTTTTGTCGCAAGTCAAAAATCAGTCCCTTGGTTTTAGCATAACGACTGAAAACGAACGCCATGTCAAATCCAGAAACTTTATTGCTGAATGATGAATAGCGAACGTAGCCCACCTGATTGTTGGCGATCGCATTGTGGAGAAAGGCGCCAGTAGTGTAGACATTTTCGCGCAGGTATTTTTCTTTTACAATGCGGGTATCGATGTTTGTAGGGCCCAGCAAATCGAAATTGTATTTTGAAACATTAAAAGGCGAAATCAAATTGACATGACCGTCCTTGAGTTCATTCATCATTCTGAAAAGTACTCTAAAAAGTGAATCTTGCGACATGCCCGTCTGAATTTGCGGCTTGTATTGACGGTACACCGCGTCCCAGTCAATTTTTTTGTAGTCAAAAAAAGCATACTTCTCGTTGGCTGTTTTCCAGAGGAATTCAAAATTGTCCTGAGCTTTATCGGTTTTTTCATTTTCGGTAAAAACCAAATCTTCACAAGCACTACAACCTAATAAGAGGAGCAGGAGGAAAAAAATATGTTTTTTCATGGAGTAGTATTTTAAGGTCACTTCAAGTCAATTCATGCGGATTGAAAAACCAACCAACAAAATATGGTGCCCAATTTCTAGTCGATTAAAGGTATTGCCCAGTCGTTGGGTATCCCATTGATAGGAGATTTTGAAAATGTTGCCATTGAATAAGTAATACGAAAAATCGGTTCGCCACTGCAAACGATAACCGCCAATGGTGAAATCATTGCGTTCTAGGAAGTTGGATTTTCCATTGGTAAAATCATCGATGTAAGCATATTTGGGGCGCCAAGCGGTGTTGACCAGGGGCACGCTCAATTGAGAACTCAATTTCATCAAACGCAGCCCAGGCTTGGTTGGGAAAATCCACAGCAGTTTCCGTCCTTTTTGTTCTTTGGCAATTCGCCAGTTGAACTTTACTGCGCCGGAAACGGTATTCAGCGCTTCCACCGCCACTGATGCATTGTTGAAACTGGGCGTTTCGCGAATATTGACCCAGCCATTCAATTGTAACCCGCCCTTTAAATCAAATTGCTGGTCGTCTTTTTGCCAAAAACGGTACAGTCCCTGGGCATTGTAATAAATCGCATAGGCGGTTGCTTGGGTAGTAAATAAACTTTTTTCGGAGATGGTTCCTACCAATCCGCCGCCGCCTATTGCAACATCCCATTTTCGTCGATCAAAGGCTAACTCTCCCATTCCGCCATATAGCGCGCCACTGTAGATCAAAGGAGATACTCCAAAATCGCGAAATTTGGAATAAGAAACGGCGCCCGATACATTAAGAAATGTTCCAAAACGGTAATCCTTATCACTGTTAGATTGAGCTGTTGATGTATTTGGATGCTGAAAAAAAAACAGCAGCGGCCAAAGGAGGGTATGAAAAATAAGCGCATTGCTTTTTGTATTCATTATGCCATCGATTTATATTGTCCCATTCTTTCCTATTGGATGTGGAGGTCAGAATTACCAATCATCTTTTAAAATCCAGGGTAAAATAACTAGATTCGACCCGAAAATCGAACATTTATGCGACAAGAAGCCGACCAATTTGTTTTTCGTTCTATTCAAGCCAGCGACAACGCGCAAATGGCTGCTATTATCCGCCAAGTGATGACAGAATACGGCGCGGTAGGCCCGGGTTTTTCTATCAATGACCCCGAAGTGGATGCTATTGCCGACAACTACCAAGAACCAACCAGTGTGTATTGGGTAGTAGCGGAGGGCGATAAAGTTTTGGGTGGCGGCGGAATTGGGGCCCTGGCAGGAGGAGATCCCACTGTATGCGAATTGAAAAAAATGTATTTCCTGCCCGAACTGCGAGGCAAAGGTTTAGGCGTGAAAATACTGCAAATTTTATTGGATGAAGCGCGTAGATTGGGCTACAAAGTTTGTTACCTCGAAACCCTGAATCGCATGAATGAAGCGGCGGGACTGTACCAAAAAATGGGTTTCCAGCGTATACCTCAATCAATGGGCAATACGGGTCACAATAGCTGCGACTCTTTTTATGCTTTGGACTTGTAGGCTTTTAACCGGTCAATAAATACGTCAATTTCCTCCGTCGTGTTGTAATAATGCGGTGATACCCGCACTGCTCCAGGAACGCCTTTTTTGTCAAAATCGATTACTGCGCCGACGCGAGTAGCGGCTGAAACATTGACGCCTTGCCCACGTAAAGCCAATTTTATGCCCATCGCATCCGCCCCGTCCAAGTGAAAAGTGACAATGCCTGCAAGCTGGTGACCTTGATCCAATATCTGGACGCCATCGATTTTTTGCAGCTGTGTTCGGGTGTACTCGGCCAATTCAAATACCCGGTTTTGAATTTTGTCCAAGCCTATATCTAGGGCATACTGAACTGCCACATTGCCGCCCATAATCAAAGCATATGCAAACTCCCAGTCTTCAAATCGGCGAGCGCTGGGATTGACGTGGTAGGCATTGGGTGCGATCCAATCTGCGCCGCGCATATCCAAATACAGTGGGGCAAGACCAGCATTCAAAGCCCGATCAGAAACGTACAAAAAACCCAGTCCTCGGGGGCCGCGAAGAAACTTGCGATAGGTGGCACTTAAAAAATCACAATGAATTGCCTGGACATCTAAAGGCATCTGACCAGCTGACTGGCAGGCATCGACTAAGTACCAGATGCCCAATTCTCGACATATTTTTCCGATGGCTTCAATGGGCTGAATCAACCCTGAATTTGTGGGCACATGGGTAACAGAAACCAGCTTTGGACGCATGGTCTCCATCATCTGAGTAGCAGCAGCTAGGTCAATATGAGCGCCATTTTGCGGCATCCGAACCGTGTTGACGCCAAAGCGTTTTTCCAGCGATAAAAACGCAATCTGATTGGAAGCGTAATCATTATCCGTAGTCAAAATAGTATCGCCGGTTTGAAAAGGGATCGCCGATAGAGCCCGATTGTAAGCATCGGTCGCACTAGCGCCAATGGCGATGTTATTAGGCGTAGTATTCAGCAAGGTTGCCAATAGCTGGTACCCTTGCTGAATCTGGACATTCATTTTTTCCGCAGCCTCATATCCGCCTAAAGCAGCTTCGAGTCTAAGATGGTCAACCATGGCTTCTAGTACCGGTTGTGGCATCAGCGCAGCCCCCGCATTATTGAGGTGAACAATGTTTTGGGTTGCTGGCGTATCTGCTCGCCATTGCTTCAAGAATTGATCGAGTTGCTGCATCTTAATTAGCGATTGGCGTACTGCGTTTCGTAGTATTTTTGATAGGCGCCAGTAGTGACCCGCTCCAGCCATTCCGTATTGTCGAGGTACCATTGCGCGGTACGACGGAAACCCTCTTCCGAAGTGATGGAAGGTTTCCAGTGTAGCTCATTTTCGAGTTTGCTGGCATCAATGGCATAGCGGCGATCGTGTCCTGGACGGTCTTTCACAAAGGTGATCAACTTGCGGGAGGTACCATCTGCGCGCCCCATCAAGCCATCGATGATGTCGCACAATTGGTGTACCAAATCGATGTTTTTCCATTCGTTATTGCCGCCGATGTTGTACGTTTCGCCAATCCGACCTTCGTGGTAGATCAAATCAATCGCTGAAGCGTGATCCTCTACCCACAACCAATCGCGAGTATAAAGGCCGTCGCCATACACCGGAAGCGGTTTTTGTTGCTTGATGTTGTTGATCATCAGCGGAATCAATTTTTCCGGAAATTGATAAGGCCCGTAATTGTTGGAGCAATTGGAAACCACAATCGGCAGGTCGTAGGTATGGTGGTAAGCACGTACCAACATATCCGAACTGGCCTTTGAAGCCGAATACGGCGAACGGGGATCATAAGGAGTGGTTTCGGTGAAAAAACCAGTATCACCCAATGAGCCGTAGACCTCATCGGTGGAGATGTGGTAAAAACGCTTGCTTGCTTCCTGGCCTTTCCAGGCTATTCTGGCAGCGTTGAGCAGTGTTATCGTTCCTACGATGTTCGTTTCGATGAATGCCAATGGATTAACGATAGAGCGATCCACGTGCGATTCTGCGGCTAAGTGAATGATGCCATCGAAATCAAACTCCGCAAAGAGTACTTCCAAGAATTTAGCATCCAAAATATCGCCGCGGCGAAACTCGTAATTGTCGGCCGCGCTCACATCAAGCAAGTTTTCCAAGTTACCGGCATAGGTCAATAGATCCAGATTGACAATTTGGTAATTAGGATATTTTTTGACCATTCTTTTTACCAGGTGGGTGCCAATAAACCCTGCTCCGCCAGTAATCAAAATTGTTTTATCAAATGCCATGGGTTGTCATTTTTTTGGAACAAGTAATATTTTTAAGCCGGATCTACTACCGTTTTGAAGTATTCATAGGTTCTTTTCAATCCTTCCGCACGGGGCACTTTGGGCTCCCAGTTCAAAATTTCACGAGCCCGGGTGATATCTGGTTGACGTACTTTAGGATCATCAACGGGTAAATCTTTGTAAATGATGTGCGCTTTCGGGTTGCCCACCAAAGCTAAGATCTCATCCGCAAACATTTTGATCGTGATCTCATCAGGGTTACCCACATTGACGGGTTGGTGGTAATTGCTCAAAAGCAAGCGGTAAATGCCCTCCACTAAGTCGTCGACATAGCAAAAAGAACGGGTTTGCGAACCATCGCCAAAAACGGTAAGTCCTTCGCCGCGAATAGCCTGAGAGAAAAATGCCGGCAATACCCGACCGTCTTCCACTCGCATTCTTGGTCCGTAGGTATTGAAAATGCGGATGATGCGGGTATCAACGCCATGGAAAGTATGATAACCCATGGTGATGGCTTCCAAAAAACGCTTGGCCTCATCATATACGCCACGCGGACCAATTGGGTTAACATTGCCCCAATAGTCTTCCTGCTGCGGGTGAATCAAAGGGTCGCCATAAACTTCTGAAGTAGAAGCAACCAGGATTCGCGCTTTTTTTTCACGCGCCAACCCAAGCAAATTGTAGGTGCCGATCGACCCTACTTTGAGGGTTTGAATGGGCATTTTCAGGTAATCAATTGGACTGGCTGGCGAGGCAAAATGTAAAATGTAATCCAGGTTGCCAGGCACGTGCACGAACTTGGTGATGTCGTGGTGGTAATACTCAAAGCGTTCTAGTGGAAAAAGGTGTTCTATGTTGCTCAAGCTACCGGTCAGTAAGTTGTCCATGGCAATTACATGGAAACCTTCCTGAATAAAGCGGTCGCTGAGGTGAGAACCCAGGAATCCGGCGGCGCCGGTAATTAAGATTCTTTTCACGATATGTAAAGTTAAAGTTTGACAAAGGGGCAGTTTGATCTGTGAAAGCAAATACGCCGCAACTGGCTTGGTCAAAGATAGCTCGAATTTTCAAAAATGCTGATTGGAATGACCTCCTTTACCTCACAACCACTAAATTAGCCCCAGCTATTTCGAGTGGTATCGATGAAGAAGACAGCTTGATCCAAAAATCCTTACTTTTGCCTGCAAGTGCGCACATTTCAACAAACACGCTCTTAACCAAAACAATGCCATGCAATCAAAAATCATCTGCCTTATCCTAATTTGCGGTATTGCATTACCTGCTTACCTGATTGGGCAACGCAACAAAAACAATCAACCTGATTGTTTGCTTTTTAAATTGGGATATGGCGTACAACTTCCCAGCGGGGAGTTGGCCAATCGTTTTGGTTCTATGAACGCTGTTACTAGCGGTATGGAGTTTATCGCAAAAAAAACGAATCTTATTTTTGGCGTTACTGGCCAACTCTTATTTGGTTCAACGGTTAAAGATACCCCCCTGCGCGGCCTTTTAACCAATGAAGGCTACATCATCGGAAATGACCGGAACCCGGCCGATATTCAGTTGCGAGCCCGCGGTTTTTACCTCGGCGGCGAAGTAGGGAAACTTTTTTCCTTATCGCCCCACAATCAGCGCGCCGGTTTGCGGGTAAATCTGGGTCTTGGTTTTTTGCAACACAAAATCCGAATCCAAGATGACCCCACCCGTAAAGTTGCTGCCCTGGCTGATAATTACAAAAAAGGCTACGACCGGCTCACCAACGGATTTGCCGTTCAGCAGGTGATTGGTTACCAGCACATGAGCCAGGATCGCCGTATGAACTACCTCATCGCTTTGGAGTGCACCGAGGGTTTTACGGCCAATCGCCGCTCTTTCAATTTTGACACTCGGATGCAAGATTCAGCGAAACGGTTTGATGTTTTGATCGGAATTCGTGCCGTGTGGATGTTGCCGTTCTACTTCGAAAAAGGAGAAACCATTGAATATTAACTCCACTATTCGTTTCAAAATACGTCCAAAACCCATCAGCGCCGAATAAGATGAATCCATTTTTCACCGCTTTTTTTGTCAGTTTGTATAATACGGTTATTGCAACTTATGTCGGTGTCATTCGCTTAGCTGCTACATTTGTACCCAAAGCCCGCTTGTGGACAGAAGGTCGCCATCAGTGGTACGATCTACTGGAACAAATGTTGCTCGAAAAAAGAACTTTTGATCAACCTTTGGTGTGGGTGCACTGTGCATCGCTGGGAGAGTTTGAACAGGGAAGGCCGATCATCGAAGGCATCAAGGCAGCCAATCCCCAAATCTTCCTGCTTTTGACCTTTTTTTCCCCATCAGGATATGAAATTCGCAAAAATTATCCGCTGGCCGATGGTGTTGCTTATTTACCTGCCGACACGCCTGCCAACGCCCAAGCTTTTGTACAATTGGTCAATCCTCAATTGGCCATTTTTATCAAATACGAGATTTGGTACCACTTCCTCCGAAACTTACACCTAGAAGGAGCACCGAGCATCCTGGTCTCAGCGGTATTTCGTCCGAGGCAATTGTTTTTTCATTGGTATGGTTGGTGGTTTCGGCAAGCGCTGGGTTGGTTTGATCACATTTTTACTCAAAACCAAGCTTCTACGGATCTACTTAAAAAATACGGGGTGCGCAAAGCCAGTGTAGCTGGCGATACCCGGATTGATCGGGTGTTGCGCATTGCCGCTGAAGCCAAAGATTTTCCCGAAGTTGCTGCTTTTTGTGAATCAACGCCTACACTTATTGCCGGCAGCACCTGGCCAGCTGATGAAGATTTGTTGGCAACCTGGTTGCCAGGATTACCACCCAACTGGAAGATGATTATTGCGCCGCATGAAATAGAGGAGGAACATTTGCTAGCCATTGAAAAACAGTTTGAAGCTTTGCCAATTTTGCGCTTTTCTCAATGGAATCACCCAGCAGCTGTCACTGCACGGATTTTGTTGATTGACAACATCGGTATGCTATCGGCCTTGTATCGATATGGGCAATTGGCTTATATTGGCGGCGGATTTGGATCTGGCATTCACAATACCCTCGAACCGATGGCTTTTGGTTTGCCGGTTGTTTTTGGTCCGAAATACCAAAAATTCACGGAAGCGGTGAATATGGTGGCGCAAAAAGGCGGTTTTTCGGTAAAAAATGCGGAAGAAATGGGGGCAGTTTTTGAAACTTTACTGGATTCGGAAAAGCAGGAATTAGCAGTTCAGGCCGTCAATGCGTATCTAGCTGGAAATCGGGGGGCTACAGATCGTATATTGGAGCGTATTGCTTTGAGTTATGGCCCTATTCTACAGCTAAACGCGTGAAATTGGGCTTATATGTTTTCATACCCATGCTTACTCCTTAGGAACGGTTAAACAATAAAGTATCACTTTGGCCTTGCTCTTTCACCGCCACTCTTTCTATCTTTTTCGTTGCAATGCCCCACATTGCGCCTCAAAAAATAGTCGATTGGCAGCAAAATAGCGGCGGCTAAAATGACACTTTATTATTCACCCGTTCCTTACTTTTGCCCGGGTCTTTCAAATTCAGAGTGATTTTACAATACTAAGCAATGAAGCAAGCTGCTGATATTTTTGAGGCTTTCAATAACATCAATGTGTTGATCGTCGGTGATGTAATGATTGATCGATATCTCAATGGCCATGTGTCGCGTATTTCTCCGGAAGCGCCGGTGCCGGTTGTGCACCTACAAGACAATGAAGACCGACTGGGCGGAGCTGGCAATGTGGCGCTAAACGTTCAAGCTTTGGGCGCTACGCCGTTTCTATGCAGCGTAATAGGTAATGACGAAGATAGCAGCGCACTTTTGCGCTTATTGCCCGAAAACGGCATGACCAATGAACACATCCTTACCTCCAGCGAACGCGTCACAACGGTAAAAACAAGGGTATTGTCCAACAACCAACACCTGTTGCGCATCGATCGGGAGGACAATCACGATCTTTCGGAGGCAGAGGCCAATCGGTTTTTAGAACACATCCGCCACACCTTAGATACCCAACACATTCAGGTGATCTTGTTACAAGATTACAACAAAGGGGTGCTATCGCAACAGGTTATCCAAGAACTCATTCTGGAAGGTACCCAACGAGACATACCGATTGCGGTGGATCCAAAATTCAAGAATTTTTGGGCATATCGCGGTGTTACGCTTTTTAAACCCAACCTTAAAGAGATTCGTGCTCAATTGCCTGATCCCATTGGAACCGATTTGGCTTCATTACAACATGCTGCTCAACAAATTCAAACTAAATTAGGCAATCGTTATACCATGATCACCCTTTCCGAAAAAGGACTTTTTATCTTCGAGAATGGGGTAGGGCAGGTGATTCCCACTTTTCCACGCGCAGTGGCGGATGTATGCGGCGCTGGAGATACCGTGGTGAGCATTACGGCACTAGGTTTGGCGCTAAAGTTACCCATGACGAAAGTTGCCATTTTATCCAATCTAGCCGGCGGGCAGGTTTGTGAAAAGGTAGGAGTGGTGCCGGTAGATAAAGCTCAATTGCTGAAGGAGTTTGAAGAGATTGGAAGCAATTAGAGCAATTGCGTATTTATAAAAAACTAAAAAAAATCAATGTCTCAAGAAAAAAAGAAGGCGCCCCTTCGGAAATCGGCAGGATCGAAGCCCGCACCTAAAAGAGAACACCCCAAAGAAAAAACGCAGTTGCACCCCCGCAATCTGCATCGTGAACGCTATGATTTTAAATTGCTCATTGAAAGCGCACCAGATCTAGCCTTGTTTGTCCAGTCGAACATCTACGGCGACGAGTCAATCGACTTTGCTGATCCTGCTGCCGTCAAAGCCCTCAATAAAGCCCTGCTCAAACATTATTACGGCATTGACACTTGGGACATTCCCGAAGGTTTTTTATGTCCGCCCATTCCTGGTCGGGCGGATTACGTCCATCATATTGCCGACGTAATGGGGGCTTCTAATTTTGGCAAAATCCCAACTGGTCCGCAAATTGTTTGTCTGGATATCGGTATTGGCGCAAATTGTGTTTATCCCATCATTGGCAACAAAGCTTACAAGTGGTCGTTTATCGGTTCGGATATTGACCCAGAATCGATTGCTTCCGCCAACGCCATCATTGCCGCAAATCCTTTTCTTTCATCAAGAGTGGAGTGTAGATTGCAGTCCAATCCTAAGCAGATTTTTGTTGGCATTCTCAAAGACAACGAATTCATTGACCTGGTCATTTGCAATCCGCCATTTCATGCTTCACAAGAAGCTGCCGAGGCGTCAACATTGCGCAAGTTGAGCAACCTCAACCATGCAAAAATTACCGAGCCAGTGAAGAATTTTGGCGGCAAAAACGGCGAATTGTGGTGCGAAGGCGGGGAAGAAGGATTTGTTCGCAACATGATCCGCGAAAGCAAGCAATATGCAACGGCCTGTTTTTGGTTCTCGACTTTGATCTCCAAACAATCGCATTTGGACACGGTCATCCATTTATTGGGCAAAGCTGGTGCTACGGAAATAAAAACTATTCCGATGGGACAAGGCAACAAAACGAGCCGGATTGTTGCTTGGAGTTTTTTGAGTAAAGAACAGCAACAATTGTGGCGGGATCTGCGCTGGAAAAAGTAAAAAACAACGGCCTTTATTCAAACAAACCCAAGCGGTTTTTGACATACATTAACTCCTGATTCAGATGCTCAATGCGTTGGAGAAGGAAGTTAATGGCGTCAACCCCTTCCAGGTTGATGGCCAACTCATAGTGCAATCTGCGCATTCTTTCTACCGCTGCCAATTGATCTTCAGGGAAGTAGGGGTTATTATCTACTACAATTACCTCTACTAATCCAAACGATTCAAGGGAATCAATAAATGTTGTCTCTATCTTGTAGAAAGAACAGAACTGCTCAATTGGAATCAAATTTTTAGTTTCCATTTTTTCTCAGCTTTGCCAGTTCGGTGAACAATACTTTTTCCTGCGCAGTCAAATTTTTCGGCAATTGAACTTGATAGGTGAGGTACAAATCCCCAAATTTTTTTTCTTGCTTGTACACTGGAAAACCCTTGCCTTTGAGTTTGGCTTTGACCCCGCTTTGGGTTTCGGGAGCTACTTTTAACTTGACTTGCCCGTCAAAGGTGTCCACTAAAATCTCTCCTCCCAAAAGTGCCGTGTACAAATCAACATTCACTGTGGCATATAGATTACTGCCATCGCGTTTGAATTTTGGGTGTTCGGCAATAGAGAAGGTAAGGTACAAATCGCCATTGGGGCCGCCATTGGCGCCAGGGTTTCCATGACCGGCGATTCTAATCGTTTGCCCGTTTTCAACACCGGCTGGGATGGTAAGGCGGATGTTTTTTCCGTTGACGGTTAGCGTTTGTTTTTGACTTTCGTATACGTCTTCCAAATTCAATTGAAGTTCGGCATTAATATCTTGCCCCTTAAATTTGGATTGTCGGGATCGGCTGCTCCCCATGTCTCCACCAAACATGGATTCAAAAAAATCAGAGAAATCACCCGAAAATTCACTGGAATTATTTTGGTTTCCTGGATTGCGTCGGGATTGTGATTGGCGTTGTTTTTGGGCGTTTTCAATCTCGTCGGCGTGTTGCCAATCTTTGCCGTGTTTGTCGTATTTTTTTCTTTTTTCGGGGTCGCTCAGGACTTCGTTGGCTTCATTGACTTCTTTGAATTTTCTTTCCGCGTCTTTGTCGTTGGGGTTTAAATCTGGATGGTATTTACGAACCAATTTGCGGTACGCCTCTTTAATATCGCCTTCGCTGGCTGTTTTGGATATGCCCAGCACTTTGTAATAATCGATGTATTCCATGGTCTGTGCTTGTAAACTGGTGATTTTGAGGCTTAAATAAGGATTTCTTCATTTTTAATTGACCCTAAGTCGGCAATATAAAACAAAAAAAAGCGCCTTGGGATGATAAATATTAAGTGAAAGACTGATTTTAGGATGGTGATCAAATGACTCAAATGTTAAATTGAATGCTTTTTTGGGATGTTTTTTGTATTTTAGTGTTGATAATTTTGTTAAAACAGAATGTATGATTTCAAGTGAAGAAGTTATTAAGCTAGTTGAGAAATTGAGCATTCCAGAACAATGGGTCGTTGTGGAAGGAATATTAAAAAACATTAGGCAAGAAAAATCAGTGGCTGAATCTACAGGCGCTGTCACAGAAAACAACAAACCTTTATTGTCTGATTTGGCTTTTACAATAAGTGATCAAGAAGCCAAAATCTGGTATGGTGCGATAGAAGAATCAAGAAAAATAGTATAAGTTATGCACCCCATCTTCGATGGAGTGGTTAAAAAATGTAGCCACAAATTTCACGAATTTTCACAAATTATAGCACGAACTCCGTTCGTTAAGAGTATATAAGTTGAAGATTATTAACTGATTAGAAATAAAATCGTGCCGTACCAAGTCCGGCTTTGAATGAAAAAATGGCCATTTTCTCAGCTCTATGAAAATACGCGATGAATTGCGTCTCTACTTACTCAAAAAATCTTCCGACAAATCCCGCCACAACGTATGGTAATGCTGCACCCCGCCATCACGGTTGCTGAATTCAATGATAAAACCATCGCCTTTGAGCGAGTAGTAATGCAGTTCGTTGCTATTGCTGGTACCTTGCCAACTAAAAACCAGGCTGTTTTTATGGGCTAAAAACCGTTTTACTTTCTCTTGCGCCAAAGCGGGAGTGAGATTTTCTACCCAGGTGCGCACAATCTGCTCCGCCAAATGCTGTTGTTTGGGCGTCATTTCAGTGAATTTTACGCCTGATTTATCCGTCATATGCGGTTCCTTACCGGTTTTGGTCATCACATCAGCATCAGTAGGGTGGGGGCCAATGATGGCTTTTTGCCGTAGCGCCGGACTCAAATCGTTGAATAATTGATTTGCAAAATCATTTTCTTCAAACATCAAATGATAACCCGCGTAAGGTCCTGAAGTGGTATGCGCAGGATTGATACCCACAAACATAGGAGTACAAGTGATACCCTTTGAAGAGTACGTCATATTCAGGGAAATGTGATGCCCCTCAAATTTCCATGCCCAAACCTGGTCTTTTTGCGGCGTTCCAAAAACGGTAAACCAGTAATTTTGGTTGCCATACCGTTGCGCGATGGGGCTATTGGCTTTGGTCAATCTTTCCAAAATCCCTTGGTCGTACTGGATGATAAACAAGAACTTTTGGTACCCTTGTTGGCTGAGTACTTGGCGCAACAAGCTGTGAATGATCACCCGCTGAGAATCGGCCAAATCTTTAAACTGAATCCCTTGACGAGTCACTTGTCCCATCGGTAGGTTCGACCATTTGTACCGCGAGGTATCATTCAAAGACAGATTGGCTACCGGTTTTTGGGTAGACGATAGGGTGCGAAGAAAATCGGTAGCAATTTTCACCGAGGCGGTTTGATCAAAAGTAGTTTGACCGGACAAAAAATAAGCGTTTGCTACCAGCAGTAAACAACAGAACAATGGTTTCATGATGCCTTTATTTGATTTTGACATAGAGAGATATTTCACTTGCCAACCAGTTTTTTTATCAAAGACGAAATCTGCGCTTGATACCCTTGATTTTCGCGATATCATTTCACCCTTTACTCGGATAAATATTCAAATCCAAAAACGCATTCCGGTAGTTTCCTTCAGGATCATGGGTCCGTACCAAATTTAGGAAATCGGGTAGTTTTGGGTAGCGCTCGTGTAGCGTAGCGGGCACAAGGGTAAACAGTTTCCCCCAATGCGGGCGTGCTTTGAACGGCGCCAACGCTGCCTCAATCATCGGCAATAGTTTTTTGACCTCCGCCCAGTTTTGTTTCCAGGTAAAGTGGATCGCTACACAATCTTGTTGGTAACAAGGACTCATCCAGTATTCATCCGCCGCGATGGTGCGAATTTCGGTGATCATCAATTGCGGATAAATGAGGTGACCTTTTTTCTCCAAGGCCAAAATGGCTTCCAAAGCATTTTGATGCGGCACGAAATATTCTGATTGCAGCTCTTTTCCGCTGCTGGGGGTGAATCCCATTTTGAAGTGGGGGAGTCGCTCATACCAAGGCCCGGGAACGCCCATTTGCTCGGTGCAGTTTTCAGCCGAGAGTCGGGTAATGGGATGCAAATTTTTGGTAGCGGGTTTGGCGCCAAAAAAATCGCCGCCCAAGTCTTCCAAAGTTTGATCGGTTCTACGTTTTACCCAAACTTGACTGATCACCTGTTTTTGCCAATCTGTAAACAAACTCACGCTATAGCCGCTGGCTAAAATGGCGTCAAAATGATCTTTCAAAGATTGAAGCGGGAGGTCTTGAAACAGATCCTGTCGCACCTCGTAAGCTTTTTGGATGTCAAGCGTCACCTTGGTGATGATCCCCAGGGCGCCAAGTCCCACTACCGCAGCATTGAATTGGGCGGTATCTTTTGCACGACTTAGGTTGACAACATCACCATTTGGTTTTACCAGTTCGATGGCCGAAACTGCAGTAGCCAGATTGCCATTTTTTACGCCCGAGCCATGGGTGGCCGTACTACAAGCCCCAGCTACAGAAATATGTGGCAAAGAAGCTAGGTTGTGCAGTGCATACCCTTTTTGGTGTAATTCGGGCGCAAATTGGCCATAACGAACACCAGCTTCCACGGTCACCGTTTTGGCCTGTTCATCAATGGCGATGACTTTATTGAGAAATTCGGTAGAAATTTGATTGAGCGGACTATCGGCTATGTCGTTGAAACAATGCTTGGAACCCAAGGCTTTTTGTTGACCCAGTTTTTTTACCAGATCTTGCAGCTCGTCTGCCGATTTGGGTTGAAAGAGATTTTCGGCTTGGTATTGGTAGTTACCGGCCCAGTTTTGTCGCACGGCTTTTGGGTTAGGTTGACAAGCGCTTATGGGCGACAACAGCGCGCCAGTAGCGAAAACGGCAGATGTCTTCAAAAACGTTTTTCGTTTCATCGATCAAGGACTTTAGGCAGTGTTCAAGGAGAGTGAACATACGAAAAATTATCGGATTCAAGGTAAAGATCTATACTTCCCGTGGGAAGTATAACAAGAAAGGGAATTTGTCACTGTCCCTTTTTTTCCTTCATCAGAAGCATTAAAAACTCCATTTCAACATCGGTCTGCGCCATCCAATCTTCTAAAGTTGGCGAAACCGCATAATCAGGGATGGTTCCATGTCCGAAATTATGTTGTAAATCCACCGCATTGGTATATTTCATCAATGGAATGGTTACCCTAAGGCCTCCAGGTATCGGCACCGTTGGCATGATTCCACTGGTATTACCTTGGTATCCGCCGCCGCTTTCTTGACCAATGATTTTAGCTTTACGATTATGTGCTAAAACCGCGATGAAATCACTACAAGCAGATAGGCAGAGCCCATTTGTCAATAAATAAACCTGACCTTGAAAGTTATTTTTGGCAGGTTTTTGCCGTTCAAAATAGTCGAATTCGTGGGTAAGTCTTGATTTTTGCCATTGATAAAAATCGCCATTTTTTACTGGTTTGCGGTAGATCAATTTGGCCAAACCTTTAACTTCTTTGGCCAGTGCTTCAGTTACTTCTATCTTTTCCCAATATCGAAAGGGTTGATTGAAAAAATAAGCGGCGAGGAAAGCAGCATTGCCATCACTACCTCCAGTGTTGTACCTCAGATCAATGACTAAAGTCTTGATTTCTTGTTTGGCGATGGTTTTAAAAGTAGTACGAGTGAATTTTTTGAAATTCTGGCTGTTCTTTTTGATGGTTGACTGGGCAAACGTGTGGATTTTAAGCACTCCAATGCCATCATTTAACGATTCAAATTCAAGTGGCTGCTTATAATTGTTTTCCAAAGCTTGAGCAGCAGGAAATACCTCGCTACTTACACCCTTCAATTCCAGTCTTTTTGGCAAACCGCGATCCAAAACTTCAAGCTTAAAAGTTGGAGTGGCATCAATGACCGATTGGTACCAAAACGCAAATCGGTGATTGAGTAGTAAAATCTTTTCGGTCTCATTAAAGCCGTCTGAGGGAATGGCTTGAAAAAGAAGGTGAAGGATGTCCTTTATTGATTGGCCATTGATGGATAAAATTTCGCTTTTAAGTTGGATTGTTGAATCTCCAGAATAATTTTTGGTGATGTAAACCTTTTTCTCATCATCAATGAAAACAGCCAGTGGGAGCAGCGTGGCGCTTTTGTTCAGGTAGTCGTTGTAGTCTTTGGAAAGCGTCACTCCAGTATGCACGCAGCCAATTGTAGCAAACAAAGGTTTTAATTTCCGGTAGTATTCTAAAGTTGTTAATGAATCTTGGATGGTTTGCCGCGTAGAATCGATGATAAAATCAAACCTGGATTTAGGAATATACCTATAAAATCCAGGGTGCTTTTTGCTGGTTTCTCGTAAAATACTGGTCATCCATTTTTTGATGCTATCGGCGGCATAACGCTGCTCGGGTCGAAATACCTTGGTTTGGCCAATGAGCGGGAAAGAGCAAAGTATTAAAAAGGCGAATAGACTTGTTTTCATTGTTTAGTGAGGTATTGGAAGTAGTATTTGGTTGGTTTGAGCTCATACTTCACTTGTTTCAGGTAAAAACAAGAATCGCTTAGCGGCATATAGCTGCTAAGCGGTTCTTATTAAATCAATGGAGCAAATTATGCTGGAAACTGCTCTTTATCAGTGGTCATTTGTATTAACCACCCATTTCCTCCAGCGCTTCTTCCAAACTCCGAATTTTTGCTTCGCCGTCGGCCATTTTTTGTTTCTCTTTTTCCACCACATCAGCGGGCGCTCCGCTCACAAAACGCTCATTGTTCAGTTTGTTGGCTACCGATTTTACAAAACCGCGGAAATAGTCCAACTCCTTTTGCAGCCGGACTACTTCTTCTTCCTTGTTGATCTTCTGCTCTAAGGCCACGAAAAACTTCTCAGTTCCGGCCAAGAACGCCACGCTGTTGGGAATTTCGGCAGCGGCGTATTCCAAGCTTTCGAGGTTGCCCATTTTGATGATCATGGATTGCACGCCATCAACTTCCATAAGTTCGCGGGCAGCAGGGGTATCCTGAACGTATACGCTCAGGAGGTCTTTCATTTTGATGCCCTTGTTGTTGCGGGTTTCGCGTACGTTGGTAACCACCGTTTTAGCTTGTTCCACTTTGGCAATGAAGTGTTCGTTAAAAGCGCCGGCTTTGGGGTATTTACTGATAACGCAATCATCACCTTGAGCACGCTCGCGCAATTGGTGCCAAATTTCCTCGGTCACAAAAGGCATGAATGGATGCAAGATCGTCATCATGCGCTCCATCAAGCCGATGGTTTTTTCCAAAGTAGCGCGTTCAATGGGTTCGCCATAGGCAGGTTTAATCATCTCCAGGTACCAGGAGCAGAAATCATCCCAAAGCAGTTTGTATACGGTCATCAGCGCTTCAGAGAGACGGAAATCGATGAACATGCCTTCCAATTGCGCCAAGGTTTGGTTCAATCGCTGTTCCATCCATTCCACTGCCAAACGGCTACTAGATTCGGGTTCGTTATCGGTAATTTCCCAGCCTTTGATCAAGCGCAGGGCATTCCATAGCTTATTGCAAAAATTACGACCTTGCTCGCATAACTTACTTTGGTTCATTACTTCGTTGGTAACCGGATCAAGCGGGGCATCAAAGATGATGTCGTTGCCAGCTGCGGCACTTGATAGCATCCCAAAACGCACGCCATCCGCACCGTAGTTGTCGATGAGTTCTAAGGCATCGGGTGAGTTGCCGAGCGACTTGCTCATTTTCCTGCGCTTGTTGTCGCGTACCATCCCGGTAAAGTATACCTTGCGGAAAGGCATGGCGCCTTTTTTTGCCGATAGCTTAGGGCCCAATAACTCGGGCGACCATTCATATCCCGACATGATCATCCGCGCTACCCAGAAAAACATGATGTCCCAACCGGTAACCAGCACATTGGTAGGGTAGTAGTATTTTAAGGCATCTTGGTTTTCGAATCCATCAAAAACCGAGATGGGCCAAAGCCAGGAAGAAAACCAAGTATCCACCACGTCGTCGTCTTGACGCAAATCTTCGATTGTAAGCTGGTCGTTGCCGGTTTTTTCTTTGGCTTGTGCCAGCGCCTCATCAGCATTTTCGGCTACAAAAATATGGCTCTCCTCATTGAAGCTTTCTGATTGCAAGTACCAAGCAGGGATGCGTTGTCCCCACCACAATTGGCGAGAAATACACCAATCGCGCACGTTGTCTTCATTGAGCCAACTATGGTACATGTTCCAAAAACTCTCGGGGTAAAACTGTACATCGCCGCTGCTTACCGCTTTTAATGCCGTGGCAGCAAAAGGTTTCATTTCCAAAAACCACTGTAGCGTAAGTCGGGGTTCTACTACCGCATTGGTACGCTCGGAATGACCAATTTTGGTGATGTAATCCACTATTTTGACTAAAGCGCCGCTTTCGTCCAGCAATTTGCGGATCTTTTTGCGGGCTGAAAAACGGTCTTCTCCCACTAAGATCTGCGCTTTATCATTGAGCGTGCCATCGTCGTTGAGGATATCGATCACTTCTAGCTGGTAGCGTTGACCAATTTCGTAGTCGTTTTGATCGTGGGCAGGGGTGATTTTGAGCGCCCCAGTACCAAAATCCAACTCCACGTAAGTATCCGCCAAAATTGGAATAGCGCGGTTGATCAACGGGATCAACACTTTTTTACCTACCAAATGGGCATAACGCTCATCATCAGGGTGTACGGCAATCGCCACGTCAGCCATGATGGTTTCCGGGCGTTGAGTGGCAATGACGATACCCTGAGTAGGATCATCTTCCAACACATAGCGGATATGAAACAGTTGAGAGTTCTCTTCTTTGTAAATAACTTCTTCGTTGGAAAGCGCCGTTTTGGCTTCCGGATCCCAGTTGGTCATCCGCAAACTGCGGTAAATACGGCCTTTTTTGTGTAGGTCAACAAAAGTATGGGTCACTGCTTTTGACAAGCTGGATTCCATGGTAAAACGCGTCCGATGCCAGTCGCAGGAAGCGCCAAGCTTTTGGAGTTGCTCTAGGATCAGTCCGCCATATTTTTCTTTCCAATCAAAGGCATGCTGCAAAAAAGCTTCGCGGGAGATGTCGGATTTCTTGATGCCTTGTTCGCGCAGCAATTTCACCACTTTGGCCTCAGTTGCAATTGAAGCATGGTCGGTGCCGGGCACCCAACAAGCATTTTTTCCTTCCAAACGCGCTTTGCGAATCAGGATGTCTTGGATGGTATTGTTGAGCATGTGGCCCATGTGCAAAACCCCCGTGACGTTGGGCGGAGGAATGACGATGGTAAAAGGCTCACGATCATCGGGTTCGGAGTTGAAATATTCGCGATCCAACCAGTGCTGATACCATTTGGATTCGATGTCTTGGGGTGAATAGCGCGTTGACAATGACATGGCCTGAATATTATGCTTTTACTTTTTCAGTGGAAAAAATGGGCGCTTCAATCTGATGGCGCAAGAGATCTTCAAAGGTTTCGCGTTCGCGAATCAAGTAATCTTTACCTTTGAATACCATGACTTCCGCTGGTCGGTACCGCGAATTGTAATTGGAAGACATGGAATAACAATAAGCGCCGGCATTGTGAAAAGCGAGAATATCACCTTCGTTGATTTCGGGAATTTGCCGGTTCGTCCCAAAAGTATCGGTTTCGCAAATGTAACCCACCACGGTATAAAAACGTGGCCGCCCCTGTGGTTTTGAAACATTGGAAATGCGGTGGTAGGAATTGTAAAACATCGGGCGGATCAAGTGATTAAAGCCTGAATCTACCCCCGCAAAAACCGTTGAAGTAGTCTGCTTGACAACGTTGACTGAAACCAAAAAAGTTCCGGCTTCGCTGACCAAAAACTTACCTGGTTCAAACAAGAGCGTCAATGGCTTGCCATATTCCTGGCAAAAATCGTTGAAGCGAACCGATATTTTTTCGCCTACTTCTTCGATGTTGGTTTCGACATCTTCGGGTTTGTAGGGTACTTTAAAGCCACTGCCCAAATCGATGTAAGTCAAGTCGGGGAAGTCTTTAGCGATGTTGAGCAGGATTTCTGTGCCTGCCAAAAAAGCATCGGCTTCCAGGATATCGGAACCGCTGTGCATGTGCAATCCGTCAATCTTTAAGCCGGTATTGCTGATCATTCGGCGCACCAAAGGCATTTGGTGGATCGATATTCCAAATTTGGAATCTACGTGACCCACTGAAGTCTGCAGATTGCCGCCCGCCATGATGTGGGGGTTGATGCGTACGCACACGGGCACATCTGGGTGGCTCTGCCCAAATTGTTCGAGTACGGAGATGTTGTCAATGTTGAGTTTTACTCCTAATGCCAGTGCTTCCTCAATTTCATCCAAACTGACGCCATTGGGGGTGAAAATGATCTCTTGGGGCGCAAAACCTGCCTTGAGTCCCAATTGCACTTCCTGTACTGAAACTGTATCCAAACCCGCGCCTAAGTGTTTGAAAAACTTGAGAATAGAGATATTACTCAACGCTTTGCAAGCGTAGTTGATCTTGAGTTTTTTTACTCGGAAAGCAGATTTTAGCCGCAAATACTGTCGCTCAATCACATCTGTATCGTATACGTACAAAGGTGCGCCATATTTTTCGACCAATTGCAAAGGGTCGATGCCGCTGCTTAACAACAAATGTCCATTTTCAACTTTCATGGGAGCTATTTGTAAAAACTGAAATTTATACCCCGTGACCCATCATAAAAAACGAGGAGTCTATGCTACCTAATAAGAACGCAAATATGATCAAAATTGGGGATTGCACCAAGCTTCACCCGTGGAATGGGGGATTTTTTGCTGGTCTTTCATTTTTTTGAAAAAAAAGTCGCATTGGTACGCCAAAAAATCGTTATTGCTGCATCTATGCTGGTGATTTTGCCAAAGAATGGGCATTCATCCGATAAATCATCCATTGGTGACTGAACAACAATTGATACAAGCCTGTCAAAACCGTGATCGTAAAGCGCAGCAAGCGCTCTACGATCGGTTTTCGCCAATGATGTTTGGCGTGTGCAAACGCTATGTTCGCCGTTTGGAAGATGCGGAAGATGTTTTGATCGAGGCTTTTTTCAAGGTACTTACCGGTATTAATCAGTTCAAAAGTGATGGCAGTTTTGAAGGTTGGGTTCGACGCATTGTGGTCAATGAATCACTGATGTTTTTGCGTAAGCGCTACAATTTTCGAAACATCGTAGAAATAACCGAATTGGAAACGCCGGTTTCTACTTCGATAGTTCAAGAATTGGTGGCCAAAGACATCCTCAATTTGCTCAATGTGTTGCCAGTGGGCTACCGTACGGTTTTTAACTTGTACGTCATCGAAGGTTACAAACACCGCGAAATTGCCACAATGTTGAACATCAGTATCAATACCTCCAAATCGCAATTGATTTTGGCCAAAAAACGACTGCGGGGCTTGTTGGAACAATGTCAATATCCTGGAATTGAGTATTTTGAGATGAGCGCGGATGAGGAGGGAGAGTTTGTAGGCAATGAGCCTTAGGAACGGTTGAATAATAAAGTGTCATTTTAGCCGCCGCTATTTTGCTGCCAATCGACTATCTTTTGAGGCGCAATGTGGGGCATTGTAACGAAAAAGATAGGAAGAGTGGCGGCGAAAGAGGAAGGCCAAAATGGTACTTTATTGTTTAACCGTTCCTTAAACAAAAAAAAATGGTGCAAACCACAAAAATAGAGCCGTGAAAAACGATTTTTTGGACTTATTTCGTCAGCCTTCTATTGAGCAGGCGCCTCAATACCGTCCTTCTCCTAAGATATGGCGCAAATTGGAACGTCGATTGGATGGGTATGATCGTTGGCGCAAGTTAATGGAGCGCAATGCTGTTGTATGGGTGTACTTGGTTTTGTTTTTGGTGATCTTAGTGACACCCGTTATTGTTGGATTGCTCCTTCGTGAACAGCAGCAAGAGATGTTGCGTACGCCCAAAGCGGTGGTTAAAGCATTAGAGGAGAAAGATTCTTTACCAGGGGTACGCCAAATGCTTGAGCAAGGCGCTCAAAGAAACAAACTGCAACAAGCCCCTATTCCTCCTCAAAAAAAATAGCGGCTATTCAATGGTTTTTCTTTCCATCATGATGCGAACGATTTCATTGCGACTGTTTACTTCTAGTTTTTTGTAGATCTTTTTTATGTGATCGCGAACTGTTTCAATGGAGATTATGTACCGTTCGGCAATCAATTTATAGCTTAACCCATCTAGCAGTCCTTTAACAATCTGTTCTTGGCGTAATGTAAGGTTGTAATCTGGTTTGATGTTGCGCTGGTTATTGCCAAAAAAATTGATCACTTGGCGAGCAATGGAAGGCGACATGTAAGATCCACCTTTGAAAATGGTAAGGATGGCCTCTTTGATGGTAGGCAAAGTGGAACGTTTGGACAGGTAGGATACTGCCCCATTACACAAAGCTTGAAACACATCGTTGGAATCTTCTGAAGCGGTTAGCATCATGATGTCCGTTTCCGGGTAACGTTTGCGAATCGACAAAATGCCCTCGATGCCAGAAAGCCCAGGTAATCCAATATCTAATAAAATTAGTTCAGGCAGAGCAGTACTCTTCTGAATTATAAGAAATTCTTCAACAGATCCTGCAGTAGTCAAAACTGAAAATTCAGGTTGGGCATTCAGGAAAATTTCAAGATTGTCGCGCGTCATTTTATCGTCGTCGACGAGCGCCAGGCCAGTTTTAGACATGGGCGAATCAATTGTTAGCGATGGTTGTCAAAGTTAGGGAAAAGCAAACGAATGGCAAAGAAAAATCCACTTTAAAAGTAACTTTGTTGTACAGGGTTTTGAATTCGGACAAATATTTGGTGAAATACTGAACCCCAATAGATGATTTTTGTTAAAAGTAGCCTTTAAATTATTTTCTTTGGGTTTGGCTTAGAGCTTGATCATGTTTTGCCTCATGGAGCCCAGTATCCAAAATATGATCAAGCTCTTAGAATTGGCAAAAGTGAAAAGGCTTGTTTGGTGTCAAAAAAGAGGTTTTTGAGCTATGGGCTGCCCTGTTTTTTGTCGCGTTTAAAAAATCAAATAACTATGTTGCATTCAAAAATTGGGGGGATTGGGTATTATGTACCTGAACGCGTAGTTACCAACGCTGACCTAGTAAAGGTGATGGATACTACCGACGAATGGATTCAAGAGCGAACAGGTATTAAAGAACGGCGCTATGGGATCCGACACGAAGAAACGACCACTACCATGGCCGCCCGCGCTGCCGAAATCGCCATCGAAAGAGCGGGAATTAGTAAGAATGACATTGATTTTATCATATTTGCTACTCTTAGCCCCGATTATTACTTTCCGGGCTGCGGGGTTTTGTTGCAGCGGGAGCTGGGAATTACCCATACAGAAATTGGCGCACTCGATATCCGCAATCAATGCTCCGGGTTTATTTATGGTTTGTCAATTGCCGATCAGTTTGTGAAATCGGGGATGTACAAAAACGTATTGATGGTTGGTGCAGAAATGCACTCCACCGGCCTTGACTACTCCACCCGCGGTCGTAATGTAACGGTCATCTTTGGCGATGGCGCCGGCGCCGTGGTGGTACAACCTACTGAAGAAGAAAACAAAGGGATCTTAACCACCCACCTCCACTCCAATGGTGAGTATGCGGAAAAACTAGCCTTTATCAATCCGGGGGCACATAGTGGCTACTATGCCAAGAAAATGGGCGAAGATGTTGACTATGGCTACCCGGAAGCCGAGTACGGCGAGATGTTTCTAACCCAACACATGATGGACAACGGCCAAGTTTACCCGGTAATGGAAGGACAGTTTGTGTTCAAGCTGGCGGTGCAAAAGTTTCCAGAAGTGATGATGGAAGCTTTAAATAAGGTAGGTTTGAAACCTTCGGATATCGATATGTTTATTCCGCACCAAGCCAATTTGCGAATCAGTCAATTTGTGCAGGGGAAAATGGGTTTGCGCGACGATCAGGTGTGGAACAATATTCAAAAATATGGAAATACCACGGCTGCTTCCATTCCAATTGCCTTTTGTGAGGCGGTTGAGGCTGGCGCCATAAAATCGGGAGATTTGGTATGTTTGGCTGCTTTTGGCAGCGGTTTTACCTGGGGATCAGCCTTGATCAGATGGTAACAAGCTCAGAGCTTGTCTAAAGTGCAATGTCAGATGTTTTTGGGGGGACGTTCCGAGGGAGGAATCCAAAACATCTGACATTCGCCACTTTTTTAGGAACGGATGGATAATAAATTGACATTTTCGCCGCCGCTATTTTGCTGCCAATCGACTATCTTTTGAGGCGCAATGTGGGGCATTGCAACGAAAAAGATAGGAAGAGTGGCGGTGAAAGAGCAAGGATAAAGTGGTAATTTCTTATTCAACCGTTCCTTATTCATGCTTATCCAATAGTGTTTCTTCATATCGACGAACCAGTACCGCTTGTTGTTCCACAATCTTGTTCAATACTTTCAAATCTTCCTGTAAGGTAATTGCCTTCTCCTTCGCATTGGAAAAGAACGACAGATGTTTGCGGATTCTGTTGATTTCCAAAATCTTTTGAATCGTCTGTCTGAGCATGATCTTGGCGCGAAGTAGCCTCCGCTTCACAATTTTAGTCATCATAGGCGTTCTGTAGTTTGGTTATGAGCTTTCAAACAAGTGAAATTTAAAAATATAACGTCATTTCATCTCCAATTGATCGGCCTTAACACAAAAATTAGGTAAAAAACCGATTTATGCATTTTTTATATGTGCAAGTCAATGGTTTTTTAATTAAAATTTTGTTAAAATATGTTAAGGTTTTTTCGACAGTATAAACCTGATCGAAATTATGTTCATTAGGATTGGAAAAAAGACCCTCATAACGCTAGTAAGCGTTGCATGGCAAAGCTGAGTTTGTTGGAGCAGATGACTAAAATGTCAAATAGTGGCAGAACTAAAAGAGTGAGTGTAGATTAAAAACGCTGTTGAGAAAAGGGTTTATTGGATGCTCTTTGTTTAGCTTTTAAAGAGCATCCAATAAACTAAAATTACGCCTTAGCCATTTTATGACCCGAGATTGCGTAATACAGTATGTAAAGATAACAAGGAATCATGATAATAAAAAATGCAGTTTGAAAAGAAATTGATTCCGCTAGTTTTCCATACAAAATTGGGATAACTGCTCCCCCCGCAATACCCATTACCAATAGAGCAGAAGCGGTATTGGTGAATTTTCCTAAGCCTTTAATTGCCAAGGGGAAAATTGCCGGCCACATCAAAGCATTGGCCAACCCCAACAAGGCAATAAATGAAACCGAAACAATGCCCGTGGTTAGGAAGGCGCCAATGGTGAAAACGATACCCAAAATGGCAGAAATGCGCAAACCCGTTTCTTGAGCCATGTATTTAGGAATCAAAATGATCCCAAATATGTAACCAACCAACATCGAAAGCAGGGTAAAGGTAGTGAAAAACCGAGTTTGATCCAGCTGGAAACCCAAATTACGGCCATAGGTACCGATGACATCGCCCGCCATTACTTCTACGCCAACATAAAGAAACAGACACAATACGCCAAGTACCAAATTAGAATACTGGAAAACGCTGGTTTTTGTAGTGCTGCCCTCAGTTGGCATTGCCTCTTCTCCATCCGTATTGATTTCAGGAAGGGGCGAAAGCCGGATCATTAAAGCTACGGCAAGGAGCGTTACCGCAATAATAGCATAAGGCATGATCACCCGTTGTGCCAGTTCATCCAAAATTTGCGTTTTTAACAGCGCAGTTTCGGCCGTTTTATACCTTTCTTCTAAGGCCGTTGCATTATTCAATACAATAGCACCAAGGATGATGGGGCTTAGAGCGCCAGCTACCTTATTGCAAATTCCCATAATGCTGATGCGCTGAGCCGCACTCTCGATCGGTCCGATTACGCTGATGTAAGGATTTGAGGCCGTTTGCAGCAGCGCCAGTCCTGCTCCTTGAACAAACAAACCAGTAAGGAACAAGCCAAATGCCCGCGAATTGGCAGCAGGGATAAAGATCAAAGAACCAATTGCCATAACTACCAAGCCTAAAGCCATCCCGTTTTTAAATCCGGTACGCTTAAGGATACTGGAAGAAGGCAGCGCCAAGAAAAAGTAGGCCATGTAAAAAGCAAAAGTAACAAAGAAGGCCTGTGTGTCGGTTTTTAGCTCGCAAGCCAATTTCAAAAACGGAATCAAAGTACCGTTGAGCCAGGTTACAAAACCAAAAACAAAAAATAACACACCAATCAGAAAAATAGAGGTCAAATAACTGCTGCGATTGGAAGCGGCACTAGTAGTAGTATTCATATCAAGTCAATCAATAGGTTTGTGAATGTATTTTCGTTTGTAGCAAGCTAGAACGCTCTTAAGGTAGGGAAAAAACGAGATTGGCAAATTTTTTTTTGGTGAGAACTGCTTTTTAAGCTCAATATTCTTCATTCGCCTGCTCAGAAGGTATGACGAAAATCACTTTACTCCTCTGACTCAGGTCATCAAGCTCTCCTATACACCCGCAGTAACTTGCACGAAAATAAACAAGTTATGACGGTTATCATCCTCCTCATCTTAGTCAGTTTGATCATAGCCCTGGGTTTTCTGGCCGCCTTTTTATGGGCGGTGCGCAGCGGACAGTATGACGATGATTTCACGCCCTCGATTCGAATACTTCTTGATGACAATACACAAAACGAAAACGATCATTAAATTTTGACCTAATGGTGCAAATTGAAAAATTTTCTTACGACAATGCATCGGTGCGCAATTTCGCCGTTGCAACCATGTTATGGGGCGTAGTAGGGATGTTGGTAGGGATCATTGCTGCTTTGGAGCTGATTTTTCCCGACGTGAACCTAGATTTGCCTTTTTTGACTTTTGGCAGAATCCGCCCATTGCACACCAACGCCGTCATTTTTGCTTTTGTCGGTAATGGTATTTTTACGGGGGTTTATTATTCGCTACAGCGATTATTGAAAACGCCCATGTTTAGCAAAACCTTAAGTGCTATTCACTTTTGGGGTTGGCAGGCGATCATCGTTTCTGCGGCGCTTACCTTGCCTTTGGGCATCACGAGTTCCAAAGAATATGCGGAATTGGAATGGCCTATTGATATTGCCATTGCATTGGTATGGGTGGTGTTCGGGATCAACCTTTTTGGTACGATCATCAAACGCCGCGAAAACCACTTGTATGTTGCTATTTGGTTTTACATCGCCACTTGGATTACCGTTACGGTTTTGCACATCGGCAACAACCTGGAAATTCCGGTTTCGGCTACTAAAAGCTACGGTTTGTTTGCCGGCGTACAAGATGCATTGGTACAATGGTGGTATGGTCACAATGCGGTGGCATTCTTTTTGACCACACCGTATTTGGGATTGATGTACTACTTTTTACCTAAAGCGGCCAACCGACCGGTATATTCGTACCGCTTGTCTATTATCCACTTTTGGGCCTTGATTTTTATTTACATCTGGGCTGGTCCTCACCACTTATTGTATACTTCATTGCCGGATTGGGCGCAATCATTAGGTACGGTGTTTTCCATCATGCTGATTGCACCTTCTTGGGGTGGTATGCTCAATGGTTTGCTTACGCTTCGTGGCGCATGGGATCGAGTACGCCAAGATCCTGTTTTGAAATTCATGGTTGTTGCAATCACTGCTTACGGTATGGCCACTTTTGAAGGCCCGATGTTGTCCATTAAGTCCGTTAACGCCATCAGTCACTTTACCGACTGGACCATCGCGCACGTACACGTAGGCGCTCTAGGTTGGAACGGCTTTTTCACCTTTGGTATGTTGTATTGGTTGTTTCCACAATTGTATCGCACCAAATTGTACTCTACCCGTTTGGCCAACGCCCACTTCTGGATTGGCACCTTGGGCATCATCTTTTATGCCATTCCATTGTATTGGGCAGGTTGGACCCAATGGTTGATGTGGAGAGAATTTACCCCCGACGGCTTTTTGAAATACGGCAACTTCTTGGAAACCGTAACCCAGATTCTTCCGATGTACCGGATGCGCGCTTTGGGAGGTACCCTCTATTTCGTCGGCATCTTGGTGATGGTGTACAACTTGATTAAAACGGTAAGAGCAGGATCTTTCTTGGCTTCAGAGCCGGCTGAGGCTCCTGCCCGTGAAATTCATTATCAACCACACGCAGGCGAACACTGGCACCGCTGGATTGAGCGTCGCCCAATTCAAATGTTAATTGCCAGCACCATCTTGATTCTCATTGGCGGTATTGTTGAGATCTTTCCAATGGCGATGATCGAATCCAATATTCCAAAGATTGCATCGGTAAAACCATATACGCCATTGGAATTGCATGGACGTGATCTCTACATACGTGAAGGCTGTGTAGGTTGTCACTCGCAAATGATTCGTCCATTCCGACATGAAACGGAGCGTTATGGGGATTACTCCAAATCTGGCGAATACATCTATGATCGTCCATTTTTGTGGGGTTCTAAGCGTACTGGTCCTGATTTGCACCGCGAAGGCGGCAAATACCCCGATAGCTGGCACTTCAACCACATGCTGGATCCGACTACCATGTCGCCAGGATCGATTATGCCGCGATACCCTTGGTTTATTCGCGATGAGATGAGTTTGGGATCTCTACCACAAAAAATCAAAGTATTGCGCACTTTGGGAACGCCCTATCCAGCTGGTTATGAAGATCAAGCCTTGGCAGATCTACAAACTCAAGCGGCAGGAGTTGCAGATCGCTTGATTGCCGATGGCATTGAGATGCCGAAGAAAGATTTACAGAAAAAAGAGATCGTCGCTTTGATTGCTTATTTGCAACGCTTGGGTACCGACATCAAGCCCAAAGCTTTGACAGCTAAGTAATTCATTGATTGAAAAGGGGAGCAGATTTGTAGCGAACTGTTGCTATGATCACTACAAATCGCTTACCAAATAACCAAGACGGCTTAGTTTTTTTGAAGACATAAAATGAAAAATCATGTTTAAATACATTCTTGAAGGAGCAGGAAACATCAATTGGATGGCCATTTCGGCACTGATTACCTTTTTTGCTGTGTTTGTTATCGGGGCAATTTTGGCATTCCGCACCGATCCTTCGATGATTAAAAAAATGGCCAACCTGCCATTTGATGACAACGCTTTTCCAAACGCTGAAATCGACAACCGCCATGAAAAATAAATCATTTATCCTGGTGGCGGCTATGCTGCTGACCACTACCATCACAATGGCTCAAGCGGCCGCAACACCAGCAGCAGTGCCAGCTGACAATTCCTTTTACCTCCGCCTTTTTTCCTATGGATTAGCTGGTTTTGCTGGGTTGGTTGCCCTGGGTGCCTTGATGAGTTTGTCGCATCTATTGAACATAATGATCAAGATGCAGCAACTCAAGATCTATGAAGAGCATGGAATTGAAGCCTTTGTAGAAGTTGCAAAAACGCAAAGAGAACCTTGGCTGAAACGCGCCTACAAACAATGGACCAATGTGGCGCCCATTGAAAAGGAAAATGACATCCTTTTTGATCACAATTACGACGGCATTCGCGAGTTGGACAATAGTTTGCCGCCCTGGTGGGTCGCGCTTTTTGCAATTACTGTTGTATTTTCCATTGGCTACCTGTACATCTATCATTTTTCGGGTATCGGTATCGGTTCCAAGCAAGAGTATGAAACAGAAGTGAAAGTTGCCAAAAAAGCAGTGAAAGCTTATTTGGCTACTCAAGCTGATCTGGTTGATGAATCGAATGTGACTGTATTGACCAGTGCCAATGACATCGCAACCGGGAAAAGCATTTACATGGCCAACTGTGTGCCTTGTCATGGCCCTAATGGCGAAGGCGGTGTAGGCCCCAACATGACCGATGATTATTGGATACATGGTGGAGATGTTGGCAGCCTTTTTAAAACGGTAAAATATGGTGTGCCCGAAAAAGGGATGATCTCTTGGCAAGCCCAAATTAAACCCGCTGAGATGCAGAAAGTGGTGAGCTACATCTGGACTTTGTACGGTACAAAACCAGCCAATGGCAAAGCACCACAAGGGGTAGAAGTAAAGAGAGAGGAAGTAGCTCCGGCTGCAGAGTCTGAAGGTAAGTAGAAACTTAGAGCTTGTTCAGATCCGAAATCTTAACAAACTCTAAGTCAAGTTTTTTCTTAAAAATCCATTAGTGAGCGACTAAGGAACGAGTGAATAATAACGTACCATTTTATTATTCATTCGTTTCTAATGCCAAGCAAGGGGCATTTTCACCCCTTGCTTTTTTCAATATTTTCAAAATAACCCAATGAATACCGCAGGAAATACTCAACAAGATCCGGCAGATGAAGTCTTTAGGGATCGGGTTGCCACCATAGACGACAAAGGTAAGAGGGTCTGGATTTATCCTAAAAAACCCAAGGGGCGTTTTACCAATGCCCGAACCTACATCAGCTGGGTGTTTTTGATTTTTTTATTTGGCGCGCCATTTGTGGAAATACATGGCGAACCAATGTTGTTGTTTAATATTTTGAAACGACATTTTATTCTTTTTGGCATTGCCTTTGCGCCCCAAGATTTCTATTTGTTTGCTTTGGCGATGCTTACGTTTGTGGTGTTTATTGTATTGTTTACCGCCATCTGGGGGCGTTTGTTTTGCGGCTGGGTTTGCCCACAGACGGTCTTTATGGAGATGGTGTACCGCAAAATTGAATACTGGATTGAAGGCGATGCCAATGCGCAGCGCCGCTTACATGCCAGCCCTTGGACAACCGAAAAAATCCTCAAAAAAGGGTTCAAGCAATTCCTGTTTTTTAGTATTGCGGTCGTGATTGCCAATACTTTTTTGGCTTATATCATTGGTTACAAGGAAGTAGTGCATATCATTTTTGAACCGTTTTCTGAGCACTGGCAAGGATTTGCTGCCCTGATCCTATTTTCTTACGCTTTCTATTTTGTCTTCGCTTACATGCGCGAGCAAGTATGCGTGGCCATTTGCCCCTATGGCCGCTTGCAAGGGGTGCTTTTGGACAAAAATTCTATTGTTGTTTCCTATGATTTTATACGTGGCGAACCTCGGGGAAAAATCCGCAAACTGGATCAAAACCGTCGCTCTTCACCGATAGATACCATCCAATCGGCGGTGAAGCAGGATGTAGCACACATCGAGCAAATGGTTGCCGAGCCTTTAGTTGCTGGAGCTACGCCCGTCGAGCAAGTACAAAAAAGCTTAGGTGATTGTATAGATTGTGGACTTTGTGTACAAGTTTGTCCAACGGGTATCGACATTCGGCACGGTACGCAATTGGAATGTGTGAATTGTACTGCGTGTATCGATGCCTGCGATGAGGTAATGGACAAAGTAGATCGCCCCCGCGGGTTGATCCGTTTCGATAGTTATGTTGGGATAACTGAAAAAAGAGCAAAACTCTTTACCACTCGGGTGATTGCTTATACCGTGGTGTTGTCGCTTTTGATTGTTGCGAATATACTCTTGTTTTCAACCCGCAGTAGGGTAGAGGTGCTGATTCTCCGCACTCCAGGGATGTTGTATCAAAAAATGCCCAACAACCACATCAGCAACTTGTACAATTATGAAGTGATCAATAAAACCCAGGAGCATTTTCCCTTGGAATTTCGCTTGGTAACTAAGGGTGGCGTCATCAAACCAGTAGGGAAAATTCCTGACTCTAAACCCATTGACGTAGTTGAGGGTGCTTTCTTTATTGAAATGGAAAGATCTGCACTGCATCGACATAAAACTACCTTGAAAGTTGACGTGTACTCACGTGGAAAACGCATTGGCAGGGCTAAAACTAACTTTTTAGGCCCTGGGTATTAGAGTGTGTTTTGAACAACTATCTATCACCGAATAAAAAATATTGTCATGAAATTCAATTGGGGAACGGGTATTGCATTGACGTATACCACTTTTGCTTTGGCCATGATTTTTGCAGTTTATCGTTCTACGCAGTTCGATAACAGCTTGGTTTCTGATCATTATTACGCCGATGATCTGGCCTATCAAAAGCAGTACGACAAAATAACCAATGCCAATGCTTTAAAACAAGATCTCAAAATTGCGAATGATCAGGCTACCGGGAAAGTAGAATTGATTTTTCCAGAAAATTTAGGTCGAGTAGCAGGTAGAATCCAATTTTTTTGCCCCTCCAATAGCAGTTTGGACTTTAGTCTACCGCTGCAATTAGGAGCGAATTTTCATCAAATTGTATCTTCTGCTCAACTCAAAAAAGGGTTGTGGAAAATAAAAGTTGATTGGAGCGCCGGCGGGCAAGCTTTTTACAAAGAAGAACGCTTGACCATCTAAAGCCAAGGGGATGTATTTTTCAACCACTGCATTTTTTTTGGGATTGTTGGGGAGTTTGCACTGTGTAGGCATGTGCGGGGCCATTGCCTTGGCATTACCTTACGAGCGCCGCAAGCCCATCCAAGCTTTAATGGGTGGTTTGGCCTATAACCTCGGGCGAATTGGGATGTATGCCATTTGGGGTACCATCATTGGTTTTTTTGGTCGCGGGTTATTTCTGGTTGGTTTGGAATCCACTTTTTCCATTTTATTGGGCGTGCTGATGTTGACGGCAGTTGTACTTTCATTGAATTTTGAGCAGAGGATCAACCGTTTGCCATTCTTGGTTCGTGGCCGAAAATGGGTGATGCAAACACTCGGGTATTACCTACAAAGCAAGGGGCTTTCCGCCCAATTTGTCGTGGGAATGCTTAATGGAATGCTGCCTTGTGGGTTGGTGTATGTGGCGCTCGGAGGCGCAGTTGCTACCGGTAGCATAATTGGCAGCATGGCCTATATGAGTCTTTTTGGCTTTGGAACCCTACCTTTAATGCTAGGTACTGCAGTAGCCGGTCAATTCATCAATTTAGAATGGCGCCGACGTTTACGGGCTTTGACTCCCGTTTTTTTGTTCTTTTTTGCTGTACTTTTCTTATTTCGCGGATTTGGGGTTCACCCGCCCGATGTGTTGCGTTTTTGGGAGATTGGACAGCATGTGCCTTATTGTGCTCCGGTGAAGTAAATACAAATCACAATTTCATCTCCATTTCGCCAACTTCCATTTTATCAATAGTTCTTTATCTTTGTGCCAAAGTGAATACAATACACTATGGGCAAAAAACTTCCCCTTGGGCTTCAAGATTTTCGTGGTATCATCGAAGACGGATATAAGTACATCGACAAAACGGAGTACATACACCGTATCGCTACTGGAGGTAAATACTTTTTCCTCTCTCGCCCGCGGCGTTTTGGTAAATCAATCACCATTGCTACCCTACACGAATTATACAACGGCAGCAAGGAGTTGTTTCGCGGCCTGTGGATTGAAGATAAGTGGGATTGGAGCCGAAAAAATCCAGTTCTTAGAATTGCGTTTACTTCTATTGGGTACCAAAGTTTGGGTCTAGAGGGAGCTTTGAAACAAGAGCTGAACAATTTGGCCAAAACCTTTAATCTTACCCTTGAAAACGAAGGGAATTCCAGCAAATTCAAAGAACTCATCATCAAGCTGGCTAAGGACGCTAAAGTTGTAATTTTGATCGATGAGTACGATGCGCCTATCATCAACTATTTGGGCAAAGAGATTGAAAAAGCCTACCAAAACCGGGATTTATTAAAGGAGTTTTATACGGTTTTGAAAGACCTAGACTCCTATATTGAGTTGGTCTTTCTCACCGGAGTCAGTAAGTTTTCCAAAGTTGGTATTTTTTCGGGTTTGAATAACTTGAATGATTTGACAATGAGCGCCCAGTTCGCCACCATGTTTGGCTACACACAAACGGAGTTGGAGCAAAATTTTGTTGAAGAAATTGAAGCAGCTTCTCAGCATTTAGAAATAAGTCGAACGGATTTATTAGATAAAATGGTAACTATCCAGCCTCCTTTGGCGGCTGGGGGATATTGACAATTGCATTAA
>JBBANM010000065.1:0-30988 GCA_040401995.1 Saprospiraceae bacterium
AAATCGGGATTTCAATAAGGCCCGGGCCATAGCTCCTGAGGTTCTAGATCGAAGCATTAACCTATTTTTATGGTAATTTTTTCGATATTTTAATGCGTTTGCTCTGATCTTCCCTCTAATTGTAATCTTTTACCGTTTTCTCAAACATCCAAATCATTTGAGTGCTTAACAGAATTAGGGTTGAAGCCCGTCTCTTTTTTCCAATCCGTAGATCCAAATTTCCTTCCATTCAGCCCATCCATTTTTTCTTTTCTACTATTCACGTTTTTCCAAATTAATCACCCATTATTCCCAACAGTTTTATATTTTTGCACTGCTAGCGAAAATTCGCTAAGGAACGGGTGAATAATATGTTCTTGCTTTTGCCGCCGCTATTTTGCCGCCAATCAACTATCTTTTGAGGCGCAATGTGGGGCATTGTAACGAAAAAGATAGGAAGTGTGGCGGTGAAATAGCAAGGCACAAGTAAGCACTTATTGTTTAACCGTTCCTAAAATCTCCAAATCAGAACAACCGCATCAATGAGCAGAAGAATTAAAAAAGCTGCAGTACTTGGTTCAGGGGTAATGGGGGCTGGTATTGCTTGCCATTTCGCCAACATTGGCCTGGAAGTACTGATGCTTGACATCGTCCCTTTTGATCTCAAAGACGATGAAAAACAGCACCCCGCCGCCCGCAACCGCATTGTCAATCAAGCATTGGATAATGCGCTAAAGTCTAGACCGGCTGCCCTTTTTGATAAAAAATTTGCTTCCCGCATCACTACCGGCAACTTTGACGACGATCTGGCCAAAATCAAAGATTGCGACTGGGTCATTGAGGTGGTAGTTGAAAACCTCGACATCAAAAAACAGCTTTTTGCCAAAGTTGATCAGCTCCGCAAACCAGGTACTTTGATCACTTCCAATACATCAGGTATCCCCATTCATTTGATGCTGGAAGGACGCAGTGCGGATTTTCGTCAGCATTTTTGCGGCACGCATTTTTTCAATCCTCCCCGTTACCTACGGTTGTTTGAAGTGATTCCTACTGCTGAAACTTCGGCGGAAGTAGTGGATTTCTTTATGCACTATGGCGACGTTTTCTTAGGCAAACAAACGGTATTGTGTAAGGATACTCCAGCTTTCATTGGCAACCGGGTAGGCGTTTATGCAATGGCCAAGATATATCAGTTGACTACCGAACTCGGTTTAACTATCGAAGAAGTAGATGCTTTGACCGGTCCAGCAGTCGGCAGACCTAAAACCGGCACCTTCCGTTTAGGGGATTTAGTAGGGCATGATACCGCTTCTAAAGTCATACAAGGCATTAAGGACAATTGCCCTGATGATGAGCAAGCACACGCTTTCCAGATTACGCCTTACTTGCAGTTTTTGCTCGACAATAAATTTTTGGGTAATAAAACCGGCCAGGGTTTTTACAAAAAAACGGCCGATAAAGACGAAAAAGGCAAGCCCATCGTATTGGCCTTGAACTTGGACACCTTAGAATACCACCCTTCTGCCAAGCCGGATCTACCTAGCTTGAAAGCTTCTAAGCAAATCGACAACTTGCAAAAAAGGGTGCAAGCCATTTTTGATGCGCCTGATAAAGGCGGACAGTTGATCCAAAAATCGCTGTTGGGTCTTTTTGCTTATTGCTCCAATCGGATTCCGGAAATCACCGACCATTTGTTCAGCATTGACGATGCTATGAAAGCTGGATACGGCTGGGATTTGGGTCCTTTTGAATACTGGGAAACGATCGGAATTGAAAAAGGTATTACGTTAGCTGAAGCACAAGGTGAATCAATTGCGGCATGGGTAAAAGAAATGCTGGCCAATGGACATACTAGCTTCTACAAAAGAGAAGGTGGCAAGCGTTTGTTTTATGATCAAGTCAGCAAATCTTATCAATTGATACCAGGATCTGCGGATATTGTTCACCTCGATAACTATCGGGATCAAGCGCCAGTACATAAAACTTCGGAAACCATTTTGCACGACATTGGCCACGGCGTACTTTGTTTAGAGTTCACTAGTCCGCACAATGCCATTGGCGAAGGCGTGCTCCAAGGGATGAACGATGCCATCCGCATCGCGGAAGAAGGCAATTGGAAAGGTTTGGTAATTGGCAACAACTCGACCAACTTTTCTGTAGGCGCCAACTTGATGATGATCGGCATGTTGGCTTATCAGCAAGATTTTGACCAGCTCAACATGGCCGTCAATTTATTTCAGCAAACAACCATGCGTTGTCGCTACTCTAGCATACCAGTTGTGGTTGCCACCCAAGGCTACTGTTTTGGCGGCGGTTGCGAAACCTTGATGCATGCTGATGCGGGAGTAGTTTCCGCCGAGTCTTATATCGGCTTGGTGGAAGTTGGCGTGGGCATTATTCCTGGCGGCGGCGGCACCAAAGAACTTGCTTTGCGTGCTTCTGATTCTTTCCGCGAAGGCGATGTCATGATTCCAACCTTGATTGAGAAATTCAAAGCCATTGCGATGGCTGCAGTAGGTACTTCTGCTCAGGAGGCCTATAACTATGGCTATCTCCTCTCCCAACGCGACACCGTGGTGATGAACAAGGATCGGGCCATAGCCGAAGCCAAAAACAAAGTACTCGAACTATCCGACAACTACACTCAGCCCTTACCACGTACTGATATTACCGTTTTGGGTAGAACGGGTCTTGCTGCCTTGTATGTCGCTGCCAATGAGCTGCAATTAGGCAAATACGCTTCGCCTCACGACATTAAGATCGCCAAAAAAGTAGCGTATGTCCTCTGCGGCGGTGATTTGACGGGTGTTCAAACTGTTTCTGAGCAGTATTTGTTAGATGTGGAGCGGGAAGCGTTTTTGAGCCTTTGCGGAGAATCCAAAACGCTGGAACGCATCCAGTATATGTTGCAGAACAATAAACCTTTGCGCAATTAAAAAAAAGAACATGGAAGCATATATCGTCAAAGCATATCGCTCGGCCGTTGGAAAATCAAAAAGAGGTGGTTTTAGAAACTACCGCTCTGATGATTTGGCTGTTGACGTCATCAAATATTTAATGGAGCAAGTACCCGGAGTTGATCCACAATTGATCGACGACGTATTTGTGGGTTGCGCTAATCCCGAAGGGGAACAGGGATTCCAAATTGGTCGCCAAATTTCACTACGCGCTCTGGGCAAAGATGTTCCTGGCGTAACCGTGAACCGGTATTGTGCATCAGGCTTAGAGACCATCTCGATGGCGGTTGCTAAAATCCGTGCCGGCATGGGGCATATGTACATTGCCGGCGGCGCCGAAAGTATGAGCATGATCCCGATGACGGGTTACAAATTGGCCCCAGCTTATGCGGTAGCTGCTGAAACACCCGATTACTTGGTGAGCATGGGACTTACTGCCGAGGCCGTTTCGCAAAAATATGGCATCAGCCGGGAAAGAGCGGATGAATTTGCTTACAACTCGCATGTAAAAGCAGGCAGAGCCATCGACGAAGGCAAGTTCAAAGACGAAATCGTTCCCGTTAAAGTAAAAGAGGTTTTTGTACAAAACAACAAACGGGTTGAAAAGGAATTCTTAATCGATACCGATGAGGGCGTTCGCCGGGATACTTCGATCAGCGGGTTGGCAGCACTTCGACCAGCATTTGCCAACGGCGGTGTAGTGACTGCCGGAAACTCCTCTCAAACCTCTGATGGCGCTGCTTTTGTGCTCGTTGTCAGCGAAGAGATGGTCAAGCAACTCAACTTGCAGCCCATTGCACGTATGGTGTCTTGTTCCGTTGGTGGAGTTGATCCCTTGTACATGGGAATTGGGCCTTGTGCGGCTATTCCTAAAGCGCTTAAGCAAGCTGGTTTGAAACAAGATGATATCCAGTTGGTGGAATTGAATGAAGCTTTTGCGGCGCAAGCATTGGCAGTTATTCAAGAAGCCGGGCTTAACCCGGATACGGTTAATGTCAATGGCGGTGCTATTGCATTAGGGCATCCGCTGGGTTGCACGGGTGCAAAGCTTTCCACGCAATTGTTCAATGAGTTGCGTCGCCGTGGTCAAAAATACGGGATGGTAACTGCCTGTGTAGGCGGCGGCCAGGGTATTGCTGGTATTTACGAAATGGTATAAAGGGACTTTCCTGTCCTAGAAATAAAAAAAGGTACCGCTTCATTGGAGGCGGTACCTTTTTTTTATGTGTTCTGCGGTTACAACTGACCGCAATCTTCAATAAATACGGGTTGGCTGGTGATGCCGCGTGGTGACCCTACGCCTTCAATCTTATCAACAACATCATACCCCTCAACTACCTGACCAAAAACGACGTGTTTACCGTCTAGCCAAGATGTTTTGATGGTACAAATGAAAAACTGAGATCCATTGGTATTAGGGCCAGCATTGGCCATCGACAAGATACCAGGTCCGGTATGTTTCCCTGCTTTGCCGGCAAACGTCTCATCCGCAAATTTTGCACCATAGATTGACTCGCCGCCGGTACCATTTCCAGCAGTAAAATCTCCCCCTTGACACATGAACTCGGTGATCACCCGGTGAAAGCTAGAACCTTTGTAATGCAACGGTTTTCCGGAAAGACCGATGCCTTTTTCACCGGTGCATAGGGCGCGAAAGTTTTCAGCCGTTTTAGGTACGGCATCAGCAAAAAGCTCAAAAACGATGCGACCTGCTGGAGTTCCGCCAACATTCATATCAAAAAAAACGCGTGGATTCGCGGCATTGGGCTCAACTGGAGCAATATAAGATTCAGTACTCATGATAAAAGTGTGCTTGTATAAAGTGGATAAAATTTGCTTAGGAACGGGTGAATAATAAGTAATCGTTCCTTAAAAACCCAATCAAACCATTTTAGTTGATTGTGCGTGCAAATATTCAAAAACAAGTGGAAAAATTAGATAAAAAACGCCCTGAGTAAGCATTTTGGAGAAAGTATTTCTCTTTTAATGCTCGCTCAGGGCGAAATTTTTATTAATTACAAGTCAGCTACTAACGAACTATCGTCACGTTACCTTTCACAATTACCCCGTTCGGAATATCCAAACGCAGGATGTAATAGTAAGTACCAGTTGGCAAATCTTCACCAGATTGGTTGGTTCCTTTCCAGTCGTTGAGATAAGGGCGTACTTCGTAAACAATGTCTCCCCAACGGTTGAAGATGATCAATTCGTTTTTCGCGTATTTTTCCGGCGTTAGATCCAATTGCTCAAAACGCAGCTGATCGTTTTTGCCGTCACCGTTTGGCGTAATGGCGTTTGGAGTCAATGGGCGATAGTCAGGATCAGTGGAAATCTTGATATTCACTACTGCCGTATCACACAAGTCTCTACAGGATTTGCTACAGATCACATAGGTAAACTGATCGTCTCCAAATATACCCCGAGCAACTTCATAGGTAGCTACCCCATTTTTAAGAGAATCAAGCTTACCTAATTTTGGTTGGGAAATTACTGTAATAATATAACCCGCTTTACCCAAACGTTGATCATTCCGTACTACATTGATAGAGCCTTTGGTTTCGCCAACTGCCAGAGTAAGCAAATCGTCTCCAGCCAATGGATTCAATTCGCGATAAATAATGACGGTGTCTCTGCTATAATTTGGACAAACTAATGTAGACAAAGTCCAAATGAGTTTGTTATCACCCGCCTTCAAGCTAGACACAATGGTGCTACGTTCGGTATCCGTTTCGATTCGAGCGCCATTTGTCGATATCCATTTACCTGTTGTACCTACCGGTAAATTGGCAGCTACCGAACCTTCGTCAGAACAAGTTGTGGTGTCTCTACCAGCCCGAGCCAAAGCCAATGAATTGTCCAATTGTACCACCACGGTAGCGGTATTTGTACAGTTATTTGCGGTATTGGTGATCAACAAATTGTAGCTTCCAGGAGCATTGACCTCTGGCGACAAGGTATTGTCATTAGCAATAGTGCCTTTGCCGCTACCCACTGCCCATTTATAGGTAAAACCAGCACCTGTTGATGATCCTGCTCCAGACAATACCACTTTTGCCCCTACGCAAGGTACGGTCACCGGAGAAATTACTTTGGTCGTCGGGTTTTGACGACTATCAACCACCCTCACTAGCGCCGTATCAATACATCCATTTTGAGTATTCTCTACTTTCAACTCATATTGCCCTCCTGCCGTAACATCCACAATTAGACTATTGATAGTTGGAGTGGTTGTTTGTCCGGTTATTCCGCGCCAAGTAGCCTTGAAAGTTGCGCCATTGGTGGAGGTTGAACCATCCAAAGTCACCTTGTTGTTTTGACAATTTATTGCATTTGGCAATTTGACAACAGCATTCGGGAGCACCCGGTTTTCCGTAACTTTAACAGTATCTATTTTTAAACAGCCGTTTGTAGTATCACGTACGGTAAGGATGTAAGTACCTACTTTGGTAACCTTTACTTTGGCTGCTGAAGCTGGTGCAGGTGCAGGAATACCGCCCAAGCCAGCCCAGAGATAAGTTATTTTACTGCCAGAAGCAGAGCCTGTACTCGCTAAAGTAACGGTATCACTTCGGCAATCGATGATCTGATCTGCTCCGGCATTGGCGGCAGGTAAAATTGTATCTCCAGGAATAATTTGATCCCGCTCGCCTACGCAACCTGTGGTGTTATTGGTCACCCGCAGCTTATAAGTACCAGATCCATTAACGATTGGCGTCAAGGTGTTTCCACCGCTGACAATCCGGCCTTTGGCGCCGTTGACCGACCAAACATAGGAATAATTGGTACCCACAGGAGTCACTTGCGCTTTCAGGGTCAATTGCTTAGTTTTACAAGTAACTTTTTGGGTAGAATCTACTTTAATACTTGGAACATCTGCCGATTGAACCACTTGTACCGAATCTCGGATAAAGCAACCATTAGTAGTGTCTGTAGCGGTGAAAAAGTATTTACCCCCAGCAGTTACGGTTGCTTGAGTCGTATCTTTCGCAATGGTTTTACCACTAAAAGACCAATCTAAGCCACGGTTTTTCAAAGGTATATTTGTCGTTGCTTTTAGCACCAAAGAAGGCGCCTGGCAAGTAATTGTACCACCTTTACCGGCACTTCCGGTTGGTTGAGTACGAATATCTTTAACGATAACCGTATCTGAAGCCGTACAATTGTTTTCTATGCTGGTTGTGGTAACAACAAAAGTACCAGGAGCTGTAATAACCGGTTTCGCGGTGGTATCCGTTCCAAATTTAATGGTACCTCCATTGGAAGACGACCAAAAAACTACAAACCTTTTGGTATTTGTTACTTGTGCTTGCAAAATTGGAGTCGGATTTTTACAAGTGATTGTTCTATCTACCCCAGCAGAAACTTTAGGGTAATCCGATCCAGGCTTTACAAAAAGAGTATCTGCCGTAACACATCTGGTAGCTTCATCAGTAAGTTTCAAGACGTATCGGCCTAGTTTGCTAACTGAAACTGTAGAAACTCGTCCCAATGAAGCATTATCAGGTCCAAACCATTCCAGAATAGCTGGAGTTGTAGCCGGAGAATACGATCCGGTCAAACTGATTGCCTTTCCGGTACAACTGAGATCCGCATCGGGGCCAGCTGAAACTTTTGGCAAATTGGGCGGACGGTTGATGCGAACCGAATCCGTGCTTTTACAGGAAGTTGAATTATTGATTACTTGCAAAGCGTAGTAACCGGGCGCCAAAATCTGCGGTGAAATTTTATTTTCCTGCCCAGGAACAATAAGTCCATTGTCAAGGGCAGTCCATTTATAAGATATGGTATCTCCCTTGGTAGACCCGGAACCATCCAACGCGGCTTGTGCTCCATCACAATTGAAAAAACGATCTACACCGGCATTGGCGACCGGAATGGGTGCAGATTTAACTAAAACAGTATCCGTTGCAAAGCAGCCAGTGACTTTACTGGTTACATTAAGAACATAAGAACCCGGTCTATTGACGACTGCTACCAATTGATTCACATCGCCAGGAAGCTGACCGGAATTAGTAGTCCAGAGATAAGTATGATCAGTTGCCGGAGACCCTGATCCTTGCAGTAAAGCAATAGCTGGGCTACAACCGATAATTTTATCAGGGCCAGCATTGGCAATTGGAATCAGGGTATTTTGAGGAATAATAAACGAATCAATTAAAACCAACTGTGGTTTTGAGTTGTCAAAAATCTCAACTACTACTTTTCCAGGAGGCAAATTGATCGCTTTGTTCGTGAATTGTACCGGTTTTGTGCGCCAATTGTAGAAAATCTGTCCTGATCCGCCGCTAACTTTCAGTTGTATCGTACCGTTGGCTTGTCCAGGGCAGTTTACTTGGGTAATGACCTTATCAGTAATAATCAAGCGGTCTTTGATACAAACCTGACCAGAGGTAGGGAATACGCTTCCGGCGCCAGTGGTGGTAGTTACTGAAGGTGTAGGTGCACCTTTGATGTCAATCGGGCTACAGGTGGTATTGGGCACCCCAATCACCGCGAAACAAACTTCAAAAATAGAAGTGCTATCTTTAAGCGTCACCCCCGCAAGATTTTGCCAATCAAAACTAATGGCGCCAACAAAAGAGGAACCCGTTTTAAAGTTTGTTGCTAGATTTAAGTTAAGTGCAGGCGCTGGTTTGATTTTTACAAAAGTCAAATCACTTGGCAACCATTTGATATCAAACTGCGCTTGGGTAATATTTTTGAACTCCCGTACTTTGAAAGGGACACAAACGGTGTCTTTCACATACCCGCTGGTTTTTCCAATATCCAAAAAGAACCCCGTAGGATTAAGAATACAGAGATCTGAATTGGTAGCAATTATACCAATGTTTTGGCCATTGGAGGTTGAAGTTTTGGCTACAAATTTATTTGGAAAATCGGTAATTAGAACTTGGTTGCAGTACTTCTTCTCTCCTCTTACCCCTGGCGGATCTCCAATAATTTCCAAACACAACTTGAAAATAGAAGTCGCATTGACCAAAGTAACTGGGGTAGCTGTACTCCATTTAAAGGTAATGGATCCAGCACCGATACCACCTAAACCAAAACTATCAATTTTGGCGCCAGGAAGAGTGATTTCTCTAATTTCGCGAAATTTAAAATCCTTAGTATCAAAGAAGATAGAAAACTCCGTGTTGATGATATTGACAAAATTGCCCACCTTCAAGGAAAGACAAACGGTATCTCCTTTGGCTTTAGAACTTCCGCTGAATTCCATGGTAACCCCTTTGGGCTGATCTACTACTATTGCGCAGTTGCGTGGGAAAATGCCGATATTTTCGGTGCTTCCTCGCTTACGCACGTAAGCAGATTTTTGATCAAAGCGGATTGGACTGTTTCCACCAAGACCAACAACTTTGAAACAAACCTTATAGAGTTCAGTGCCATCGGCAATGGTTGCCGCTAAGGTAGCGGATGGTGAACGCCATTCCAAACCAATAAACCCAGCATCTGCGTTAGATACATCAAAGCTAGATGTTGTCAATCCTAGTCCGTCCAGAACAGAGTTAATACTGGTAATTTTATCAAATTTGAGGATATTCTGGTTAAAGCTAAGCAAATAGCTCAATTCTTGAATGTTGGTGAGCCCGCCATTCGTTTTGACGCTCACGCACACATTGTCATTCAACTTAACATTTGCGCCACAATCAGCAGTAAGCTGCAAACCAGTTGGTGTACATGACCCCGCAGTAAAAGTGCCACTTGTCAATACTACCGGAATTGTCTTCTTGATATTAACGCCGGCAATATCTACGTTGGAGGCTTCTACCCGCACGGGCTTACTCCCGATTTCTACAGTAGTTTTTTTCTCACAGGCGCCAACCACCCGATAACACACTTGGAATAAAGTGAGGCTGTCTTTCAGCGTCGTCCCTTGGAAATTTGGATTATTTTCGACGTACAACCACGATACAGTGAGTTCATTTGCTTTAAACCCCCTGTCTTTTGGCGTACCAAAACTCCCTACCGACAAGTTGCGTAGATTTTCCAGCGGAATAATATTATCGAACTTTAAGATGGTAGAGTCCCAAGTCATAGAAAACTGCAAACTGGTCATTTTTTCAAAACCGGAAGCTTTTACGTCCATACAAACCAAATCACCAGGATTGGCGGTTTGGTCGTTAACAAAAAGCCGCAAGGGTTTGACACAAACCGCAATGACGCCTTGATTGGTTTTGTCAAAATAGATGTTTTGCGAACAAGATCCCTGTCGTTTGATGATAATAGGCTCGGGGTCTTTAAGCAAAGTATCCTGGACTATCGGATCGGTAATTAAGCCAATATTGGAGCTTTCGGTAAATCCGCCTTTCGCTTTAAAACAAAGTTCAAAAAATGTTTCGCCATCGGGGCGAGTTACTTTGTTTCCACTGGAGGTACATTCATAACCGACCCAGTTTAAAAGGACAATCCCTTCTTTGACTCTTGAAAGGTCAAAGTCGGCAGCATCCAAACCGTTCATGTTGGTATTAAAACCCTGAACACCCGTAAATTCTAAAACTGCGGGGTCAAATTTTATCGGAAATTTTACGGAAGTGATATCCGTAAGGTCTTCAAAGGTCACCTTGATACAAGCCGTTTGGTTGGTACAAGGGCTGGCCGAGCCAAAATAGAAGGAAGGTTGTGCCCATGCTATCATCTGAAAAGTAGATAGAAAGACAATTAGCGCGAGTATCTTTTTCATAAGACGAATTGGGTTTGGGATAATTTAACTGATTTCAAGGATCTTATTTCCTACAATCAGTTTCTAAAGGACATGGTCAGATTTAATTCATGAGTTCCCCCAGTACTTGGGCCAAATGAGCTAAAGTTGTAATCAAAGCCATAGCCGATGCGAAAAAGCTGATCAGCACCTGTATTTTTTCCGATTACAAATCCGGTCTCCAAATGTACAGCTCCCGCTGAAGAGCCACCCACCCCTACCCACAAGGCAGTAGGTAGTTGATAACGCAAGTTTGCATCGATGTTAACGGGTGCATTTGGCGTATACTTGACCCACATAGAAGGTTCAAGAAAACCATCATTGGCAAAGAATTTATAAAAACCCAACATACCATAATAATGGCGTACCCGTTGGGTTGTAAATTTTCCTTGAGGATTGGTAAACGTGAGATCCAGCCCCGCAACTTGTGGTACAGAAAGCCCTGCATAAAAGTAGTCGTTGGCAAAACGACCGCCAGTTGCTTTATAAAAAAAGACCCCAACCCCTACGTCGGGAAAAATTTGAGATTGATCCGTTTGCCCTAATACATCGCCAGGGTCACGCAATACCAAGCTTGAGGATTTCACTCGGTATTGAACGGCTCCTGCACTCAAACCAAATGAGAGTCCACCATTCTCCGCGTCATCAGTAAGCACTCCTGCAATACGGCCATAAAAACCAGTAAAGCCGGTTGGGCCAGTTTGATCGTTGATCAAATGGCCGCCAAACATCAGTGCTACTCCCCGCATGTCGTCTTTGAAATAACTTGCTCGAATGGTCTGGGTTCGTGGCGCCCCTTCAAACCCTACCCACTGTTGGCGGTAAGTTGCGCCAATGGTGATGTTGTTGCCAAATCCGAGGAAATCAGATTCCACTGCGGCAGGGTTAATGATGCTGTTGTTCTCACGATATTGAGTAAATAAAGAAAGCTGCTGAGCTTTACAAACAACGGTCGTCATCAAGAAAATGATCAGTAAACGTACTCCGGTCATGGGACGAGTTTTTGAGATCGGTAAAATCACCAAGTTAACCTTATGTTTAGATGTTAGAAATTTTCAACCCCAAAAGTATTTAATTTTTTCTTATTAGAATTAAATCAGTTCGTTTTTAACCTCAATACTGAAGCAATTCCTGATTTTTTTGAACGGGGCCAAATTTAGCGTGTTTTTGGGATTTTATGGCCGATCCACAACTAGCAAATATGAGGAGAAAATCATTTTACCTGCTTGATCTATGCCAAAATGCCCATAAACATCCTTAGGGGTTGCACTTTATCTAAAGTACTATATGAATGCTTAAATCTTAAAATTATTTTAACGCTTCGCAAAATCTGTCGATTAAATTGCAAAAAGAAAAGGAAGCTGATCTCGAAGATGCAGCTTCCTTTTCTTTTTTTGATGCCAGCAAGGTATTTATAACCAAGCAAGTTTATTTGCGCATGGCCTCTACCGGATCCATTCGGGCAGCTTGTAGTGCCGGTATCATCCCTGCCAAAACCCCGATAATGGTAGACAAACCAATCCCAAAAATGGCATTGTTGACGGAGAGGTAAATCTTAAAGGAATCAAAAGCTTGACTGATAGCCGTAGTGGCAATGATGACCATGATAAGCCCGGCCAAACCACCTAATAAACAAAGTACCACAGATTCAATCAAAAACTCTAATAAAATCACGTATTGCTGAGCACCCAAAGCTTTTTTGATGCCAATGATACGTGTTCTTTCTTTTACCGAAACAAACATGATATTGGCCACGCTAAACATCCCTACCAAGGTAGCAAAACCGCCAATGAAAACCCCTAGAATATTAAGGATGCCAAAAAAGCTATCCAAAAAGCTCGACAGGATCGACAACTGATTCAGTGAAAAGTTATCTTCTTCACGCGGGCGAAGCTTCCGAGCTGCTCGCATGGCGCTGACTGTCTCATCTTTGAGTTGGGCAACCGTCATTTTAGGGCCTGCTTTAATGCATACTGAGGCGTCTTGAAAAAATTCATCGCTTTTGAGGTTGGCTACTTTTCGTGCCGTTTCAAAAGAAATAAGCATGGCCTCATCAAAATTCATGACATTGAGGATGCTTTCGCCAGTTTTTTCTAAAACGCCAATAACTTCGTATTTCCGTCCACTGATTTTTATGATCCGACCTATTGGATCCGCACCCGCAAATAAAATATCTGCTACCTTATAACCCAAAACGATTTTATTGGATCCATAGTAGTATTCTGAAGGCGAGAAAAAACGCCCCGAATCGTACTCCAACTTAAACAAATCCGAAAATTCGTTGGTAACTCCCATCATAAAAACTTGCTCGGCCGCATTGGACATGTATTTCGCGGTTTTTGCGCCGATGCCAACAAAGAAAGCAGCCAATTCGGCCGATTTGACTCGTTCTTTTACCACTTCATAGTCGGCATGCGTCACGCCTGGCCGCCGCAAATACTTAAAATAATTTTGGCCTGGGTCTTCCGCCCAGGAAATCTTTTGAATATAAATGACATCATCGCCCAATTTATTTAAACTCCCGCGAACGTTGTCTTCCAAGGAATCAACTGCCGAAAATACCCCAATGATGCAAAAAATGCCAATGGTGATACCCAATAAGGATAAAAAGCTGCGCAGGCGATTGGAATTCAGCTGTTGAGCGGCCTGAATGATGCTTTCTGAAAGAATTCTAAGGATCGTTCCCATATTGTAGAAATCCAATGGTTAATTTCGATAATGAAGCAACAAACTCTAAAAGGTGTTTACCATCTTTCTTTACTGAAAAAACCGTTTTTTGAAAATTTTTGATTGCTTTGTACTCCAAAGCCAACCTTATTCCCAAAAAAAAGTTAATATAGAGTCAAGTGAATTGTACCAGGAACGCAATGTGCTACGTTTCTAACTGGCGCTGAAGATACGCTCCTTGCCGTTATCGACGCAAACAATTCGATTAACGGCATGATTTTTGGGTTGAAATTACCGACCAACGCAGTCGTGTTCACTTGAAAAATGACGTTAAAAAAACTTTGTAGCGCAATATTTATATCTTTGGGTTCATTTTGGAAAACTTATTTGCACGAATGAGGACGAAACTCTCTCAATTTTCTTTTGAACTTCCTAAAAAATTAGTTGCTCAATACCCTGCTGAAAACCGGGATCAATCTCGGTTAATGGTGGTGCATCGGGATACCAATAAAATTGAACACCGAGTCTTCAAAGACATTCTTGAGTACTTTGACGACGGCGATGTAATGGTACGCAACAATACCCGCGTGTTTCCAGCTCGTCTTTACGGTCGTAAAGAAAAGACTGGCGCTAAAATCGAGGTGTTTTTATTGCGTGAATTGAACAACGAAGCCCGCTTATGGGATGTGCTGGTAGATCCTGCACGTAAAATTCGCGTAGGCAATAAACTCTACTTTAGCGACGAAAGCGATAACGATATCCTCGTAGCTGAAGTAGTGGATAATACAACTTCCCGTGGCCGTACTATTCGGTTTCTTTACGACGGTTCGGATGATGAGTTCCAAAAAGAGCTCAATATGTTGGGCAATACACCATTGCCCAAATACATCACTCGCCCGGCTGAAGACATTGACCGGGAACGCTACCAAACGGTTTATTCTACCGAAGTGGGTGCCGTTGCTGCGCCTACGGCCGGATTACACTTTAGTCGCGAACTACTCAAGCGTCTGGAAATCAAAGGTATAGAATTTGCTGAATTGACTCTTCATGTCGGTTTGGGAACTTTCCGTAGTATTGATGTGGAAGACTTGTCTAAACATAAGATGGATGCTGAATTTTTCCGCATCACTCAACAAACGGTAGATCAAGTAAATAAAGCAAAAGCCGATAACCGCAACATTTGTGCCATTGGGACAACCTCTATGCGAGCCATAGAGTCGGCCGTTTCAGCTGATGGGTATTTGAAAGCCGCTGAAGGATGGACCAACAAGTTCATTTATCCGCCTTATGATTTCCATATTGCTACCCGAATGGTAACCAATTTTCACATGCCCAAGTCAAGTTTGTTGATCATGATTTGCGCTTTTGGCGGGTTTGATTTGGTTATGGCAGCTTATGAAGAAGCCATAAAAGAAGAATACAACTTTTGCAGCTACGGCGATGCGATGCTCATCCTTTAGGTCTTAGGTATGCAGTTTTTCTCCTATTTGCTGTGCGTTCTACTGGTTGGATCAGTTGCTACCAAGTTGGCAGCTGAGGTACAAACAGTAGAAGTCAGTTTTTATGGAGAAAAACTCTCCGTTGGTTTTAATAACGATCTATTTTCTCTCCGTCGTCCTTTAATCGAAGGCAGAAGCTTGCGTGCATATTATCGTGCCCTGATGCAAACCAATTACCATGTGCTTTTGGCTGATTTGAAATCCAAGAAATTGCACTTAGTCTTGAATGATTGGTTGTATTTCGAACTCATTCGGGCTACAGTGTCACATATCTTAGAAAATAGAACAGCCAGCGAAAAAGAATTGCTTTGCTGGTTTTTACTGTCGCAAAGTGGTTTTGATACTCGACTTACTTTTCGCGAGCAAAACGTATATGTTTGCGTCTACAGTTTGGAAGAGGTTTTTGAAGCGCCTTTGATTGAAGATGCTGGCCGCACCTACGTCAATCTTACCAATATCCATGCGCCAAAATCAGATGAAGAGGGCGTTTTTTTACTTGATTTTGCTCCCCACCCCAACGGCGAACCATTTTCCTTTAAAATGAGAACACTGCCCTCCCTAACGCCTCAATTGGAAACTCGACAGTTAGCGTTTGCTTGGCAAGGTACTTTGTTCAAATTTCAGGTAGAAAGCGATCGCAACCTCACCCGCATCATGGAACGCTACCCCATCATCGCAGAACAAGAATACTTGGAGGCGCCCCTATCACCTACTTTGTCTCATTCATTATTGCCCCAATTACAAGCCATTCTGAAAGACAAGACACCTATACAAGCTATTGAAATCTTGGTTTCGCTTACACGATCGGCATTTCGCTACAAAGAAGACAAGGAATATTTCAATAAAAGTAAACCCATGATCCCAGATGAAGTGCTGCATTATCCTTATTCAGATTGCGAAGACCGTTCTGCACTTTTTTACGCTTTAGTCAAGGAACTACTTCATTTGCCGATGATCATCGTGGCTTTTCCGGATCATCTCACCGTGGCCGTTGCATTGCCCAATTACGATGGCGACCCCATTGTTTATCAAGGAAAAAACTACTTTGTTTGTGATCCTACTGGGCCTTCCAATTCTTCGGAAATAGGGAGTATACCAGAAGAATTTATCGGACAAAAATATCAAGTGATCGGGTCTTACCATTAGAAGATCCTTCGAATGTTGTTTTTATTTTGATCTGGGTTTCTTTTTTTGCCAAAAATTGAGCAATTTTGGAAATATTGTAACGAAAGAGGCAAGCAACCTTTAGAATCATCCTAATGTTTAAACAATAACTTGGTTCTGCGTTGAGTTTAGAGCCATATCTTGTGAAATTGGGTTTCCATTTTAGCTAAATGGATTGATTCTTACAGCTGCTTTTTTTTATTTTGGAATAAACAACGCAGATCGCGTTAATCAAATATTAGTTTTTGCCTATGTACTGGACATTAGAACTTGCTTACCATCTTGAAGAAGCGCCATGGCCTGCGACTCGTGATGAATTAGTCGATTATGCAATTCGCTCTGGCTCTCCCGTTGAAGTAATTGAAAACCTTCAAGAAATGGAGGATGATGGAGAACCTTATGAAAGCATTGAAGATATTTGGCCCGACTATCCTCGTAAAGATGATTTTCTTTTCAACGAGGACGAGTATTGATGTACTTTCATGCCCGCTGATTCAAAAAAGAACAAGGACTTTGCAGTGCAAGGCTCTTGTTTTTTTATGTTTTGAGGCAAATTGAGACCTCGTGAAATCAACCATCCAAATTGCCATCGACGGCTATTCCTCTTGTGGAAAAAGTACGCTGGCCAAAGCTATCGCTCAAACACTTGGTTACATTTACATTGATTCTGGTGCCATGTATCGCGCTGTGACTTTGTATTTCTTGTCCCATGCCATCGATCCGCTTGATCTCCCCGCAGCCCATAATGCCCTTCAGGACATCCACATTTCTTTTGTACGCAGTGCAGAAGGCATTCATACCATCTTAAATGGCGAGGACGTTGAACACCGCATCCGGGAAATGGATGTAGCTGGGCGGGTAAGTCAAGTGGCGACTAACGTTGAAGTGCGACGTGCTATGGTGCGCCAACAACGAAATTTAGCGCAAGGCGTAGGCGTTGTCATGGATGGTCGAGACATAGGAACTGTTGTTTTCCCACAGGCAGCGCTGAAGATTTTTCTAACGGCAAGCGTGGAAGAACGCGTCAACCGACGTCATCTGCAGCTTAAAAGTCAAGGTAAGCTAATTCCGATCCAAGATATTCGCCAAAATCTTTTTACCCGCGATTACATTGATTCCACCCGCTCCGATAGCCCACTGATGAAAGCAGAAGATAGCGTGGTCATCGACAATACCAATCTTTCCGAAACAGAGCAGTTGCTAATGGCACTATCTTTGATTCATGAACGCATCAGTCTCCATTTAGAAAAAAGGTAAAAGTTGATTACGCTTGAAATGGAAAATACGATACCTACTCGCGCTATGTTTTCCCCCATCGTTACTTCGCTGAGGTTCTACTGGCCAATATTTTTTTCTTTGCTGTTCATTTTTTCAGCCTGTACCCCCGATCAACAATATCAAATCGCCGCTGGGTCAATCAAAAAGAATTGGCAAAAAACAGCCTATACTACCAAGGAATGGCCGGAGCTACTCTCTGTTTCGGAAATTAACGATGCTACTCTGGTGATCAATAAAAGCTTGAACACCTTGAACTCTTTTCAGGGCAAGCCATTAGCGATCAAGCTGCGAAAAGATGAAGCCGCCTTACGGAACATCCTGACTGAAGCCCGTAATACCTTGGAACGCCTGCAAAAGGATCCCAGCTTTTACGATTTCTCAGCTCGATTAAAAGCGAAATTGGTGCAAGCTGGCGGTGCAATGGATCAAAAACTGCAAACCATCGCCCCTTTACTTCCATTGTCCGAAGCTTATTACGGCCAGGCGAAGCTAAACCTTCACCCAACCGATCCAACCCTTTGTAGCGCTGCGGTAGAAGGGCATATTCAAGCTGTTGTTTTTTTGGATCAGGATATTGCTAAAACTTTGCCCCCCACCGAATGGTCAACCAAGGCGAAGGCGGATTTTCAAAAAAATCTCTTCCAAACCAAATTAGCCCTAAAGGATTATCTTGCATGGTGTCGAAGCCAGGCTTTTGAATTGCGTAAACGATCCCAATAGATCCGTTTTTTCATTTCATTAGCTCGGAAATTATTCATTGTTTGATTTTGAAAGCATGACGACTCCCGATCGCCCAATGTCTAGGCTTTTTCGTTATTTACAACGCTACAGCACCAGTTTATGGCTGGCTGCAGCTGCGGCAGTATTGAATAAGATTTTTGACTTGATGCCGCCTTTTCTCACCGGGTGGATCCTGGATAGTGCTGGCGGTCATGTGCCACATTGGATGGGTCGTGTGATGGGGATTTACCAACCTTGGCCCGCAGCGATCGCCATAGCCTTGCTTACTTTCATTATTTTTAGTTTTGAAAGCCTCTTTGAATGGTTGTATAAAAGTGGGTTCATGCGCTTGGCTCAACGTACCCAACACGACCTGCGGGTAGACGCCTATACGCACCTACAAGACCGCGAAATGGCCTTTTTTGAAGAACAACGCACTGGCAACCTCCTATCTACTCTCAATGACGACATCAACCAATTGGAGCGTTTTCTCAACGGCGTTTTCACTGAACTGATCCATTTGTTTATCTTGGTATTGGTAGCGGGCGCCTCGATGATCAGTATATCCTGGAAACTGGGATTGATTACCATGACGCCTATTCCCTTTATGATCTTAGGCAGTTTTTATTACCAAAGAAAAATTGCACCGTTTTACAAACAGGTTCGCGATAGCGTTGGCGCGCTCAACTCGCGTTTGGAAAACAACTTAGGCGGTATTTTGGTGATTAAAAGTTTTGTAACGGAAACCTTTGAGGCCGAACGTGTTCGACAAGCATCCTTAGTTTATCGCGACGCCAATTTCAAAGCCATTCGCTGGAGCTCCGTTTATATCCCTTTGATCCGTATTTTGATTTGTGTTGGTTTTGCTGCTGCCTTGATGATTGGCGCCTATTGGGCCATCCATACACCGCAGCGGTTTAGCATTGGAGATTTGGCGTTTTTTGCCATGATGACCGAGCGTTTGTTATGGCCGATAACCCGATTGGGTTCAATTTTTGACGACTATGAGCGGGCACGGGCTGCTTCGCGGCGTATTTTTGGCATACTGGATGCGCCCAATACCATTCTCAACCCCGATCATCCCATTCATTTGCCAGCAAATGTTGGACAGATCAGCTTAAAAAATGTCCGTTTTGGCTACAGCCCTGATCGGCTGGTACTAGATGACATTTCGCTTGAAATACCCGCCGGTCAAACAATCGGTATCGCCGGACCAACTGGAGGGGGAAAAACGACCCTCATCAAATTGCTGCTACGGCTTTATGATGTATCCAGTGGCGCGATTTTATTGAATGGCATCGACATTCGGGAGGTAGAACTTCAGGAGTTGCGGCGAAATATTGGGCTGGTAACTCAAGAAGTCTATTTGTTTCACGGAACGATTCGGGAAAACATTGCTTATGGCGTACCTGACGCCGATGACGCCGCTATATTTGCGGCAGCGAAACAGGCGCAATTGCATAATTTTATACTGCAATTGCCTCAACAATACGATGCATTGATTGGGGAACGCGGCATCAAACTATCGGGCGGACAAAGGCAACGATTGAGTATTGCCCGCGCCATTTTGAAAAATGCCCCTATTTTGATTTTGGATGAGGCCACCAGCGCCGTTGATACGGAAACCGAACGAGCCATACAGGAAAGTTTACGCGAATTGACGCGCAATAAAACCGCCATTATTATTGCCCACCGTCTGAGTACAATCCGCAATGCCGATAACATTTTTGTCATCAAGGGTGGTAAAATAGCGGAAACTGGCAGCCACGATGAGTTGATCCAAAAGGATGGAGTCTATGCCGGTTTATGGAATGTCCAAATCGGACTTTTGGAAGTGGAGTAAAATCTTGTGAAACCTTGCTATTTACGGTAAATTCGGAGATTATCGATTGTATGAATCAATGTTCGTGCCGTGGCTAGCGCGACTTGGTACTATATTTTGACCATTTTCTATAGACGGCATCGCCACTAGCGTGGCTTTGATGCGACCAAAGGGCGCTAGCCCTAGTTCCGTTTATAGAAAATTAGGGCAATTATCCCTTTCTAGCCGCGTAGCGGCGGCACGATTGGGTATGCTATAGCAACTGATTAGATTCCATCTCAGAACTCCCGTTACTTAAATGTCTTTCACTGAATTGCGATCCCGTAAAATATCCTTGAGTTCTTTGAGAAACTTATACTGGTGAGGTAAGGCTTTTTTCAAAGCTTCTTTTACCGAAACGAAGGTGCCTTTATCGAGGTTTTTGAGTTTTTCACTCATGTAAACCGCGTCTTCGTAGAGCATGTGCTTGAGCGAAGGAATATCGTGCCATTCGCCTTCCACAGCCCAGCCTTCTTCAGTATGGCCATTTTCTTTTTGTACCGGATCCAGTTCAATCAAACGATCCGTTTGCATGAGCGTTTGTGCTTTTTCTTCAGAAGCCTTTCCCTGCGGAATTTCCCACAAGTCGTCTTCAGTCGGATTGACCATAAACACCTCTAAACCCCGTTCTCTAAATCGATAAATGATCAGATTGACTTTTTTGACTAAACTCATGGCACTCACATTTGTATTCAACACTACAGCGCTAACAATCCATTCCAGCAATGGTTTAGAGTGTGTTTGGATTTTTAGTTCGCAGGCGAAAATGAGTCAAAATTTGCACCAACGAGGCGCGAAAAACGGAGTGTAGCAGCGCTACATGAGTATTTTCGCAACGAAGTTGGGGGGGATTTTGACCATTTGCAGCGCGAATAAAAAATCCAAACACACTCTTAGAAAAAACAATTGCTTACCAGCAAAGAAAAGAAAGAACTATGACTTTACCTAGCCTTGAATTCCAGGTATTTCCGATGGCCAAATATTCAAATTTTTCTAAAACTACTGAATTAGCGTGTGTTGGGTGTAGACCACCAAACACAGGCTAAAGCTTGAATTGCCAGAATTACATTGTGTACGTCTTTTTCTTGGATTTGGTTGCAGGAGGAGCTGGAGTGATCCTTTTTAGGTTGGGGTCACGCGGGGCATTGGGATCGGTAGGATTTGAAGGCATACCAAATAAATGAAAAGATTGGCCGCCGCCATCCGAGCCATTGAACTGCTGCATCATTTGATTCATCATTTGTCGCAATTCGGATGGAAATAAGTTCATGTCAAGATTCGACATGCTATCCAATTGCATCATCCCGCCTCCGGGTATAAGCTGGTGAATCATCCCGGTATCAAGAGACATACCTGATGGAAACTGTTGAACAATAGTGGTATCCCAATAAAACCCGGAATGATTTTGATCAAAAGGCATCGCCTTCAATAGCTGCTCCATTTGTTTTTGCATGGCCTTAAACTGGCCAAAGAACGGATCCTCCTGTTGCGGCGTAGGTTTTGTTTTTTGGGCAAAAACGGACACTGTCAAACACAAAAAAAGAAAAGTGATTATTGTTTTCATGATCGATAAAGCTTTAGGAACGGTTAAACAATAAGTGTTCACTTTTGCCTTGCTCTTTTACTGCCACTCTTCCTATCTTTTTCGTTACAATGTCCCACATTGCGCCTCAAAAGATAGTTGATTGGCAGCAAAATAGCGGCGGTTAAAGCAAGCACTTATTATTCACCCGTTCCTTTGAGTATTGGGACAAAAGACATCAATTTATGCATTCACGTTGGCTCAACTCCGATCTACCATTTCATAGATGCCAATGGCCAACAAAATAGCTTCTTCTTCAGCGGTTACATCGTTTTTTACAAATTCAAAAACCCGCTGACTGAGGGTATCTTTGATGCCTGGTCGGTATTTCCCCATGGTACCAACTGCTCTTCCTTGTACCACCAAGGCCATTTTTTCCTGGGTTTTATCGAGCTGGGCAATCATTTTCTGGCTGCGATTGCCAATCAATACGCCCGTTTCGTCATTGTATACGCCAAGCGGTTGGTTGTCAACTGCCATTTGAACTTCGGCGCCGCGAATCCAAAAATTGAATTCATGTTTGGCGGATTTGGCAAAAAGTAACGCATCGCGGGAATTGGAAAGATAGGTACGCCGATAAAAAGCGATTGCCGGTTCGTCAAAAATGGTAATAAAAATCCCTTTGCGGTTGATGACAAATCCTTTTTTGAGGCTTTTGTCCATTTCTCGGCTCGATAGTTGCTCCACATCCTCTATTTTCAAAGGAATTAGGTCTGGCAGATTTTTGAGCACTTCCTCCCGCATGACCTTTAAATCTTGTTGGATTTTATTGTTCCCAGGTTTGAAATTTGGAAAACTCTGAGAAAACAGGTAGAAGCCGGCGCCGGCAACCATCAAAGCGGATAAGGCAAAAATTCCCATTCGAAGTAAGCTTGTTTGATATAAAAAACTGAATAAGTTCAGTTTGTGTTCTTCTTTGATCCAAAAAATTAGATTTCGCACTATTACTCGCGGCCAGATTGCACATTGACTCTAATGCCATATTTTGCCGGTTGCTTAAATTGTTCCAAACGCGATTTCAGTGCAATGTTATCCGCTTTAGACAATATAGCCAAATCTAAGCGAACGATTTCTATTAATTCTGCAAGAATTTTATCCGCTTGTTCCCAATAGGTCGTATTGGCGTTGGTAATATCGTTGATCACCCCGTCTTTTATGGCTTTCAGTTCCGCACTAAACAATGGCGCATGAATAAGCAAACTATCGGCTATGGTTAACACTTGGCGGTGGAGACCTCGCCCCAGCAAGCTGCTACCGCCGTAATCCGTTGTCTGTAAAAAATAGGCGGGAAAAAAATATTCAATGCTGTCTTCGGGAAAAAGGGTTACACAAAGCCCTAAAAATGCGTCGTCCTCTTTAGAAGAAGTGGCGCGGGCTTTTTGCCAAAATTTTCGATAGTCGGCAAAAAGGTGATAGGTTGTACCTTCTGCAACCAATTGCGGAATAAACCCCGGCGTCATTTGCCCCAACCAAAAAAGATCCGTTGAAGGGGCTGCGTCGCCTACCTGAACTTTGGTTTCCAGGATATGGGATAAGGAATCACAAAAAGCATGGCCCCGGCGGTAAACTCGCGCTAATTGCTGGGCGGTACGCACTTGTCCCCATGATTCCATGTAGGCGCGCATGCTGCGGGCGTGTGCGGCGCCAAAGAGCGACTGAAATCTTTTTTCTTGCAAGACTTGCGCTTGGGCTTGACTACCAGTTTGCTCAAAATTCAAAACAGCACCATAAATCCAGCCTATTTCGCCTTTTTGGGTTTGTACTTTTAGCCAAGGTTCGTGATAAGTTTTATCCTGAATGGTCAATGGCGTAAAATAGTCGGTTACTTCCCCTAGATCCTGAATCACCTCGCCGGGTTCAAGCTCTCGGATTACCTTACCCAAACTACCTGGCGCTGTTCTTAAGCGCCAAAACGGTTTGTTGATTCTTATGGCGGAACTTGGAAGTTTTGAATCCTCAGTTGCCTCAGATGATTGACGGCAAGCAATGAGTGTTGAAAGGAAAAAAAACAAGTACAAATAAAAAGGTCGGAAAAACATCACGGGTAAATCAATTAACGTGGTTAGAATAAAAATGTGAATTCGGAGGTTGAAATGTCGTTTTATGCTCAACAGCTCAAATTGTGAATTTCGCTTTCTACAAGGATAACTGTCTGATTGGTTTATAATTATGACCATTTTTGGATGCAGCCCCCTGTTCCGTAGGAATAATATCTTTGTAGCATATCATGGAGCCCCGTGCTTACCGTTCCATCGGAACGGTATCTTAAGGTTCAAGATACCGTTCCGATGGAACGGTACACCCTCAAGCGTGACATTCGTTTTCTACAAAGATGCCGTCCCGATGGGGACGACGGGAACAACTTGAATGATACTCGCCGTAATACAGCCTCCAAGTATTGAGCTTAACATCATCCGTTTATACAATATAAATTCGAGCTAGCAACGGCGCAACTTTTGAAAACCACCGTTCATAATCCCCTAATTCATTTCATACAAACAAAAACGGGTTCATTAGCAGACTAGTGAACCCGTTTTTTTTAAAAAATGTTTATTTGCTAGCCCAAGTAAGACTTCAAGGCGTTGCGGTTGTAGGATTTGCGCAATCTTCGGATGGCACGTTCTTTAATTTGGCGAACCCGTTCGCGGGTCAATCCAAACAAATCGCCGATCTCTTCCAAAGTAAGCGGTTTGGTACCATCGAGTCCATAATAAGCCGACAGCACTTCAATTTCGCGTAGGGAAAGGATCGAAAGACCTTGCTTTACTTCTTCTTTGAGCGATTGCTCCATCAAACGGGCGTCAGGAGTTGAGGTGTCATCGCTAGAGATGACATCCAACATGGTTGAATCGCCTTCCTCGCCGCTCAAGGGCGCATCAACGGATACGTGACGACCATTGCCTTTAAGCATGTTGCCCACTTCTTTTGGCGTCATTTCGAGTACTTCCGCCAACTCTTCGTTGCTGGGTTCACGCTCAAACGTTTGAAAGAAAGAAAGATATGCTTCGTTTACTTTGTTGTAGGAACCTACCTTATTCAAAGGCAAACGAACAATGCGCGAATATTCAACGATGGCCTGAAGGATGGATTGGCGAATCCACCATACGGCGTAAGAGATGAACTTAAAGCCTTTGGTTTCATCAAAACGTTTTGCCGCTTTCATCAAACCTACGTTGCCTTCATTGATAAGGTCACTTAGCGATAAGCCTTGATTTTGGTATTGTTTGGCGACGGAAACAACGAAACGCAAATTGGCTTTGGTGAGTTTGTCCAATGCATCTTGATCACCTTGACGAATGCGACGCGCCATATCTGCTTCTTCGTCGGCGGTTAGCATGGAAATCTTGCCGATGTCGTTCAAATACTTATCAAGCGCAAGGCTTTCCCTAGCTGTAATTTTATTGGTAATTTTTAACTGACGCATAATAAAACAGTTTAAATCGTTTCTTGGGTTAGTACCTTACACTATACGCTCAAGCCTAAAAAATAGTTTCAAAAAAGAAAAGATACTTGATTTTTTCGAGAAAAATTCTGATAAGCACTATTTTTTTGTTTTGAACGTAATTTAGTTTGACGCAAAAAATTACTTCCCGATTTTTGGGAGGCTTTTAAATAGGAAGCTCACTTGAAATGAACCGTTCAACTTCCTATTCAAAACCCAAAATCGGGAAGTTAATTTTTCTGCGTTCCTTATGATCCTAATAAAACGTGAATCAAGAGAAAAAACCCACCATATAAACGAAAAAAGTCCTGAACGATTTCGCAGAATTGTGCAAAAACATTCAGGACTTTAGTTCTTAGGAACGGTTAAACACTAAGTGCTCACCCAATTCCTATCTATTGCTAGACCAGTTATTAACGGCGATTGCGATCGTCGCGGCGTGGGCCACGATCATCACGTCTTCCGCCATCACCACCGCGGTCATCGCGACGTGGTCCGCGATCATCGTCACGACGCGGTGGACGGCTGTCATCGCCACCATCATTGTTGTCGTCATCGCTGCCTTCGCTGCCATCGGCATTGCGAGCAGGTTTTGGCAACAAGGCTTTGCGCGAAACGCGGAATTTACCGGTCTTTTTGTCGATTTCGATCAACTGAATTTTGACTTCGTCGCCTTCTTTGAAGTATTCTTCCACGTTATCGATGCGCGAATGCGAAATTTCCGATACGTGCAACAAACCGCTTTTGCCTTGGAAATCCACAAATACCCCATAAGGCATTACAGTTTTTACCACTGCGCGGTAAACATCGCCCACTTGTGGAACAAATACAATTTTATTGATGCGCTCGATGGCCTTATCAATCGATTCTTTGTTAGAAGAAGCGATGTTGATGACCCCTTTATCGCCAACTTCTTCGATGTTGATGATGGTACCCGTTTCGGCTTGCATCTCTTGGATGACTTTTCCGCCCGGTCCGATCACAGCGCCAATGAAGCTTTTTTCGATGATCAATTCCACGATACGCGGTGCGTGTGGTTTGTAATCTTCGCGTGGCTCGGCGATGGTTTCCTTCATTTTGTCAAGAATGTGGAGACGGCCACGACGAGCCTGTTCCAACGCTTGTTCCAAAAGTTCGTAAGGCAAACCATCGATTTTGATGTCCATCTGGCAACCGGTAATTCCTTTTTCGGTACCGGTTACTTTGAAGTCCATATCACCCAAAGCATCTTCATCGCCCAGGATGTCGCTGATGACCGCTACGCGATCGCCTTCTTTGATCAATCCCATCGCGATACCCGATACAGGCGCCGAAATTTTGATACCGCCATCCATCAAAGCCATTGTACCGGCGCAAACCGTGGCCATTGAAGATGAACCGTTGGATTCCAGAATATCCGATACAATACGAATGGTGTAGCCCGTATCTTTTGGCAATACTTTACGCAAGGAGCGTGCCGCCAAGTTGGCGTGCCCTACCTCCCGACGACCAGGGCCGCGGTTGGGTCTTACTTCCCCTACTGAAAATGCGGGGAAGTTGTAGTGCAAGATGAATTTATCGAAGTGGAAATTCAGGGCATTGTCCACCATCATTTCGTCGAGCTTGGTGCCCAAGGTCAATGAGGTCAATGACTGCGTTTCACCACGAGTGAAGATCGCCGAACCGTGGGTAGAAGGCAGGTAACCTACTTCCGACCAGATGTAGCGGATCTCATCATATTTACGGCCATCCAAGCGAATTTTATCGTCAAGGATGACATCGCGGATTAATTTTTTCTTGAATCCGTCAAAGTAACGCTTGAAGAAAGGTTTCTTCGCTGGCCAAGCCTCTTCGCCAAAAGCGGCTTTAAGCGCCTCTTCAGCGGTTTTTTTGATCTCGTCAAAACGTTTTTTCCGAACTTGCTTGTCGAGGGCGCCACGAGCTACCTCTTTGATCTGTTCAGTTATCAGTTCGCCCAATTTAGTTTTTACTTCTTCATCTTCGGGAAGAACGATCACATCGCGTTTGATCAATGCTTTATCGCCTACTAATTGAGCTAGGTCAATTTGAGCCTGACATTGTACTTTGATGGCTTCATGCGCAATGCGGATGGCTTCTACCAAGTCAGGTTCAGCAATTTCATTGCCTTCGCCTTCTACCATCACAATAACGTCCATACTAGCCGCTACGATAAAGTCCATATCGGCCTTAGCCAATTCTGTCCGTTGCGGGTTGATGACGTATTCGCCGTCGATGCGCGCTACGCGAACCTCGGAAATAGGTCCCTGGAAAGGAATGTTGGAAACAGAAAGAGCGGTTGAAGCCGCTAATGCCACAAAAGCATCAGGTATAGTTTCCTTTTCCCCAGAGATAAGGTTGATGATCACCTGGGTATCATTCTGGTAAGTATCAGGAAAAAGTGGACGAATGGCCCGGTCGACCAAACGTGAAATCAGAATTTCTGAGTCGGAAAGACGCGCTTCGCGACGAAAGAAATTGCCTGGCACACGGCCAGCTGCAGCAAATTTTTCTTGATAATCAACCGAAAGCGGGAAAAAATCAATGTTTTCCCGAATCTCCTTGTCGGAGACAACAGTGGCAAAAATCATGGTATCCCCAACTCGAACCACCGCCGAACCATCGGCTTGGGAAGCTAGTTTCCCGGTTTCTAAAGTTACGGTTCTGCCATCAGGAAGGTTGAAGGACGTGGTAATTGGAATCTGTAGTCCCATAAAAAAGATCGCTTTTGAAAACTTCTAAATATCTATTCCATCTTGATTCCGAAATAATGACGCCTGCTGTAGTAGAGAAAGGACAACGGCAGACGGTTGGAGGAAAAATCCACAAGGCTTGGAGCAGCAGGTAAAGATACCGAGGAGGTTAATTGCCGAAAAGGATCTGGTCTCTGCTGGGTGAAAAGTCGGTGATTTCCTTTTTTATCCAAAAAAACAAAAGGAAGCGTTCCGGTCTGAAACGCTTCCTTAGGCTCGGGAATTACTTTCTGATTCCCAATTTCTCGATTAACTCACGATATTTGGTAATGTCTTTATCTGACAAATATTGCAAGAGTCTTTTTCTCTTACCTACCAACATCAACAATGTACGACGACATGCGTGGTCTTTACGGTTCAGCTGCAAGTGCTTAGATAGCTCTTGGATGCGGAATGTAAACAATGCAACCTGCCCCTCGGTTGAGCCGGTGTTAACGGCTGCTCCGCCATGCTCTTGAAAGAGCTCAGCTTTTTTCTCTTTAGTTAAATATGACATGCTTTTTGGATGTTTTAACCGTTAGTGATTACGAAAATCAGTTACAGCGGGGGCAAAGGTACATCTTTTTTGGTAAAGAAAAAGGGAATTCTAAACTGTAATGGAGGAAAATCGCTATTTTTTTGATAATCAAATGGGTAAATTATTTTGTGAAACAAAAAACTGTAATTATCCAGCCGACCTCAAAATTCCCGAAGGGAATGTATGTTTATAGCATGTAGCAACAGTATTGCCCAAATCCTGAAGGGATTATATGTTTATATGTCCAGGATAAACATATAATCCCTTCGGGATTTTGAAAAAAGGCCCCTAGACCATGCTATAAATATACATTCCCTTCAGGAATAAAATAGCGCCTGGATAGTTACTAAAGACTGGTTTATTCCGCTCAAGTCGACAAATTTTAAGCTGCGGCAAAAAGTCAAAATTGGGGGAAGGCACGATAAATCACTCTTTTTCCAACTAAAAATTGGCTGACTTATTGATGAACATTAGAGGTTTACGATCAGCGGCAGCGCCGCCAAACGTCTGTAGAAAATGGTTAAGTAAGTCGCTAAAGGGGCAGCGCCCCGCAACGTAAACTACACATTACCGCTGGCTACCCTTTGAAAAAAAAACAACGACCCGCCAGCTAAGCTGACGGATCGTTGGTTTTCTGTTTATCGACACAAGGTTGAATTAACCGTGTTTGTATTTTTTCACCGCTTCCGTCAAACGTGGAATCACGTCAAAAACATCGCCAACTACCCCATAATCCGCAGCCTTGAAAAAAGGCGCTTCAGGATCCTTGTTGACCACCACGATGATTTTAGAGTTGTTCACCCCCGCCAAATGCTGGATAGCACCGGAAATACCCAAAGCAATATACAAGTTTGGACGAATGGCGATACCGGTTTGTCCTACGTGCTCGTGGTGCGGGCGCCAACCCACATCAGCAACTGGGCGCGAACAGGCAGTAGTAGCACCTAGCGCAGCGGCAAGATCTTCCACAATACCCCAGTTTTCTGGCCCTTTCAAACCGCGACCAGCAGAAACCACCAACTCAGCTTCAGGAAGTGGAACAACACCTTCTACCCGATGGACCGCTTTTACCGTAACTTTAGAAACCGGAACAACTACATTTAAAACTTCCACCGTTGCTGGCGAACCAATAGCTGCTGGCTGCAGGGAATTGCCCATCAACGACAAAACCTTTATCGGTGAGGTGATTTCATACTCGGCAATGGCTTTGCCGGAGAAAACACCTTTTTTTACTTTAAATCCGGCGCTTAAATCGGGGAGGCTGTTGACACCAGCTACTGAACCCGCTTGCAATCGCACTGCCAAACGCCCCAAAAGCGCTTTACCAGTTGAAGAATGGTTAAGAATCACTACCGTTGCGCCCAATTGTTGCGCCGCAGCCGCGATCACTGCCGTGTAAACCTGGCTGTCGAATTGATCCAAGCTGGCGTCGGCGACGTGGTATACTTTGGCTGCGCCGTAGACGCCCAATTCTTCTGCGCTATTAACGGTACCAAGTACCAACGCAGCAGCTTCCGTGCCCAATGCTTGCGCGATGTGTGCGCCATAAGTAACGGCTTCGAAAGCTGATTTTTTGAAATGCCCTTTTTGATTATCGGCAAATATGAGTACCATATTGATTTCAGTTTGTAGTAAGTAATGGGAAAATTAGATCACCTTAGCCTCTTCGTGGAGCAAACGTACCAGTTCATCCATGTTCTCAGGAGCAATCATTTTTACCGATGATTTTGCCGGCGGCAAGGTAAAGCTGACCACCACTGCTAAATCATCGTTGGCAACGGGTTCGGCTACTTTTAAAGGCTTGCTTTTGGCCATCATGATGCCCTTCATGTTGGGGATACGCTGTTCGGCCAAGCCTTTTGCTGCTGAAATAACCGCGGGCAAAGCCACTTCTACCTCTTCTACCCCACCCTCGATATCGCGCTCAATGTGGGCTACGTTTTCGTTCATGTCCAATTTGCTGGCGTACGATACAAAAGGCAAATCCAAGTATTCCGCAATCATGCTGCCAATTTCCGAGCCGTTGTAGTCGATGGTTTCTTTACCGGTAAGGATCAAATCGTAATTTTCTTGCTTCGCATGAGCGGCAATCTGCGCAGCCACTTGAATGGCGCTTTTGGGATCGATGTTGATGCGCACGGCATCATCGGCGCCAATGGCCAATCCTTTGCGAATAACGGTGTCATTGGCATCTGAACCAACGTTAATAATGGTTACGCTTCCGCCTAGGGCTTCTTTGAGCTCCAGAGCGCGTACCAAAGCATACCACTCGTCATAAGGATTCATGATGTACTGGACGCCATTGGTATCCAACTCGGTACCCGCACCATTAAAAGCGATTTTGGTGGTGGTATCCGGCGTTTTGCTTACACAAACCAATATTTTCATTCGAATTATTTTTAGAACTGACTCTATAAAATACGTAAAAGCTGGCCAAAGATAGAAAAAAAATAGCAAGCAACAAGGCATTTAGCGAAAATTCGCTAAATCAATTTAATGGATGACAAAATGGGTGGTAAGGCTACGGTACCTTAGAGACGCATTGCAATGCGTCTCTACAACATCGTGCTCAACCTCAATCATTTATGTTTTCTCAAAATATGAAATTGTGGTAAAGCACGGACCCCGTAGAGACGCATTGCAATGCGTCTCTACAACATCGTGCTTAACCTCAAGTATTTACGTTTTCTCAAAATATGACATTGGGGGTAAGGCTCCTGTACCGTAGAGACGCATTGCAATGCGTCTCTACAACATCGTGCTCAACCTCAATTATTTATGTTACCTTAAAATATGAAATTGTGGTAAAGTACTGACCCCGTAGAGACGCATTGCAATGCGTCTCTACAACATCGTGCTCAACCTCAATTATT
>JBBANM010000065.1:31088-37527 GCA_040401995.1 Saprospiraceae bacterium
TATGTTTTCTCAAAATATGACATTGTGGGTAAGGCATCTGTCACGTAGAGACGCATTCCAATGCGTCTCTACCACATCGTGCTCAACATCAATTATTTACTTACTCCCAACGTATATCATTTTGGAGGTTTCGTTAAAAAACGGTGTCTCCAAGGTGTAATACAAAATACCAGTTGGCCAGTTGGCAACCGGTTTTACCACGATCTGATTCCAATCTTTCACCCCAGAAACACGGGTTTGCAACCATGTTTTTCCATTGGCATCGCGCAGGGTCAACCGCACTTCGCCAGGTTCAGGAAGAAAAAACCGAATCTGGGTTTGATCGTGAAAAGGATTGGGGAAGTTGTCGATCAAAGCTGATTTTTTTTCCAAAATAGTATTGGGCAAAAAACTCAATCCTACCTCTAACTTGGCTCCATTTTCCTCATAAGCCTCGCCATTCAAATAACGCCGGGCAAGGGAAATGGTTTCGCTGAGCAAAGCGCTTCCCAAAGACCGCAATTGCAACGTAAAAAGAACATCATCGGGATTAACACCTGCAGGCGGGCGGTTCCAACTGACCAAAACCACCCCTTCATCGGGATACCAGGCGATGTTTTCTGCTTGCACGCCGCCGTAATCAATCCCCAACAAACGCACTTTTTGTGGATCCAACTGCAAAGCAAATTGAAACCCGATGATTGACGCCAAATCTTTTGCCCTGATTGCAATATTGGTTCGGGTATTGGCCTCCAATAGGCGATCAGCGATTTGCAACGACCAACAATTTTTGGCGTTACTTTGTCGAGAAACTACACTAGGAGGGATATTGGCATTGCCATTTACATCGCCAATTTTGATGCCGATAAAATTGGCCCTGGCGCTGTCAACTAAATTTTGGATGTTTTTTTGCTCTGGAAAAACCTCTTGCCAAGGGTTGGCGGGGTTAGGGAAGCGGTAATCGGCATCGACAAAACGCCAACTGGTGTTGTTCTCTAAGCGATCCGTCAAGTTCAAAATTACTTTTCGCAACAACACCAGATCCATCGTGGTGATCGACTTGGAATTATTGATGTCCGCCGCAATCAATTTATAAGGACTATCGATGACCTGCACGCCAAAAAGATGGTTTTGGATCAACACCAAATCAAGGGTGGAAATGCCATTTAGCAAATCGGCATCCAAGAAAGGGACCACAGTGTAATCGCTTTTGGTCTTTAATTTTGGAAAGAAATATTTCCCCGCGGTGCTGCTCAGCGTTTTTCCCAACAGCCCCCCAGAAAGATTTAGCTCTACTCCATCGACTGGATTTTGAAACTCGGTGGTGATGACCCCAGCGATTTTTCCCTCGTTACTCCCCCCGGCATTACAAACTTTATTGCCGTCTTCCAAGACCAGGATAGACAAACATGAATCGGTATTACCCACCGCATCCCAAGCATGGATTTCCACCAAAATCGTGGTTCCTACGGTGCTGCAATCCACCAGCAAACTTTGCTGATTGGGATTTTTGGGCGTCCCCATGCGATTGATGGAGTATTGGGTGATTTTTGGCAAGCCATTTTGGGTTTCGGCCCCTTGCCCATTGCAGTCGTAAATGGGCGCAGCGACAAAATCGGTCGCCCAAACCGTGGTTGCGCCTCCGCGCAGATTCGCCGCCAAATTGACCACCAAACTATTGAGACAAATGGGTCGGGCAATGCTGCAATCTTTCACCTCAAAAGGCAAACGCGCTTGAAGACTGCGGTTGCCGCATTCATCGACCACCTGCACCAACAAATCATGTGTTCCTTCCGGCAAATTATTGATGGCAATCGCAAAAGAATCTTTGTACCCTCCTACCCTACTCGCTTTCCAATTGGGATCAAAAAAAACGGCGGGTAAATACAGGGTGGAATCCCTGGTTTCTTGAAGCGCGATCTGCACCGAACGCAGATCCACCTTCAAGGTACCCGGACAAGCATCAAAAGCCCGAAAATTGAGCTGAATATCGGTGACGCACCTCGCCGGATCATTCATACAAAAAATCGGAACTGCCGTTGATTTGATGACGGGGCGGGTTTCATCCACCACATCAATGACTTGGGTGTAGCGAAAAGCCTGCAAGTATTGCTGACTTTTTTGACAAAAAACCGGGAGGATACTTTCGTCGTTGTTTTCGGCTACAAATGAATCGTGCAAATTGCCTTCACCAGGGATTTGATTGCGCGAAAGGTAAAAAGCGGAGCGACCTTCATCGCCTTCGGTTTGCGCCAACAGGTAGGTCGCAAAACGCCCATAACCGCTCCAATACCGCTCGATGGTAAAAATATTGGCGGGATCATTGATGCTACCACACAATTTTTCATCATACGCGCACCAATTTACCAGCGTATAGGTGCGAAAAATCTTGTAACACGAGGTACCAGCTCCTGCTATTTTTTGATCCTGTACCGTAACCGCCAGCAAATCGCAGCTACTGGTATCGACAATAATCGAGGCAACTGGTGGCGGCGCACATTCCGCGCGTACATCAGCAGGAAAAAGCACCACATACTTGCTGCGCGGACGCACTGCGATCGTTTGTTGGCATAGCGCGCTGCTATCGGAAGGCGATTTTGTTTGGCGCAATCCCCAGCGGCGTTCAATGATGCCCGCTCCGCAGGTCAGTTTTTTGACCACCTGGTAATCCACTTTAAGATCCGCGCAGGTGATGCCATTCCAGATGATTTGATCGCCAAAGGCGCGGGCAGCGGCTTCAGCATTGTCGATTACCTTCAGGCGGGGATCATCCGCATACATCGTCAGGCTGGGGGTGATTTTACATTCGGGCTCCAGTTTTTTGGCCGCCCAACAATAATTGCGGTTGCCCTGGCGGTCTTCGCCCCACAGTTCAAAAGTCATGACGGCGCCAATATCGCAACAAAACAACTCAATGAAATCTTGCAGCGGCGTCATCAGCATGCCATTGACCCATTCAAAGGCTTCGCCAAAATCGTTGACATCGCCGTCGCCATTGAGGTCGATGCCATCGATTTTGGCTTCAATACGGCCATTTTCATTGCGGTCGTAACCTTTTTCAATAAAAAAATCGGCACAACCAGACGGCATGCTGCGCCGCACGCGCACCCAGGCGAGGCTACAATTGTCAGCGCTGCCCTCATCCAGATCGGCGGCAGCGATGCGCATGTAGGTAGCAGACTGATCCGCATACGACGACCAGCCCAGGTTGAGTCCGTGTTTGCATTTCATGACCGGGGCAATGCGATCCACCATTTGGAACGCCAAGGTATCCAGTAGTTGGTGGCCGCAGCCGTCGTTCAAGTTGAGGATCATGCGGTAACTGCCCATCTCTACGCCGGTGATGTAGCCGCGGCTAGCAATTTTGTTTTGCGGGATCCAGCGATCGGTTTGGAGTTCAAACCCTTGAATGTTTTGCCCTTTGCGTTCGAGGCGAATGCTCAGGTTGGTCAGCGCACAGGGGCTGTTGATGACAACACCCATGGCGGCGGCTAAACCTTCTTGGGTACAGGGCACTACTCCTGTACAATCCATTGGTCCGGTGGAAAGGGTAATGGGGCTTTTGGGTAAGATCAGTTGGATCTCCCCGATGTAGTTTAGTGCAGGCGTTGCGCTCAGCGCAGGTATAGCGCCTAATCCCAGGCATACGAAGTACAATAGGCCTAAGGGAAAAAACGAACTCCAGCGTTCAGAACGGCATTTGAAATTTTTAGCCATCAAAGTTCATTATTTTCTAAATTGATGGAAGCCAAGAATCATGCCAGTTTGTGTTGGACGGATGAAAAAGTTTTTTGATATAGGTTGGAGGAATGAGGGAGGGGTAGTTTGGTGGGAGGGAACGGTTTTTGGTGCTGGGCTTGGGAGTCGATGACTGAAATTTAGGTTTGGAAAAGAGTGGGCGATAAAAAAACACAGCGCCTTTTGGGAGTTACTGGCGTTTTTTAAGAGTTGGAGTGAACTTAAGCGTGTCGATAACCATGATTTGGCTCATCGCTTTCGTTACAAGTTCTAAGAAATGGTTAAACAATAAAGTACACCTTTATCCTTGCTATTTCACATCCACTCTTCCTATCTTTTTCGTTACAATGCCCTACATTTCGCCTCAAAAGATAGTTGATTGGCTGCAAAATAGCGGCGGCTAAAAGGTCACTTTATTATTCACCCGTTCCTAAGTTTGACGCAAAAAATTACTTCCCGATTTTTTGGGAGGCTTTTGAATTGCAGGCTCCCTTGAAATGAATCGTTCGACTTCCTATTCAAAACCCAAAATCGGGAAGTTAATTTTTCTGCGTTCCTTAGGCTATTGACAGTTTATTTTTTTCTAACCACCAAAACACTTTGATCGCTAAAATCCATCCAAGCAAAGTCGTAAATGATGCGGTACATTTTGCCTTCTTTGTTGAAATAAATGCCAGTAAGGTATTCGAATTTGAAACCTGCTCGCTGTAAAATCAAGCGGTCAAAAGTTATTTTTTTGGCATCTCCCATCAATAAAGCTAAAACTTCTCGATTATGGTGCAAAAAACCATCAATCTCGGCGGTGACCACTTTGGTTTGACGTCGCTGGTCGTTGTTGTGGGCATTCTTGCAAGCAATAGAGCAAAAGCGTTTGTCAGATCTTCCTTGTATTTCTTGCCCACAGGATAAGCACTGTTTTTTCATCAAAGTCGCATTTAATTGATTAAAAACGATTAAAACAAATATAAGCGATTCTTGCGAATAAGAAACGATTTAATCGAATAATGTATCAAAAAACTGTACACCAGACGATTACGATGTATATTTTTATTAAAAAAAAGAAATGGAATCAGTAGTATGTCGTTTTACCCCACAAATCCCCAATCGTGTTTTTCTGGAAGTGCCTAAAAACCGCAAGGATTGGGTCGATTTTATCAAAAGCCTGAATAAATGGTGGTGGCATCCTGAGGAAAAAGTATGGAGTGTGCCGCGCACACCAGAGACTTCCAAACAATGCAAGGCTTTTTTTGGGGAAGCGCTTGTCATAGACCGGAACCATGAAATATCCATTGAGTTGGTGCGTAAAACCGCAGAAAAAAGCCAAAGACTTGAGTTATTGAAAACCCTGCCTGACAAAATCACCTTGCATAAGCACCCTCAAAAAAGTGACTGGCTACTTCTGCATTTGCCCCAAACCTTGGTGGAATCTCACTTGGCGAATGTAAAAAACATCCATGGCCGCCGCTGGAACGCCGATTGGTTTGCCTGGGAAGTGCCATACACACAGCTTACGATCCGGTTTGTGAAACAATATCTATCTGGCATGGTGAATTGGACATTTACGCCCGATGACAATCTCCCTGAGCGCTTGCCTGCCACCGAACCACGGGCAAAAACCTACAAAGAAACCATTATTCCTGCTAAATATGAACCCGCCGTGACAGCTCTCGAACAAACCTTAATGCTCAAACGCTATAGTTGGCGCACCATCAAGAGCTACAAGAACTGCTTCCGGCAGTTCATCCGGCATTATGACGACATCAAGCCTAGCCAAATTACCCGCAAGCAGATTGATGCATATGTGTTTGGGCTCATCAAAGAGCGCAACATCAGTGAATCACACCAAAATCAAATCCTAAGTGCGATAAAGATGTTTTATGGTACTGTAATTGCTCAAGAAGAAAAAGTAGTCAATTTATTTCGGCCAAAAAAATCCCAAAAATTGCCTAAAGTTCTGACGGAGCAGGAGGTGACCTACTTACTCCGAGCAGTGGACAACCTCAAACACCGCTGTATTTTGATGTTGGTGTATTCGGCTGGTTTGCGTTTGGGTGAGGTGATAAATTTGCGCTTAATAGAGCTGCAACCAGAACAAAATCGATTGTTTGTAAGGGGGGGCAAGGGCAAAAAAGACCGTTGCACACTGCTCTCGGATAAGGTTTGGGCACTTTTACAGGAATATATTCAGATTCATCAACCCATTGAATGGCTTTTTGAAGGTCAAACGGGAGGGCAATATAGTGAACGTAGTGTGCAAGAAATCTTTACTCGAGCCAAAACGAAAGCCATGATCAACCCTGGTGCGACTGTACATACTCTCAGGCATTCCTTTGCGACACATTTGCTGGAAAAAGGTGTCGACTTGAGGTATATCCAAGAGCTTTTGGGCCATGAGAGCAGTAAGACCACTGAAATCTATACGCACATTACGCATAAGGGGTGGAATAGAATCAAAAGCCCGATTGATGATCTGAAAATTTAATGGATGATTGCTTGTTTGGTAAATAATCGTTTGCTATATTCGCTGATGAGGCTTATTATCAAGTTTTTGAACCCCTGAGACGAAAGAAAATGACATACGAACTAAAGCAAATATACCCGCAACTAACGACTAAGTAAAAGACGCAATGCGGGTTTTACTTAGTCGTTAGTTGTGGTAGTACTTAAGTTGAACTAAACCGCCAAAGGCGGTAGCTCCAGCCTAACATTTCAGACTTGTGCG
>JBBANM010000066.1:0-28045 GCA_040401995.1 Saprospiraceae bacterium
GAAGTGCAATATCGGATTTTATGCTGATTGAGCGTTTTGATGCGTTTGCCCTATAATTGATTCGACAGTAGTGAAAAATGAAAAATTTATTTTAAAGGGTAAATTGAATGACGCTGTGCATACTTATTTGTACGAAGGGAAAACCAACAAACTTGCCGATATTCTTTTGGACAATCGTAAAATAGGTGTATTGGGAGATGCCCCAAATTACGACAACGTAAAAATTTCAGGTTCAAACATTGACGAACAATGGAAACAGTGGTACAAAGACGACCAAAAAATAGGTTACCTTAGATACAGGATAAACGAAGTAACAGAATCATTGATTACCCAAAAAGACACAGTGAACAGTAAAAGCCTTTTAGAAATTGCAGATGAACTATTTAAGGACAGGGTAATTTTATTGAAATCGTATGTAAAAAAGTATGGTAATTTGCCGTCAGGTGCAGTATTACCAACCTTGTGTACAATTCAAGATAAATTAACAAAGAACGACTTTTTAGAAATGTTTAATTCTTTGTCACCAGAAATGCAAAAAACATATTTGGGAAAAGAAGTTTTTGAGTTGTCAAACAAAAAGTAAAACGTTTTAAGTATTTAGAGTTTTTCCACAAGGAAAGCTTTACATTTTACGACATTGAGTGACAGACTTCCGGATGTGGACACATCATCGGACGGACAAAAGCGGCAGCCACCAACATTGTATTTATGAAAAAGAGGGCGGACGGAAGTGATGGAGCATCAGTAAATTAACAAACATTTGCACCGGCGGACGGAATACTATGAACCAGTTAGAAGTTACTAAACTTTGGAACAAAACCCAGCACCAGCTACGGGCGGACGAGTTCCAAATTCTCCCTTCTTCATAAATACTTGTACGTTGTACAAAAGGCTCGCTGCGCTCGCCTTCTGTACAACGTGCTGCGGCAGCACCACAGTTGCAAAAAGTTCTCCCTTCGGACAACTTCGCAAAGCTGTAGCGCGTTACCGGCAAGCCTAAAAGACGACACACAAGCCCACGCTTCAGCAAAACCCAAAGAGCCACTTTTTAGCCAACGCTTCGATAATATATCGTATTTTGCACTAATGAAGTTGAATAAATGATAGATAAAAAGACACTTTCTGAACGTGATATATGTACCAAGTTTATTACTCCCGCGGTTGAGAAATCGGGTTGGAATAGACTCACACAACTATTGGAGGAAGTTTCCTTCACGGACGGGAAAATATATGTGAGAGGTAAACTGACAGCAAGAGGAAATCAAAAACGTGCCGACTATATTCTGTATTACAAGCCCAATATACCTATTGCAATAATTGAAGCGAAAGACAACAAACATTCTGTAAGAGCTGGGATTCAACAGGCTTTGGATTATGCTCAGATACTCGACATTCCTTGTATTTTTAGTAGCAACGGTGACGGCTTCTTATTTCACGACCGCACCGCAACCGACGGAAATATAGAAAGCGACATTGCCTGGAAAGTAAATATCAAAACCATTATTGAACGGGGTTATGATTTGGATATTAAAAACCCTACAAAACCTGAGGAAGAACAGGAATACAACAGTGCTGAATTAATGGAAATGCTGAGTGCTTCCTTTGAGAAAAGTCAAACATTATTGAATCAGTTGAAGCGGGCAGTAGAATGAATTTGAAGCAAAAAATATCCATACGTTTTTTTAACGACGCTGAAGTACGTGCAGTTTGGGATGAGCAAAATTCCAAATGGTGGTTTTCGGTATTGGATATTGTGGGTGTGCTAAACGAAGAACCCGATTATACAAAAGTTAGAAACTATTGGAAGTATCTAAAAGCTAAACTAAAAAAAGAAAACAATCAGTTGGTTAGTGCCACTACCCAACTGAAACTATTGGCAGCCGATAATAAAAAGTACAATACTGATATGTTGGATAGCGAAGGCGTTGTTGAATTGGCTAAACACTTTCCAAACAATAGGCCAATGAAGTTTTTAGACTGGTTTTTATACAGCGATACCAGTATTGACGGGCAAAGTAAAAAGAAAGCCTACGCCTTGTTTGAAAGTAATTTGAACGAGTTTGAAGTTGGCACTACCAAAGGTTTGCAACAAATACACGCATTTTTGTTTGGGGGCTTGTATGACTTTGCTGGGCAAATCAGAGAAAAAAGTATTTCAAAAGGCGGTTATCAGTTTGTGTATGCACAGCATCTAAAAAGTACTTTGCAAAAAATTGATGCCCTGCCACAAAGCACTTTAGATGAAATCGTTTTAAAATATACCGAAATGAACAAAGCGCACCCCTTTATGGAAGGTAACGGGCGAAGTACAAGAATATGGCTGGATATGATGCTTAAAAAACAACTCAAAAAATGTGTAGACTGGAGCAAAATAAAAAAAGAACAGTATATGAATACTATGATAATTAGTACAGTAGATTACACGGTATTACTACAACTCATAACAAACGTGCTAACCCCTAAAATTAATGACCGAGAAATGTACATGAAAGGCATTGATTATTCTTATTATTACGAGGAAAACAATTAAACAGGTAGTGAAGTAAAATTTTGTCCCAAATTGTTGCTAAATTTGTGACAAATAATAGCAATAGAAAAGAAGCAAAACATTGAACAGCAGATACTTAAAAAAATAAAAAAAGCCAGAAAAGGAACGCTGTTTTTTCCTGATAACTTTGCGAGTCTTGGAAGTACAGCGGCAATTCGTAAAGCACTGCAACGGCTCACTGAAGTCCAAGCAGTAGTATGTATTGCTCAGGGCATTTACACCATACCTGAAATAGATGCAGTAATAGGGCCAGTTACTCCGGGTATAGAAGCTATTGCTATGGCCATTGCCAAAAGAGATAAGGCAACCATTGTGCCCACAGGTGTGTATGCACTCAACAGGCTTGGGTTAAGCACCCAGGTTCCACTCAATATTGTTTACTTAACCGATGGCGCAGCCCGTAAAGTGAAAATTGGAAAGCAGATTATTAAGTTTAAAAAAACCACTCCCAAAAATTTATTGGCAAAAGGGCCTATCAGCAGTTTAGTCATACAGGCACTTAGAGCTATTGGTAAAGACAAAGCAAGCCAACAGGAGTTGGACAAAATTTGTGAGCTGCTAAAAAAAGAAAAGTTACACTACCTGCAACACGATATAAAGTTAGCACCTGTGTGGATAGCTGATATTTTGAAACATGCTCTTAATACGGAACAATGACAGCATGGCTGCAATTAGGTAAAGAGCAGCAGTTGCGAATATTTGAACAAATACATTCAAATACCGGATTACCTGTGCAGGCCATAGAAAAAGACTGGTGGGTAGTAAGAACATTGGAATTGGTATTTCAAACATCGATTGCAGCGCATTAGTATGTCTTCGCATAACAACTAAGCCTTTGTTCAAAAACATTGCCTTCGTTCGGCATGCAATGCCAAGAATGAAGGCTTAGTTGAACGGAACCTTTGGAAGCGAACCCGAGAAGGGATTACCAATCCTTATCAACTGATTGCAAAATCATTGATAGAGGCAAAATAAAGTAATTTCTGCCTCTATCAATCTTTCGCCTAAAAAAGCCAAATCAAGCACCCACCAACACCGGCACCGGAATATACGCAGTACGTTGCTTCATCAAATCTATAGCCTCTTCTTCGCTCGCAAAGGTACCATTGATGTTGACGAGGTGCTCCGCCAGAACATCATAGCGTTTGCGCATCAACAATAAATAAACGCCCAGGAAATCGATGCCTTCAAAAACCAAGGCTTTGTTTTTGGCGTAGTCAGCGGCATTGGCTTTCAAATGCGCAGGGTGTTCAGTCCAGTGCAGATTGGGAAAAATATGGTGGCTAATGTGGTAGCCATCATTCCAACACTTGTGGTTGTATTTGTGGTTGATACAGGTAATGCTATTGGTGTAGTGATTGCCTGGATCCATGGCGTCGATAAAGGCATGTTGCGACCAGTTGCCCATCATGGCTACATAGCGGAAAACCAAAAATGGGAACAAAAAAACCATGAACGCTGCGGCAAAATTGAAATAAGCGAGCACCAGCGCCATGCTCCAGAAGAAAGTTTCACCAACTAGGATGCGCTTCATGAAGATTTTGCGGTTGCGTTTTTTGTGGTAGGCATAAAGCCCAGTAATGCCAAAAACGAAAAACCGCCCAAAATAGCGCAAGAAATCACGGAACTCGTCGCGCTGAAAGTGCATGGTGCTGCTCTCATCGTCTTCGAGGTTGTTTTCGGCATGGTGCATGCCAATATGGTGTGCAAAATAGGTATCAGGGGAATGACCAAAAAAAGGCGCCACAATCCAAGGGAGGTAGTAATTTAAATAGGCATATTCCTTTTTGAAAAATGGCCGATGACAGCTGCAATGCAGCATCAACCCAAACGGGCCTTTGAAAAACAAATGGTTGAGGTAAAAATAGGCGGCGGCAATTAACCACCAAACCAAGCCGTGGGTGAAAAACAACAAAACCCCTAAAGGTATCATCGTTAGGCTGATGCGCATCATCAAATACAGAAACGGCAAATCCCTTTCATCTTTTAATGTTTGCAGCAAAAAACGGTCAAAGGAATTGTAAGGAAGGGTTCTTTCACCGGTAGGATCGGTGATCGTAATGGCTGAATAACTTCTCATTTCGTCAAAGGTTAATCTGATTGGATGTAGCAGCTGTTTTTTTGGTAAAATAACCACTGGAATGATGTAACCAACGCGAAAGGCGAAATTCCCAAATGAGTAGTTCAGCTTTACTAGATTTTAGGTATACGGGTGGGCATTCTACAAGGCCCATTCGTTCATATCAACCAATTCGATGGAACATTCTTCGGGGGTCAAAGATAGTACTAAAAAATTAAACTGGTACTTTTTTGACTGCTTAGAGGATTGGATACGCAAAATAGTTTCAAAAAATAGTGGTAGAAAGGGGTTGTTTCCAGTCTACAGGGCATTTTTGATTTAGGGAGGAATAAACCTTCCAGGTCTCGAAGACCTGGAAGGTTTTAGCACTAATTATCAGGGAAATATCCAGTAGTAGGGGCTGGTTCAAAATGACTACCTTTTTGAACCAGCCTCTAATTCTTTACTTTATCTTTTAAAACAACTTCGTTTGCCGGGTAATATCCATCTCTATGCTGTCACCAGCCTGGAGTTTATCGGGCAAAGATTCCTTGGGCTCAATCTCCTCCAAATCGGTCAATTTTTGATTGCTCAACTTATTGCCAATGGCTTTCCAGCCTTTGACGGGGATAAATTCCGCCAGATCCACTTCACCTTTTAACTTCTTGTTGGCGATTTTCATGGAGTATTGTACAAAGGGCTTTAGACTGATCGTACCCAGCAATAATTTTGAATCTTTGTGATCGGTGATAAAGCTGAACCGCTGACCAAGGGCGGTGGTCTCGACCCTGAATCTTTTCACCATCGTCCAGTTTTTGTGCCCGTCAAAATGAACAACACTGATGACCAATTCTGGATCAAATTTCTGGATGTAGATGATTTCTTCCGGGTTAAACCTACGGGTCAGATCCATTTCCAACATTTCATAGGAACCGTCTTTGTACAACACAAATAGAAAATTGCCGGCATCGAATTGACCTAGTGAACGGCCGCGCCCATCTGAATTGAGTCTGCCGCTGACCTCGTCGATCCAGACTTGGCGCGCGCCCAGGGTTGATTTCCCAACTTCTTTTACACTCACCTTGCGCACGGGGTATTTGGTCACCAAGTTCCCCAATGAGCTACGACCTTTGATCGTCAGTTCTCCGAAATCAAATTCTATGAGTTTCTTTTTGGCGGTAGATGCCTGGGTCAATTGGATGTTGACCAATTCCGCCTCGCCATTGGTGTTGGCGCTAAAATGCAACAGTTTCGAGCCTTTTTCACCAGTGGTAATGTCGTACTCGGTGCTGCGGGTAATCGAAGTTACGTTGAAACGTTTGGCAAAGGTTCGCCCGGTTTTTGAGTCGGAGTAAATGGCGTTGTAAGTGGTACGCTCGTCGCCTTTTTTCCATACGGCCACATGAATGATATCTTTACCCACAAAGCTTTTGGGGGCAATCCGCGTCACGGAGAATTTACCGTCGGCGCGGAACACAATGATGTCGTCGATGTCGGAACAATCGGCAACAAACTCTTCTTTTTTCATACCCGAACCCACAAAGCCATCAGCGCGGCTCACGTACAATTTGGCGTTGTTGGCCACCACCTCAGTAGCTTGAATGCTATCAAAAGTGGTGATTTTGGTGCGCCGTTCGCGGCCTTTACCGTATTTTTCCAATAAACGCTGGAAAAATGCAATGGCATACTCGGTAAGGTGCGCCAGGTCGTGCCGCACTTGCTCCATGTCTACGCCTAGTTGCGCAAGGTATTCATCGGCCTTAAAGGTATTGTATTTGGAGATCCGCTTGATCTTAATTTCGGTCAATTTCACCAGATCTTCCTCGGTGATGTCGCGCATCATCCGCAAGCGCTTGTCTTTGCTCGTCGGGTTCTCGCTGGGTACGGCTACGTACACGCGCAAGGCGCGATCGATTGTTTGGAGCACCTCTTCCCAGGTTTCGCACTCTTCAATTTGGTGGTAAATCCGGTTTTCGATGAAGATTTTTTCCAAACTGGCCATGTGCCATTTTTCCAACAACTCGGCGAGTTTGATCTCCAGTTCGCGTTTCAGCAGCTCCTTGGTGTTGCGGGTAGAAACGCGCAAAATTTCCTCAACTGACACAAAATGTGGCCGGTCGTTGATGATGATACAGGCGTTGGGAGAAATCGGAACTTCGCAATCGGTAAAGGCAAAAAGCGCATCGATGGCCACATCAGGCGAAGCGCCGGGTTGTAGTTCCACTAAAATCTCAACGTCTTTGGCGGTGTTGTCCGAAATCTGCTTGACTTTGATCTTGCCCTTGTCGTTGGCTTTGATGATGCTTTCGATCAGGGTAGTGGTGGTCACGCCAAAAGGCAATTCGCGGATGGCCAAAAGGTTTTTGTCCATTTTTTCAATCCGCGCCCGTACTTTCACCCGCGAGCCGCGGGCACCGCCATTGTAGTCGGAGACGTCAATCAAAGCGCCCGTTTGGAAATCGGGGTATATTTTTACATCCTTATCGTTGAGGATATCAATCGAAGCTTCGATGATCTCGATAAAGTTGTGCGGCAAAATTTTGGTGGAAAGCCCCACTGCAATCCCTTCCGCGCCCTGTACCAACAACAGCGGAAATTTCGCTGGCAGGTTGATGGGTTCGCGTTTGCGGCCATCGTACGACATCTGCCATTCGGTGGTTTGGGGATTGAACAACACTTCGAGCGCAAATTTGGTCAAACGCGCCTCTATGTAGCGCGAGGCCGCCGCGCCGTCGCCCGTGCGCACGTCGCCCCAGTTTCCTTGGCAATCGATGAGCAAATCTTTTTGACCTATGTTCACTAGGGCATCGCCAATTGCGGCGTCGCCATGGGGGTGGTATTGCATGGTTTGGCCAATGATGTTCGCTACTTTGTTGTAGCGCCCATCATCCATCTCCTTCATCGAGTGGAGGATGCGGCGTTGTACCGGTTTAAGCCCGTCGTTGATGGCCGGAACAGCCCGTTCCAAAATTACATACGAGGCATAGTCCAGGAAGTAATCTTGGTACATGCCTTGCAGCGAAATGACTTTCCCTGGCCCGTTCAATTCGGGATTGCTTTGTCCGTTTTGTTTTTCTTTGCTCATAGATAAAATGACCCTAATTCAATCACGCAAACATAACCAAATTTATTTAAAAAACAAATTGTTTAAAAATAAACTAGGCAAGGAACCGCCGAAAGATAAACTTGTTGCGCTTTATTTCAAAATCTGGTTGAACTCCAGCCGCTCGCCATCAGGGCCCAGGATATTGAAGTATTTACAACCCTTGCTCCAGAATGCCAAAAATACGGGGGCATCTTCCAAAACCTCGTAGCCTTCCTCTTTCAACAATTGAAAAGTCGCCTCTACATCATCCACGTCAAAAGCCAGGTGATCGATGTGGCCATTGCTGCGTTGGCGAATTTTTTCCAATTCTGTGGGCGGCATTTGATAGAGCTCAATGATCATCTCGCCTGATTGCAGCATCGCTACTTTTCCGCCGGGTTCGCCGTTGATTTCAAAGGTGGAGTTCATCACGTTTTTGAATCCCAATTGGGTATAAAAAACTTCGGAACGCTGAATGTCAGTAACAGGGATGCCTACGTGTTGTAAACGGTTGATTTTTAGTTGCATGGTTTATGATTGTAGGTTGAAGGTCAAACTTTCACCGGATTTGAGTAGCGTAGTTTTTTTCAATATTTGCGATTTATACCCCTTGAGTTGAAAAGTATTCAATTCGGTTGTTCCAAAAAGGACTTTCAATTCGGCAGTGGCTTTTTCTCCTTTTTTATGAATGGTTACCGTACCCCAACTGGAGCCGTTCGACCAAAAGTATTGTCCAGCTGGTGCATCGAAGGCCATTGATTTTTCCACGCCGGAATATTGAAATCCAGTCAAAGCGAGCACAGCTGACCAACTGGCCATGGCTCGAGCATAATGATGGCCACACTCGGGTTCATCAAAAGGGTTGCGTTTTTCGCCATCAAAACGGTTGCGCACACTGGCAATGCATTGCAGTCCCGCCTCGGTTTGTCCTTCATACAGCATCCCTACGGCAGCCGCATATTCAAACCCCGACATTGACTCCGCAAAATAAGGAAAAGGGACTTTTAGCCGTCCTTTGGGCCAACTTGCCATGATCAACCCCGATTCCTTATCCATCACATAGGAACGCATGTTGTTGAACACGTTATCAAAGCGGGGGATGTAGTTGTTTTTCATCACCGTTTTTAAAGCCGTTTGTACGTTCTCTTTTTTGGCTAAATAACCGAGACCACAGACGTGTGCCATGTATTGTCCCACGAGTTGATCCACCAAACAACCTTCCCCTAGCTGAAAATCGGGAATTGCCGCGGTTTGATCCAGGCGATTGATGAATTGAAAGGTTTTGGGATCGGTAATTTTGTGTTCATAGTAGGTACCATTGAAGAGCTGCTCGTCTACCCACTGACTGCCTTTGGCAAAAACGCGGTCGCATTGGTCTGCAAAGGAGGGTTCATTCATAGCGCGGGCCATGGCAGCAGTTGCTTTTAAGGCGCCAAAATACCAAAACTGCATTTGAGGATTGGGGCCGTAATAGTTGACGTCCATGGTGTTGTGTTGTTCGCCTTCTTCTATCCCATCTTGATTGGCATCCCAACCACCAGGAATCCAAGCATAAGCCATCGCTGCTTTGACCCTTGGCCAATGTTTTTTGAGCCATTCTTGATTACCCGATAATTTCCATTCCCGGTAAAAACGCATGATGGAGCCCATCTGGCCGTCGGCAGCTGCAACATGGTCGATTTTGAGGTTTTTTTCTAAAGGCAAACTCACCCGATTCATCATTTTGCCATTGTCTTTGGTGCCATATTCCATTTCCACTTCGCGCATGGAACGAGCCAAATCGCCAAAAAGGAAGGCGGTGGCATTCTCGTAATTCCACACATGGGTACAATTACCATAGCAAGATCCTGCCTCATTCATCACGCCTTCCCAACCCATCAGGTGGCCAGAGGGCAAGCGAAAAACAGTTTGCGAGCGCAGCGTAGACAAATTAAACAAGGCTGCCTCTTTGACTACTTCGGGTAGGTTGCTTTGCACAAAGGCATTGACAAAATCTTTGGTGCGCTCTTCCAATGCCGGCAAGCGACTAGCTTCTTTCTCCAGCACATCCCAAGCATCGCGGTATTGTTGGGTATAGTGGTTGCCAATGATTGCGCCCCGGTAACCAAAAGTCCAGGCATTGTTCCAATCCAATCGGTTGGGAAAATGCCAAGTAAGGTAAAACGTAAAGGTTTGGACGCTATGGGCGGGAATCGTTTTTTTGACCGCCAAAGAAGCCATGGGGTTGTCGTCCACTATTTTGTCTTTGTCGGTCAGTAAACCATCATCGCTGAAATCGTCCCAAAAATCTAGGATCGAATTTTCCCAATCATTAGGGGTGGAGGAGCGGCGGTAGCTTACCTTTTCGCGATCTGGTGTACTGAGGGCTATGGTTCCCCAAGCAGGATCTTGTTGGTTAACGCCATCGCTCGACATATAAATTCCTTTGAGTTGCGGGGTTTCTCGGTAGGTGTTCTGGTTGTTTTTTGCGCCGAGGTACACTAAATCGCCCTTCCAGTTTTTGGTTTGATTGCTCCCGTCGATGCCGATGAAATTCCGCATTACGCCACATACTGCCACCTCCATGGGTTGATCCGTGTTGTTAGTTATCTCGTATTTCAGCACACCAATGGGGATGCTACTGGCCAAAGCATCGCCGGGAATAAAAGGATTGAAGCCTTTTATTTTGACGGAAATGGGCAGCACATCATCGGTCAAATTAACCTGTCCAAAAGGATAAGCGGCATCAAAAGAGGCGGAAGAAAAACGCGGCATGCCATGATGATTGACTGGTCGCCCTTCATAGTGCTGGTATTCGCTGGGATGAAACGGGCCTAGAAGCGCTTTGCTTTGTGCCGGTTGGTTTTGAGGTTTAACATATACCGCAAAAAAAGGTGCTTGATTGCCATCGGTTATGGTACTGAATCTTTTTCCAGGTTTGTTCATGATTTCCCAATCGCGCAATTCACCACGTCCGCCAAGCGAAAATGTCCCTGTTCCAATACCGCCAAGAGGCAAAGCGATATTGAGGAGATGGTTTTTATCGTAGTGCTTCAATACCGGCCATGCGTCAGATTGAGCTAAAAGCGTTGATGAACAACAAGATATTAAGGCAAGTGCAAAGTGGAAAAACGACTTCATAGGACTTGGGTTTTGGTGAGCGAAAAAATCAAAAATAACGATTTTATTATTTACCCACTCCTAAACCAAATTAGCGCAAGTGAGGGGCGAAAAAATTGACACTTGCCAAGCAGCGCGACAGCCCTACCTCCCGTTTTTGTTAAATACGGGCAAAAACAGCATCGTTGAGGTTCGATATTTGGTTTGTCCGGCATTAATTTTTAATTTAGGAAAATTTTTGCCGAGATGGAAATCGTATTACGTGGTCATTACGAAGAAGACGATCTCATCAGGGCCTGTATTCGGAAGGAGCGCTGGGCACAACAAGCGCTTTATGAAGAGTACTACCCTAAGATGATGGGCATTTGTTTGCGTTATACCAGCAATGAGGAAGACGCACTGGATATCCTCCACGAGGGGTTTATCAAGATTTTTCGTAACATCAGCAAGTACCAGTCGGGAACTTCTCTGACGGCCTGGATTCGGCGCATCATGGTCAATACGGCCATTGATTTTTACCGCCGCAATATCCGCCGCCGCACAGAAGACATCGATCAGGCTACACACCTAAGTTCGGATGAAACCGACGCGATCAGCCAATGCGGCCAAAAAGAAATACTGGAAGCGGTGCAACAATTGACGCCAGCTTACCGCACCGTTTTTAACTTGTATGTGATTGAAGGCTATTCCCACAAGGAAATTGCCGATTTACTGGGCACAACTGAAAGTACTTCGCGTTCTAATCTGGTGAAAGCTAGGTTAAAACTCAAAGAAATCTTGACTTCCCGAAACTACGACGACAATGGATCAGCAACAATTTGACCGAATCATCCGCGAACAACTACAAGAACTGCGACCTGATTTCCGCCCGGAACTCTGGGATCGTATGGAACAGGCTTTGGACGCCGAAGATGCGCAAACAGAATGGATGGCTGGCGATGAAGTTTTTGACGCTACCATCAAAAACAAATTGGAAAGCCTCCAGGGTGCTAATGCCGCCAAGCATTGGCCGTTGTTGTTGCGTCGTTTGGAAATAGCGCCAAAAATCGATTTTCAAGTCATTAGTCTGAAGTTGTCGGAAGTATTTTTGTTGCTATTGATGTTGTTGACCGCCGTTCAGTTTGAACACAAATACAATCCTTACCAAAATACCAACCCAGCTTGGTGGTTGCCTGGTTCCAGTACCACGCCACAGGCAAATCTTCCATTACTGCCTTCGGTAAAACAGCGCAATACTACTGCTTCAACGGCACTCCATTCAGCAACTACAAAAGCCATAAACTCGGAAAAAGCAACATCGTTGTTGGAGAAAAACCAAGCAGCTAGCGGACTTGCAGGCGGCGTTTTGTCAGCTGAGTCCAACGAATACCGCAACAATGTGGCGGAAAAAAGAGAGCACCTGACGGAAGTTTCTACTTTGGTAGCCAATCCAATTTTGCTCGATACCAAAGCTGCGGAAATAGAACACCCAGCACCGCAAACAGCAAGTATTTTTGAAGATTTAAACAGCAAAAAAGAAGCGCATAAGCCCTTTGAACCTTCGCCTTTAATCAATTTTCGATCCCCTAAATTTTCTCCCAAAACCAATGAATCGGAATTGGCGGGTATGATTCGCCCCCAACGCAAACGCTTGTCGTTGCATGTGGGTATGTTTGGCGGGCCGGATTACAACCGAATTATTTCCCCTCCTAATCCCGAATTGCGCAATCAACGGGATGATTACTATGCCTTGGGCTATGGCGGCGGTATCAACGTAGCGTTGGAATATGGCCGTTGGGAGTTGGGATCAGGATTGACCTATTCTGCCAAACAATACGATCCACGCCAAGTAGGCTTTATTACTGGTAGCCTACAACAGGGCTACAATGGCGAGGTATTGCGGGAAATCCAATTGAATATCTTTAGTATTCCTTTGAATGCACGTTATAACTTCATCCACAACGACCGTTGGAGAGGCTATTTTGTGGTAGGGTCGGCGTTGCAAGTGGCAACGGATGCCTCCTATTTTATTACCTCTCTTCATTTGCCTAATGCCACAACGGCACCGCTTCCCGAGCCTAACAGCTCGCAAATCAACAATACCCCACAAGGCTTTTTGCAAGGTGGTTCGTTGCGACAAAATGGCTTTGTTACTGCTAATTTTGGCCTGGGCATTGAGCGCATCGTTTCAAATCGAATCAGCCTATTTGTTCAACCTACTTACCAGCATTCCATCGGGTATTTTTCTGGAGGATTTGGTCCTGATCGCGATCGCATCAACACCATGTCTATCTGGATGGGCGTTCGGGTAAAGGTAAAGCGGTAACTCATCAACCCGGTTGGGAAATTTGCTCGCAAAATTGACGAAACAATTTAGGAGTTTGCTTGTGACGCAGCAACCAATGACCAGCATCAGGAATGGTATTCTTTTGTAGATGAGGAATCTGCTTACCCCATTTTTCTAAAATAGCGTCTTTGATTAAAAAGTCTTTGCCGCCATTGATCAAGCCAATCACGGCTACATTATTGCCCAATAAGCGGAGCAATTTATGGGATGCCTTTCTAAAATCTACCGCCGAAAGCCAGGTTGCTTCCAGTTGTCTTTGTTGTTCTGCCGACGAAAAATGGGTGGTCAAAAAACGCAAACTGTAATAATCGATCAAGCGCAAACGGTGTAAGCGCTCCGCTAGCCGCAATAGCCATTCCGGGCGTTTGACCAGGCCTAAAATCCGCGTCCGCCACGACAATGAAAATTGATCCAATACCGATAACCAATGGGTGTGAATGCCGTCGGGTGAAAGCAATAACAAAGCATCCCAGCGCTGCATCTCCTCTCCCATCATTCCCAACCACAAGCGACAACCAAAGCTGAACCCTAATGCGCAATAGCTTGTCTGTCCCGTCAAATCCAAAATGGCTTGGATGGCTGCTTGTACATCGGCACGATTAAACATTGGAACGGCGCTTGAGGTGGCTCCGTGATAAGGCAAATCCAGCGCGAAAACTGAAAAATCGGCAGGAAGGGTAGATTCAAGTACCGAAAAAATGCTTCCATCTTGTCCAAAGCCATGCAAGGCAATCCAGATCTTCGATCCGGTACCAAAACGGTGGTAGTGCCATTGAATAGAAGTTGTTTGGAACAAGTTAGAAGCCATTTAAGTGCAGCATTAGTAGGTTAGGGTATGGATTTATGGTGTAAATTAATTTCTTGTATAAGTTTAGGACCCCCATCTTCCAGGGTCGATTGGTTCTAAATTAACCACAGTTCTAAACCCCGAAGGGGTGAAATGATTATAGAAAAAATGGCATGTGAGTGTATTTGAACCCCGTAGGGGTGACATTATTTGTCCATTTGACCGTACGTTATCGGGTTTATTTCATCATGCCACCCCTTCGGGGTTTTTATTAACGAAATAAACACGGTTATTTTCTATAATCCTGTCACCCCTTCGGGGTTAATACCAGAACCAATCGACCCTGCCCATCTTCGATGGATTGATTTTTAAAATGTAGCCACAAATTGCACAAATTATCACAAATTAAAGCACGAACGCTGTTCGTGAAGGAGGCACAAACGTCAGTTTGTGTCCTAATTTGTGAAAATTCGTGAAATTTGTGGCTAAAAATTTGGTTTGATAAACGCCGAAGGCGTGGTTCTAAACTTTTACAATTTTTTAGCTTTCCGTTACTTTATGCCAAAGGAACTAATATCGGGAATATAAATCAAGCAAAGACATTAATTCGTAGTTTTAAGCACTAAAATAAAGACAACGTGCCCTTGATCGCCACAATTACTCACCGCTTAATGAAAAGCGGGTTTATGCTCCTTGCCATTGGCAGCTTTTTCTTTATGGGGTGCAAAATCAAAGATTACCCTTCCACGGCCCGCCCTGCCGATCATAGCTTGTGGGATAGCCTACTACAAACCCATGTTAGCGCAACGGGAACGGTGGATTATCCAGGTTTTATTGCCGATAGTTTGCGGTTGCGCGCTTATTTGGGGTATTTGTCGCGTCGCCATCCCAATGCGACTTGGACGCGAGAGGAGCAATTGGCCTACTGGATCAATGCCTACAACGCGTTTACGGTGGATATGATTTGTCGCCATTATCCGGTAAAAAGCATCAAGGACATCCGCCCTGGAATTCCTTTTGTCAACACAGTTTGGGATATCAAATTTATCCATATTGAGCGAGCCACTTATGATCTGAACAACTTGGAACACGGGATCATCCGTGCCAAATTCCAGGAACCACGCATCCATTTTGCACTCAACTGTGCATCCAAATCTTGTCCAAAATTACGGAATCGGGCTTATACGCCCCAGGGACTGAACAACCAATTGGAAAAAGCAGCTAGCGATTTCATCAACGATCCGTCAAAAAACCGGATCAGTGCTGATCAGCTGCAATTGTCGCGGATATTTTTGTGGTATGGCGGCGATTTCAAAAAAGCAGGCGGTGTAAGGGCATTTGTAAGTAGATACAGTAAAACACCAGGCAACAAAAAAGCCAAATTGAGTTACTTGGATTACGATTGGCGTTTGAATGAATAGACTTAAACGGTTACAACTTATAACTTAATTTTCTTCACGCGTTCCAGTTCGCGTTTGTTATCTTTCTCTTTGATGGCTTCGCGTTTGTCGTACATTTTTTTACCCTGAGCCAGGGCGATTTCCACCTTCACAAACCCGCGTTCCGACATGTACATGCGGTAGGGCACGATGGTAAACCCTTTTTCACTGGCTTTGCGCTCCATTTTGCGCAACTCGGGGCGGCGCAACAACAGCTTACGGATGCGACGGGGCTCGTGATTGGAGTAGGTACCATATTCGTATTCGGCAATAAACAGGTTGCGCAAAAACAATTCTCCTTTTTCAAAAAGACAATAGGCATCAGTGAGGTTCACCAACCCAGCCCTAAACGCTTTGATCTCTGTACCGCGTAATACGATACCCGCTTCCATTCTGCTGACAAAATGGTATTCAAATGTAGCCCGTCTGTTAACAATTTCGGGCGCTTTCTTTTTCTTCTTCTCGCTCATGTCTTTCTTGCACTGTGGCGGTAGGGTTTGAAAATCAGATCCTACGGCGTTCAACTTAATCCTTTGTTTTTGTAAAGTAAGTTCTGAGATCTAAATCGAATCAGGTTCTTTAAGATTCCCAATCGTGCCGCCGCTACGCGGCTCGAAAGGATAATTGCCCTTTTTTTCTATAGACGGAAACAGGGCTAGCGCCCTTTAGTCGCTTCAGTAGAGACGCGATTAATCGCGTCTCTACAAAATGTTCATCTTTTAGTCCGAAGTCGCGCTAGCGACGGCACGAACATTGATTCAATTCATCGATGATCTCCGAATTCACATTTTTATTCTTTAACATCACTTTTCATTCGCTGTAAAGGATATCGGCTTATGAAAACCCTTTACCGCAAAAATAGTTCCAAATCACTACTGTTTTGGTACCTGCGGCGCTGGTTGTAGTTTTTCCTTCACTTGCGGCATACCTCCTTTTTTACTCGGCGGCGTTACCGCAGGCGTCATTGGCTTCTCCTCTTTCCCTTTCAGTTTTTCGTTCAAAAAATTGGTCATTTTTTGATACAAATGCAAGCGGGTATTGCCGCCAGCAATGCCATGGTTGCGATTGGGGTAAAAAAACGTGTCATATTGTTTATTGGCATCGATGAGAGCATTGGTCATTTCGGCAGTATGCTGAAAATGCACATTGTCGTCGCCTAAGCCGTGAACCAACAAGTAATTCCCTTTGAGCTGACTGGCAAAGTTGATGGGCGAATTGTCTTTGTAGCCGCTGGGATTTTCTTTTTCAGTGCGCATGTAGCGCTCGGTGTAGATGTTGTCGTACCATTTCCAGTTGGTTACTGGCGCTACGGCAATGGCGGCTTTGAACACATCGTTTCCTTTTAGTAAACAGAGCGACGACATATAACCGCCATAACTCCAGCCAAAAATACCGATGCGCGCGGGGTCGGCAAAAGGCAACTTACCCAGATAACGGGCTGCTTCTATTTGATCCTCCGTTTCGTATTTGCCCAGTTGCAGGTAAGTCATTTTTTGAAATTGCTCGCCGCGAGCGCCTGTTCCACGGTTGTCCACGCAAGCCACGATGTATCCTTGTTGAGCCAACATCTGAAACCACCAGTAGTTGGCGCCCCGCCAATTGTCAACCACCTGCTGACTACCAGGGCCGCCATACAAAAACATAAATACGGGATACTGTACGCTGGGGTCAAAATTAGCGGGTTTGATCATCCAGCCGTTAAGATTAGCGTTGTCTTTGCTGCGGAAGTTGAAAAATTCCACATTTTGCACTCCATATTCAGATTGTAGGTTTTTTAACCCAGTATTGTCTTCAATGGTGCGTACTTTTTTACCTTGTCGATCAAAAACTGTGTACACCGAAGGCGCATTGGCCGTTGAAAAATCCAAAACGTAATAATCGAAAGTGCTGCTGAATTGGGCATTGTTCCAGCCTTCGGCGCCAGCAACTTCCTTTTTATTTTTTCCATCCAGCGATACCTGAAACACCTGGCGTTGGAGCGGTGATTTTTCGGCCGCTTGATAATACACCAAGCCATTTTTTTCATCAACGCCATAAAAAGCGCTTACCTCGTATTTTCCTTTGGTCAACTGCCGCACTTCATTGCCCTTCAAATCATACAGATAAAGGTGGTTCCAGCCATCTTTTTCACTGGTCCAGATGAATTGTTTGCCATCCTTCAAAAAAGTGAGGTTGTCATGAATGTCGAGGTAATACCTGCTTTCCTCTTGTAGCAAGAGGCTAACGCTTCCGGTTTTGGTATTGGCCAGCAACACATCCAATTCATTTTGATGGCGATTGAGGGTAAACAAACTCAATTTCGTAGGATCGGTAGTCCACTTGATCCGGGGAATGTATTCGGTGGTGGGGTCGGTTTGTATGGCGATGGATTTAGCATTTGCCAAATCAAAAAAATAGACCGCGACCTTAGAGTTTTTTTCACCCACTTTAGGGTATTTGAAGGTTACCGTTTCGGGGTACATGCCACCCTTGAAATTGGAAAAGGTGAATTCCGGCACTTCGCGTTCGTCAAAACGGTAGTAGGCCAAAGTATTCCCATCGGGTGCCCAAGCGAAGGCGCGATCCATGGCAAATTCTTCTTCGTACACCCAATCGGTAGCTCCATTGATAATGGCATTTTGGACGCCATCGGTGGTGATTTGCACTGTTTTTCCCGATTTTAGGTTTAGGTAATACATGTTGTTTTGGTATACGAAGGCTACTTTATCGGCTTGGGGGCTAAAAGTAGGATACATGATTTTTCCACTGGGGAAAATCGCCGTTAGTTCTTGTGTGCTGCGATCGTACACAAAAAAATACGAACGGCTGGAGTGGCGATAAATAGGCTCCGTTTCCGCGCCAATGATGATTTTGGTTTCATCGGCACTAAAGGTATAGGAGCTCATTTGTCCTTTAAATCCTGCTGCGCCGGTCATGGCGCTGGCATCAAAAATAACGCCGGTAGAGCTACCTGTTGCCAGATCGTATTGGAGGATTTTATTGTTGTCGGTGCGGGTATAATGGCGACCATCGTTTTGAAAAACAAAACCTGGAACCGTTTTAGCGCTGAAAGTATTGTTTTTCCAAATGTCTTCTAAAGTAATCGGTTTTTGAGCGATCATTTGCAGTGAGCTAAGTAAGGCCAGCAGGAAAAAAAGACGGATTTTCATAGCGACAATATTTTTTGCAAGATTAAAACCTTTCAATGACAAATTGAAGATCAACGCGGGTTAGTTCTATTCCAGTAGTTTGTTGAGGCGCTCTTGTAGTTGGTGGAATTGCTTCTTTTTATCAGCAATTACGGGCGGCGCGGCGCGTTCGCTACAATCGGTGATGGGGCAACGTTCGCAAGTGGTATGCACCAAGCGAGAACTGATGTCGGGATCAGCCAAGAAGTGGATCTTGTTTTTCAAGTCGGAGGTGATCAACAACCCGATGGTAACGCTCACATTTTTGTTGGGCGTAGGGTAGGCTGGTCGGGCAATGGTCAGGCACAGATATTGATCCTCGGTATTGAGGTAATTGGAAATTTGCGCGCCAACCACAACTGGCGGCATGTCGCCTTTTTTTTGTAGTTCGCCTAATTCTTGAAGCAAAGAGATAGACACCCAGCGCCGACAATAATGCTCATTGACGGCATTGCCGTGGGGCTGATGGCGGTGGTTGAGATGCAATTCCCGATCCATTTCAAAACCGTCGGTGCGCGGGTCATGGACAAAACGCAGGAAAAAAAGCTTTTTGATGCCAAAAAAATGCGGCAAGATGTTCGTCAAGCGATGGTAAAACATTTCTGGCGAAGCCTCGTACTGGTTCATGATGGCCACAAAAGCCTCGGGATTCCATTTTTTTTGCTGAAAAAAACGATTCACATCCTCATGAAACGCATGCAAAGGCAAATGCAAGGCCACTGAAAAATAGATGGCCTTGGAATGATTGAGCACCTCCTCGAATACCTCGCCCCGTAGAATAGAAGAAGTGTAGGCCCGCTCTTTGATGTTCAACACTTGGAAACCCAATTCTTTGCCAAATTCGAAGGAGCGCTGTGCCGAAGAGAGTTTACCACTCAGCAACAATTCTTTGCGACGGGGAATAAACACCGAGCGCAAATGCTGTAATTCCGGGAAACGATCCAATCCATTGTCGAGGATTTTGTAGCCGAAGGAGCTTTGTAGTATCTCTTGAAGGGTGTTCTCTGGAAAGGGGCGCTGTTCCGTTAAATGATGTTGGGCGCAGAAAGTAGTAACCGCCCTTTCAAGGTCTTCAAAAAAGTTGTTGTGCAACTCGAGGTAAGAACGCAAAGCGCTAAAGTAAAAATTCTCTTGCCGCAAGGCGTAATTACGGGAAAGCTCAAGGAGCGTAGAAATAAAGGCGTTGACGCGAGTAGGCGCGTTGGCAATAATCTCCACCACCTTGGCCAGATCGATACCAAACAGATCGAGCGGCAATTCATTGAGAAAGTTGGATTGCAGCAAATCGAGTACCGGCGCTAATCCTTCGTCTACTTCCTGTGAAATCAATAGCGCATGCGGAACGCCCAAAGCCGCCGAAAGCGTAGCAATTTTATCTTCCTTAGGGTATTTTTTCCCTTTTTCAATTTCATTCAAATACGACACCGACATGCCCGCCTTTTCCGACAATTCGGCAAAGGAAAGGTTCTTTTTTTGGCGCAGCTGTTTCACCTTTAAACCAAAAAGAATGCGCTCATTTTGTGATTTGGTACTCATAATGGGCTAAAATAGCATTTTCTAGCGAATCTTCGCAAAGCTGCGTACATTGTTTCTTAAGAGCTTGTTCCAACCTTCAGCAACTGGTCTATTTAACAACCGGACATTCCCTATCTTCAAACTACTTATTATCTTGTGGAAAAAATAAATCGATGATCAGATTGGAGCACATAGGCATTGCGGTAAACGATCTTATAGCTAGCCAGGAGCTGTTTCATCGTTTGTTGGGGGAAGAGCAATACAAAATTGAAGAGGTGGCTAGCGAGCATGTACGCACGGCTTTTTTTAAGGTAGGCGAGTCGAAAATTGAGCTGTTGGAAGCAACTGACCCACAAAGCGCTATCGCAAAATACCTAGAAAAAAAAGGCGAAGGCATTCATCATATTGCCTTTGAAGTTGCCGATATTCATGCGGAAATGGCGCGCTTGGCCGCAGCTGGATTTCAATTGCTCAACACCGAACCTAAACGTGGGGCGGATAATAAACTGGTATGTTTTGTGCATCCTAAAACTGCTAACGGAGTTTTGGTAGAGTTGTGCCAAAGTATCTGAAAAACAAGTATTTTGGGGTCTGCATTTGGAGAATGGACTACTAATAAAAAAATAACAACCATGAATTTTGCTTTCACAAAAAATAGGATGACCTCCAATACTAGCAGACGAGCGCTGTTGGGGTTCTCGGCTATCAAGTCAAAGCAAACCTTATTGTCGTTCGCCGTTTTATTGCTTTTTTCCCTAAGCTTAAATACCTGTACCGATTCACTCAAAGGCGTAATAAAAACTGCAGACGGCGTTTTGGTTGTTGAAGGAAGCGTTACAGATTGGCCGGGGACTTATGAAGTTAAGCTCTATCTTAAATCGCTAGATGTCAATATAAAAACCAAATCGCCGGTACAAAATGCCGATGTGGTAGTCAGTGATGACAAGGGCAATAGCTATCCATTTATTGAAGGCGCAAAGGGCAGTTATATATCTGATCCAGCTGATTTTACTGGTATTCCTGGGCGTAGTTATAAGCTGAAAATTGAATTAGACAACGGGAAGACCTATCAATCTAAATCGGAAAAACTCAAAGCAGCACCCGTTGTAGATACCATTTATCCCATTTTTATCAAAAAAATCAGTACGCAAGGCACTTCGACTGGAACCTTTGATTTAATCGGCGTTTTGAACGACCCATCTACCAAAGGCGATTATTACCGCTGGGATTGGACCCATTATTACCCTAAAAACATTTGTAATGTCTATAAACAAGACGGGCTGAACTATGAATCGGCTTGTTGTGAAACTTGTTTTGGCATTCAGCGGCCTTGGGGGAAAGCGATTATTGCTTCAGATGTATACTCCAATGGCAACCGCATGCGCCAAAAGCTATCGACCATTTCCTACGATACCCGCGCCGACTACTTCATTGTAGTGGATCTGTACAACATTCCAGAATCGACTTATCAGTTTTGGCGAAACATTAATAACCTTATTGGAACCTCCAATGCCAATGCTCAAGAGGCGCCGATTACCATCCCCAGCAACATTGTCAATGTGGATAATCCAAAGGATTTAGCATTGGGAGTGTTTACGGTTGCCGGTTTTTCTCGAAAAAGTTTTTACGTAAAAAGGGATTACCTTAGGGAAGAACCAAACCCGCTTACCCCTTCAACTTATATTCGATCAGCAACCTGTACAGAATGTATTGAAAACTGGCAGAGCACGAAGTTTAAGCCGCCAGGCTGGCGCAATTAATAGGAAGTATGCAAAAAAAATCAAAGGCCATCCAAGCCTACTGTGAAATCCACACTACACCACAATCGCCTATTTTATATGCTTTAGAGCGAGAAACCCATCTCAAAACCCTGGCGCCGCAAATGATGAGCGGGCACCTGCAGGGGCAGTTTTTGCGGTTCCTAAGTTTGATCGCTCAACCCCAATACATTCTGGAAATTGGCACCTTCACCGGGTATGGCGCCCTTTGTATGGCAGCCGGTTTAGCCCCCAACGGGCAATTGCATACCATTGAAGCTAATCCAGAGCGGGAAAGCATCATTCGGAAATACTTGGCTTTGGCTCAATTGGAAAACGCCGTAAAGCTCCACATCGGCCAAGCTGAAAAAATTATCCCCAATTTGCCCTTGCTTTTTGATATGGCGCTGATTGATGGGGGGAAGCAAGACTATGCCGGGCATTATGATCTGGTTATGGAAAAACTAAAAATTGGCGGGCTGATTTTGGTGGATAATGTGCTTTGGGACGGCAAGGTGGTGGAAGATAAAACAGACAAAGACACCAGCACGATTCAAGCATTTAATCAAAAAGTGCATGAGGATGAGCGAGTTGAAAATCTGTTGCTACCCCTGCGTGATGGATTGATGATCATCCGGAAAATTCGTTGATGAGGTGGATGTAAATAAGGACACCTACGCGCAATTTTGCCGACAAACGCCGGAGCTGCCCATTTTTTTTCAAGATTGGTATCTTGATGCCGTAACCCAAGAAGGAGAATGGAACGCGGCACTGGTGGAATCAGGGGGTAAAGTGCTTGGCGTTTGGCCTTATTTTTTGAAAAAAAAGGCGGGTTTCCAATACATCACCATGCCGCTGTTTGTAAAATTCATGGGGCCTTGGCTGGCTGGTACGCCAACCCTTACCGAGCAGCACCAATTGCTACAAGCGCTAAAAGAAAAATTGCCCAAAATAGCCGGAATCAAACAAGATTGTCATTACCAATTCACTAATTGGCTGCCTTTGTATTGGCAAGGATACCAACAAACCACCAAATACTCGTACCGACTGGATCTCACCCATTTTGATCAAGTGCAAAAAAACATCAACCGCAATATGCGGCGCAATCTGCTAAAGGCTAGTCAGCAGTTGGAGGCTACCTTGCTCAATGATCCCGAGCAGTTTTTTGCCATCAATGAAATGAGTTTTAGTCGGCAGGGTTTGATTGCGCCGTATACCAAAGCTCAATTTTTGCAACACGATCAAGCCTTGGAACGGCATCAATCGCGGCAAATCTTTTTTGCCAAAGATGCTCAGGGGCGTCCGCATGCCGCAGCCTATCTCATTTGGGATAAACAATCCAGTTATTACCACTTGGCGGGAGATGACCCAGCGCTGCGACAATCAGGAGCCAGTATTTTTTTGATTTGGGAAGCCATTCGGTACACCAAAGAAGTTTTAGGGCTGGATACCTTTGACTTCGAAGGCAGCATGTTGCCAAAAATTGAGGCCATTCGGCGGCAGTTTGGTGCGCAGCAGCAGCCCTATTTCTACATTCAAAAATATTATTCTCGCCCCTATCAGCTATTGGAGCAAATAAAAACTTGGATTGGAAAATAATTTTCTGCTTTTGGGCAACCTTTATTTTTGCCTTACGTACAAAAAGTCAACATATGAAAAGTTTTTTTGCTGCACTTCTGTGCATTCAGAAAAACATTCATCCTGCAAAATTTAACATTTTATGATTTGACAGCTAGAACTCATGTCAAATCTTGCCTGAAAAAGTCTTTGCACATACTTAGAGCAAGTTCAGATTTTGGATTCTGGGCTCCATGAGGAAAATTTCATTTCAGACTTCGTTAAAATTTTCGCCGTATTGCCCACATACGGCTGCAAATTTTGCTTCGCTTGAAATAAAATTTGCTCTCCTTCGCAACAGATCCAAAATTTGAATTTGCTCTTATTCGGCAATTTGCGGAAGAGTATGAATATCCTCGAAGAAAGAAAAATATCGTTTAGAAAATGTGCTGAATTGTAAAATTCACGGCATGTTTTTCTGCATGAGCGGTATATTTTGATTATATTGCGGCGATTCTCCTCCTCGTTGATTTTTATTGATACATCTCTCGTTAGGTCTTACCGCTATCACAAAAAAAAAGATAATTATTTCAACGCTAGGCATCGGTTTAACCGTCTGTCTGGCCTGACTCTGTGTGTGTTTCAGTTACGGTCATGCTACAACTTTCCCTCATCTATCCATTGAGCCTGCCCGTGGCGCGTCATGCCCACATGTGTTAATAATTATTTTCTCATGATTTATTCAATGCGTTTTTAAACCAAAAGACAAAGTTCTATGAGGCCTAATTACACTATTTCTAAATGTATCAGGCAAGGTCAACGCCTGTTATTGTTGCTCGGACTCATTCTGAGCATCCCCTTACTGGTGAGAGCTCAAAACTGTACGGTGAAAACCGGACAATTGGGCAATACCAAAATTTGTCTGAACGGCAATTCGGCCACTATCCAGGCTAGCCTGGTAGCGCCGCCAACCTTATTGCCGGGTTTCCAAGTATCCTATGTACTGACCAAAGGGAAAAAACTGGTTATCCAAGAGCTGAGTAAATTTCCTTTTTTTACCGTAAAACCGGATACAAACTACACTATACACACGTTGGTTTACGATCCGGAGACCTTGGATCTAAGTACCGTGAAATTAGGGAGAACCACTGGATTTGGTGTCGACAGCTTATTGATAGAAGGAGGAGGAAAAATTTGTGGCGCTTTAGACCTCGTAGGCAGCAAATTCAACTTTAAAGATTGTGATAAGCCATGTTTTGCGCAAGCAGGTCGCTTGCAAATTTCATTAAGTGCTTGTTTGCAAGACGGATTGGCTAAGTTAAAAGCAGGCTTCGCCGAGCCGGCTACCGTGCCGAATGGTTTTCAAACCATTTTCTTATTGAGTTCAGGCGATAGTTTGATCATTAAGCAACTAGGAGAAACTGCATCATTTTTTGTAAATAAAGAAGGCGTATATACCATTCATACGCTGATATATGATCCCAAAACACTAAAACTTGACACCCTAAAACTAGGGAAAACGAGCATTCTGTCCGCTAGCAAATTGCTAATTCAAGGCGGCGGACTCATTTGCGGCGCATTGGACATCACCGGTGCGCGCTTTAATGTAACAAACTGCTCTTGTACTGCAAAAGCAGGTTCTCTACAGCAAATACTTAACGAATGTTTACTTACCGGATCTGCATGGATAAAAGGTAAAGTAGTTGACAAACCGGTTGTTCCGGATAGTTATCAAGTACGCTATGTGCTTACCAGCGGAAGCAGTAGAGTAATTGAGGAGATTAGTTCTATGCCCGCTTTTGGAGTTACGCGCGTAGGGTTGTACGAAATCCATACGTTTGTCTATAACCCCAATACACTCAATACCGCTTTTATTGAATTCGGAAAAACTAAGCTTGACGCACTGAATAAATTATTGGTGCAAGGCGGCGGCAATATCTGTGCAGCACTAGACAAAGAAGGCATCTCATTTGATGTATATACTTGTAACTGCGATGCGTATGCCGGAAGTCTTAAACCTGTTTCAAATGAATGTTTGGGCAATGGTACCGCAACACTGAAGGCTCAGGTTTTGACATCGACAGTTGTTCCAACTGGTTTCCAAGTCGCTTACCTGCTGAGTAGTGGAAACAATCAAGTAGTTCGGGCCTATGGCAGCAATGCTACGTTTCCAGCAAGTTTGACGGGTCGATTTACCATTCACACCTTGGTCTACAACCCAGCAACCTTTAATCTTGGATCCATCCAGCTTGGCACTACTACGGTCAATGACTTGAACAAGTTGTTCGTTCAAGGCGGCGGTCAAACGTGTGCTGCTTTGGATTTATCAGGAGCAGTTTTTGACGTAACCAATTGCGTATGTGCTGCTACCACTGGAACGATTAAAGTAGACCTCAACGAGTGTTTAACCTTCGGAGCGGCTTGGCTAAAAGCGTCGGTGGTTACCGCACCTTATATCCCTGATGGTTACCAACGGATTTTTGTATTGACCAAACTGGTAAACAACAGCTTGGTGATCCAGGAAACCAGTTCGGTAGCTTCTTTTGGTGTAGCTACTGTGGGGCAATACCGCATCCATACCCTTATCTTCAATCCGAATACGCTTAATCTCAATACCATTATACTGGGCACTACCACAGCTGCAACGGTTAATGGTTTGTTGATTCAAGGCGGCGGCACGATTTGCGGCGCCTTGGATGTAACCGGATTAAATTTCGATGTCATCGCTTGTAATTGCACGGCTACTACGGGAACCCTCAAAGTGGATCTCAACGAGTGTTTGTCGGGCGGTACAGCTTGGATAAAAGCAGCAGTAGTTACTGCGCCAAATGTTCCAGCAAACTATGTAGTACGTTATGTATTGACCAAATCGGTAAATAATAACCTGGTTATTCAGGAAATCAATACGGTACCTACATTTGCGGTAACCTCCGCAGGTGAATACCGCATCCATACTTTAGTATTCAATCCAGCAAGTTTGAATCTGGGTACCATTGTATTCGGAACAACCACTGCAGCTACCATCAACAGTCAGTTGGTACAAGGCGGCGGTCAAATTTGTAGTGCATTGGATCTGTCTGGCTTGGTGTTCAATGTCAGTGCTTGCTCCTGCGCGGCTACGCCAGGAACGCTGAAAGTATTGCTGAACGAGTGTTTGTCGGGCGGCACTGCTTGGTTGAAAGCCAGCGCATTGACTTTGCCCAATATCCCACAAGGTTATACGGTTACCTACATTCTTTCCAAAGTAAGCGGCAATAATCTGGTCATTCAAGATTTGAATACTGAACCTACCTTTGGTGTGACCTTAACTGGCCAGTACCGCATCCATACTTTGGTATACAATGCATCAACGTTCAATTTGAGCAGCATCATCGAAGGGCAGACCACAATTGCCTCGATCAATACCAAATTTGTACAAGGTGGTGGTCAGGTTTGCGGCGCGATCGATTTGACGGGTGCTTCTTTTGACGTAAGCGGCTGTGTTTGCGCGGCTACTCCAGGCAAATTGAAGGTACTGTTGAACGAGTGTTTGTCGGGCGGTACTGCCTGGTTGAAAGCTGATGTTTTACAAGAACCTAATGTGCCACAAGGCTATCAAGTACGTTATTTGTTGACCAAATTGGTGAACAACACCTTTGTCATTCAGCAAACAGGAACCATACCTGTATTTGGTGTTACCTCAAATGGTCAATACCGCATCCATACGATAGTTTACAATTCAGGTACGCTGAATTTGGGTAATATCGTACTAGGTACCACCACCGCAGCCACCGTCAATGGTTGGTTGATCCAAGGCGGCGGCCAAATTTGTGCTGCACTGGATGTGGATGGCGTCACGTTTGATGTATCTGCTTGCTACTGCGCAGCTACCCCTGGTAAATTAAAAGTATTGTTGAATGAGTGTTTGTCAAACGGCACTGCTTGGTTGAAAGCCGATATTTTGCAAGCGCCAACCATACCACAAGGCTATCAACTACGCTATGTATTGACCAAATTGGTAAACGGCAACCTGGTGATCCAGGAAGTAAGCACTACACCAACTTTTGGCGTAACGTCGAATGGTCAATACCGGATTCACACTTTGGTATACAACCCGAATACATTAAACCTTAATACGATTGTATTTGGTGCAACTACTGCAGCAACAGTCAATGGCCAGTTGGTACAAGGCGGCGGACAGATCTGTTCGGCATTGGATCTTGATGGCGTCACGTTTGACGTGGCTGCCTGCTACTGCGCAGCCACACCAGGTAAATTGAAAGTATTGCTGAACGAATGTTTGTCAAACGGCACAGCCTGGTTGAAAGCAGACTTTACGCAATCGCCAACTGTACCACAAGGCTATCAAGTACGCTATGTGTTGACCAAATTGGTAAATGGCAACTTGGTGATTCAGGAAGTGAACACCACGCCAACCTTTGGAGTAACATCGAATGGTCAATACCGGATCCACACCTTGGTGTACAATCCGAGTACATTGAACTTGGCCAATATTGTACTAGGTACCACCACCGCAGCCACCGTCAATGGTTGGTTGATCCAGGGTGGCGGACAAATCTGCGCAGCCTTAGATTTGAGCGGCGCTACCTTTGATGTGGCAGCTTGCTACTGCGCAGCCACTCCGGGCAAATTGAAAGTATTGTTGAACGAGTGTTTGTCAAACGGCACAGCCTGGTTGAAAGCAGACTTTACGCAATCGCCAACTG
>JBBANM010000066.1:28145-36979 GCA_040401995.1 Saprospiraceae bacterium
TTGGCCAATATTGTACTAGGTACCACCACCGCAGCCACCGTCAATGGTTGGTTGACACAAGGGGGCGGACAAATCTGCGCAGCCTTAGATTTAAGCGGTGCTACATTTGATGTGGCAGCTTGCTACTGTGCGGCCACACCTGGCAAATTGAAAGTATTGTTGAACGAGTGTTTGTCAAACGGCACTGCTTGGTTGAAAGCGGAATTTTCGCAATCCCCAACAGTACCACAAGGCTACCAGGTACGCTATGTGTTGTCTAAATTGGTAAACGGGAACTTGGTGATTCAGGAAACCGGAACTTCATCAGTTTTTGGCGCTACAGGCTTGGGACAATACCGCATTCATACCATCGTGTACAATTCAAATACCTTAAACCTAGGCAATATTGTACTGGGTACTACTACTATTGGAGTCCTCAACAGTTGGCTGATCCAGGGTGGCGGTCAGTATTGTGGGGCGCTGGATGTAGAAGGGGTGGCATTTGAAGTAAAAGATTGCGCTTGTCCATCGCAGACCATGTATGCCGGTACGCTTAGATCTATCCTCCTCGAATGTATCAACACGGAACATAAAGCAGGTTGGTTAAAAGCCGAATTCGTGAAACAGCCAAATGTTCCACAGGGCTATCAAGTAAGGTATCTCTTGGTAAGCGGTAACAATCAAATCATCCAAGAAATTGGAAGCATGCCGCAATTTGGTGTAGAAAATGGAGGGCGTTACCGAATTCTAACTTTGGTTTACAATCCTGCATCATTGAATCTTAGCAAAATTAAAATGGGCATTACTCCTGTCGGAGAATTCAACAAAACCTTGATTCAAGGCGGTGGAAGTATCTGCGCAGAACTTGATTTGGATGGCGTCGTTTTTGATGTGTTCAATTGCGACGGCACCGATGGACCTTGCGATATTGAAGGAGGGAAAGTGACCCAAGTTACTGGCGCTTGTTTGAAAAATGGCCCAATTTACATTGTAGCTAAAGTGATTAAAAAACCAGTAGCGCCAGCAAATTTCAAAGTGGTATACTTGCTCACCGCCGGCGCTAATCAATTGATTGTCGACTTTAGCGGAGAACCCACCTTCTTTTTAGGTTCAAAAGGTCGGTATGGTATCAACACATTGGTTTATGATCCGAATTACTTAAACATAAGGGAGGTAATAAAAACCCTCAATACGATCCCGAAGTTGAGCACCTACTTTTATCAAGGCGGCGGCAGATATTGCGGCGCGCTAGAGCTTGGTGGAGCGGTGTACAATTTGGACATCTGTGATTGCGACTATATTTTTTCAGGTACTATGTCGCCCAACCAATATACTTGTTGGAAAGGCGGCAAAGATTCGGTAGTACTGAATTCCTCTTACAAGCTTTATGGCAGTCCGGTTACTACGGGTAATTTCAAAAAGATCTATCTCTTAACCACTAAGGATAGTTTGAAAATCATAGGAATCAACTACAATAAGCCTGAATTTAAAGTAGGGCAAGTAGGGCGTTACCGGATCCATAGCTTGGTATATGATTCCAAAACGCTTGATCTGAAGATCATTAAGTTTGGAAAAACAACGGCGTTTGACATCAATGATCTATTGAGACAAGGCGATGGTAAAATCTGTGCTTCGCTGGATGTAAATGGTGCTTTGTTTGATGTGGTAAAATGTGAAAGCAGCCAATCGATCAATGGCGATAAAACCAAACTGTATCCAAATCCTACTACGGATCTTCTGAATTTGCAATTTGCTCAGGACAATATCCAAGGGGATGGAAACATTCAGGTTGAAATCCTAGATCTCAATGGCAAGCGATTCAACCAGCTCACTTTTGCACCCGGCACCACCAATAGCGAACTCAATATTGGTCAATTGCCTTCAGGGATGTATATGGTGAAAATTTCCTACGGCAATAGCATTTTGGAAATGCTAAGGTTTAGCAAGTTGTAGACAATTGCTAATGTAAACACAAGGTTTATAGAATATTAAATATTGTACCCTGCTTCGTCTGAAAAGAAGAAGCAGGGTATTTTTTTATCAAAATTATTTTGTTTAAAAACACAAGTAACTGGTTTGTAAATACATATGATTTTTTTACGTGTACTCTATACTAGATGACAAACTGCTTCATATTCAGCCATTTCCACTAACAATATTCCATTATACCGGTTAAACTATTTTATCATAACCGAAAACACGTTTCAACATGTCAAGAACTTACGCGTTCCAACCCTCGCTCCAGCGTTCCGTTACGCTGTTAGCTGTGCTCGCTTTTTTGCTGAGCCTCCCATTTACTACATTCGCTCAAAATTGTGCCGCTCGTTTCGGTCAATTGGGCAACGTACAAGTCTGTGTTAAAGGCGATACTGCTGCAATTCAGGCAGAACCTACGGTACCGGCGGTAGTCCCCAGCGGCTATCAAGTATTGTATGTTTTGACAAAAGGGTCAAAACTGGTCATCCGGGGAGTTAGTCCTTTTCCTTTCTTCAAAGTGAAAACCGACAGTGTGTATACCATTCACACGTTGGTGTACGATCCCAAAACCTTGAACCTAGGCATCGTTCAACTAGGAAAAACTACTGGTTTTGATGTGAATGGATTGCTGATTCAAGGCGGCGGAAAAATTTGCGCAGCCTTAGATGTCAAAGGAGCAAAATTCACTTTTGGCGTTTGCATCGATCCTTGTTTTGCTAAAGCAGGAACTTTGCGTCCCGCTACCGAAGCTTGTTTGGATAATGGCGCAGCACGACTCCGCGCAGTTGTAGATGAAAAACCTGTTATTCCTGCTGGGTTTAAAACATTGTACGTGCTCACCCGTAGCGACAGTTTGGTAATTGTTCAAGTAAGCGATTCTGCGTCATTCCGCGTCAACCGCGCTGCCAATTACACCATCCACACCCTCATTTACGATCCTAAAACCCTGAACTTAGGCATCGTGCAATTGGGAAAAACCACTGGATTTGATGTCAACAAGCTTTTGGTACAAGGCGGCGGAAGCATTTGTGCTGCCCTAGACGTAGCCGGTGCAAAATTCAAAGTTAGCGTTTGCAAATGCGAAGCAAGTGTCGGTGCAATTCGCCCATTTGGCGATTTTTGTTTCCAAAACGGGGAGGCGCAAATTAGAGCCAATAACATCCCGCGCCCTTTTGTTCCACAAGGTTATCAAGTACGCTATGTACTTACGCGCAGCGATAGCTTAGTGATCATTGGTGTAAGCGAAACCCCAAGCTTTAAGATTACTCGAGTTGGTCGTTACCGCATCCATACTTTGGTGTACAACCCCAATACCTTGAATCTGGGTATCGTACGTTTTGGCATAACCACTGGAGTAGATGTAAATAAGTTATTGATCCAGGGAGGCGGTACCATTTGCGCTGCATTGGATGTAGCCGGTGCATTGTTTAATGTTGCGGAATGCCCTTGTCTGGCTAAAGCAGGAACATTAAACGCACAAACAACCGGTTGTTTTGAAGCTGGCAAAGCGTTATTGATTGCTGGTCGCACCTCAAATCCAGAAGTGCCACAGGGCTATGAATTGCTTTACGTGCTTACTCGTGGCGATAGCTTGGTCATTGAGCAAGTAAGCGCACGCCCCAACTTTACCGTGCTGAAAACCGGTCGTTTCACCATTCATACCTTGGTCTACGATCCGAAAACATTGGATTTAAAAATCGTTCAATTTGGAAAAACGACTGGTGTTGATGTGAACAAATTGCTCATTCAAGGTGGCGGAAAAATCTGCGGCGCGTTGGATGTAGCTGGTGCCAAATTCAACGTTGTCATTTGTCCATGTACTGCTACAGCTGGTACATTGAAAGCAGGTGAAATTGATTGTTTGAACCCCAATAGCGCAGTAAGATTAAGAGCAGTGCCTACGTTGTATCCAATCATACCGCTCGGGTACCAACAAATTTACGTATTGACCAGCGGTGCCAACTTGGTGATTGAGCAAGTGAATACACAAGCCAGTTTTGTAGTAAATAAAACCGGACGGTTCACCATTCACACCTTGGTATACAACCCAGCTACCTTGAATTTGGGCATTGTTAAATTCGGTCAAACCACCGGAGTAGATGTAAACAAGCTCTTGGTACAAGGTGGCGGCTCGATTTGTGCCGCACTCGATGTAGCCGGTGCGCCATTTAATGTTACTGCTTGTCCTTGCCCAGCAAAGGCTGGTACTTTGAATCCGGTAACCCCAGAATGTTTCAGCAACAACCGTGCACATTTGCAGGCCAAGGAAGGAACTGCGCCAGTTGTGCCATTTGGTTATTTGAAATTGTTTGTGCTCACCCGCGGAGATGGGTTGGTGATTGAGCAAGTAGGAGTTACGCCGCAATTCACCGTAAATAACATTGGTCGTTACCGCATTCATACGTTGGTATACAACCCGCTTACGTTGGATTTAGGCATTGTAAAATTAGGCCAAACTACGGGTGTTGACGTCAATAAACTGTTGATCCAAGGCGGCGGCGCTATCTGTGCCGCGCTGGACGTTGCTGGTGCAATTTTTGATGTCAAAAGATGTGGTAATATTATCGGTAGCTCGATTGGGTCAAGTATTTTTCCTAACCCAACCAGCAATGAAATCAACCTATTGATTAACCCGCAAGCGCCACAAGATCAGCCTATCCGGGTAGAGGTGCTGGATTTGAATGGTCAATTGCAAAGCACAACGTTGTTATCACCTGGTACAACCCAAAGCCAATTACAGGTAGGCGAATTGCCAGCAGGGATGTACATGGTGAAATTGACATTCGGCAATAGCGTTTTGGAAATGCTAAGATTTAGCAAATTATAGATGCAAATTTTTCCTAAGTGAAATGATGACAGTTTTTACTAATTGTCAACAAATAGGTAGAATCCTCATGCTGATTTTTATGATCAGTATGAGGATTTTTTTAATTTATGGATCAATAGATGTCCTCATTTTTCAATGAAATAACACTACATGCTTGTGTAGTATGGTAGGACAAATTAATGTATTTTGCTATGGAAATTGATCAAATGATACCTGATAAATTTCATATTGGTTAATTTTACTTCGCCAAAATCATAGGGCTGTAGAGAGGAATGAAGTTTTAAATAAAAAGCTTAGAAAGTTAGGAAGTAAAATTAAGCCCCAACATAGAAGAATTCATTTTTGTTAATTAGCGTTTCGTAGTAAGGGGGTAGTGCTAGAATTCGGTACAATTACCCCTGCTACTTTTATTTCACAAGAAGGTAATCTACTTTAAAATAACAGCGTTTTAATCAATTTCCGAAGTCTTAAGTTGCACAGCGTTAACTTAGGGCTTTTTTTATGCATAAAAAAACAGCGCGAACTGATCTTGTTTCTCGATGTCAAAACCGATTTTTCTTCCAAAGCTCTCTCTTACTTTTGATTTGTAATTTTCGGTAGATGTTTTTAATGTGGTACCGTACTCCATTTATCGTAACTCCAACGTGACTAGTGATTTCTAAATAGGAAGCCCCTTCTTTAAGCAACTGTATTATCTGGGATTCCCGCTCGCTCAGGTTTGGAAATTCTGGTGAGGGAGCAACTTCTCGCCGAACTGGGATAAAATATTTAATCACTTTTTTGGCAATTGCCGGACTTAATAAGGCTCCCTGACCACTAAGGGTAGCCGCGATTCGCTGTTCCAGCTCATCAAAATTATGATCCTTCAATAAATAACCGTTAGCTCCATTGCATAGCGCTTGGAAAATGGTTTCCGAGTCATCCATCATAGTATACATCACAATTTCAGCATGGGGTACTCTTTGTTGTATAAGTGGGATATTTGGGATGCTGGATTGTTTGTACAGCATTACATCCAATAAAACAAGCTCTACATCCATGAAATCGCGATGGAATTTTACGAACTTATCGACGTTTTCAACCACCAATACACAATCAACTTGGGTAGAATTGGCAAAATGATTGGAGAGCGCTTTGCGCAAAACAAGGTCATCTTCGATAATGGCAATGTTGAACATAATTGTACTGATTAAATGTTATTAGCAGTTTTTATTTTGACTCCTAAGATCAATCTTATTGCCCTTGCGATTAGCTGAATAACTAGTCTGGTTTAATGATAGGAGTCCCCGATAAACTATTGAAAAGGAAATAGGAGTTCTGCTTCTTGAAAGTTTTTTGCTTCCGTCCAATTGAGTTGCCCTTTAAATGCCGCCAATCTTTTTTGGATGCTATCAAGTCCTCTTCCTCCTTCCTCTTCGGTTTGGTTTTTGTACCCTTCATGGGTGTTTATAATAATTAGACGTAAACCTTTTGCTTTTGGTAACACTTTGATATGAATTTCTTGGCAATTGGTATGTTTAATCATATTGACTAGGAGTTCTTGGAACACCATAAGGATATGATGCCGGATTATTCCGTCTATGTGTTGATCTAGGTTAGTTATTTGATTATCAAATGAAAATAAAACTACATTAGGTTTGATGTTTTTTTCGGCAAAATCTTCCATTCGATCAATAAAATAAACCAACTGATCGCGATTGGTGTCAAATCCCCAAATCATATCGCGGATCTTTTGGAGAATATCGGTACCAAGGGTTTCGAACTGCACTGCGGTTTCTTTTGGATTGCCCGACAGGTTATTCGCCAGTTGGGATCCTAATGCCCTTAATGCATAAATCCGAGTGCCCAGGTCATCGTGTAAGTCGTCAGAAATTTGCTGGCGCACGCGCATTGCTTCTTTCATGGCTCGGATCCGAAGCTGATACCACAGCATCAAAAAACCGATGATGGCAAATACCACTAGAATTTTGAATATCCAAGTTTGGTACCAATAGGGTTGGATGCGAAGAAAGATTTTGGCAGAACGACTCCAGTAATCATTTTTATACCGCGCTTTTAAGAACAAAACATACTTGCCCGGGGAAAGACCTGAAAACATTAGGCGTTCAACCGGGTTAATGGATTGCCACTGTTCTTGAGCACCAGACAAACGGTACTTCATTTCAATATCTGATAAGCTTGCCTTGTGGTTCGTAGTGTGTGCCTGAATGGCGATTAAACCAACTTGAGGAGGGATGTCTAGGGTCTGATTTTGGTCGAGGGTAAATACCTGGCGTTGATTTTTTTTGCGGGTGATTAATTCTATGGTGGAGTAGGGGTTTAAATTGCTGGGAAAAAAATTAGGGCGCCAAGGTTTGAAATAAGTCAAGCCCTGAACGCCGCCAAAAAACAGTGTTCCATCAGCCGCCCGATAACTGGAACCGGTATTGAATTCATCGTTGGCTAAACCATCTTTTTTGAAAAAATTGACGATAGCGCCGGTTATCGTATTTAAACAACTCAGTCCCTGTTGGGTGCCAATCCACAACAGCGAATCAGCATGACTGCCTTGTATGCTATAAATGGTATTTTCTGCTAACCCTTCACGGATAGTATACCGTTTAAGCTTTTTGTTTTTGGGATCAAATTTAGCTAATCCATTTTCATGCGTACCTACCCAAAGCCGGCCTTGCCTATCTTCGTATAATGCGCGAATGTCTTCATTCTTTAGCGCCTTTGGGATACTTGTAGTGTCTTGCTTTACAAAAGCAGCTCCTTGGCTGATATGCAACATTTTTATCAATCCATCATTGCCACCTAGCCATAAGATGGAGTCTTTACCCAGAAGGCAAGCATAATTTTCAGTTTCGTTGACATATCGGCTGGTTTTTCGCCATAGATCAAATCTATCTACAATGCTGCCTTGGGGATCGAGAAAATACAACACGTTTTCTACCGGGGCTAAAAAACCGGAATGGGTTTTGATCAATCGTTTCGGGAAAGAAAAATGATTGATCAAAATGGGGGTCTGAAATTGCCGCGAAAGCACCAGTTGCTCCACTTTTTTCTTACCTGAAATTCGAGGTGATTGAGATGGTATGATTGCGGAATTAGGGATTTTGACTAAACAATCATAGGCTTCACAAGCTACTATCCAGTTTTTTTCACTAAACTGAAAATCCCAACCAATCACATATGGGATGTATTTTTGTAGGATGAGCTTTTGAGTCAAGCTGTACCGATATGAACCCGAATAAGTTCCAATTACAAAATTGCCTTCGGGGTCTTGTTTGATCCCCCGAATGCTTTTATCAGAAAAGAATGGAAGTGTCTGAAAATGGGGGCTTTTTCGCTTTCGGACAATGTACAATCCATTGACACCAGCAACATAGAAATTCCCTTCGTTGTCTTTACAAATGTCAAGAGGGGTTAAATTTTTACGCAAAGCCTCCAATTTACGAACATTTCCATGTTGATTATAGCTTAGAATTGCCCGCCAAAAAGGCGCTTTGGAAGCCAACGAAGTAGCGGCTAGGTAATACCCGTCGCGCATAAATTGTTTGTAATCCCAAAGATAAACTTCATCGTCCTGATAAAAATAAGACAAAGAATCACCCAGTGCTTGGGTTTGCCCTAGGCGGTAGTTAAAGTAATTGTGTTGTGATGGTTTGATCTTTTTTTGGTAAACGATGGGGTAATTAATATTCTTTACTTGATTTTTATATATTCGGAATAATAGCTTTGTGGAGTAGGATAAATAAAATGCATCTTCTTTGGCAACATATTTCATGTTGAAAACAATATTGCCATCAGGCTGGGGCAATTGGCACTGTACAATCAGATTACAGGTAAGGGGTGAATATCGATACAGATAGACTCCTGATAATAAGGCCATCTCTTGATTGGGCAGTTGCTCAATCTGCATGTTTCGACTGGTAGCAAAACTGGCTTTGAGCCCCAATTCGGTTAGCGGAATGGAGCGATTCCTATTTTGATTGATTACTTGTAATCCCTTTTGGGCAATGTCATTGACTTAAGGATTTTAAGCTGCTCTTCGGTAGTTTTTGAAGGT
>JBBANM010000067.1:0-36921 GCA_040401995.1 Saprospiraceae bacterium
CTCCAAATTTTAATATTTTCCCATGCTCAAAACTTGACAGCGTTAAGTATATCAGAATTTGCTTTAAAGGACTAGCCTACAATCCGATTATGAAAAAGGCCACCAGCTCTCTTGGTATTTTTTTATCATTTCTCGACGATTGTTTACTTGAAGAATCTGATAAATTCTATTGATTTCTCGGGCTAACTCGGAGGGTGAGAGTTTTTTACCTAGTTTTTCGATCAATTCAGAATTACTCAAAATACTTCCAGTCAGGTTCTCCTCCTGTGCGATGGTTTGCAGAATACGTTCTTGAAAAGGGGAGAGTTTTTGGGATCTTGTTCTGGTTGTCTCTCTTCTAAAGCTCTGGAGTACCTTTTTAGCAATCACTTTACTCATAGGAGAGCCGCCTTGTAATGCGTTTCGTAGGTGGAATAATACTTGTTGATCAAGTTCTGTTTTTAAGACATAGCCATCTGCGCCCGCTTTGAGCGCATCAAAAAGGTATTCGTCTTGATCATATATGGTGAGCATAACGACCAAAAGTTCGGGATTTCGTTTTTTGGTCTGGATTAAACTCTGAATGCCGTTCATTTTGCCTTCGGGCATACCGATGTCTTGTAATACCAATGAAATGCCGCGTTCTTTTTTAAGAATAGGTATGGCATCCTCACAACAAGAGAACTGATGTGTGTTGAGGCATTCTAGGTCGTCGGTATGATTGATCAAAGCGGCATAATCTCTGCGGAGCAGGTTGTCGTCTTCGATGATCGCAATTTTCTTGCGCGACATTTTATATGATTTGCGTAAATGGCACTTCAATGTGCACTAGAGTACCAGGGTTCAAATTTTGCCATTGAATGGTTCCCTTTAACTCGGTAGCACGTAAACGGAGGTTTCGTAATCCATTCCCTTGGGTTTGCCGGGGAGAAGCAGGAATGGAATCTAAGTTTTCAAGAGATTTAGGAGGGATTCCCTGACCATTATCAAAAATAGTAATAATTAGCTTTTCTTGTATATGAAATGCTATTTTTACCTGGGAAGCTTGGGCATGTTTAACGATATTGTGGAGGCATTCCTTGACTATAAGCTCAAGATGCAGCCTGAAATCATTTTCCAGTTCCAAATTTGGTATTTCCGAAGGTGTTTCAATGTCCACTTCCAGGTTGTTTTGAGCACCTAAGTAGCGTCTTGCGTGTCTTTCTATCTTCTGAAGCAATTGCGAAAGAGATATAGAACCGCCATCTTCATTGACGATTAAGGCGCCCAAACGAGTAAACAAATCTACACTTATGGAATAGATTTCTTCAAAATCGGTTAGCACTTCAGGGGAATGTGACTGAACAGCTTTTCGTCTTATTTGTTGAATGCCCGTTAAACTGGAGCCCAAATCATCGTGTACCTCGCGAAGGATTCTTTGTTGTTCTTTGATGCGGGCATCTTTTTGAGCGGATAGCATGCGCTCCTTTTGCAATCTAGCTCGAATGTACAGTTGTATTGCTCCCCATATTAAGAGCAGTGAAAAACAGGCAGCTAAAATTTTAAAAATCCAGGTTTGCCAAAAAGGAGGACGGATCTGTATCTCCATCTTTTTTTTCCAAGCCGACCACAACCCATTACTGTTGGCAGCTCGTATCCAAAAAGAATACTTTCCGGGGGTTAAGCGATTGTATTTTACGTCGGCGATGGGTCCGGCCAGGTTCGATGTCTTTTCCCAACCTCTTAGCTGGTATTCCAACTTGTTTTTTTGCGGAGCACTGTATTCTATGGCAACTAAGCGTAAAAATAGATTATTCTGATGCCAAGGGAGCTGTAGTTTCTTGATTTCATTGGGGGATTGATCCTTAATAGGTGTATCGTTAATTTTACATTCTAGTATCGCCCCGATAGCTGCGTTATTGTTGCTGGCTAATTTTAGCGGGTTAAAGATATTGATGCCTTGTTCACCGCCAATCCATATTTCGCCAGCGCGGGTGTTTAGAATCGCCCCTTCTTTGAATTGTCCGGCAAAAAGTCCGTCATCCCAGGTATACTGCTCAGTTGTTTTAGTTTTAATGTCATACTTTAAGACCATGAAATTGCCAACTAGCCAAATTTTGCCAAGTTTATCAACTGCAACAGCGTTGATATTTTGTCTTAAAGTTCCAAATTGATTCTTTAACCAATGATGTTTCCCATTTTTCCGATTAATACACAAAACCCCTTTTGAATTGGCAATCCAGTTTTCGTTCAAATCATTTATTGGAGCATAATGATTGAAAATAGCGTTTATTGGGATGGTGTGCGTTTTCTTCCAATGGCCTGATTTTTGGACGTAGACCCAAATTTCTTTGTGGTTGTTATCCAGATAATATTTATGTTCCAATTCATCGTAAAAAATATCATAAATCGCATTGGAACGGAAAGCACCTAATGAATCAAAATTTGAAATTTGGATGGGGGAAGTAGAAAGGTTAAACTTTTTAATGCCCATGCTACTACATAGCCAGAAATTTTGATTTTGTGGGTTCGCATAAATGGAAAGATTCCAGTTGGGAGTAGATTGAAATATGGAACGCCATACTTTATTTTGATTGGGAAATTGAAATATCTCTTGGGGAGATAGAGCAATTAAACCTTGGTCTTTAATATTTTGGATAGCTGCCAATGGACTCAGCTGATATTGCTTTATTTCTTTTTTTTCCTGCAAATTGGTAACTATTCCATTTTTATGCGCCGCCCAAACCTTGTCATCGTCAGCTTCAGCAAGGCCGGTTATGGCGCTTCCACTTGTTTTGAGGTACTCAAATTTCCGACCCATAAGCGGAGAAAAATAAACACCTTCACCATAAACACTGGCCCAAAGGATCTTATTTTGGTCAAGGTAAAGGTCATTGACCTGTTTATCTTTTAATGTTGAAGCGGATGGTATATCGAAGAACTTGCCACTCTTTGTATCAAAACCGATTATGCCTTTTGAACTGGTTAATGCTATCGTGTGTTCATTGAGCATTACTCCGCCATTCAAATTTATACCTTTATTGAATGGATTCAAAGCAACTGGGAATACACGATCGCTTTGGGTATCATAGCGGTACAGCCCCTCGCTAGCAACACACCATAAATTGCTGGGCTGCTTTTGATCTTGAAAAATCTGTTTAAAGTTCAGTCTTATTTTTTGGGAGGTAAAAAGCTGTCGGACTATAAAGCTTTTTTGTTTTGTTTTTTTCCAAAAGTGCATTCTCCCTTCAAAATTCCGGTAGCTGTAAAAACCCGAAAGCTCATTGTGTGCATCCGTTTGAACTAGAAATTTTTTATCTTCAACAACTCCAGGTTGAACATTAATGGGGGTAAACGTAAATTTTTCGTTTTTTAAAAGAGCTGCGGTAGAACAATTGAATAATTGATTATTGGCCATCATCCAAAGTTGCCCTGATGGACTGAGGTGGAGGATACTATAATCAACATTGCTTTTTGCCGAAACTTCCCAGGAGCGGAAATGGTCGTTCTTGCGTAAGTAACAGTTCAGAGCGGTATAGGTACAAAACCAGAGGTTGCCGTCTTTATCCTCCCAAAATGGACTTTGGCCAATTTCTCCTTTAACCGATTTTGGATTATCTTCATCTGGAAGGTAAGTTTTTATGGAATGCCCATCAAAGCGATTTACACCGTCTGATGAGCTAAGCCAAATGAATCCTCGGGAATCACGAGTGATAAAGGCATTGGTAGCCTCGGTAAGGCCGTCTTGAGGTTTGATTTGGTGGAATTGAAAATTCAAAGCGGTTTGAGCAGATAGTAACTCAAATTTGCTAAGTAGTAAGATAACGATGGCTCTCCAAAAATAGGCTTTATTCATTTGATCCCCGAGTACGCTGGAAAGCAAAGCTAGGGATAAAAATTGGGTAAAAGAAAAACCCTAGAAGAATTTATCTTCTAGGGTTGCTTTGGTTAGGATTTATATTTAAGTCCTTGTGGCGGCCATGCTGGTGGACAAGGTAATCCAAATTTAAAAGAGTATTGACCATTCACATCAATAGGTATGGAGACGTCTTCGGTGGCAAATGCTAAGATATTTAAATAGACCAAAGGCGTTTCATTTTCAGTTAAAAATTGAAATGCTGAGGTTATTCCATAAAAACAAATTCCCCCATTAGACGATATAACTTTATGCAAAAGAAACTCGATTTCTTCTTCAGGAAAGAAAATAACATCAAATTCATACCCAAAATCGAATGCGCCTTTGTTTAAATTACTAATGATAATTTTTCTTGAATCCTCTGCCCTCACTATTGGAGTGGTATATTCAATCGATATCCCCTTTTCGATAGCACCACTTTCAACTGGCTTTTTTCGATTAGCATCATCTAATCCATTAATTACCGTTAAAGATTCAAAAGATAAATCTGAAGGCCTTTCAAATGTGAATACAAAGCCATTCTCTCCTACTTTTCGCTCTTGTTTTTTAGAAATTTTAAGTAGCTTATCCATTTGGTCTTTTTTAAAAGCCAAATATTTACTACTCCAAAGATTAATAAAATCTTGATTTCGGTTCATGGTCGGGAGGTTTTAATTGGTAAATAACTATAAAGACTCTTTTTGGAGCTAAAGGTTGAATAGGCATTGGGGTTTAAAGAGATTTTAACTAAAAATCACCATTTTTGACTACAATGAAATCGGCGTTTTAATTCAAAATTAGTTTATTCGTTTAATCAGCCCCCCTTCGTAAGTGGGTATTGCTATCATTGACCATACTGATGATTACCTTATTTCTCGAAAAGTTACTACTGATTAAAGACTAATTCATTTCTCACTTCCCCATCACCTCCGGCCGATACTCAAAATGCATTGTATCATAATGGTACCATTTCCCACCCCATATAAAACCATTTTTTTCAAAAACCCGCACTAGCTCCAGCGGGATGCGGTTCACGTAAACCAGATCCAGATCTTCGCCTTTTTCTTTCCAGGCTTTGTTGTCCCATTGCCAGTAGTTGGAAAAACCGGTGTTGATATCGATCGTGATGCCGAAGCTGTGGGTGCTGAGGCGATCGGTACCGCTGATTTTGCGCCAGTTGAAAGTACCGCCGGGGTCAGTCAGGTATTTCACCCACTCGGGATGTTGTTCCAATTCTTCAGAAATTTTGCGGAGGTGATCCGCTACGCCATTGATTTTTGAGACGAGGAGCTTTTGGTTGAGGTGTTTTGGTAGCCAGGTGATTTCAACCAGGTTGGAGCGCACTTCGGCTTCAGTGCGCCCATACATTTTAAGAAAGAAAGGCTCGTAACGCACCCGCCCAGGGTCGCTGTTTTTGGGGGGGGCGCTGAAGTTGCGACCCAGCGGGTATTGCATACCGCTGACTTGATCCTCCAGGTCAGGATGATCGAGCAGGTCGTTGAAGCTTTTGTTGGCATTGCCGTCGTCAAAGGGCATGCTGGTACCGTCTTTCCATATGATGGCGTTTTTGGTGGCTCGGATCAGGTGATCGGGGTATACGGCAAGTAGGGTTTTGATGCCAGCGGGGAGGGTGTCTTTTTTGATGGCTGGCGCGGTATTATGGGAAAGAAACGGGGTGTTTTTTGCCAAAAATGGAAGCAGGAAGAGGAGTAGGAAAAAGTGGTGGTTTTTCATGGTCTTATAAATTTGGCTCCATAGGGATCTAATTTGGAAAGGAATCAATTAAAACGGTTTTGCTTTTATATTCTAAGATCGATTTCTATCAATTTGGCTTCAGGATCCATATTCAAAATCGAGATCTCTATCAAATCGATGTGCTGCAAAAGTGTTTTGTAGCGATTATTATAAAGCCTTACAAGGATAAGCTTTATAGGATATTTTTCAAGATTTTGTTGAGACTGAAGGTTTTTGTCGGCCGTCATAAGGTATTCGAAACCATTCTCCAACATTGCTTTGATTAATTCTCCATTCTTTTTTTCTGCCCAACCCAAATCATGAACTGAAGTAATGTCAACAGCAGGTGAAAAATGCTTAACCAATGGTCTAGGAAGATTTTCGTCAAGTAAGATTTTCTTCATGCGTATTAAATGTGAAATGAGTCTCTAATAAATCCAATAAACCCATTACTTGTTCTCTTTGAACAGAAGGGTAATCGTGTATGAATTCTTCGACGGTATCGCCATGTTTTAAGTAGTCGAATAAAATTTTAATAGGAACTCGTGTTTTCGAAAAAACAGGCGCACCACTTTGTATTTCTGTGGAGATGGTAATTATATCTGAGATCATAAACATCGCTTTGTACAAATGTAAAAACTTTTGAAGTAGTATGCTATAGTACTCTGACTCTCAGCTTTTAATTGATCCGCTTATTCCACCCGCAACGGCTGCATCAGTTTCGCCCGAAAGCTCTGCAAATATGCAAACCAGGCAGCAGATGTAGTGATTTTATTGGCTTTGTTCCAAGCAGCGCCCGTGTAGTATACGATCGGGGTGTCTTTTTGTGCAACCGTTTGCGCCAATGATTGACGGGTATTGACGGTCATTTGGGTGATTGGGGTCAGCAGGATGCAGCCTACGCCGGTAATGCCGTCCGCGCCGTACTCGGGTTCCCAATAACCGAGGATACCTTGCTGTTCGTCGAGGAGCAGAGCGCCGGGTTCTTTTCTTTTGATGATGCCCACTACTACGGGCAGAGGATTTGGCGTAGCGTATTGGTAGCTCACTTCAACCCGACTGAGTTGCGATCCGGCGTCAAGGGAGATGGTTTTGCTGGCCGTCATTGGGAGGCCGTTCACCGACCAAGCATCGTATTCCAAACGGAAGGTGGTGCGCAATGGTCCATTGTCGAGTACCCGCCAACGGTGATAGTTTTGCGAATAGTAAATGGAATCATTGACGTAGGGCATCATGTTTCCGGCGCCTAATGAAAAACCCACGTGGTAATAATCCATGCCGTCGCCGTTGTCGATGTGGTAGTTGCCGCGCTGGTAGCGTTCGTTGAGTACCAGTTTGTCGGTGCGTTTTACCCACACATCCATGCCATAGGCGTTTTCGGTGGTGCCTTCGAGGGCTTTGCCGTACATCCGAAAGGCGATTTTGTCGTTTTCCCAGGCAAAATCGTCTTTGCGTTCGGGCACATAGCGGCCAAAGGTTTTGGGGGCAATAGCCAATGGTTTGCCTTTTTGTATAATCAGTTGGAGGGTTTTCTTGGCGGGTACGTCAACTTGTACCAGTAGGTTTTGAATGGTTTTTTCGCCTCGATGCTCGAGCTGCCAAGGCAGTTCTTTTTTTGTAGAGCTAAGGATAACCTGGAAGTTGGCGGTATCGAGATTGGGGTATTTGGCGGTAACCAGGCTCCAGGGGATCGCCACCACTGCGGCGTTGCGCGCCATATCGGATGGATTGCTGATCAGGATGGCGTTTTTCGTGGTTTGGCCAAAAACGGAATACGCCGCTTGGAAGCAAAGGGTAAAAAGCAAAATATGGATAGCCTTCATTGGTCAATTTTTTGGCGTTTTTGCAGAGGATGTTTTTTTCATAAACGAACTGTTGGTTGTTCGATCCCATAGATAAAGTCAGTTGCTAGTAGTCCACTTTGTAATCTTTTTTGGTTGGCGTGCCAGCCCAGGCTTTTTTGCTCGTCCAGTCGGCCGCCGGATCGCTCCAAAAACGATGGGTTGCGGGTAAACCTAGCGGTAGAAATCCCAGGGTTGCTAGGTACAAACTACCAGTTGAAGTATAGGTGTCGGCAATAGTGGGCTGAGATCCGTTGAAACCCAACACCAGCCAACCGTTTTTATCAAAATTTCGGGAATGATCAAAAAATTGGTGCAGCACTTGGGTGAGCCCGCAACGCACCTGCGCGGGGGCAAGGTGTTCGGGCAATTGATCCATTAGCGCCGTTTGCGCCAGCGCTTGAAATACGGCGGTACGGTAAGTGATGGAGCGCCCAAAAACGGGGAACGTGCCCTCGGGCGAGATTAAGCGTTCTAAAAACTCGGCGTGTCGCACCATACGGGCCAGGGCTTGGTCGTATTCCTTTTTTTCGGTTAGTTTTTGCGCGGTGGTGACTAGCAAAACATCCACCAGCATGGGGTGAATGACAAAGGAATTGTAATAGTCCATGCTGAATTTGGGGCCATCGCTGTACCAATCATCGCCAACATACCATTCCTGCATTTTGCGCAGGGCGATGTCGATGCGAGCGGGATCATAAGGCGCGCCAATGTGTAGCAAAAAAACCTCGACAATGGCGGAGAAAAGGAGCCAATTATTGAAATAGGCTTTTCGATTGCGCAGCGAGGTAAACTCCTCGATAAAGCGTTTTTTGGTCAATTCATCAAGTGGTTCCCATAGTGCTTGTGGCGCGCGCAAGAACCCGTGTGCCAGGAAAGCGGCATCCACCAGAGGTTGTTGTTCGCTGCGAAAATTGAGGTATTCTGGACTAGCTGGGTCAACGCAGCGGGGAAGTCCGCGGAGTAGATCCAAGCGCAGTTTTTTGCGTTTTTTGCCTTCCTCCGTAGTATCATCGGGTAAGGCCAGCCAGGGTGCGATGCCCGCCACCGTTCGGCCAATCGCTTCCATGTAGGTCACCTTTTCTACTTTGAGACCGTAATTGGGTGCAGTTTCCAACGGCATGTTTTGGTGCAGTGTTCCTTCGGCCAGGTTGTGCACCACCGGGTAGGCAATTTTGTACAGGGTTTCGACCCAAAAAGCGCGGTCATCGGTACCATTGGGGGCGGGCTTTTTAGATTCAGCTAGCGCAGACAAAGGCCAACCCAAACTGGCGATAATGCCAGTCAAGGGAAGTTTTTTGAGCAGATCGCGACGAGTGGGTTTCATGGTGGCGATTTGGTGGAATAATCATGTTTCGTTATCAAGACGCGATAAATCGCGTCTCTACACCAGCGCCCGCATCTTTTTCAACCCCGTTTTGGCTACCACCAGCGGATCTTGTTTCCACAACTCGCGATTGAACAACTCTAGGGATAGCACTTTTACTCCGCCCATCTCGCGTAGGGTTTGGATGAGTGCAGGCAGGGGCGCGTCGCCATCGCCGGGATAGACGCGGTCGGCGTCGCTTTGCTCGGCTACGGGTTTGGACAATACAAAATCATTGAAATGGAAGATCTCAATTGCGGCGCCCCGCAACAAATGCAAGCCATTGAAGCCCGATCCGCCGCGGAATAAGTGGTACACATCGGCGAGGATACAGGCATCGGCATCGTTAGCGGCGGCGGCAACGGCCATCGCCTGACCGAGATGGAAAAGGGTTCCGGAAGCGCCCCAAAATTCGAGTTGGGGGATCACGCCGGTTTTTCTACCTAGCTCTAAGGCTTGATGATAGCGTTCGCCAAGTTTGATGAAATCCATTGGCTGTTCTTTCTTGACGCCAGCTGGCGGAGCGGCAATGCGTTTGCAACCCAATTGTGCCATCATGTTCATTTCTTCTTCGAGCTGTTGGAATCCGGCTTTGCGTTGCGCGTCGTCGTCGACCATCCAGGGCGCAAAACCAATGGCGTCTTCTACCACTAAACCGGCATCGCGGATTTTTTTGGCCAAAACAGTAGCCGAGTTACCGGCTTCCAGGTAGGCTTTAACGTCGCCAATCCAGAGTTCTAAGCCATCGTAGCCGGCTTCGGCAGCAATTTCGATGTATTTGAGCAGTCCAGGTTTTTGTCCGCTGATGGTACTGGTATTGAGGCAAAAACGGAATTGGGTTTTCTTTGGTGCGGCAACGGCGAGGAGTTCGGCGGGCAGCATAGCGGCAATACCGGCAGTTCCTAAGGTTTGAAGTAGGTGGCGTCTGTTCATCATGGCGACTGATATTTTTTTTGCGTCTGTGGCTACAAGATAATTAAATGGGTAAAATAAGGCTGGCGTTTTTTTGAAAGATTGGAATGAGGAAATCCAGTGTTTTTCCGGCATTCTTACCTCATTTCAAAACAAAACCATGTTTTCCTTTTGGATTCAATGCTTTACTGGTCAACACAATACGTTGAACGGGTTGATTGCCCCATTTTGTCTTGAAACTACTGTACTCCATGCCTTCGGTAGAGGGAATATCAACGGTCGGCGTCCACAATTTTGGATCATACTGCAAAGCAAAATGTTGCCCTTTGGGAGTTGTAAGGCTGACAGCGCCCAATGGGGTAAGATCAATCGTGCAAGTGGTTATGAATACCTGTTGTAAGGAGCTGGGTTTTGCGGCCAAAACATAGGCGTCATTGATCTCGAATTGATTTTTGACTCGATTCAGACTTACCGAGCGGTTCCAGGTTTGGATGCCCGCCGCTTGGTCGTAGGCGGGTGCGATGTCCAAGTTGAGGGTTGCAGCCTGTTCAGTTATAGTACTTTTGACTTGCACGGCTTCGTATTTTCGTCCCGCCAATTGACCCAAGCCATTGACTATCGGCAAATTGTGGTATTGGGATTGGGTGAACCACAGTTCGTAGCGTTTGGAAGAGAAGGTGCGTGCGGTATAATTGCCGCGCCCCGCATCGATGATCACCGGCTCGCCATTGGCGTAAAGGATAAAATCACCAACATCGTTGTGATTGTGGCTTTCGTTGTTGTGACCGCCATGAGCGGCTAGAAAAAATCCGTTTTTGGCGCGCGCGGTCATTACTTGAATATCATTGACCCAAGCATCGGCAATGGGGGTATAGTGAACGGGTTGGTTGGCCATTTTTTTGATGGTCAATAAATTTTCAACGCGCCGCATCCGTTGAAAACCGGTGACTTTAACATCTGGGTAAGTTTGCCGCGCCCATAGTCCAAACTGGATCATCTGCTCATCGTGTAGGGCTTCACCAAACCTGTAAAGCATCAATCCGTCGGGGGCTAATTGGGGATCGGCATCGGCAAAATTGACAAAATAAGCGCCAGCAATGTGGGTTTTGTACACATAAGAGGCCATCTTTTCAATCAATGGTTCCGAAAAAATGCTGATCGTGTTATTGGTTGATTTTTGCAGCAATTCCAAACAATCAAAAGCGCTACCACCCGCGGCAAACCAGTACATTGGGCCTTCGTCGCACCCGCCGTCTTCACCCAAACCATTGAGGTACAGATCCAATCCCAACATACTGGCATGAATCATTTCCGCGCGACGCGTTTCGTTTTTTTCCATTAGCAAAGCGCTGAGTATCCAATTCGACATGATCCAGGGATTCCAATTGTTGACGGCCTCGGTCTTGCTCATCCAACTGTAGCGTTCGGGATGTTGGATGAGCGGATTGAAAAACCGCTGATTGGTCTCATAGTAAATGCGTTTGCGGATAAGCGGATTGATGCGATCCAGTTTTTCGCCGATGAAATAATCCGCCAAGGCCAATACGCCTGCCGTTTCGCCAGTAAAAAGATCAACCGAAGGGTTTTCGACATCGGGTAGCCCAGTATGGCCAATGTGCGCCGGAACCCCCCAGTAGCTTTCTTCACAAATGGACCAAATACCGTTCATGATCGACTCGGTAAAACGGCCTTTGTCTTCCATGCTTTCGGCGAGAATAAGCTGAATGAGTTGGTCGCGCTTGACGAAAGAAACGTGTTCATGTCGTAAACGGTCGCCCGAGCGAACGAAATCCAGCGCGATGCTGGCGGTAATGGGCTCATAGACATAATCGATGGCTTTCTCGCCATTTTTGATCATTTTTTCCAATGCTTCGGCGGGTACAGCCGCTTGCCATGCTGCGGCAGTTTTAGGGTAGGGCGTCCATTTGTTGAGCGGAGTCAATGCTTGTTGGACGGCGGCCAAGTTGTATTTTTTCCCTAGCAGATTACGCTGGGTTACTTGAGCAATTGCATTTTGAGTGATCAGTAGCGACAACAGCAAAAAAAATCGGGTATACATGATGTGTTGTGGTTTTTCGGAATAAAATTTGGTGAATTTACGATAAGAGTAAGTGAAAAATGAAAAACCTCTAGCTGTTTTCAAAATAATCGCTATTTTTAAGAAAATGTAAGTATTCCATCCGGGAAAGTACGCCAGTTACCGTCCTTGTTGATAGATGGGGGTCAAATGCCAAAAAAACGAGGAAAGACGAATTGAAAAAATGTCCCCAGATCCATACAAGTTGATAACACGTTGCCGCAGGCAGCGGCAATATATTTCAATCAATTACTAAAATCTGTGGTCATGGATAGACGAGATCTCATAAAAAAAGTCGCCCTATTGATGGGCGGCGCACTGTCAGCGCCCTCCTTGCTGGCATTTCAACGCTGGGAGAATCCCTTAGCGCACAATTTCGCGGGCAGTGATTTTACCCTTACGCTGGAGCAACGCCAAGTGGTTGTTGAGGTAGCGGAGATGATCATTCCCAAAACCGATACCCCGGGCGCAAAAGACCTAGACGTATCGGCTTTTATTGAAATGATGATCAAAGACTGCTATGCCCAACCGGAGCACCTGAGTTTTGTGGAAGGTGTAAATGCTTTGCACAACATGAAATTCGTAGAGATGGATGCTGCTCAGCGTACCCAAACGCTGAAAAAATTGGAAGCAGATACCAAAGTTGCCATGAAAGCCCGCGAGGTGAAGCAAACCAAAATGGGCGATAATGACGACAGGGAAGATATGAAAGCAGCGCCTAAAGGCTTGCCGTTCTGGCGCTTGATGAAGGAGTTGACGCTTTTGGGCTATTTCACCTCCGAGGAAGGTATCAAGGCTTCTTTTGTCTACGTGCCCACGCCTGGCAAATTGGAGAACATCAAATTGAAGCCTGGCCAGAAAGCTTATGTTTATTGATAGGAACGGGTGAAAGAGCAAGGCAAAAGTGAGCAATTATTGTTCAATCGTTCCTTAACCTTTAAATCGAAAAATATGCAACTCAATATAGACGCACAAAAAAAACACACCTTTGACGCCATCGTGGTGGGGTCAGGGATGACCGGCGGGACGGCCGCCAAAGAATTGACCCAAAAAGGGCTGAAAGTGTTGATGATCGAACGCGGTAAAGAGATCAAACACATTGAGGATTACAAAACTGCGAATACCGATCCTTGGGATTTTCAACACCGCGGTAGAGTGCCGATTCACTCGGCAGAAGAACGCTGGGCCAACGCGCGTTTTGGCAACCTGGTCAATGAAGAAGCCGGCGAGTTTTATACCCACGATAAGGCTAATCCTTATATCGAAAAACGTCCTTTCGACTGGGTCCGGGCGTACCACACGGGGGGTAAATCCATGCACTGGGGCCGACAATCGTACCGCTGGAACAAACAGGATTTTGAAGCCAACGCCAAAGAAGGTATTGGTGTAGATTGGCCGATCCGCTATGAAGATCTGGAGCCTTGGTATGCTTATGTTGAGCGTTTTGTAGGCGTTAGCGGACAAAAAGAGGGCTGGGATGTATTGCCCGATGGGGAGTTTTTACCCGCTATGCCTATGTTTGCGCCGGAACAGCATTTCCGCAATATGATGCAGGAAAAACTGAATCGCCGGGTTACCGTAGGGCGGATTGCCAACCTGACCAAAGTTACGCCCGAACAGGCGGCAACGGGTCGGGGCGCCTGCCAATACCGCAACAAGTGCTCGCGGGGATGCCCATTTGGTGGCTATTACAGCTCCTTGGCGGGTTCAATTCCTGCTGCCAATCAAACCAAGCGTTTGACCATGTTGCATGACGCCATTGTGTCGGAGATCATTTACGATGACAAAAAACAGAAGGCCATTGGCGTGCGGGTGATTGATCAAAACACCAAGCAAACGACGGAGTATTTTTCCAAAATCATTTTCCTCAATGCTGGGGCAATGAATACGGCGGCGCTAATGCTCAATTCCATTTCGGATCGCTTCCAAAATGGTTTTGGCAATGAAAGCGACCAAGTGGGGCGCAACATCATGGATCACCACCTGGGAGTAGGGGCCACTGCTACCATTGAAGGTTTTTTGGATGACTATGTGTTTGGTTCACGCCCTAATGCCTTGTATATTCCACGTTTCCGCAACTGGGGTAGCGACAAACAAACTTCGTTTTTGCGTGGTTATGGTTATCAAGGCGGCGCTAGCAGAGCGGGTTGGAATCGCGGCTTAAATGCTGATGGTTTTGGCGCAACGTTTAAAGAAGACCTTACCAAGCCAGGAAATTGGAGTATTGGTTTTGGCGGTTTTGGCGAAGTTTTGCCCAACCCCAACAACCGGATGTATCTGGATCCCAATGTTGATGATCATTGGGGCATTCCGCAAATTGTTTTTGATGCGGCGATGGGCAACAATGAAATCGCTATGCGCAAAGACATGATGAATTCTGCGGTAGAAATGTTGGAAGCAGCCGGTTTCAAAAACGTGACTGGTTACAATCGACCAGAGGTGCATTTAGGCTTAGGTATTCACGAAATGGGTACCGCACGCATGGGGCGCGATCCGAAAACTTCGGTATTGAATGCTTTCAACCAGGTACACGATTGCAAAAACGTGTTTGTCACCGATGGCGCAGCGATGGCTTCTTCTTCGTGTGTCAATCCCTCAATTACCTACATGGCGCTAACTGCAAGGGCAGCCAACCATGCGGTGGAGGAATTGAAAAAGCAAAATCTGTAGTATAATTATGTTGAGATTTCCGGGTACTTCGGCGATAGTCGGGGTACTCGGAAATTTATCAACTGTTGGGTTAATTAGTTGAATATTTATCCTTGTTCATTTTGTTGATTTTTAAGTAAATGTATGTTCTTTGGGCATCGATAATGAGGTTGAACCTTTTCAAAACATCTCCGCCCATAATGCTCATTTTTTGTCGGCCTAAGGCGCCTTCGAAAAACCCAACCGGGACATCCAAGAGTTTTTGATTGCCAATTTTTAAAAGTGGCAAAATGGCTTTTTTCGTTTTTACAACATTCCCATACGAGTCTTTCAGCTCTTTCTCCCCGATAATTTTTAGTTTTCCCCCTAGTTTATTGTCATTGGCGAACTTATCATCCAATAGAATAGCGCCAGAATAGCCGGAATGGATTAGGAAATTATTTTGAAATACGCGCTTGTTTATTTCACAACTTGCTTCCACAAACAGCATGTCATCTTCAACGGTGAGTTTTAGTTTTTCATATTTTTTCAACTTACGGGGTAGGGTAGTGGAAAGGGTCATCAGCTTTTTTTCGAAATCCACTTGGATGACTTTATCTTTAAACAAGTCTATTCCAAATTTTCCATCGGTGTTTTGCCCAGAATATTTGTTTTCCCAGATGGCGATGTCTTTGAAGATGATGTCGCCTATTTTCAGGGTGTTGTTTTCACTCATTCTGGCCGAATTATCGGCGCCTCCCCAGCTTTTTATGCCATCGGTAGTTTTGTTGAAGGCAATGCTTTTTATTTTTTGAGTGGCATCCTCGGTTAAGGTGACGGCATTAGCGGCCGTATGGAACATTAAAATAACGGTATCAATGTCATTTAAAATGGCAGGAATGGCGATGTTGTTGTAAGCCGTTAACTGGAAGGGAATAAGGGTTGTTTTTTCTTAGCCAAAAAGACTTTGCACCAAAAAAAGAAACAAAACCAATGGGTGAAATCTATATTTCTGCATATTCAAGGATTGAAAAAGGGTTTACAAAATGGTATAGGTTATTTAATTTATACTGTGCGTCGTCAAGTTTTGAGCATAAAAGAACTATCGTGGGTTTATTTTAACTTTGATTAAATTCACCACAGATTCACAGATTGCACAGATTCTTATCGCCTTCGGCGTAAGCACGATTACACAGATTGGACAAATCCACAATCTGTGTAATCGAGATTGTGAGCAATCACAAAATCTGTGAAATCTGTGAATCTGTGGTCGATAATTATTTGATGTAGACAATTCTTAACCATTGAAAAAGATGAAATGCAATTTTTTGAGCTTTTTCAATGCTCAAAACTTGACGACGCAAAGTATACTTCGCGTCGTCAAATTTCGAGCATGAAAAATAACGATCCGGTTCCGGTAAAGGACAACTTTTTTTTCAAATCTAAATCTCTTGTCATCCTAAAATTCACCACAGAAAATCCACCACAGATTCACAGATTCTTACCGCCTTCGGCGTAAGCACGATTCCACAGATAGAGCAAATCCCCAATCTGTGGAATCGTGCTTGTGATGCAATCACAAGAATCTGTGGAATCTGTGTATCTGTGGTCGATAATCATTTGACGGAGTCAATTTTTAAGCGTTAATCAAGATAAAACTCCAAATTTTAATATTTTCCCATGCTCAAAACTTGACGACGCAAAGTATACGTCACTAAGCAATATCATACCGCCCCTTTAACAAAAAAACCGACGGATAATTGCAACCAGACCAGTTGCATCTAATTGCTTACTTAAGCGCGTCCAAAAATTCCTCCTTCCGCCGCCGGGCAATAGGTACTTTACAACCATCTTCCATCAGGGCATAGCCTCCGTCCTCGCGGAGAATTTTTTTGACGAAGGAAAGATTGACCAAATGCGATTGGTGGAGTTTAAAAAATGTGGTTGTGGGCAGCAATTCTTCGAATTCCTTCATCGGGCGGGATACCACATGGCGTTCATGGTTCAACAGGTGAAAAGTAGTATAACTTCCATCCGATTCTAGGTGAACGATCTGATCAAGGTGGAGAAAAACCATACCTTCCTGACTGGTTAGGGTGATTTTATTCAATTGTCCGCTGCGGGTACTTTCCAGCAAATTGCTGATCTTGGTAGAGTAATCATTGAGCACGTTCCGTTTCACCCTATCGATGGCCTGTGCCAGTTCTACCGGGTTTGCAGGTTTTAACAGGTAGTCCAAAGCATGGTATCGGAAGGCCTTTAATGCGAATTCATCGTGGGCGGTAGTGAAAATAACCTGAAAGTTCGGTTGTGGAAATTTATCCAATAAGTCAAAACCAACCCCATCGCCCAGTGAAATATCGAGCAAAATGCCGTCTGGATTGGTTTGTCGGATCAATGCATAAGCACCTTCCACGCTGTCTGCTTCGCCGCAGATCTCTACATCGGGGCACAGCATTGTAATCATGCTCCGCAACAATTGCCGGGCATCCTGTTCGTCGTCGATGATGGCGATTCGCTTCATTGGCAATGGTTTATTTATCAAAAAAATCGCCCTTTAGGCCAATCTGAATCCGGACTTCCGTACCACAAACCTGGCCGCTCTCATCGAGAATATCCTGGGTCTGTACTGCCCCATTATGCTGCTTATCTGCAAGCAATTCCAGCCGATTTTGGGTAATGGACATGCCAAAAGACTTGTGGCCCTTGGCACTTTTGACCTGATCGCTTTTACCTTTTAATCCAATGCCATTATCCTGGATAGATACTTCAAGACAGTTGGCTTTTTTTTCAAAAAAAACCAGCACTTTACCTCCTTTAGTCCTTCCTGAAATGCCATGTAAGAGGGCGTTTTCAACGTAGGGTTGTACCAAGAGTGGGGGGATTTGTACTTCAAGAACATTAAGCCCTTCGGCTGATTTAACTTCGTATGTAAAGCGATCCTTAAACCGCAGTTTTTCCAATTCGAGGTAATTATTCAATAAATTCATTTCATCTTCAATGGGTATCTTCCCTGTTACCGATGCATTAAGTACACTCCGCACTAGACTGGCAAAACGACCGAGGAAAAGAATAGCTGATTCTTTTTCATTTTGGAGGATATAATTTTGAATGGAATTCAGGCAGTTGAAAATGAAATGGGGGTTCATCTGTGCTTGCAAGGCCGCGCGCTCCAGTTCGCTGATTTGCTGTTGAATTTTGTACTGTTTTTTTAACCGCTGGGTTCGGTACTTGTAATAAAGGAAGAACAGGGAAAGTGCAACGATGATCGCCCCAATCCTGGCCCAGTAACTCGCCCACCAGGGTGGATTAATGGTCAACTTTAGGCTTGTCGATGCGCTCCAAATTCCGTCCTCGTTTTGCGCTTGAACTTCAAAAAAACGTTTTCCAGGTGGTAAGGCCGGAAAATTTAAGGAGCGGCTCAGTGTCTGTGCCCACGCGCCACCATCCATGCGGTAGCGGTAAGGGATATTGCCATTCAACTTAAAGTTAAGTGCAAAAAAGTTGATTTGCAGGCTGTTTTCATTCCAGGGCAACAACAAAGGTTTAGTTATATCAAGTGAATGGTTGTTGGCCAGTATCGAAGCCAGGATAGGGTTAGGGGATAAGTGAGTTTTGGTTTTTTCTAAAAAATGAACGAGCCCTTTATTCGTCGCTACCCAAACGGTATTACCCCAGCTGCTAATGCGGCTGATTTCATTGGAGGGTAGCCCATTAAAAATGGTGATTTGCTCCACTTTTCGTTTACCCCAGGTGCCGCTGATGCGATTTAAGCCATTGAGCGTACCCGCCCAAACTATCCCCTTTTCGTCAGCATAAAGGCATTCTAGCATGTCGGCGGTCATGCCCTGTTCCTTAGTAAGTTGTTCGTGTTTGCCATTTTTCCAAAAAACAATGCCTCCACCTTTGGTAGCGACCACCAAAGTACTATCAGGTAGTAGGGCGAGGTCTTCTACCCGTAGGGCAAAAGCAGGGTGGAGATTTTTTCGCTCAAATAAAGTCCCATTCTTCCACTCAAATAGCCCTTGGGGTCGCCCCACCCAAACTCGGCCAGCAAAGTCCTCCCGGACGACACATGTACGTTGCCCGTTGCTCCTTTGAAAAATAGTCAACATCATCTGGGGAAGTTCAATGCTCATAAAACCTAGGTGGTTGCTCAGCCATAGCCGCTCGCCTTTTGGGCTGGTGGTGATGCGGTTGGCGATATTGACAACCTTTCCTTGCGCAAGTGTGGGGGCATATTCGACCCATTTGTTTTGTTGCAGGTAAACCAAATTCTTGCGTCCAGCCCAGAGTTGCTGCTGGTGTTGATCAAAATAAAGGTCTCTAATGGAACCACTGCCGGGGACTAATGGTAGAGCAGTCCACTTTTTTGACTTTTTTGCAAGGTGCCAGACTTCCCCGTTTTCCAAACCCACAAATAGTTCATTTTCATGTTTAAGCGCCAAGGCTGTTACTTTTTCATCAGGGAGACCTGTATCTTGGTCATATACTAAATAGGCATCAGCTGGGGCATAAAAAACGCCATTTTCATTGGTGGCAAACCATCGGCCACCTTCGCGGTCTTCCATGAAATGGCTCACCGTCTGCCCAGATAACCAGTTGTCACCTTGCCCTTTTCGAAAAGCTTCGATGGAGGCGAAAACCTGTAAGCCCTGGCGTAGGTGAAGTCCCAGCAACAATTGCCCGTTTTGCATCATAAGAGCATGCAGGATATAGTAAGGGAAATGTTGCTTCCATCTTACCTGTCCATTTTCAATAAACCAAACATCGTGGTATGCCTGATACAAGTATTTGCCTTTGCCTAAGTAAAAAGCATGAACAGCTGGCGGGTCAACGAGTTGGGAATAATTCAATCCTCGGATAGCCCACATTTCTTTCTTCGTATGGAAATAAACCGATTCGCAGTGGTTTTGTTGGTGCAGATTATCCAAATAGGTATTGTACATTTTAGGATCCGTACAGTGAAAAGAAGCATTTAATGCTTGGCCATTGCGTTCAAAGACGAGCTGATAACTTGGTTCATGGTGTGGGTAAGTGGTAAGGGTGCCGTCTTTTTTGATGGTGATTACGCCATATGCCATAGTTGAGATATGCACAGTTTCTCCTGCCCCTTCAACAATAAATCCCTTACCTACATCAGGCCGGTCTTTAAAAGTCGACAGTACCCAATTGTTCCAATATGGTCGAATGGTTTGTCCATCCAAAAAGTACAGGTTGCCACTCATTGCTTGCATCCACAATCGACCCAGGGTATCGAGGTGCATCTCAAAGATGACGTTTTCTTTGAGCCCGTCTTTGAACCCATAATTACGGAATGCGTAGCCATCGAAGCGACTTATTCCATTGTCGGAAGAGATCCATATGTAGCCCTGGCGGTCCTGGATAATACAATAGGTTTCGGAACTAGCTAAGCCGTCGTCTGTGGTGTACTGGCGAAAGGCGGGATGGGGGGAGGTTTGGGCAGATAGTACATCGTGGTAAGACAAAACGGATATCCACGTAAAAAAACAAGCTAGTAAAGGCATTCTCAATCTGGAAAGGCCCTGTACTGGTGCAAAAAAAGACAGCTTAGGGTTGAAGTTTTTCATGCGGCCAAAATTGAGAAGTCGATTAAAGATAGGAAATGTTTTTGAGTATTGTGCAAAAGGCGGATTTCACCGAATATAGAAAAGATTTCACCGAATCTGGGCTTTGAAGCAGCCGAATTTAGGAAAGTGGATTGGACGAATAAGTAAAGAAGGATCTTGAAAAATGTAAACCTAAAATCGTCAACCCTCAAATTTTCAAGCCATGAATAATTTATTCCCTTTTTTGGTGCAAAACCTGTCTTTTTTAATCAGCACTAAGCATACCAAACTGGTGGTTTTGCTTTTTTTGAGTTTTGCGGAATTATCAGAAGCTCAAACATGGGTTAAATTGCCCCCCCCTATAGCAGGAACTATCCTTGGAACACATTTTGTGAATGACCAAACGGGCTATATCTGTGGCGCGAATGGTGCAATTAGCAAGACGGTTGATTGTGGCAAAACGTGGCAATCTCAAATAAGTGGTACAACTAGCACATTGTATTCTATTTTCTTTACAAATAATGTCAACGATGGTGTTGCAGTAGGAGATGGAGGAGCCCTCAGAATAACCACAGATGCAGGGCAGACCTGGAAGAAACCAACTTCTGTACCTCCTAGTGCAGCTTCTACCGACTTTAGAGTCGTATGGTTTGATACTAAAGCAAACATTGGATACATTGGAGGAGGTGTTTCAGGGGTGTATTCCCAGATACTTAAAACTATTGATGGAGGAGATAACTGGACCGACATTTCTCCAGCTCAGACATTTGGGACAGGTGCAACAGGGCGAGCTATTTATGGTATTTATTTTAGAAATCCTAATGTTGGCTATGCGACCGATTTTGATGGAAGAATTTTGAAAACAATAGATGCTGGGATCAATTGGAATCCAACTCAAGCCACCTCGGTATCAAATAATTTACATGGCATTTATTTTACCAGTGATTCCACAGGATTTGCGGTTGGGGGAAACTCCACTACGGGCACTGGTGTTATTCTAAAAACGGAAAATGCAGGGGGAAAGTGGATACCTACAACTCTAGCATTACCGGCCGGGAGCTTTTTGACAGATGTTAAATTTCATTCTTCAGGTAAAGCTTATGCAGTTGGTGGAAATCCGGTTACAAATGCCAATGGGGTAATTTATAAACCGATCGATATAACAACACCTGGAATGAACTCTTGGGGGTTGGAAACAACTGGTCTGAGCAGTTTTTCAAGGTTATTCAGATTGTCAATACCATCTGCAAATACAGTTTATACTGTTGGTTTAAATGGAACTGTATTAAAAACGCCGTTCATTGATGCAACTTTTACCGTATCAAGCCTAGCGAATGGTGGTTGCTTCGGTTTTTTGTTCAACAATACGGGGTCTAGCACACTGACCTATTCATGGGATTTTAATGACCCATTGAGTGGAACAAACAATACTTCTGCGCTACAAAACGCAACCCATATATTTAGCAAATGTGGCACTTTTAATGTTTGTCTAACCGTAACTGGAGGGGGCTGTTCCACTACCACTTGCCAAACAATAACCATTGTAGACACTACCCCTCCTGTAATCGTTTGCCCACCAACTTATGCTGCCACTTGTAGTTCAAATGCAGCGCCAGCCACGGCGGGGACAGCGACGGCGACAGACGATTGTACTCCAAGTGCTGACATCATGATTACCTATAAGGATATTGTCACCGGACTGGCTGATTGTGACCAAACCATTAAGAGAACCTGGACGGCCAAAGACAAATGTGGAAACACTTCTACTTGTGAGCAATTGATTTCAGTAAGGGACAATATTCCGCCCATGATCACCAATTGCCCACAAAATCAAACGGTTGGAACGGACCCTGGGCAATGCTTTTATACCATATCCAATCCTTGGGTCATCCTCGCTACCGACAATTGCGATCCTAGCCCAAGCGTCTCATTGACTTATACTGACCCTGCTGGTGTAGTCAAACCCTTTACTGCTGCAACAGTATTGCCTAAGGGCATTAACACATTTGTCTATGTTGCCAAAGACAAATGTCGCAATATGAGCAAACAATGTGCTTTTACCATCACAGTCATTGACAAAGAAGCCCCTAAAATCATTTGTCCACCAAGTATCTCGGTTATCGGAATTTTGACACCGGCGCCAGCACAATGCAAGGCGGTTGTGAATGGTCTGGCGCCATCGGTTACGGACAATTGCCCCATGGTTACAGTTGCCTATTCAATTTCAGGAGCAACAACAGGTTCTGGAATAACAGATGTGAGTGGAACCAGTTTTATGCAAGGCATTTCTACGGTGACTTATACTGCTACAGATATGGGAGGAAATACTGCTTCTTGTAGTTTTACGGTTACCGTGAAATGCGATACTTGTAAATGCGGTACCTTTTCAAATATGTACTTTCGCCCGGCAAAAGGTATTATGAACCTTTCAGTAAAATGCTCAGACACTTTAAACGTTGATTGTAAGCCTATTTTTGATCCAATTGTTGTTGGTGTTTTTGAATGTATGGGAACAAATTGTCCAGATTCTGCAGCAGTCAAATGGACGTTGAACAGCCCAAGTGGCCCTTTATTGGGAACCGGTAATTTGTATGCAAAACCTGGATTTAGTGTCGCTCTCTTGGGGTCATATTTCAACATGCCTGGCATTTATCAATTGACTTTTATCGGAAAATGCAATGGAAAAGAATGTACTCCTTGTAAGTTTTACATCAAAGTGCCTAAATCCAATCTTAATACCGGCCTAACCGGCTATTTCCCTTTTAATGGCAATGCCAATGATGTCAGCCCTAGTTTGATTAATGGGGTGACTTCAAATGTTACGCAGACACCAGCATTTAATGGTCTGCCAAGCGCTTTTAGCTTCAATGGTACGAATTCCTGGATTGATGCCGGAACAAGTAATCGGGGGGTAACCGATGCCGTATCGGTTTGTGCATGGGTCAAAACTACTGAAAATGCTAAAGGAATGTGGGTTGCTGGACAGTATCTCAGTGGTGTACAACCGAAAGGGTATTTATTGGCGATTGGGAATGTGGCCAACAGCAATATTGGTCTTGCTTCTTTCAGTGGGCGTGTTGATATCTCTGTTTATTATATCGCAACTTCAATTTCTTCAATAAAAGTGAATGATGGGAAATGGCACTGTTTGGTTGGAACCGCTGGAAACGGAGAATGGAGAATTTATGTAGATGGTATTCTGAGGGGTAGTCAACCCGGATTAACTACACCAAGTATTGCACTTCCGGCTAGTAGTAGTCCTCCATTTACCATTGGTACAGCAATTACTGGGTCGAATCCGATATGGTACAATGGAGATATCGATGATGTGCGGGTGTACAACCGAGTGTTGAACGAATGTGAGATTGAAGCGCTTTGTACAAACAACATTGTTTCCGGGTTGGGCGAAGTAAAGATGAGCATGCAATTATCTATTTACCCCAACCCCAACTCCGGCAGCTTCAGCGTTGAACTTCCTGAGCCTGCTACCTCAAAAATGACTTTTCGCATAGCCGACATGACGGGTAGCCTGGTGCTGGAACAACTAAGTGAGGCAGGCAATATAAAACAAACCATCCAAGCCGAAAATTTGCCCAGCGGCATGTACTTCTTACAGCTGGTTGAAAAGGGAAGGATTGTTGGTGTACAAAAATTTGTGAAGCAATAGGAATATAACTAACCTTTGGGTTCAATTTAACATTGAAGTGCTAAGTTGAACCCGAAGATCATATGTATTAAGAATTTCTGGGAGTTTGTTCTACAGATCTCTAAGGATCATCAAGTAGATTGTGGTGGAGAGATTGCTCAATTGGGCAGACAATATCCTCATAAAGGCCACCGAATTGTTTTTTTGGAGGACGCTTCTCAGGGGGATCACGCCATTATGATGGCTTTTGTACTGACCATTTGCGTAGGCTTTATCCTCAAAAAACAACCGAAATGTGAGCGATCTAAGCTTTTACAAAAAACAAAAACTACATGGTAACCCCATACTTGAGTAAATACATCGAGAGGTATTTTACATCAAGTTAAATACTATCGAATTGTATTGTCCAATAACTTAGTTGACTATATTTGTAACAAATCATGTGAAATGAAAAATTTACTCTTCCTACTCCTATTGGCCATAACCACTGCGGTTGGCGCTCAAAATGACCACGCTGCCCCCAAAGCCAAATTGTACAACCCCGCCGCCGATGCCAAAGCCGACATCAAAGCTGCTGTTCAATTAGCGGCCAAAGAAGGGAAGCACGTGTTGTTGCAAATTGGCGGCAATTGGTGCAGCTGGTGTATCCTGTTTGACAACAAAGTCAACAGCGATGATACGCTCAAAACGGCGCTCACCAGCAGTTTTGTTACTTATCACCTCAACTATAGTCAAGAAAACGAAAACGTGGATGTGCTGGCATCTTTGGGTTATCCGCAGCGTTTTGGATTTCCGGTGTTTGTGGTGCTGGATGGCAAAGGTAATCGCCTCCACACCCAAAATAGTGCGTATTTGGAGCAAGGTCGCGGACACAGTACCGACAAGGTTTTGGAGTTTTTCAACAATTGGTCGCCAGCTGCAATCAATCCGAAGACCTACGCGAAAACGGGGAAATAAAATAAAGAACCGCTTTTTGAATCCACCAGGTTGTAGTTTAGGAACGGGTGAATTCAAAAAGCAGTTCGGTATGTTTTTTTTGCAGTAGCTGGCTAAGGAAATGCTAAACTAAAGCAAACCATAACTTCTAGGACAACACCGGATTCAACTCCGTATCAATTACTTTACCAACCTTAGCGCCAGGGCACCAAGTATGCCAATCGGCCTCCTGGTTCTTATTCTCTGGTTGTTTCAACACCATATTTTTGTCCATATAAATGACGGTCATTACTTTGCGCATCTGGTCGGTTACGTTGGCGCCGGCGCGGTGAAACACCCAACCCGAGTGGAAACTTACTTCACCAACATCAAAGGGTTCGATCACGTGTTTGAAATCGGTTACCCGAAGTTTTTCGGCAATGATTTTTTCGCTTTCATCACCGATGGCGAGTTCACGACCCGATACAATTTTGTGACTACCCGCGCTAAACTCTAATGGGCCCAAGGGTAGGGGAGTGGCCTGCAACGGAATCCAAGCGGTTACGGTTTTATCGGTAGTTAGGGGCCAATAATACTGATCGGCATGCCAAGGCGTGATGCCGCCGCCACCTTCTTTGAACAATGCTTGATCATGGTACATCCTCACCCCGTCTACTTGCAGGAGGTCGGCGGCAATTTTGGCCAACCGCTTGCTGAAGACAAAAGTTTTTACGTCCTCGTTTTCGCGCCAGAGGTTGAATAATTGCAAAAAAGCTTTGCCGTAGGTGTCGCGTTCCTCCAATTGGGTGGTCGTGGTATTCATTTTCTCCACCTGTTTGGAAATGACCTCGTTGTAATGCGCCAAGGTTTCAGCATCAAAAACGTTTTTCAACTTGATGAAGCGATTTTTTTGGTAAAAATCGATTTGCTCGGCGCTGAGTGTGTAGGGAATATCTAAGGTATTCATCGGATATAGGTTTTATTGAGTAAGGATGACTTGACTTGCTGGACAAAATTCTAAAAAAAAACGGCAGCCCGTTTTTCAGTTTTACACTAATTTTATTCCAATATTAACAAGATTGATTAGTTTAGGGGATTAATTAAGGTAATATAAGCAGTGAAACCAGAATTAGAAACCGGAATCAGCAATCTTAGTCATGCTTCTTTTAAAGCGTTTCGGCTATACAAGCCCGCGTTTGATTCTTTTTGGCATTATCATCCAGAATTAGAGCTGGTCTATTTTTCCCGGGGTCGCGGCATGCGTTTTATCGGCGATGATGTGTCGCTCTATCATGAAGGGGAATTGTATTTGTTGGGCGAAAACCTGCCCCATTCTTTTGTCACCTATCAGGAAGATGCAACCCCCTTGGTTGAGGCCTATTGCATTCAGTTTTCAAAACAGCTTTTTGATTCGTTTGTAGAGTGCAAACCTTTGGCGGCTTTGTTTCAGGCGGCAAAACGCGGTATTACTTTTTCAACTCCAAACGAACAGATTTTGGAATGCATTCGAACTACGGTAAACGCTGGGGGGGTACAGTCATTAGCTGCTTTGTTGGGTACTTTAGAAGGATTACGGGAATTATCACAAACACCCATTTTACAACGGGATTATCAACGGCATTCTGCTTTGGCCGATGCGCCGGCGCGTATCCGCACGGCGGTCGACTTCATCCATGCGCATTACCATCGTCCCATATTGTTGGCCGAGATTTCGGAGGTTTGTCATTTTTCGCCCAACGCATTTTGTCGTTGGTTTAAGCAAAACATGGGTATTACATTTGTCGACTACCTCAATAAGGTGCGTTTAACCCACGTTTGTCAACTCCTGCTGACAACCGACGTGTCGGTGGGGCAAATAGCTCTACAAACGGGATTTGACAATATCAGTACCCTCAATCGTTTGTTTCAGCAAAAACTGCATACCTCGCCCAGCAAATACCGAGCGGGGCATGGGTTATATACTTGACGATGTCAATTTTTGAGCATGGGTAAACATTAAAATTTGGAGTTTTATCTTGATTTACGCTTAAAAATTGACTACTGCAGATGATTATCGACCACAGATACACAGATTTTTGTGATGCATCACAAGCACGATTGCACAGATTGGGGATTCGCCCAATCTGTGCAATCGTGCTTACGCCGAAGGCGATAAGAATCTGTGAATCTGTGGTGGATTTTCGCAGGCACAAAACCCAACGCAGCGAAGTATAGTACTCTTTATTTCTTCTTTTTGCCATGCAGCTGTTTATTGGCTTCCCGAATTTTGGCGTGCCAGATATCGTAAGTGAAACAAGTTTGCCAGCCTTTAAAATCGTAATGCCACCATTCCCAAGGATAGATGTCAAAACCTACTTGCTCCATAGCCGTGCGCAGAATTTTGCGATTGGCGAGCGCCAGGTTATCCGTGTCCATATAGCTGTGAAAAGCGCGTGAGGTAGTTTCATCGTATTCAGAAGGCATGTGCACCAGCTGACCCGTTTTCAGATCATACATCGATAAGTCCATCGCCATACCGCGGTTGTGTTTTGAGCCTTTATGCGGATCGGCCACAAAAGTGGTGTCTTTGATGACTTCATAAAAAAGAACGGTGACTTCGTAAGGGCGATAGCCATCAAAAAAGACCAGGCCATATCCTTGTTTTTTTAAGTTCTCATGCGCCTTTTTGATGGCCAGGGCGGCGGGTTTGCGCAAAAAAACGTCAGCACTGGGGTACAGCGGACGTTTGATCAAGTTATCGGCGGTGGCGTAGCGCACGTCAAATTTGGCATCGGGAATCAGCTTGCGCAAATCGATCAATTCATTATCGGGATTGGCGCGGACAATTTTTTTGTAAATCTCCACATCGTTTACCACGGGTAGGCCGTATTTGCTGATGGGCAGATCGAATTTAGGTTGTTGTTGCGCCAAAACAGTCAATGGCAGCAATAAAAATAAGAAGTAGATGCGCTTCATAGTGGTATTTTTTGATTGTTCCGTCAATTTATAAAAAATGTCAAGTAATCTCGATGAGGCTTCTTGTAAAAAAAGCTATTTTGAGTTCGAACATCAGATCAAACCATTTTATGAAAAGAACTATCGGCGGGCACAAAATGGCTTTAGCAAGCCTAGTTTTACCCTTTTTATTGCTAGCTTCCAGCTGTGCCATTACCAAAAAAAGTCCTGACCGACAGGAATGGATCTCCCTTTTTAATGGCAAAGACATCAAAGACTGGATTGTCAAAATTTACCACCACGAGGTAGGCGACAACTACGGCAATACCTTTCGGGTAGAAGACGGCATGGTGAAAGTCCGCTACGATCAGTACGATAAATTCAACAACCGTTTTGGCCACCTCTATTACAAAGTGCCATACTCCTATTACCATTTGGTGGTGGAATACCGCTTTACTGGCGAGTGGCGCAAAGACGCTCCCGTGTACACCAATCGCAACAGCGGCGTGATGTTTCACTCGCAAGACCCGCGCACCATGCCCCGCGAACAAGATTGGCCCATCTCGGTAGAACTTCAGTTTCTGGGCGGACTCGGCGACGGCAAACCCCGCCCCACCGGCAATATGTGCTCACCCGGAACGGATGTGGTGTACAAAGGCAAGATAGATCCCAGGCACTGCATCGAATCAACTTCCAAAACCTATGATGGCGACCAATGGGTGCGCGCTGAACTGATCGTTTTGGGCGATTCGCTGATTACCCACATCATCAATGGTGATACCGTTTTGCAATACTCCAAACCGCAAATTGGCGGCGGGGTAGCCAATAATTTTGACCCCGCCATCAAAAAAGACGGGAAGCTGCTCCAGTCGGGTTTCATTGCCTTGCAAAGTGAAGGCCAGCCCATCGATTTTCGCAAAGTGGAATTGTTGAATCTGGAAGGCTGTATGGATCCAAAATCAAAATTATACAAACGTTACTTTGTAAAATCAAATCCTGCGTTGTGTAAGTAGTAGTTTGCAATATTGGATAAAACAAGCATTCGTATGAAAAATAGTCTCCTCCTTTTTTTACTTCTTGCTTTTACTTCATTTTCCATTTTTGGCCAAAGCAAGCCCGTTTTTCAAGAAAAATGGCTCGATAATAAATTTTCCATGTTCATCCACTTTGGAATTTACTCGCATTTGGGTGGGATATGGGATGGCCAGAAAATAGCGCGTGGCTACAGCGAGCAAATCCAATCGCATGCCGGTATTTATAACGACGTCTATGCCGAGGTAGCGAACGAATTTATGCCCGATAAATGGAACGCCGATTCGGTAGTCGCTTTGGCCAAAAAAGCGGGGATGCGTTCAGTGGTGATTACTTCCAAACACCATGACGGTTTTTGTTTGTTCAGAACCAAAACTACGGATTACAACATGGTTGATGCTACGCCATTCAAACGCGATCTAGTCAAGGAATTAGCCGACGCTTGCAAACGACAAGGCCTCAATTTTGGACTTTATTTTTCACTGATCGACTGGCATTATCCGCAGGCAGCATCGCCTTCAAGCCATAATGCCGATTTTATTACTCCCGAGCACCATGAGTACAACAAAAAGCAGTTACAAGAACTCCTGAGTAACTATGGTACCATCTCCGAATTGTGGTTCGATATGGGGTCACTGAGCCGTCAGCAAAGTACCGAGTTGCGTGCTTTGGTCAAAAAACTGCAACCGGAATGTATGGTCAGTGGGCGTTTAGGCAACGATCAAGGGGATTTTAGTGTCATGGGGGATAACCAATATCCAGATTATTCCATCATTACCCCTTGGCAATCGCCCGCTTCGATGTACGACGAAACCTGGGGTTACCGCTCTTGGCAAAAATACATCCCGCTGGAAGCCAAAGTGAATGAAAAACTGCAAAGCTTGGCACGAACCGTTGGTAGAGGTGGAAATTTTATCCTCAACATCGGCCCCAAAGGCGATGGCAGCGTGGTGAAGTATGAGCAAAATGTGTTGCTAGAAATGGGTAAATGGGTACAAACCAATAGCGACGCTATTTATCAAACTCGCCCCTTATCGCTACCCGATATGCCGACTTACGGAACCATGACGACCCGAGGTAATAAAATGTACTTCTTTTTGCTTCAAACCCCTCCCTACAACAAGATTTTGCTCAAAGGTATCAGCTCTAAGATAGGCAAACTTTATCCCTTGGATGCACCAGATGAACTGCTCGACTTTACTCAACGTGGAGATTCAGTACAAATAACTTTGCCCATTTCATTTGTAAAAAAAGGGAGTGTGCGGGTCATTACCTTAGAAAACATGGGCAGCATCAGCGTAGAAGCCCAAAATGTATTGCCTTTTGAATTGGGTTTGCGACTCACCAGCGGCAATGCGCAGCGGCATTTTAGTTTTTCGGGTATTGATTATTATTCTTCTTACCGAAGTTTGGTAAAAGAAGCTTGGAACATTCGGGCGGCGGCCACCACCACCGTTCAACCCACCATTTATTACAGCAATGAAGAAAAGGGACAAAAAATCACTTTGACCATCGACGGTAAAAAAACACCCATTGATTTTGCTAGCGGAGTGGCGGTCAACTTGGAAAAAAGCGACCTAACTTGGGGCAAAGCAGCTATCATTGGCAGCTTTGCGGGCAGCATTCATGATATCAATAGTCGCATCAACAAGCTCGACATCAAAGAAAAATGGGGCAGTAAAAACTGGACCGTGCAAGAGGATTGGACGCTCAATAAGACTTACCGCCAAGCTGCTAAAATGAACGAGGGCTGGTTTTGGCTACAGGATATTGTGGCAACAGCGCCTTCGCAAATCTTGATAAGCGTACCCACCAACGATGGTTTGGCAGTTTTTTTAAATGGCCAAGAACTCTACCTCATCAACAACCCCAACAAGGATTCTACCCTGCAAAGTACGGTGTTGCTGCCCTTGGTGAAAGGAAACAATAAACTGTTGTTGAAGTATTACAACCGTTTTGGCAAGTCGGTAAAAATGGGCATTTTCACCAATGTTCCCCAGGTAATGTACAAAAAGGCTTTGCCCGAAATGACGCTAGCACCTAAAAAAATCTACGCCATTGATTTGGAGCAGACTGCCCCAACCTTGATCCATCAAAACCTCCATGTACCCAATTGTTACCTTGAGTTACTGAAAAAACAATAGTCAACGCTACATACATGAAATACCTACCTAAAGCAAAAAAAATAAATGGCCGATTTTGGGTTTTGAATAGGAAGTCGAACGCCTCAGGTCAAAAGAGCTTCCTATTCAAAAGTTCTACCAAAAATCCGACATTCAATTTTAGCATCAAACTAAGTCTACTGCTGATTTTTTTCACCTTTGGTAAATTGTTCGCGCAGCAAAAAGCGCTTCCAATTGCCCGATATGACCAATTAGCCACTACCGATTGGTTGGTTACGCCTATTGCCCAAAAGGCGGCTATTATTGAAGAGGGGAAAGACATCATCTTGTACAATGGCTTGGTCAAACGGGTTTTTCACCTCGGCGCCAATTTGGCTTGTGTGGATTACAAAAACCTCGCCAATGGCCAGCAACTCATCCGCGCGGTGAAGCCAGAAGCAAAAATCACCCTTGATGGTAAGGAATACTTCGTTGGCGGCGTCAAAGGACAAACCGAAAATGCTTACTTGCTTCCTGAATGGTTGGACAAATTCACGGCGGGGAAGGAAGATTTTGTCTATCAAAATTATACCGTTTCAGCGCTAAAACCCTTCATCAATTGGCAGTCCCACACTTGGACGCTGAACAAAAAACAACCCACGGGTCTGGCGATTACCTTTCAGTACCAATCCCCGCTTCCAGAATTGGCGGGACTCAAAATAGGGGTGCATTACGAGCTGTACGATGGACTACCCTTCATTGTCAAATGGGTTTCCATCGATAATCAGGGCAAAAAAGCAGTCAAAATTGATCGGATGGTGAATGAAGTTCTGGCTTTAGTAGAGGAAGAAAGCGCGGTGGTTGGTAAGCCCGAAGTGATGAAAAAACAACACGGCATTTATGTCGAAACCAACTACGCCTTCAACAACGCCATGCGTTACGACATCAGCGATCAAACCACGCATTGGAAAACGGATTCCGTGTACACCTCGCAGGTCAATTACGATTACCAAACTCCTTGTCTTTTGGAGGTGTATCCTGAAAAAGCGCCAGGAATTCTACTCCAGCCTGGAGAAACTTTTAAGTCGGTACGCACCCATGAACTTTTGATGGACAGCTACGATCGGCAACGGCGCGGTTTGATGTTGCGCAAAATGTATCGCACCGTCGCACCCTGGACTACCCAGAACCCCATTTTTATGCACTTGGTGAGTAAAAATGACGAAGAGGTACGCAGTTGTATTGATCAATGTGCTGCAACGGGCTACGAAGCGGTGATCATGAGTTTTGGCAGTCATTGCGATATGGAAGATACCAGCAGTGCTAACATTCGGCGCTGGAAAGAACTGGCGGCCTATGCCCATAGCAAAGGCATTTTGTTGGGTGGGTACGCACTGTTCAGCAGTCGGCGTATCAGTGATGCCGATGATGTAGTGGATCCAAAAACCGGCAAGCCAGGCGGCGCATTTTTTGGCAATGCGCCTTGTTTTGGCAGCAAATGGGGGCTCGCTTTTCGCGATAAGATCCAGCGCTTTTTTGCGCAAACCGGTTTTGATATTTGGGAAAACGATGGTCCTTATCCCGGCGATGTCTGCGCTTCGACCACGCATCCTGGTCACCTTGGCTTAGAAGATTCGCAATGGCGACAAATGGACATTCAAAAAGGGCTGTACCGCTGGCTCAACGAACATGGGGTGTACATCAACGCCCCCGATTGGTATTTTTTGGATGGCACCCACAAGATTGCCATTGGCTACCGCGAAGTAAACTTCTCTTTGTCGCGGGCGCAACAACGCATCCTTAATCGCCAAAACATCCACGACGGGACGATTGAAAAAACGGCTTCCATGAGCTGGGGATTTGTGCCGCTTACCCGCTATCATGGCGGCGGACCCGAATCTGTACTGGAACCCCTCAGCGAACACCTCACGGATTACGAACAATTGATGGTGCAATACTATGGCGCTGGGGTGCAGGCTTGCTATCGCGGTCCCCGCTTGTATGATACCGATGCTACGCGGCAATTGGTGACCAAAACGGTTGCCTGGTACAAGCAATACCGCGAAATTTTAAATGCCGATATGATTCAATTGCGCCGCGCCGATGGTCGCGATTGGGATGGCTTCCTGCACGTGAATCCACAATTGCCGCAAAAAGGTTTTTTGATGCTTTACAATCCAACCAAAGAAAAAATCACCCGCACCATCAAAGTGCCTTTGTACTATACCGGATTGACAACAAGTGCGCAATTTAAGGAAAAAGGAGGCGCGGCTAAAAAGCTGGTGCTCAATCGAGAGTACGAAGTGGAGCTTACGTTTAGCATTGCTCCCGAAAGCTATACCTGGTATGTAGTGGAATGAGTTAAAAATTAATACATCTATACACCTATGGAAATCTTGCAAACCCTTTACACGGAAATCACTGATTTCTTCAGCTTTAACGCCTTGATTGAACTCCTCAAAACGGGGAATTACCGGGAGTTGCTCACCTACAACGGACTGACCTCCGTTTTGGGCCCTTTGATTCCCGTGTTGCTGATCATTGAAATACTACGGGCCTTATTTTACCGGCGTTTCACCCATGTGCAATACAGTGTTGCCTTTTTTACCTTTGTATTCAACCGCTTTATTTCGCGGTTTATCTCTATTGGGATGGCGGCTTTGTGTATTGGTTGGTTTGAGCCGTATGCGCTTTTCAAAACCCAACTCACCTGGTACTGGTTTATTTATGGTTATATCATTTGGAAGTTGTCGCATTTTGTATACCACTATCTGGGGCACAAGGTGCGCTTGTTTTGGTGTTTACATTCTACCCATCATGCTCCGGAGTACATGAATTTATCGGTGACCTATACCCACTTTTTTCTGGAAGCGCCTTATGCCGATCTCATTCGCACCACCATTTGTATTTTATTGGGCGTCAACCCGCCTTTGTTGTTTGTGATCATGTTTGTAGATGGAACCTGGGGCGCGCTCATTCACGTGGGCGAAAACCTGTTGAAAGACGGGCGCTTGGGTTTTTTGTACAAAATCATCCTCACGCCCTCGCACCACCGCGTGCACCATGCCCGCAACCCCTTGTACATCGACACCAATTTTTGTAATTTATTGAACATTTGGGACAGGGTTTTTGGTACTTTGCAAGAGGAATTACCAGAGGAGACCATCGAATATGGCATCACTCGCCCCATGAAACCTGGCGCTTTTCTCGATGCTTATTTTGGCGAAATCCCTTTGCTGATCAAAGACGTTTATGCGGCGCCAAGGTTAAAAGACAAACTGCTTTACATCGTGATGCCCCCGGGATGGAGTCATACGGGAGCGCACAAAACTGCCAGAATGGTGCGGCAAGAATACCTTAAGGAACGGGTGAATAATAAAGTGTCCATATAGCCGCCGCTATTTTGCTGCCAATCGACTATCTTTTGAGGCGCAATGTGGGGCATTGTAACGAAAAAGATAGGAAGAGTGGCGGTGAAAGAGCAAGGAAAGATGGATAATTTATTGTTCAACCGTTCCTAATCAACAAAAACTTGAAGTGAACAACTTAAAAATATGACCAAGCATACCACCGTGCATTCTTTTTTGCAAATCCATCCCAGCGACAATGTGCTGGTAGCCCTGCAAGATCTGCCAGAGGGCAAAACCATCGAGCACAATGACCAGAAATTTGATTTAAAAACCGCCGTTGCTGCCAAACACAAGTTCAGTCTGGTGGATCTTGCCCTTGGCGATGCGGTGACCATGTACGGCGTACTCGTTGGGCGGGCTACCCAGCCCATTGCCCAAGGTGAAATCATCGCAACTTTTAACCTCAAACACGAAGCCGAAGGGTTTGGCTTGGCAAAACGACAGCCTTACCACTGGACGGCGCCCAACGTAGCGGATTGGCAAGACCGCACCTTCCTCGGATACCCTCGCAGCGACGGTAGGGTAGGGACGCGCAACTACTGGCTGGTGATCCCCCTGGTTTTTTGCGAAAACCGCAACATCATGATTATGAAAGATGCGTTGGAGCGCGAACTGGGTTTTGCGCAACCGGAAAAATACCGTTCGCAGGTGCATCAGCTCTTGACGCAGTACCAAGCTGGGACGTTGAGCTCGGTGACTCCACTAGAAGAAGATGGCGAATCACCGGGGCCAGTGTACCCCAATCCCATTTTTCCCAATGTTGATGGCATCAAGTTTTTGACCCACGAGATGGGTTGTGGCGGCACCAATCAAGATTCGCAGACTTTGGCCGCGGTTTTTGCCGGTTTTTGCCTCAACCCCAATGTAGCGGGCATTACGGTGTTGAGTTTGGGGTGTCAGAAAACAACTTTAGAAGACCTCCAAAGTGAGATTCAGTTGCGCAGCAGTCATTTTGACAAACCTATTTTGTACTATGATCAGCAAACCTATGGTACCGAACATGCCTTGATGACGACTGCCATTCGCGATACCTTTAAAGGCATTGTGGCGATCAACGCTACCAATCGTGTACCCGTTCCCCTCGCCAAATTGAATGTGGGGCTGAAATGCGGCGGTTCGGATGGATTTTCGGGTATTTCTGCCAACCCCGCCTTGGGGTATTTATCGGACGTACTGACCACCTTGGGCGGTAACACCCTGTTGGCCGAATTCCCCGAGCTCTGTGGTGTAGAACAAGCGCTCATTGACCGCTGTGAGAGCACCGAAGACGCCGAAAAATTCATTGTACTGATGGAAGAATATGCGGCACAAGCAGCGGCAGTAGGCGCGGGTTTTGATATGAATCCCTCCAAAGGCAACATAAAAGACGGTTTGATCACCGATGCCATTAAATCGGCAGGGGCGGCAAAAAAAGGCGGGGATGCGCCGGTAGCCAGCGTGTTGCATTACACCGAGCAACCTGCGCGTGATGGCTTACACTTGCTATGTACTCCGGGCAATGATGTATTGGCAACTACGGGTATGGCCGCTTCGGGCGCCAACATCATCTTGTTTACCACTGGTTTGGGAACGCCTACGGGCAATGCGGTGACGCCTACGGTAAAAATTTCCACCAATACCCGTCTTGCTGAGCGCATGCCGGATATCATTGATTTCAATTCGGGTAAGGTTATTTCGGGTGAAGAAACCATTGCCGAAAATGGCACTGCACTGTTGGAATGGGTGATAGGTTTGGCGTCGGGGCATTACCGCACCAAAGCGGAGTTGTTGGGGCAAGATGATTTCATTCCTTGGCGGAGAGGGGTGAATTTGTAAGTAAAGAAAGCAATCACTTTAAACTTAGATAAGCAAACAACATGAAATCAGCCTACATCCTTCTTTCACTCTTCGCCGTGTTAACTGCTGGCAACGCAATGGCGAAAACAACACCCGCGGGCAAAGTCATCCGCACCCTTATTGTCGACGGGCAAAACAACCACGTTCAATGGCCCAAAATCACCTACATGATGAAACAATACCTGGAAGAAACGGGTAAGTTCTCGGTAGACGTACGGCGCACCCACTACACTTGGAATGGCGACGACCTTATTCCGCAATTTCCGATCACTGGGGTAAGCAATACAGTAGCACTGCCCAAATCCCGTGCCGATTCCAGCTACCTGATCGATTTTACGCCCTACGATTTAGTAATTTGCAATTTTGGGTGGAATGCTGCTCCCTGGCCCGCCGAAACCCAAGCCAATTTTGAGCAATTCATCAAAAAAGGCGGCGGACTGGTAGTCATTCATGCGGCCGACAATTCCTTTCCACAATGGCCGGCTTACAACCAAATGATCGGTCTGGGCGGTTGGGGCGATCGCACCGAAAAAGATGGACCCTATGTGTATTATGATCAAGCCGACAAACTGGTAAGAGACATGCAACCGGGTAAAGCGGGTTCACACGGGGCACAATCCGAATTTTTGATTACCATTCGCGATAGTAAACACCCCATTACGCGTGGTATGCCCATGAAGTGGCTGCATACCAAAGATGAAATGTATGATCGCCTACGCGGCCCTGCGGAAAACATGACGGTATTGGCTACTGCTTTTTCCGCAAAAAGCAACAACGGTACCGATCGCAACGAACCGATGTTGATGGCGCTCAAATTTGGCAAAGGCAGGATTTTCCATACTCCGCTGGGACACATGGATTATTCGGTAGAATGCGTTGGTTTTATTACGTGTTTGCTCAGAGGCGCGCAGTGGGCGGCTACGGGTAAGGTAGATATTCCAATTCCGAGTGATTTCCCAACGGAAAGCGCGATTAGTGCGCGGAAGTTTGTGGGAAAAAAATAAGGTTTGACTTAGAGTGTGTTTGGATTTTTAGTTCGCAGGCGAAAATGAGACAAAATTTGCA
>JBBANM010000068.1:0-36813 GCA_040401995.1 Saprospiraceae bacterium
TGGGGTGAATTTTGGCCATTTGTAGCGCGAATAAAAAATCCAAACACACTCTTATGAATGAAAGGCCAATTTAATATCTTTCTGAGATGTTTTTTACCAGACTTTTGGTCAATTCGCGAATCACCCCTTTGCGCTGGGGATCGTAGATCCAGTTGGTGTCAAAATATTCCAAAATTTGGGTGCTGGGGTCGTTGGAAAGGGTAAGACTGTGGAATTGCACGTTGTGGTTTTGTTGATAAAAACGCACTTCTTTGAGTACTTCTTTGTCTACGCGGTACATGATGAAATCAGAAATGACCAGCACATCAGCGTCGCGGTAATCATTGGTTTTGAGCTGGCGAATGGCTTCGTACAGCGGGAGGGAAATATCGGTACCGCCATAAAACGACATCTTGAGGAATTTTGCCAAAGCATCAATCGAATTGGCAATGTCGTAAAGATCCAAAGTTTTTATGCCTATCGAAAAATTGATCAAATAGGCGCGTCTTTTTTCACGGGAAGCCATTTTTAAAATGCCTAAACACAGCACTTTGGCGATCTGCTCCGGGCGACCGTACATGGATTCACTGGTGTCTACGCAGATGATGAAAGGGCCTTTTTCTTTTTGTCGGATGCGTTGGTTGACTTCTAAATAATGGTCTTCACTGGAAACCAGGCGTTTGTCCTCGTATTTAAAGGTCAGCAGACTTTGATCCACCATTTTTTTGAAAAAAAGCGACTCCAGCGCCGGATCGCTCAACAATGCTGCTTCCGAACTGAGTAAGTGGTTGAGGTCGCTGCTTTCGTGGATGCCTACTACTTCGGCAGGAGTGAATTCGTCGGTCACCCATTCTTGGCGAATGATGGTTTTGGCAAACGTTTCTTCTTCCATTTCGATCTCCGCTTCCCGCATGGCGCCCAATAAATCGGCTAGTTCTTGCAGTTCGGTCTCATCTTGTAACAACTCTTGGTATTGCTGGATGACGTCAAAAGAGGTTTCCTGCCACAATGCCCGCGACATGTCCCAACCCAAATAATCGGAAAAGGGGGTGATCAAGGAAAGCAGTTTTTGGTATTCCTCCACTTTGTTTTCCAGCAACTGGGTATAATCGTCGAGTTCCTCGTCTAGTTTTTCGATTTGGTACTCGAGGATTTTTGCCTGCACCAAAGCATCCCATTGGGCGAGTAAATCGGTGAACAGCAATTCCAGGCGTTCCCGATCGGCAGCAGGGATGTCTTCCAGTGCCCGGTCGCCGATCAATAGCTTGAAACGCTCGGCATAAAATTGCACATCCAGGTCTTCGCGACGGTAGGTTTGCTCCAGGTAAATGACCATCACTGGCCAGCGTTTCACAAAAAGATGAAGTGGCGTGATCGACCAGTTGGTCAGTCGGCTTAGTTCCTCTTCGTGGGGATTTTTTTGGCGTACTTTGTCAAAGGTTTTGCGCAACCAATACAGCGTATCCAGTACTACCTGCTGCGTAATCCGCTGGTTGTTTTGACAAATGGGCAATAGATTAGGGATTGAAAAAAGTCGATCCAGCGCCGATTTGAAATACCGAAAATAATCATCATTCAGCTCCGGAATGAGTTGATGGGTATCGGGCGCGAGCTTGTGTTGCAGGTATTGAACCAGATACCGCCGCATCTTCCGGTCGAGGATCGTACCGAATTCTATAAACCGTTGGTATTCTTGTTCGAGTGTTTCCATTTTTTGCAAAAAAACACGCACTAGCGCGAAGTGTAGCTGTATTGAATTTTTTCGAGTTGGAGTTGCAATTTGCGCAGCGCTTCCCGCACCTCGCGCACATTACTTTTCACGATTTCGCTGTATTGCGCATCCACAAAAAGGTTGCTATCGAGGTGATGCAAGTCGTCGGGTAGGTTTTCTTGCAACTGTTTTTCCTGTTGCGTCAGGTAAGAACGGAGGCGTTCAAAACGCTCTTCCCAGTATTTTTGCACTACGGGGTGCGGTGTTTTGAAAATGATTTCGGTGCGTTCGCCTTTTTTGGTGCGCAAAGGATAGGTGTAAATTCGGTCGTTGTAAATCACATCGATGGTGAATTCGGCCAATCCTTTTTTGGCTTTCAAGCGATTGACCAAGTTTTTTTCGGTATCAAAAAAATTGGTCACTTTGTCTTCCTCCAAGTCCAGTTGTCGGAATTGTTTGATTCCCACCCAAGCCCCTTCAAACTGGTTGTCGCCCTTCACCAATTCGTAATAATCCTCTTGCATTGTCAGCAATTGTTCCTCGGTTTTGAGGTGTTTGACCTGGATTTCGTTGTTGACGTCGGTTTCAAAATCCTCCACTTCGCGTTTGAGCATCTGCAAATTCACCGCCAAAGAATACCCGTGGCGACGAATGGCCTCGCTGACGATGTCGTGGATCAGGTCTTTTTGCGAAGGTTTACTCCAAAGACAATGGGTCATTAAAAAACAATCCATCAAGTCTACCTTATCGCGGCCATTCAAAAACGCGGCGGTACGCAGCAGCCGTACAATTTTTTTCCAGCGGCGATCATGAACTTGGATGGGGTGTTCGCTATTGCCAGTGCGAACATTGTATTCTTCCAATTGCAGTTTGACTACTTGAATGGTATTGACCACTTCCGGTGGAACAACAACGGCATTGATTTGCTGATCCCATACCACCAATTCTGATTCCCCCACCTGTACTTCGCTGGGGATTTGCACTTGGTACACATCATCGGTATCCATGATCATGTTCACAAAATTGCGAAACTGGCGGATGTTGTCGATTTCGTAACGCAGCAAAAAACGATCCCAGATGGGGTCTAGCGATTGGTTGGGGGGCGGCAATTCATTAGAAGCCGTGATGATACCGCGAATGTTTACTGCAATGTCCTGATCTCCATTGCGGTAAATTTTTTCATTGAGGATGGTCAATAAAGCATTTTGGATAGCGGGCCCCGCTTTCCAGATTTCATCCAAAAAAACGACGTTTGCCCCGGGTAGGTAACGCTCGGTGAGTCGTTCGTATTTATCTTCTTCTTTGAGCTTCTTGATGGAGATCGGCCCAAAAACCTCATCGGGCGTACTGAAGCGACTCATCAGGTACTCAAAAGAAACGCCATCGCGGAAAGCCGATTTCAGGCGGCGGGCAATCAAACTTTTGCCCACTCCGGGAGGGCCTAACAAGAAAATACTTTCGCCAGCAAAAGCGCTGAGTACGGCCAGTTTCATCGCTTCTTCGCGCTCGTACAAACCCTGACAAAGCCCGGATATCAATGCTTGAACGCGGGCTCGGATGGCGGTATCGATTTGGATCATGGGTTATTCCGGTTCTCCCCAGTCCAAGTGGCGGATGCCATCTTCTTCTAGGTAAGCTTTTTGAATCAGCTCGTCCACTGTTGCTTTGCGGATATGGAGCACTACTCCAGTAAAGTGGAGGGTTTTTCCGGCCATGGCATGGTTGAAATCAATTTTTACCGTTTCCTCGTTAAAAGAAATGATTTTGCCATTGTGGTCATAGCCATGGTTGTCGGTCAAACTAATGTACGAATCCACTATCAAGTCTTCGGTGGCTTCCACGCCATCCACTTGGAATATTTCGCGAGGAAGATCCACGATGTTATCGGGTTCGATGTTGCCATAAGCCTCATCGGGCGTAAGCGTGAATTGAAAATTTGCCCCTTCGGCAAGATTTTCCAGGTGATCTTCGAAAGCGGGCAATAATTGTCCGCCGCCAAAATAAAACTTGAAAGGGTAGTGAACGTCCATCACCTCGAGCAGCTCGCCTTCCGGTCCTTCGTTCCGCAATTCATAAGTAATGGTGATGATGTTTTGTTCTGCAACAACCATAATTGTACTTGGTATTAAAGTTCGATATAACTATCCAGCTGCGTTTAGGATTCCCGAAGGGAATGTATGTTTATAGCCTATAGCACCAGTATTGTCCCAATCCTGAAGGGATTATATGTTTATCCTTGGCATATAAACATATAATCCCTTCGGGATTGGGAAAAAAGACCCTAGGCCGTGCTATAAATATACATTCCCTTTGGGAATAAGATAGCGCCTGGATAGTTACTAAAGTTCGATATAAAACTAGCAGCAAAGGGAAAAGTTGCTGGAATAGGTGAAAATAAGTCGTGAGAGATAAATCAATTGTGGGAGTAAGAACGCAAATAGAGCAACAGGCGCTCGTAGCGCTCGATGATGGGCTCGGGCGCGCAAAGATTTTTGAGCTGCCGACGATAAAAACCGCCTAAAGATTCAAAATCGCGGCGTAGGGAAAGTCGGGCAATGGCAATTGCTCTTAAACAGCGATGTACTTGATTGTGAATGAGCGGCGTAGGCTCTGACGGATGGGCGTTGAATAAAGTATCCACCGCTTCCAAACGCGAGTATTTTTCCAAAAAACTGACCCCGCGGGTGCTGAGGCGGTTTAATATTTCTTTGACCGCTTGTTGTACATCCTCTTCCGTTTGTACGCCAAATCGCTGATAAGGCTCGCCAAAAAGCTTGGAAAGCGGAGTTACCACTGTCATACTATTTTGCTGAAAACCGGGTAAACCATTGGTGAAAGGGAAGGCGATGTTTTCTACCGCATCATGGCGAACGCCGAGGTGAACCTCCAAAACGCTCAGATCTTCGTAAGGACTCCAAGATACAATGACACTCTGGAAACCTGCCGGCGTCAAGCGACGGAACTGGTTCCATTCCGGCAAGAAGAAAAAGTCGCGCGCTGCTAGAAAACTTTTGAGTTGCTCTAGTAGTTTGTGTCTTAGCAGGCTAGAATCGTGGACAGGTGAATCGATCATCAGATGGTGTCATTCTTACACGAAGATAACCAAAAAAACCGAAACAAGTTGCAAGTTTTTGCATTAAGGAACGGGTGAACAATAAATTACCACTTTATCCTTGCTCTTTCACCGCCACTCTTCCCATCTTTTTCGTTACAATGCCCCACATTGCACCTCAAAAGATAGTCGATTGTCGGCAAAATAGCGGCGGCTAAAATGGCACTTTATTATTCGCCCGTTCCTAAGAAATTATTATCATTTTGGGATTTGCCAAATAGAAGTTGGTTAGCTTACGTTAACCGCAGGAATCTTGGTAGCTGAAAAGCTTTGATTATTATCCTTTGAGAGTGTGTTTTTAAACCTTAATACGATTATGAAATACGGCATCATTCTTTTGCTAGCTTTTTTTTCAGTCATGGATTTGACTTCTGCGCAGACCAAAACCGCAAAATCCAGCAAGCTGCCGCAGGCGCCAAAGGAAGTATCTGACCCCGAAGCAAAAGCTGCTTTGGAAAAACTTCGCAAAAAATACCAGGCTTTCCAAACGATGGAAGCTGATTTTACGCTAACCTTGGAAATTCCTCAACAACCCAAAGAATTGCAAAAAGGAAAAATCTGGCAAAAAGGCCTGAAGTACAAGCTGGATTTCAATAACCAAACCGTGCTTTCCGATGGCAAAGCGGTATGGATGATTATGCCCAAAAACAAGGAAGTGCAAGTCAACAATGTACCCGATCCAGGTGATGATGAGGGCATCCTTTCCCCCCAGGCTTTGTTTCGGATCTACGAGCGCAAGGATTTTATTTACGGGATCACCAATGAATATGCCGCCAATGGGAAGATTTTGCAAGACATTGAGTTCAAGCCTACTGATAAATTTTCGGAATATTCCAAATTGCGGTTGACGATCGACAAAAAAACTTCAGAATTTGTTGAACTCCGCGGGTTTAGTAAAGATGGTTCGCGCTATACCTTAAATATGGGCAATTTGACTTCCAACAAACCGCTGGATGATGCCCTTTTTACTTTCAATAAAGCCAATTACCCGGGTTACCACGTGGAAGATTTACGCGAGTAAGCGCTAAACTTTTTGCCGCCAATCGTTGTAATCAAGACTTACCATATTGAATCGAAAATGAGCAATAACATCCTGCACATCGCCCCGCTGGGCTTTCCTTGGAAAACCCTCGATCCCTTTATTTTTTGTGTGTACCACGAAGATTTTTATCCGCGTGGCAACGAGGCTATGGGGCCGGCGGCATCGCTGAGCGGGCGCAATTTGGGACAGGATTTTAATATCAAAGACGGTTGGCGGATGTACCATGGAAAAACAGTTCCAGGTTTCCCCGCACACCCGCATCGTGGATTTGAAACGGTCACCATTGCTCAAAAAGGCATTGTTGATCACTCCGATTCTTTGGGTGCCACTGCGCGCTTTGGCAATGGCGATGTGCAATGGATGACGGCTGGCAATGGCGTGCAACATGCCGAAATGTTCCCGCTGCTCAATCAGGAAAAAGAAAACGACTTCGAGTTGTTTCAGATTTGGCTCAACTTGCCGAGCTACAGCAAACTGGTGCCGCCTTATTTTGGCATGTTGTGGGAGGAGACCATTCCGCATTTTGTAACAAAAGACGAAGCTGGGCGCGTAACTGACGTGAAAATAGTTGCTGGAAACCTGCAAAACCTGCAAGCGCCAGCGCCCCCGCCCGATTCCTGGGCAGCCGAATCTGATCATGATGTAGCGATTTGGGTCATAAAAATGGCGCCCAATGCTGCTTTTGGCTTACCGGCGGCAAGCGCTCAAGCCAATCGCGCCCTCTATTATTACAAAGGCATTACGCTAACCATTGAAGGCGAACAGGTTGGCGTTAACCATTCCATTGAACTGGCTGCTGATCAAACGATTATTTTGAAAAATGGCCCTGCTGAAAGCCATCTTTTATTGCTACAAGGTCGACCGATTAATGAACCCGTTGTTCAATATGGTCCATTTGTGATGAATTCTAAGGAAGAAGTGCAGAAAGCCATGAGTGATTTTCAACGGACGCATTTTGGCGATTGGCCTTGGCCAAGTCATGACCATGTGCACCCCCGCGAGAAAGGCCGCTTTGCGATTCATGCCGATGGGCGGGAAGAAATCAAGGATTAAGGAGCATTTAGACTGGTTGTAGCTTTAGTTTTGCCAATAATATGCAAGGCTTATAAGGATGAAAAATTCCTACCTTTAAGGTCTTATTAATACTAGGATAAAAGTTATGGGATTTCGTTCCTTTGTTATTCGACCATTTGCCAATGCTATTGCCCGCGATATTGACCGCTGGGCCGCCAATGCCATTTTAGAACAAGGCAGAATTTTTCAAAGACTCATCGTTGTTGGACGCGAAACTGCTTTTGGGCGCGATCATCACTTCAATGACATCCATACCTACGAAGATTTTAAAGATCGGGTACCCGTTCGCGATTACGAAGGGATCAAAGACTACATCGAACGCATCAAACACGGAGAATCCGACGTGCTTTGGCGGGGTCGCCCTGCTTATTTTGCCAAAACCTCGGGTACTACTTCCGGCGTCAAATACATTCCTCTCACCAAAGATAGCGTGCCCAATCATTTTGGTACGGCGCGCAATGCCATGTTCAATTACTTTGCCCGCACTGGCAATGGCGATTGGCTGGATGGCAAATTGATTTTTCTATCAGGTAGCCCAGAATTGGACGAGGTAGCAGGAATTCCCACCGGGCGTTTGTCAGGGATTTCTAACCACATGATCCCCGCTTGGCTTAAAACCAATCAGCTTCCCAGCTATCCCACCAACTGCATCGAAGACTGGGAAACAAAATTGGAAAAAATCGTCGATGAAACCCTGACCGCAAAAATGACGATGATTAGCGGTATTCCGCCCTGGGTGCAAATGTATTACGAGCGCTTGTTGGAGCGTTCCGGAAAAAAATTCATCAAAGATCTTTTTCCCAATTTTTCAGTATTTGTATACGGCGGGGTCAATTTTGAACCTTATCGCGCTAAACTGGAAGAGCTGGTCGGCAAAAAAATCGATAGCGTAGAAACTTACCCGGCATCAGAAGGTTTTATTGCCTTTCAAGATCGACAAGACGACAAAGGACTGCTGCTCAACGTAGCCTCGGGCATATTTTTTGAATTTATCCCTGCAGATGAGATTTTTAACCCCAACCCAACGCGGGTTTGGCTGAAAGATGTACAATTGGGCGTCAATTATGCGCTCATCATCAATTCAAACGCCGGTTTGTGGGGCTACAACATTGGCGATACGGTAGAATTTGTCTCGTTGAATCCCTACCGCTTGGTGGTAACCGGACGAATTAAGCACTTTATATCCGCTTTTGGCGAACACGTCATTGGGAAAGAGGTGGAGGAAGCTATGTTGCAGGCCAGTAAAGAATTTGGTTTCAAGATAACCGAGTTTACCGTTGCCCCACAAGTGAGTCCCCCCGAAGGCGGCTTGCCCTATCATGAGTGGTTGGTAGAGTTTGATGCAGCGCCTGATCAATTGGAAGCATTTTCCACCCGTTTGGATGAATTGATGACCGAACAAAATATCTATTACCTCGATTTGATTGAAGGCAAAATTTTGCAGCCGCTTAAAGTAAGAGCACTAAAAACCAATGCTTTTCGTGAATACATGAAATCACAGGGTAAATTGGGCGGACAAAACAAAGTACCTCGCTTGTCGAACGACCGGATAATAGCCGATGCGCTGGTAGCAGGGGAAGCGGCGCGGTAGTCTGGAATACCGATAAAATTTGCGTTTGCAAAGAAAAAATGGAAATTCTTTGAATGTTTCCCCACAACTGTGATTAAATCACTAAATTTGCGCTCCATCTTCGACAAAAAGTTGAGATGGATCATTTTTTCATTCAAAAATGCACCATAATCATGGGAAGAGGAGATAAAAGAACAGCAAAAGGCAAGCGGTGGCGGAGTTCTTACGGCATTAGTCGCCCCAAGAAGAGCAAAGCAGCTATTGCCGCTGTTGAAGCCCAAAAGAAAAAGAAGGCCGAGTAATCATTCAATATTTTGATGATTTACGCTTGATGATCCTAAGAGCTTGTACAGGATTCTGGTTCGATGGCGAAAATGAGTTAAAATCCACACTAATGAGGCTCAAAAAGCGGAGTGTAGCAGCGCTACATGAGCATTTTTGTAACGAAATTAGAGTGGATTTTGGCCATTTGTAGCTCGAACCAGAATCCTGTACAAGCTCTAGGTCAGTCCAGGATGCGGGACGTCGGGTATATGCCCAACGTTCCGCATTTATGTTTAGGCAATTTTTTATCCCAACATATTAACTATTCTACTTAAAAATACTATTTTTAGCACTGTTGACGGTTCTTTAATACCAAAACTCTGCATGAAAATCCTCCACGTTAGTGCTGAATGCTTTCCCGCAGCAAAAGCGGGCGGCCTAGGTGATGTTGTAGGCGCGCTGCCTAAGTACCTTGGCTCAAAAGGTTGGCCCTCTGCGGCAGTCATCCCAAAGTACCAGTTGCCCTGGTTCAAAGGACGGCAATTCAATCTGGTCTATACCGGCGCCTTCCGTATTCAACAAGATTATTATCCATTTGCCATTGAGCAAGAAGCCAGTAATAGCTTAGGTTTTCCGTTGTATGTAGTCAATTTGCCGGGTCTGTTTGACCGCCCAGGTATCTACGGCGACGCGCAACGAGGTTGGTATACCGACAATGCCGAACGCTGGTTGGCTTTTCAACAAGCCATATTGCAATGGATTTTGGATATGCCGCAGCGCCCGGAGGTGATCCATTGTCATGATCACCATAGCGGCTTGATTCCTTTTTTAGTTAAGCATAGCCCTGTTTATCGCGATTTGCAAAACATTCCCACGATGTTCACCATTCACAATGGGGAATACCACGGCGCATTTTCGTGGGACAAACGCTATTTATTGCCCGATGTTGACGCCAACACCGGCGGCTTACTGGATTGGCAAGATGCCATCAATCCACTGGCGGCGGCCATTAAATGTGCTTGGCGCGTAACCACGGTATCTCCTTCTTATCTGGAAGAACTCAAGCTTTACTCCAACGGATTGGAAGGATTGATCCGTACCGAAAGCGCTAAATGCCACGGTATACTCAACGGCATTGATGCCGATGTCTGGAACCCCGCTACGGATACCTATATTCCTCATCATTTTGAAGGCAATACGGGTGCATTCAAAGCTGCTAATAAAGATGCTTTGCGCCCTAAATTTAGTGGCGCCGATCTTCAACTGCCGGTGATTACCTTTATTGGCCGTTTGGTTCGGGAAAAAGGCGCTGATTTGCTACCCGATTTGATCAAAGGGGTATTGGAGACTGGTTTAGGGGTTACGTTTTTAATTTTAGGAACAGGCGAACCGGAGCTACACGAAGCACTGGCTGAACTCAGCTGGCGTTTCCCAGGGCGCTGTTCTCTGGTTTTGGAATACAATGAGGGCTTGGCACATCAATTGTACGCCGGTTCGGATTACATTTTGATGCCGTCGCGGGTGGAGCCTTGCGGATTGAATCAAATGTATGCCATGCGCTACGGCACGGTGCCCATTGTACGCGCAGTAGGCGGATTACGGGATACCGTAGTTGACATCCGCGAACCAGGAGGTAGAGGTATTCGATTCGATGGGTTTACGCTCGAAGAAGCAGCCCAAGCCATCCTTATTGCCCATGAGTTGTATTACCAGTCTGCATTTTTGGACGAAGTAAGACAGCGGGGCATGCAAGCTGATTTTTCATGGGAGCGTGCAGCCACCCAATACATAGACATCTATCAATTAATGATCTAAAAATCCTATGGTCGTGAAGATTATCAGCTTAATCCTTGGCGGCGGCGCGGGTTCTCGTTTGTATCCGCTTACCGAACAACGTTCTAAACCGGCGGTTCCCATTGCCGGAAAATATCGATTGATCGATATTCCTATTTCAAACTGCTTGAATTCGGGTTTGAAGCGCATGTTTGTGGTAACGCAATACAACTCCGCTTCCCTCAATCAGCACATCAAAAACACCTACCACTTTGACCTTTTTGGGTACGGTTTTGTCGACATCTTGGCGGCTGAACAAACGCCTGATAGCGACAAGTGGTTTCAAGGAACTGCTGATGCGGTGCGTCAATCCATGCACCACCTACTCAACCACGATCATGATTACATCCTGATCCTTTCCGGGGATCAATTGTACCAGATGGATTTTGCTGAATTGGCAAAATACCACCTTGATCAAGATGCTGATCTTACTATTGCTACCATCCCCGTTACGGCTAGAGATGCGCCGGGTTTTGGTATCATGAAAGTGAACGAAGAAGGCATCATCGAGAGCTTTATTGAAAAACCGAAGAAAGACGTTCTCGGTGAATGGGAATCGGCTGTTGAAGACAAGTACCGGGGAGATGGTCGGGTGTTTTTAGCTTCTATGGGGATCTATTTGTTCAAAAAAGAAGTACTACAAAAACTCTTTGAAGAACACAAAGACGCCGTCGATTTTGGTAACGAAATCATCCCGAATGCCATCAAAAACGGGTACAAAGTAGCCAGCTATTCTTTTGATGGTTACTGGACGGATATTGGTACCATTCATTCTTTTTTCGAAGCCAACATCGAATTGACCGATGCGGTGCCAGAGTTCAATTTGTTTGACAACGAAAGAACGATCTTTACACGGCCACGTTTGTTGGCACCTTCTAAAGTGTATGGTACTTTCCTCAATCGGGCATTGATTGCGGAGGGATGTATTATTCACGCCAAAAAAATTGACCGTGCCATCATTGGTATTCGTTCCAGAGTCGGCGAAAACACCGAGATCAACAACAGCATCTTGATGGGCGCCGATTTCTACGAATCGTTGGATGAGATCAAAACGGCTCAAAAACAGACCGCGCCAATGGGTATTGGCAAGGATTGCTACATCGAAAATGCTATTGTTGATAAAAACTGCCGAATTGGCAACAATGTAGTCATCAAAGGCGGACCGCTTTTGAAAGATACCGAAATGGATACTTATGTGGTCCGCGACGGCATCGTAGTCTTGAAAAAAGGCTGCTACATTCCTGACGGTACTAAGATCGGTAACGTGTAAGTTTACCTAAATTGGGTATAAAAAAATGCGGACGACCTAGTTCTTAGGTTTGTCCGCATTTTTTTTAAGTATTGCTAGTCTATTTCCCTTTCGCAAAGCGCTCAGTAGCGCGCCATACCCGAAAAACATTTTGGTAGCAAATTTTGGCAATGTCTTCTTCTTTATAGCCGCGTTTGAGCAACTCATAAATCAGATTCGGATATTGAGAAACATCTTTTAAGCCAGTAGGCAAAGAATCTCCTACACCGTCAAAATCGGATCCAATACCCACGTGATCTATTCCCGCCAACTTTACCACGTGATCAATGTGATCCGCTACAGTTTTCACATCGGCATATAGGTTTGGATTTTTGCGCTTAAACTCTTCTTCAATGGGTTTTGCGGCTTCATCCTGTGGTTTTAAGCCTTTATTTTTCAGGAGATCTAGGTATTCAACACGTTTTTTGTCGTTGTAAGCTTTTACTTTGCTGTCCAAAAAAGTAGAGCCAAAGTTAATCTGGATCACCCCGCCATTTTTTGCCAAAGCCTTGAGCATATCGTCGTTCATGTTGCGTTGCCAGCCCGGCGTGAAGTACCGGCAAGAAGAGTGCGAAGCAATAACCGGTACTTTGGTGATTTTCATGACATCATAAAAGGTGCTGTCTGATACATGCGATACATCGACCATAATGCCAACCCGGTTCATCTCCATCACTACTTTTTCGCCAAAAGAACTCAGACCATGCCAGGTTTGCGTAGTATCGTAGGAAGAATCGCAAATTTGATTGTCTTTGGAGTGGGTAAGCGTGATGTAGCGAATGCCCCGATCGTAGAAATAACGCACATTGTTGAGGTTATCCATGATTGGCGCGCCATTTTCCATGCCCATTGGCAGCGAAATCAAGCCCTGGCGCGTATTGGCCTCCACCTCGTCGGGAGAAACGGCTACGCGGAATTTATCGGGGCTGGTTTTAGCCACGCCGCGCACCAAATCGATCAAGGAATCAGCAAAAACTTTTGCTTGACCATTCAATTGGTAAGAAGCCGGGATGTAAATGGACATAAATGGAGCATCCAAACCCCCTTTTTTTGCCCGCACATAATCAAAATCCCCTTCTTGGCTTTGCGCTGGAATACCCAGGTATTCGCGGGTCATTTGAAAGTTTTTTACTTTTAGCCGGTAAGGTAAATCCACATGGCCGTCGGTAATGATGTATTTTTGCGCGTACTCGTCGGCTAGTTTGTGCAAAATGGCATCTTGTGAAGTCAAATTCCCGGTTTTGCGTGCACAATTACAAAACACCAGGGCTAGGAAAAAAAAGAATGTTACTTTTTTCAACAACATAGGTCTCTAATTTGGTTAGTAATGGAATAAGAGAATTCAATAATTTTATCGATTTATCTTGTTCCATGACTTAAGTTAGCTTGAAAGATACAAATAAAGCAGAAAATCAAGGATTGAGCTTGACCGAAAGAACCTGTAGAATTGTTTTTTAGAGATGAAAGGTAAAATTGTACTCATCACGGGTGGAAATGCAGGAATTGGTAAAGCCACGGCTATTGCTTTGGCAAAAATGGGGGCTGAGGTAGTCATTGCCTGCAGGGATCAAATTAAGGGCGAAGCGGCGGTAGCTGCAATCCAAAAAGCCAGCGGTCAAAATAAAATTAGTCTCCTCCATTTAGATCTTGCCGACCTAAGTTCGGTAAAAAAAGCCGCTGCTGAATTTTCTAGCCATTGGCCTCAACTGGATGTATTGATCAACAATGCTGGCATCTATTCCAGCTCCTACTTTGCAACAGCAGATGGCTTTGAAGCACAGTTTGGCACCAACCACTTAGGGCATTATTTACTTAGCTTACTCTTGACGCCAATTTTGGAAAAAGCGCCAGAGCCAAGGGTCATCAATGTATCTTCCATCGCCTATTTGAGTGGTAAATTAGATTTTCGCCGACTGCGCGAATGGCCTGGTGTATACCGAGGAATGGATGCCTATAGCCAATCAAAGTTAGCCAATGTGCTTTTTACCCGAGAATTTGCTCGTAGATATCCCTCCATCTCTTGCAATTGTTTGCACCCCGGGGTGGTAAGTACCAATATTGCCATGAAAAAAGGAAATGTGTTGATCCGCTTGATTTGGCGATTGTACAATCCTTTTATGCTTAGCGAAGAAAGAGGCGCCCAAACGTCGATCTTCCTGGCTTCCGCGCCCGAAGCAGGCAATGTTACGGGGCGCTATTTTGACGAACATCAAAACATCCGTTCCTACTTTGCCAAAGCCAAAAGCGATACCCTTTCCCAACGCTTGTGGATGGTGAGTGAAGAAATGGTAAAAGCGTTTTTATAACTCGGTTGGCAGGAATAAAATCTTGATTTCAAAAACTTGATTATTTGAAGTCAATTTTTTTAATCCACGTCACCCGTATAGCCAAAATGAAATGAAACACGTTCTATTCCTAATGCTGCTGGCTTTAGCTGGCCCTCAAATTCTTTTTTGCCAAAGTCCAGTTCGTCCAAAACCGGCATTTTGTGATCAACCCACCGATTACAATTACCAACCCAAAGGCGCGAAGAAGCCGCTACCCGATTTTCACACGCAAACCCAAGTGGAATACCGGGTTCAAGTGGCGGTTTTGCGCAATTCTGACCCCCGAGATTTCCATTTTCACAAAAGCTTGGTAGCGCGCTATCAACCTTGTGAAGAAGTTTGGATCGTAGAGTCGCGACAAACTTTTATGGACAAATTCTCTGCTGAAAGATTGAAACAGGAGTTGATCCGCCTTGGTTATCCCGATCCGTACATCACAACCTTGGTGACGTATCAGTGATTTTTTATACTCAGTAATCCAACATCCACGACATGGCCGTGGCCACTTTTTCGGCCGAGGGCAACATTGTTTTTTCCAACACCTCATTGAGCGGTATGGCGGGCAAATTTTCTGCTCCAATGGTGCGCACTGGGGCATCTAACTCGGCAAAACAATGTTCCTGGATGCGGGCAGCAATGCTTTGCGCTAAGGAATTATTGACGGGTTCTTCGGTAATGACCAACACCCGGCCATGGCGTTTGGCGCCTTCGTAGAGGGCGTTTTCATCCAATGGATACAAAGTACGTAGATCCAATATCTCGATTTGATCCGGAAAGGTTTTTGCGGCATTCAGCGCCCAATGAACCCCCATTCCATAGGCAACTACAAAAAGGCTATTGGTTTTAGAGCTCGTGTTTTCCGGTAGAGCGAGCGCCAATCGAGCTTTACCCAGCGGCACCCAATAATCCGCATCGGGTTCGATGACTTTGGCGGTTTCAGTTCCTTTCACCTTAGACCAATACAAACCTTTGTGTTCGAAAATTACTACTGGATTGGGGTCGTAGTAAGCGGCTTTAAGTAAGCCTTTCAAATCAGCGCCATTGCTGGGATAGGCGATTTTGATGCCGCGAATATTGGCCACAATGGATTCCACACTTGAACTATGGTAAGGTCCGCCGTTGCCATATGCACCAATGGGGATGCGGTACACCGCGCTCACTGGCCACTTGCCATTCGACAAATAATACGATCGGCTCACTTCGGAAAAAAGCTGGTTCAAACCCGGCCATATGTAGTCGGCAAACTGTACTTCAACAATAGGTTTCAGGCCCACTGCGGCCATCCCCACCGTGCTGCCAATGATAAAAGCTTCTTGTATCGGCGTATTAAAAACCCGATCTGGCCCAAATTTTTGCGCCAAGGTGGCTGCTTCCCGAAAAACGCCCCCCAAGCGGGCGCCAACATCTTGCCCGTACAACAAAGATTCGGGGTGCTCATCCATAATTTCTTCAATGGCGTGCAGGGCACAATCGACCATCAGCGTAGATGTCCCATTTTTAGGACTTCGTTCGCCGCGCTCATCAATGATCGGCGTAGGAGCAAAATCGTAATGAAAAAGGTCTTCAGGAAGGGGATCTGGGGCCGTTTTTGCCCGATCGAAATCTTTATTTACCAGAGTAAAGGCTTCTTGTTCAATTTTTTGCAGCGTACTTTCGGCAACTTTAGCTTCATGTAGCAAAAAATAACGCAAACGCGGAAAAGGATCGTTCAACTGCGCCATTGCTAAGTCGTTGCGGTACCATTCCATCCTTACGCCCGAAGTATGGTGGTTGAGCAGCGGTACTTCAGCATGGAGCAAAAAAGGGCGACGTTCTTTGCGTATTACTGTAATGATGCGTTCCAGTGTAAGATAGGATTCTAAAAAATCGGCGCCATCAATGCTGTAGGCTTCGATGCCATAAAAACCTTTGGCATATTCTGCGGCGTTTTGGGCACGGGTTTCAGCAGCACTGGCGGAAATGTCCCAGCCATTGTCTTGAACCAAATAGAGAATGGGCAATTGTTTTAGTGCCGCCATCTGCAGCGCTTCGGCTACTTCACCCTCCGTCATGGCAGCATCACCAAGTGAGCAGACAACGATGGGTTTTTCCGTAAGTAGAGGAGTTGAGGTTTCTTGTTTTTCCAAAAACTGTAGTCCCATAGCAATGCCAGTGGTGGGTATAACTTGCATCCCTGTTGCCGAGGATTGATGGATGATCTTGGGTTTGTCGGCATCTCTCAAGCTTGGATGTGCATAATAGGTACGCCCTCCTGAGAAAGGATCATCGCGTTTGGCCATTAATTGCAACATCAAATCATAAGGCCGCATGCCAATTCCGAGGAGCATCGAATCATCGCGGTAGTAGGGCGACACAAAATCTTGTGGCAACAATTGTAGCGCTAGCGCCAATTGGATGGCTTCATGGCCGCGGGAGGTGGCATGAACGTATTTGGATACGTACTTAAAATTCGCTTCGTAGACCTCCGTCATGGCTTTAGCGGTAGCCATTAATTGATAGGCCTTGAGGAGCGTCGCTTTGGACACGCCCAATTTGGTTTTCATCATTTTGGTTAAGGCTAAAGAAAAAAAATGGCGGATTGGAAAATCGCAAATATGCACATACATTTTGCAACCAGCCAGATGTTACAATTCTACTTCTGTTTAAAAGCAGCAATGGCGGTTCGAGCAAACGAGGTCAAGACCAATTTACCACTTATCCCTGCTCGTTCATGTAATAACTGATCCCAATGCTCGGTTCCAGTCCAAAACACTTTTTTCAGTTCTAACATGGCTTCCGGGCTAGAAACCGCTAATCTTTGCGCCAATGTCAAGGTTGCTTGATCCAATGCTTCCACGGTAGGGTAGAGCTGCGCATACAAACCTTTTTCACGAGCCCAAGTTGCGGAGCGCCATTCCGTAGCATCAATGGCAAGCTGACTCATGGCTGAATCGCCAATCTTGCGGGCAACTGCTGGACCCACCACAAAGGGGCCAATCCCAACTGCCAATTCACTCAGTTTTATCGAAGCACTTTCTACTGCCAAACAATAGTCGGTAGCGGCGGCAATGCCTACGCCGCCGCCGATGGCTTTGCCTTGCACCCTGCCGATAACCAGCTTTGGGCAACGCCGCAGGGCATTGATCACATTCGCAAAACCTAGAAAAAACTGTTGGGCAGCCGTAAAATCTTCTAAGGCCATCAGCTCGTCGAAGCTAGCGCCAGCACAAAAGGTACGCTCGCCAGCGCTGCGCAGCACTACGACTTTAACCGCGTCATTGAGTGCAGCATGATCAATCTGTGCAGTCAATTGTGCCAATAGCTGGCTGGGCATTGAATTGTGAGCTGGATGGAAAAACGTGATGAACGCAATTCCTTCCTGAAGTTCAAAGCTTACGGATCCGAGTTGATTTTGATCTTGCATGTACGTTTTTTTCGATAGACCTGTTGTGCGGCAAATCTGCTGGCATTACAACAGCAATCGCTTGATCTCTGTTCTGGAAAAATACCTTAGCACTTCACCATTGTCAGAATAGTAGCGATGGCCACCGTTTCTTGTGTTTCATCGTATACATCCACCAGCCACTTAACAATGCCTTTTTGTTGGGCATCGTCGGGGCGGAGTTCTTGTAATATTTTTTCTTTTACCGTCAATCGCACACCAATCGTCATTCCTGGATAAACAGGTTTGACAAACCGGCATTCTTCCAAACCATAGTTGAGCAGTACCGAACCCTTGCGGGGCTCAACGAACATACCTGCGGCTTTTGACAAAATCCAGTAGCCATGAGCAACGCGGCGTTCGAAAGGCGTATCCGCCAGCGCAGTTTCGTCAACGTGGGCAAAAAAATGATCGCCTGTTAAGTTGGCAAAATTAACAATATCGGTTTCCGTTACGGTGTGGCGATGGGTGAAATGGGTTTCGCCAATCAGCAACTCATGAAAGGGTTTGCGAAAAGGATGTATTTGAGCTTCGATTTGCGGCGCTCCTTTTTCATAAACCCCAGTAATGGCGGTAATGGTACCCGGATGCCCCTGCACCGCGGTTCGTTGTAAATAATGATGGATGCCGCGCAAACCGCCCATTTCCTCGCCGCCGCCTGCGCGCCCGGGACCGCCGTGAGCCAATAAAGGCATCGGAGCACCATGACCGGTACTTTCCTTGGCACAAGCTTCATTGAGAATCAAAATGCGCCCGTGATAGGGTGCTGACTCCATCACGTAAGATTGGGCAAGGCGGTTGTCGTTGGTAACGAGGGTGCTCACCAACGAGCCTTTGCCCATATTGCTAAGCTCAATGGCTTCTTCGATGTTGCGATAGGGCATAATGGTGGCAATGGGCCCAAAAGCTTCGATCTCATGGCTGGCGGTTTGCTGAAAAGGCCGATCATTGCGCAGTAAAACAGGTGAAAAAAAAGCGCCCTGCTCCAGATTACCGCCCTCGGTAGCCCATTTCCGGGACGGCTCAAATACGGATTGCGAATGCTCCAGCAATAAGTTCAATCTTTTCCTTACTTCGGTTTGTTGTTTTTTGCTGACCAGTGGCCCCATGCGCACGCCTTCACTACGAGGATCGCCAATGGTAGTTTTTGCCAACTCTTTACTTAGTGCTTGTTGAACCGCCTCGTAATGGTTTTCAGGAACCAATATCCGACGAATCGCGGTACATTTTTGACCGCTTTTTACGGTCATTTCACGACGTACTTCTTTGATGAATAAGTCAAAAAGCGCAGTTCCGGGAGCAGCGTCGTTACCCATTACCGCAGCGTTTAGGCTATCGGCTTCCATATTGAATAAAGTGGAATGGGCAATAATAGAAGGATGGACCTTAAGTTTTTGCCCAGTTGCTGCCGAACCCGTAAAAGTGACCACGTCTTGCTCTTGCACCGGATCAAGAATACCAACACCAGTGCCACAATCCAATTGTAGAGCGCCAATGGGCAAAATCGCGGAATCTATCATATCGCGTACTACGGCTTCTGCCAAAAACGAAGTCACCTCCGATGGTTTGACGATGGCTGGCATGCCAGCAAGGAAAGTAGCCGCCAATTTTTCTAACATGCCCCAAATCGGGAAATTAAAAGCATTGATGTGTACGGCAACCCCCTTTTTTGGAACCAGTAAATGCCGACCAATAAAACTGCCACCTTTGGAGAGCGCAGCGGTATCCCCATCCACTAAAAAAGGGGAATCGGGTAGTTTGCGGCGTAAGCTGGCATAAGCAAACAAAACACCAATTCCGCCATCGATGTCAATCCAGCTATCGGTACGGGTTGCGCCAGTGTGGTAACTTAAGGTATAGTACTTTTCTTTGTTCGCAGTGAGGTGTAAGGCCAGGGCTTTGAGTAAACGTGCTCGTTCCTGAAAGCTCAATTTGCGGAGTGCTGGGCCGCCATTTTTACGGGCATAATTGTACATGGCAGCGTAATCCAAACCCCCGCTGCCAACAGTTGCTACCAAATCGCCCGAGGTTGCATCTAATTGAGCAATGCCTGTGCCTTCGTAGGGAATCCATTGCCCTAAAGCGAAATTTTGAAGGTTCATTGTTTGGTTTTATTTGTAACACCTCAGTCGTAAATGAGCAAAAATTATTTTACGAATGAACGTTCGTTTGCAAAAATAATGCTTTTTTCATGACCCGTTGAAAAATTTGTGGATGACCTGCTTGGCTCGAATTTAAAACAATCTAATAAGTTTGATTATCAGCAAATTATGATTTTTCATCTACCCCCTTCTTCCAGGGTTCATAGCTTTTTTCAGGTAGTGCACGATCCGTTGGTACTTCTCGTAAGGGTTCACAAGCTTGAAGTGTAGCATACAAATCATGCGGCAATTGGCGGTAGAGGTCAGTACCCTGGGTTTTCCATTCCAGCATTTTCTCGCTAACCTCGCCAATGATGCGGCCTGGATTGCCAACCACCAAACTGCGCGGCGGGATTTTAGAACCTGCTTTGATAAAAGTCAGCGCACCAATAATGCATTCATCGCCAATTTCAACGTCGTCCATGATCACCGCATTCATGCCGATCAGTACATTTTTGCCAATAACGGCGCCGTGTACAATCGCGCCATGCCCCATATGAGCGCCTTCCATCAAGCGCACGGTAGTACCCGGAAACATGTGGATGGTGCAATTTTCTTGCACGTTGCTGCCATCTTCCAGGATAATGGCGCCCCAATCGCCGCGTACTGCTGCCCCGGGCCCAATGTATACTTCCCGACCAATCAGCACATTTCCGGTTACTGCTGCTTGTGGGTGAACAAAAGCGCTTTCGTGCGCTACTGGGATAAAACCTTTGAATGCGTAAAACATGGCTACTAACTTTAACTTTTGGATGTAAATGTAAGGAACGGGTGATTAATAAATTGGCATTTTAGCCGCTGCTATTTTGTTGCCAATCGACTATCTTTTGAGGCGTAATGTGGTGTATTGTAACGAAAAAGATGGGAAGAGTGGCGACGAAAGAGCAAGGATAAAGTGTTAATTTATTATTCAACCGTTCCTTGTACTTGCCTCACCGAATCAAAAAACTTAAATTGAAGGCTACAATCAACGCTTTACAATCGTGGCAGAATTCAATTGGCGATACTGTAGTCCAGAGGGTAAACAATACATCATTGGACTGTTTCATGGCCCCAATACTGGTCATTTCATGGTGCATTGTAATGGCCAGGTTTTACTAGTTGATTTCAACGTAATGGCGCCGCGTTCCTATACCTTTTTCATCGAAGATGAATTGTGTGAGATTAAATTGGATGAGAAGGCAGGTCAGCCCACCTATGATTTTGAGATCAACCCCGAAGTAGATACGCGTCCCAACCGCATCCGCAATGCCCGTCGCAACGATGAGCGCAAAGAAGTGCAACGCGCCAAATGGATCGGTTTGGCGTTTTTTCTTGTTGTCTTTTTTCTTTCCGTACTACTTTCTTATATCCGTCGTAAGCAAATGGGGGAGTAGGGAGCAAGGTTGATTCAGAAAACTGACCATCAGCCCTATTACTTTATTTCAATTACCTTCCTAAGGCAAAAAAATCTGTATGTTTGAGGTTAAAACCGTACAAAAATTGAATTTTCTAGCCCAACACATTGAAAGTCTGATTTTTACCGCTGATGCGCCCATCACTTTAGAGGAGATTGGTTCGGTATTGGAAGAATCCTTTGGCATGGCCTTTAATTCCGAAGAACTAGAAAACGTGATTCAGGAGCTCAAAACGCGTTACCAGCAAGAGGAATATGCCTTTGAAATTGTGGAAATTGCCGAAGGCTACCAGTTTTTGACCAAAGGCGCGTATTTTCAAACTGTGGGAACGCTCCTGAAGCAAAAAACGCGAAAACGTTTGTCGCGGGCAGCTTTGGAAACCCTGGCCATCATTGCCTACAAACAACCCGTTTCGAAAAGCGACTTGGAAAAAATCCGCGGCGTCAATTGTGATTACGCCATCCAAAAACTATTGGAAAAGGAACTTGTTACTATAGCAGGGCGCAGTGAAGGACCTGGAAGGCCGTTGCTGTACGGCGCTGGAGAAAAATTCATGAATTATTTTGGTTTGAAAAGCATGAAAGATTTGCCACAACCAAAAGAATTCAAGGAACCAGAAAACCTTATCGGCGCTGAAAACCCCATTGAAGAAGACTTGGCTGAGCCGCAAAATGACGCTCCTTCAGAGGCAGAACCAGCGTTGGAATAGCGTTGAACCTGGCAATTGGGGCAAAAAATAGCATCATCAAACCATGATAGAAGAACAACCATTGGTCAATAGGGTCGCTCAAAGTGGCTTGACAACCCTCAATCTGGAAGATTTTTTCCCCGCTGGTGAATTGGCGCATTTCGACCTCACCGACTATCTTTTCATGGGCTTGATCCTGAAAGAAAAAGATTTTCGGGAGGCATTGAAGGTTCACGATTGGACGCAATATCAGGGTAAAATCCTCCTTACCTATTGCACCGCTGATGCCATTATTCCAGTATGGGCTTATATGTTGGTGACTACTTACGCGGCGCCCTACGCGAAAGATATCTTTCAAGGTGATGCCGATGCCTACTACAAATCGGCGTTCAACCGCGCTTTGAGTCGTATTGAGGCCAGTAATTACTTGGGTCAGCGGGTAGTGATTAAGGGGTGTAGCGATAAGCCGGTGCCGCCCTCTGCTTATGTGGAATTAACCCGTTTATTGCAACCTTTTGCTCAGAGTATTATGTATGGCGAGCCGTGTTCTACGGTGCCGATTTATAAGAAAGCGAAGTAGGTCAGTGGCTAAAATCCCTATTTTAGCCATTTTCCAACTGCTTGATCCCCGTCATTCGTCTACCAAGTCTTGCTTTCTAGCATTTCCAGCCTCCTTTATGGGTATTTGTCATCGTTTGCATCTCCTCTTTTTACTATCTTAGCATATCTGCAAAAAAATTTCACATCAAATCTTGAATTATGCACCGCGCAACCCTTTACTTTCGCATGCTGGCGCTCCTGTTGCTCGTAACGACCGGACTCACGTCGCTGATGGCGCAAACTACCGCCAAACCTGTTTATGAACCACAATTTTTTGATAAACTCAAATGGCGCAACATTGGGCCCAACCGCGGCGGGCGATCGCTGGGCTGTACGGGTAGCCCGGGGCGCCCCAATGAATACTATTTTGGCGCTACTGGCGGCGGACTTTGGAAAACCCAAGATGGCGGTCAAAACTGGGCGCCAGTAACCGATGGCCAGGTCACCAGTTCTTCGGTTGGCGCAGTAGCAGTAGCGGAAACCAATCCAGATATCGTTTACATCGGAATGGGGGAAACACAATTGCGGGGTAGCATCACCCAAGGCGACGGTGTCTACAAATCTATGGATGCTGGGAAATCATGGCGTCACCTAGGGCTTAAAGAAACTCAAGCAATTGCCCGGGTTCGCGTACACCCTACCAACCCTGATATCGTTTTTGTTGCAGCATTGGGTCACCCTTATGGCGACAATGAAGAACGTGGCGTTTTCCGCTCTCTCGACGGCGGAAATACTTGGAAAAAGGTATTGTACGTCAACGCACAAACTGGCGCTGCCGACATTGTGATCGACCGCGTTAACCCTAAAGTTATTTATGCCACTACCTGGCAAGTATACCGCAAAGCTTGGAAAATGTGGGGCGGCGGCCCTGGTTGTAAATTGTTCAAATCAGTTGACGGCGGCGACAACTGGATCGAATTGACCAAAAATCCCGGCATGCCTGCCGAACCGCTGGGTAAAATTGGCATCACTGTATCGCCTGTTGATCCCAACCGTTTGTACGCAATTGTAGAATCCAACGACGGCGGGGTGTACCGCTCCGATGATGGCGGCTGGACCTGGAAACGGGTGAACGAAGAACGCAAATTGCGTCAGCGGGCTTTTTACTACTCTCGCATCTACGCCGATCCATTTGATAAAGACATCGTTTACTGTCTGAATGTGAACTTCTACAAATCCACCGACGGCGGCAAAACCTTCGATATTGAAATCAATCCACCCCACGGCGATAACCACGATTTATGGATTGACCCCAATAATCCCATGCGGATGATTACCTCCAACGATGGCGGGGGTACGGTGTCAACCAATGGTGGCAAAACCTGGACGGAGCAAGATTATGTAACCACTCAATTATACCACGTGATGACCACTAGCGACGTGCCTTATCACGTGGCAGGAGCTCAGCAAGACAATTCCACCATCGCTGTACCCAGTGAAGGTTGGAATTTTAAGCTGAACAACAACCCCGGTCATGGTTGGTCTTATGCGGTTGGCGGCGGCGAAAGCGGCTGGATTACCCAACACCCTACGCAGCCAGATATTTTTTACGCGGGTAGCCAGGGTGCTTTGCTTACCCGTTACGACCGCAGCAATGGACAATACCGCGACATTCAGGTGTACCCACGTTTTTTCTCGGGCGAGCCTTCAAGCGCGTTGCCAGAGCGTTGGCAGTGGACCTACCCGATCATGTTCTCGCCAGTGGATTCCAAGGTTATGTATACCTGTTCACAACACGTATGGAAAACGGTGAACGATGGGCAAAGCTGGGAAAAAATCAGCCCCGATTTGACCTACGCCGACCCGGAAACCCTCGGATTTTCCGGCGGGATCATTACCAAAGACATGAACGGTCCGGAGATCTACGCTACTGTTTTTGCATTGGCGCCTTCTAACCATGATGTGAATACCATTTGGGCAGGCTCAGATGATGGAAAAATCAGCATAACCCGCAATGGCGGCAAAACCTGGACCGATATTACGCCAAAGGATTTACCGAAGTTTTCAAGGGTTGAAATTATTGACGAATCACGCCATACGCCGGGCAGTGCTTACATCTGCGCCAACCGTTACCAAGTCGACGATCGCCAGCCGTATGTATGGCGCACCAAAGATTATGGCAAAACCTGGACAAAAATTGTAACTGGAATCGCCGATGGACACTTTGCTCGGGCCGTGCGGGAAGACCCTGTTCGACCTGGTTTGTTGTTTTTGGCAACAGAACACGGCGTGTATGTCTCTTTCAACGACGGCGATACCTGGCAGTCGCTCCAACTCAATTTACCGGATACCCCTATTCGCGACTTGGTAGTGAAAAATGACGATGTGGTATTGGGCAGTCACGGCCGCGGTTTTTGGATCATGGACGATATTGGTCCGTTGCGCCAATTGACGCCAGATTTAGCCAAGCAAAATGCCATCTTTTTCAAACCCAGCGACGCTATCCGTAGCATCAGCAGTGCCTCTTTTCAATACTACCTTAAAGAACCAATGGATTCGGTGAAAATCGAGATTTTGGATGGCAAAGGCAGTTTGATTAAAGCATTCACAGGCAAAAAAGCAGGTAAAGGCAAAAACGCCGATGCTGGTGATGACGACGAAGATTTTTACGGTGGCCGGGCTATGGCTCCGCCTACAGTAAATGCAGGATTGAATACCTTTAGCTGGGATTTACGGTATGCTCCAGCAACTATTTTTGATGGCATCATCATTTGGGGTGCACAAGTAAAGAGTGGACCGCGCGCTCCGCTTGGCGGCTATCAAGTACGCTTAACGGCGGGGGCTTATACGCAAACACATCCTTTTACCATCAAAATGAATCCCAACTGGAAAGGGGTAACCGCTGCCGATATTCAGCAACAATTTGAATTGGCGCTGAAAATTCGCGATAAATTTAGCCAAGCCAACGAAGCAGTGATCCGGATCCGCAGCATCCGCAAACAAGTGGAAGCAGCCAGCAAAAACGACGCTGCTTTTGCCGCTACTGCTAAGCCGCTTTTGGACAAAATGGCGCCAATTGAGGAGAACCTCTACCAAGTGCGCAACCGTTCGGAGCAAGACCCTTTGAATTTCCCGATCAAGCTCAATAACCGTTTGGCAGCCTTGCAACGCAGCATAGAAACTGGCGATGCTCGCCCAACCGATGGTTCGTACCAGGTTTTTGATGAGTTGAGCAAGGAACTGGCTACGCAATTGGCCGATCTTGACGCAGTCATCAAAGCGGAAGTACCTAAAGTTAATGCTGCTTTAACTGCGAAAGGCGTTAAGGAAATGATCAGCGATAAATAAAATGGTTTAACAGCTGAGGTAAATTATTGATTGTCTTAAATTTTGGCGCAGCGCTATGGAATACGGCACTGCGCCAATTTTTTTTATTTCAGCTGCCAAAGAGGGGCGATTCACATAGTATTGAACAGTTTACTAATGATCGGTTGTCAAACCTTCCAGGTCTCGAAGACCTGGAAGGTTTACGCTTTCCCAGAATTAAAATGTCCAGTATTAGGGGTGATTCCCGTCTTTTTTATACATTGACAAAAAATCCGACATGAAAAAAATATTCCTCCTCCTTTTCCTTTGCTCCGCCAATACTGTGGTATTCGCCCAATCCATCGATGAAATCATCAATGCTCAGGAAGTGGAACGCATTGAAAAAACTTTGTCGGCCGACGATATGCAGGGGCGAAAAGTGTTTTCGGCCGGAATTGATAAAGCCGCTGACTTTATAGCTGATGAGTTCAAAAAAATTGGACTAAAAACGCTGAACAACCAATCGTCTTACCGACAAGAGTTTTTGATGGTTCAACCCAAGCTGATCAGCGTGACGGCCACCCTCGATGGAAAACCATTGGATGCCAAAAACATGGTGGTGATTACCACGCAGGCTGAGGTCAATGTAACTCAGCTTTCTGGTTTTCAGCAGGGGAGCATTGTGGCGGGTAGCAATATTTTTGAAGCGGCCTATGGTTTTATGGGTGATAAGAAGAACTACCTGGTCACGGTTGATACCTCTTTTGGCAAGCGATTTGCGGCTTTGAACAACTTCAAACGCAATTTGATGCAGTCGGGTAAAACCGTGATTTTTGTCCTAACGCCTACCAAACCCACTAATTTTTCAGTCGTTGCGACTCATGATGTGAGCAATACCAAAAAATTGGCAAACATAGCGGGGATGATCACAGGGAAAAAGAAACCCAATGAGTATGTTATTTTTTCAGGTCATTATGATCACTTGGGCATCGGGAAACCAGTAAAAGGAGACTCAATCTTCAATGGCGCCAACGATGATGCAGCAGGTACTACTGCGGTCATCATGCTGGCCAAATATTTCATGCAGCAAGCTGCACCTAAGCGCTCCATTATTTTTGTTGCTTTTACAGCCGAAGAAGTAGGCGGGTTTGGATCGCAGTATTTTTCGGAACAGCTTGATCCTGCGCAAATCATGGCCATGTTCAACATTGAGATGATTGGCACCGAAAGCAAATGGGGCAAAAATAGCGCCTACATCACGGGGTATGAAAAAACTGATATGGGCGAAATTTTGGCCAAAAACCTCAAAGGCACCGATTTTACTTTTTATCCGGATCCTTATCCCACTGAGCAGCTTTTTTACCGTAGTGACAACGCTACGCTCGCCAGATTGGGCGTGCCAGCGCACACGATTTCCACTTCTAAAATGGATAACGAGCCCAATTACCACAAACTAAGCGATGAAATTGGCACGCTGGACATGAATAACATGGCGAAGATTATCAAAGCGGTTGCCTTGAGTTCACGGAGCATTGTAAAGGGTAAGTCTTCGCCATCAAGGGTGAAACCGGAGGATTTAAAGTAATGCCAACCATCTTTTAAAAAAAATAACATGAGACTTGTACTGTTCTTTTTTCTGTTTGCTGCTCAATTTTCTTTTGCTCAATCCAAACTCCATGGTAAGTGGAAACCCATTTTTAATGGCAAAGACCTAAAAAACTGGGACATCAAAATCACCGGGCATCCCTTGAACGATAATTTTGCCAATACTTTTCGGGTGGTGGATGGCAAATTGCAAGTAGGATATGAAGGGTACACCGATTTCAAAGAGCAATTTGGGCATATCTTTTACAAAAAACCTTTTAGCCATTACATTGTAGCAGCGGAGTATCGATTTATTGGCAAACAGGCGCCGAATGGCCCTGATTGGGCTTATAAAAACAGCGGGATCATGATTCATGGGCAACCTGCGGCAACGATGGGTCTGGATCAAGACTTCCCCATTTCAATTGAGGTACAGCTGTTAGGCGGTGATGAAAAAGGAGAACGATCCACAGCTAATCTCTGCACCCCCGGTACCAATGTGGTGATGAATGGCAAGCTTTTCGAGAGCCACTGCACCAACTCCAGCTCCAAAACCTACCGCGGCGAGCAATGGGTACGCGTGGAAGTGATGGTACTGGGCGATTCGATCATCAAACACATCGTCAATGGTGATACGGTTTTGACTTATTCCAAGCCCCAAATTGGCGGCGGGGTGGTCAATGGCTTTGATCCAGCGTATAAAAAAGATGGTAAGTCGCTGACTTCAGGATCCATTTCCTTGCAAAGCGAGAGTCATCCAATTGAATTTAGGAAAGTGGAGGTAATGGATTTGGAGCGTTTTTTTCGGAAGAAGGGGAAGTAGGACGCCAATCTACCCTGATTGATGCGATCAAAGATTAAAGCGGGTAAATTGGCGCTTTCTTTTTCAATCCTGACTCCGCTTCCGGAAATAAATATCCCCGCTTACCGATTCAGCAGAAATTTTGGCTCCGCCTCCATTCAGGCTGGTGGCTACTTTTTTATCATAGGCTGTGCTGTTTTTGCTTAGCGGAATATCAAAATCGGTATAAATTTCCCCGGTTACGCTATGGAAATTGAGGGTTGCCGCATTTTTGATCGGCCGATCAATGTCCACAAAACCGCTGATGGTTTTGGCCCGCAACTCGCCGGTTAAACCCTTGATTTCAATATCGCCAGAGATGGTTTCGATGGTGAGCGAAGTCCCGGCTGGCAACATCACCTCGTAGTCAACCCGCAAGCAAATGCAGTTCTGCTCCCACTTGGAAGCTTTTTGTTTGGCGCCAGCCAGCGTAGAATCGCATTGCGCGCACCAACAGCAAGAATATTGTTTTTCCATTTCATCTTTGCGGTAGTTGGTGGTGATTTTCAATTGTTCAGCGTTGTCGTCCACGTCCATAGTATGGAGGTTTTTGAGTTCCTCGCTCGTTGTTTGGATCTTGGTGATCAACTGTAATTCAGCGCGTTCCCAAGAATGGATCGTGATGGTACGACCAAAAGAGAGCTTGAGTACCGCCTTTTTGCCCTCGGGCATCGGATAGGTATTGTCAACATTGGCACTGACTGGTTGTTTGGTCGGCGCGGAATTAGGCGAATTTTGGGCATGGCTATTACAGCCCGACAAAAACGCCAGGAACAGAAAAAGCAGATTTTTCATGTTGAAGAAATTTAATGGGTTGGGAATAGGACGCGCTTATTTTTTGCGCAGATAGAGGTCGCCGTTGATGGATTTTAGGGTTAACTCAACACCGCCGCCGTTTAAAGTAGCATCGTTAACGGTGCGGCGAATTGCTTTTAGCCCTTTGCTGTTTTCGCTTTCGGCAAATTTGAGATCAACATCGGTATAAGCCTCGCCGTTGATCGTGTAAAAAGACACTTTGGATTTGGTCTCTCCAGGAATCGTAACATCCACAAAACCATTTACGGTGCTGATGTGGGTGGGTTTGCTTTGGTTAAGTTTTGAAAAAGTAACCTCCGCGTTGCCGTTGACCGTATTGCAAACCACCGGTCCAGTAATGTTTTCCAATTTGATGTTGGAGCCTTTTCCGATGATCTCGATTTCGCCGTTCATGTCTTTCATGTGGATATCGGCGCTTTGCCAATCCAGTACTTCCACCTTGACGTCTGCATTGACAGGGACTTTAATTTTGTAAGAAACATCCGCAAATCGAGCCTTTTTAATCGTCATAACTCCACCCGCTTCGTGAATTTCAAGTCCTAGACCAGTATTGTCTTCAGCGGTGTTGTAAAGTGGTTTTAGCCCTTTGGCGCGAGCAGGGGTTTCAGGCAGATCGTCGGTCGTTTCTACGATCAATTCATTGCCACTGTATCCAATGATTTGCAGTTCGGTTTTTTCAACGGTGATGTTGACCTTTTGCGCCGAGCCGCTAAAGGTTTTTTTAAAGGTTTTTTGGGCTGCTGCTGTTGTAGAAAACAGTAGGATGGCTAGCCCAAAAGCAAATAGATGCTTCATGTGAAATGATATTTATGGTGAAAAATGAGTTACAACAATTCGCCGATGCCTTCTGCCGCTTTATCACGTACCACGTTCATCAAATTGGGATTGTCCATGATGGTGCGCAGGGTGGGAACAGCCTGTTGATCACCTAGTGCCGTTAAAATCTCGATGATGGTGATTTGTACTTCGGGACTTTTTTCCGTTTTTAGGCTATTAATGAGCGCTGATTTTGCAGTAGCGTCATAGGTGAACATACTCAAAGCCTGTGCAGCTTCCATCCGCACGTTGACCATGTCGTCAAAGTTCAGCGTATAAATCAGCGCTTTAATGACATCAGGATCAGCTTTTTCTCTACCCAGCACACTAACCGCCTGAATGCGGTCGCTGGCGCTTGGTTTTTCCAGCATGCCCAATACCATCATTTTTTGGGTATTGCGCATCTCTTCATGGAGGGAAAGAATTTCACGCTGTTGTTGTTGATTGACGCGTACCAACCCTGCAAATCCCCAGCCAATGAGCAGTAGCGCAACCGCCGCCGCGGCCGACCAACCCAATTTGGGACTCAAAACCAAGGAACTAAACTTAGTTTTCGACTTCCCGCTAGTTTTTTCTTGCGCTAAAAAACTGGCAAAACGATCGTCAACTGCGGAAGAAGGCAAAGCTTCGGGTATCTGTTCGAAATGGAGCAGGGTTTCCTGTAATTCGCTTAAGGCCGTAAGCAATTCAGCATCCGTCGCCAATTGACTTTCCAATGTTTGGCGTTCATCTGGAGATAGGGTATTGTCTAAGTACCCCAGCAATAGCAAAGCATTTTTGTCTGAGATCATTGTTTTTCCAATTTAAAATAGAGGGTTCGGAGTTGTTGTAATGCTCTAAAAATTTTCACTTTGACGGTTCCTTCCGAGCAACCCAAAAGCTGCCCCAGTTCAGCATATTTCATGCCTTGGAAACGGGTAAGTAACAGTATCTCTAGTTGATCTTTGGGCAATTGTTGCATGGCTTTTTCCATTTGTACCAAGTTCTCTTCTTTTTGCCGCCAATCACCCCATCCTGATTCGCTGAATGCCGGATGGTTTTCATAAATACTGATGTCTTCCGGTTTTTGACGACCATTTTGGCGTTGAAAATCCGCTTGAACATTGCGAGCAATCTGGTAAAACCAAGCCCGAAAAGCCAGTCCGGGGCGATAGCTTCTCCGGTATTTGATCACCCGTTCAAAAACCGTTTGGATGAGGTCTTCGCTTGCCTCGCGCGTAAAGCCCAAGCGCAGGAAGAAATTGTACAACTGAACTTTGTACCGTTGAAACAAAACAGCTGCCGCATCCAGCTCGCCTTCGGCAAGTTGCTTCATCAGGTCTTCATCAGCAAGATTAGGCGTTTGGTGCATTCCGTTTTGGTTTCATAAAGGGTTACTGGGGAAGTGGGGAAAGGTTACAATGGGGAGTACCGTTTTTTTCAAAATTTAAGAATAGATGGGTTTATTTTTATGATTTACCAAAAATTAGGGAGTTGAAAATTCAAGAAAACACTCTCGAGTTATATGCAGTATCTACGTTAAAAAATCTTCCCCCGATTCAAAATCCCATTCGGATCCAGTGCCGCTTTCAATCGCTTCATCAAATCAATCTCCGTAGCAGTTCGACTCAAGTGCAACCACGCTTTTTTCTCCAAACCTACACCATGTTCAGCGGTGATGGAGCCGCCCATCGCTACCAAAGGGCGAAACATGATTTCCTCCACTTGGTGTCGCGTCGCGGCATCGTTTTCACCACAACATACAAAGGGGTGCAAATTGCCGTCGCCCATATGACCAAAGAAGTACACGGCGGCATCCTGCCATATTTTTTTTAATGCGGTGATGACTTCTTCCGCATAGGCCTCCATTTCTGATATGGGCAGACTAACATCGAATAAAAAAACGGGGTGATGAACCGAAAAAATAAAATCAACCTGCTCGCGGATGCCCCAAAACCAGTCTAGTTCTTGCTGACTTTGGGCGAGTACAGCATTTTCAATCAATCCCGTATCGAGTGCTTGCTCTAGTAAGTGGTGAAACGCCGCAACATCTTTTTCCGCATCATATCCTTTGGCTTCAAGCAAGGCGTAATACTCAAAATCTTGGGGCATCGGCGGGGCAAAACGCGAGGGCGGGGAGGTCATCAGTTGGTAGTAGTTTTGCCAAATCAATTCATAAGTGGTAAGCGTATTGCCCAAAGCCTCCTTCGAGAGGGCTAAAAATTGGGTGGCTTGCTTAAAACTCTTGATCGCTACCAAAGCTGTATTCTGACTGCTTGGTTTATCTTCTAACTTCAATACCGCACGGGTTACAATTCCCAAGGTACCTTCGCTACCAATAAATAGTTGTTTGAGATCGTATCCGGCATTGTTTTTCAGCAACACATTCATTGAAGAAACTATGGTTCCATCGGCCAAAACAGCCTCTAAACCCAATACCAAATTGCGCATCACCCCATAGCGCAGGGCTTGTAAACCACCGGCATTGGTGGATATATTGCCGCCAATCATGCAAGTTCCTTTGGCGCCTAGATCGAGTGGAAAAAAAAGTCCATGCGGCGCAAGTTGTTCCTGGAGTTGTTGCAACACCACCCCGGCTTGCACTACGGCAGTTCGGTTCGTTGCATCTATTGATTCAACGCTATTCATGCGCTCCAAACTAATAGCGATTTCGTGGGCTTGGGTATAAACGCCTCCTACTACATTGGTTAGTCCGCCATGCGGCACCACAGGTTGTTGATAAGCATTGCAAATGCGCAATGCGGTGGCTACTTCTTCGGTATTGCGGGGCAACAGCAGCGCCAAACAATTGAGATTGCCTCCGACGGCCCAATGGCTGGCCAGGCGCTGGGCGGCCACTTCAGAAAGAACGACGCACTCTATGCTTAGGGCTTGTAGGAGTTTTTCAACAACTTCCATGTTCAAAGTATTGATGTGGTAACGAAATGGGGGCGAATTTTAGCCATTTGTAGCTCGATTCTGAATCCTGAACGAGCTCTTAAGCTATTTTTAAAACAAGGACGTTTGTCTTAAGCGTTTGGGTAAATATTGTCTCACTATGCTAGTGAACTAATAATTTTGCCATAATTTTAGATTTAGGTACGGGTGAATAATACTGTTATCCCTTGCCAACAAGTCTAATGATTTTTTTAGAAATCGTGAATAATGCGGTTGCAAAAAACACTTTAAAAAGGGCGACATGCTTCCATTTACTCATAAAACTCAAATTACATGGCTTACATCATGGTTGACGTTGAAACAGATGGCCCCATCCCGGGCGATTATTCCATGGTTTCTTTTGGCGCGGTATTAGTTGATTCAGCGCTTGATAAGGTCTTTTTTGGACAGTTGCGCCCCATTACGGAGCGCTACTTACCGGATGCGCTGGCTGTTTCCGGCTACACCCGGGAAGAAACTTTGACTTTTGTCGATCCTGTGCAAGTGATGACCGATTTTAAACAATGGATCGCAACCGTTAGCACCGGCTTGCCGATTTTTATAAGCGATAATAACGGTTTTGATTGGATGTTCATTTGTTGGTACTTTCACCATTTCATCGGTGAAAACCCTTTTGGCTATAGTTCGCAAAATTTGGGTAGCTTGTACAAAGGTTTGGTGAAGGATACGTTTAAAAATTTCAAACACCTGCGGGAAACCAAACACACCCATCACCCGGTAGACGACGCCATTGGTAATGCAGAAGCGCTCTTGAAAATGAAGCATGATTTGGGGTTGAATATCAAATTTTAAAAATTAACAACATGAAAAAATGGTGCTTGATTTGTCTTTTGATAATCCCTTTTCAATGGATTAATGCTCAACCCAAAGTGCAAAAAATAAAAAAACTGGACGGTAGCTTGATTACTGGAATCGAGCTCGATAGCGGTATTCAGCACATTGTCGATGCCGCTAAAATAATGGGACTCTGTGTGGTGATTCTGCAAAAAGACAAGGTTGCTTATCAACAGTTTTTTGGGTATAAAAACAGCGCGACCAAACAGAAACCGACCCCCGAAACGGTTTGGTATGCAGCATCATTTACCAAACCCGTGGTGGCGTATTTGTGTCTGAAACTGGTAGACCGCGGTCAGTTTGATCTGGATCGACCCGTTTTATCCTATTTGAAAAAGCCCATTGCCGAATACGAGAAATTTAAAGACCTGGCAGAAGAGCCCAATTTTGCCAAAGTTACCCCGCGGATGTTGCTGAGTCATAGCTCGGGATTGCCCATTTTGCGCGGTTTTTATCAGGAAAAACTCAACTTGATCGCTGAACCCGGCACGCGGTTTTATTACTCCAACGAGGGCATGAACTTATTGGGCTTAACCGTCGAAGAAGCAACAGGAAAGAACTTACAAACCTTAGCCAAAGAATTGGTTTTTGATCCCTTGGGTATGAAAAGAACCGGTTTGATCTGGCAGCCCGCATTTGAATCGGACTATGCTCTAGGGCACAATGCCCAAGGCGAACCGCTGGGCGCGCAAAAGCGAACGAGCATCCGGGCAGCAGGCTCAATGGTGACTACGGCTTTGGATTATGCGCGGTTTGTCAATGCGCTGCTGCAAAAGCAAGGGCTTTCAAAAGCTGCTTTCCAACAATATTTTCAACCGCAAATTGCAGTGGGCAGCAAAGCAGGTTTTGGGCCCAATCGCGATGTATTTGACAATGCATTTCAATCCATGCAATTGGCTTGGGGACTCGGTTGGGGCTTGTTTCAATCGCCCGCGGGTTCCGCATTTTTTCATTCTGGCAATACTGAGGGCTGGCAAAATTACGTAGTGGCCTATCCCCAAAAGAAAACGGCGATCATTTTGATGAGCAACACGGATAACTTTGAGGCGGTAGCAGATCAATTATTGGCGCTGGGTATTGGTGATCGTTATTCGCCGGTGAAGTGGCTGGGCTATAAGTAGTAAGCAAATAATGGCGTTAAGGTAGATTTTTCTATTCCACCCCATTTTTTGCCAACCAATCCTCCAATACCACCAAAATCCAGATCCTCGACCAGGACACCGTTGCTTTGCCACTGGAAAAATCTCGCCAAAGCGCGTTTACCTCCGCCTTGTCGAAATAAGAGCGGTTGGATAAAGCCGTTAAGCGCTGTTCGCAAAAGCCCTTCAGCTCGTTTTTCATCCATTGATCAAAAGGCAGGGTAAAACCCATTTTGGGGCGATTGACCACTTCATTGGGTAGTAAATCACCTAGACTCTCTACCAGCAATTGCTTAGGCGTATTCGGATATTTGAACACATCGGGAATCTGTAAAACCAGTTCTACCAAGTTGTGATCGAGGAAAGGTACGCGTACTTCTAAGGCGTTGGCCATGCTCATCTGATCCGTATCGCGCAGGAGCACGTTTTGCATATACGTCGAGATCTCGCACAATGAAATTCGACTCAATAAGGGCATTTGCGCAAATTTCTTTTGATCCGTGAACAGGGCAATAGCAGCAGATACTTTGTTATCGGGTAACTTTCCTACATGGAGCAATTTTTGAATCTGGCTGTTCATCAGCACTTGTCGGTTGATGGGATAAGCCTGAGTAGCGCCGATTTCATCGAGTTCCAGGATATCGGCTACTTTAGCGCTAGCTACCGAAGGTCGAAAGTTGTAAATCCCCTTGCCAATTTTTTTACGCAAAACCTGCGGGAAAGCATTCAACCAGGTAAATTGCGATAATTGTGCACTGCGTTTGAAGATATCATAACCCGCAAACAGTTCATCGCCGCCTAAACCTGAGAATGCCATGGTGACCCCCGCCATCTTGGTAGCTTTGGAAATAAAGTAAGTATTGGGGCCATCGCCGCTGGGATGATCCATAGCTGAGAGGGCGGCGGGGAGATCATTCAAAAAATCTTGGGGTAATAGCTGAATTTCGTGGTGATCGGTTTTGAATTTTTTGGAGATGATGCGGGCATAGCGCGCTTCGCTGAACTCCTCTTCGGCAAAAGTGACGCAAAAAGTTTTCACTTGCTCGGTTGCCACTTCGCTCATCAAACCCACCAACGCGCTGGAATCAATCCCGCCAGAAAGAAAAGCACCAAAAGGCACGTCGGCTACCATTTGTTCTTCAACCGCATGTGCTAAAGTTTCGTGGATTCGTTTTTTCCAACCTTCGCGGGAATCGTATATAATTTGATTGGGTAGGTGAACAGGATCCCAATAGCAACCTTCGGTAATGGAGTCACTTGACACATTTAAGTAGTGTCCAGGCAATAACATGCGAACACCCTGCACGATGGTTTTTGGCGCTTGTACCGTTTGGTAACGCAGGTAATCCACCAAAGAATCCTGATCTAGTTTTCGGGGAACCAATTCGCTTGCCAACAAGGATCTCATTTCTGAAGCGAAAACCAAATAATCGGCATGTTGGTAAAAATAAAGCGGCTTAATGCCCAATCGGTCGCGGGCGATAAACAATTCCTGTTCCCGTCGATCCCAAATGGCAAAAGCAAACATGCCCGATAAGTGCATCAAACAGTTTTTCCCCCAGCGGTCGTAGGCTGCCAAAATAACTTCGCTATCGGAATGGGAGTGGAAAGGATAATCTGGAAATTGCTGACGGAGTTTTCGATAATTGTAAATTTCACCATTGAAAATCAGCACATAGCGGCCATCGGGTGATAGCATGGGTTGATGGCCATCTGCGCTCAGGTCAATGATGGAAAGTCTACGATGACCAAGTGCAACGCTTCCTTCACTCCAACAGCCTTCATCATCGGGGCCGCGGTGCGCCATCGCTTGGTTCATCAATAGGATTTTCTCTTTAAGTTGAAAGGAAGTTTCATTAACTGAAAAAACGCCGTTTAGTCCACACATGGTTGATCAGTATTTGATGCAGCACCGTAAAGACGCTACATAGAACGAATTATCAAAAATGACTCATTTTTTGTAATTAATTGATTATTAATCAGCTGTGCGTTCTGTTGGGAAAAGATATTTCCATAATTTGGATAAAAAAGATATTTTTTGGACGATGTTCAACCACAAAAGTAACGCTTTGCGGGTATCACTTGTTTCATGGATTGCCTAGGGCAAACGCATCAAATCTACACCCCTAGAATTTTTTCGAGATAATTCAGAT
>JBBANM010000069.1:0-36539 GCA_040401995.1 Saprospiraceae bacterium
TTGGCTCTATTGCAGCTGCCCTCCTCTTTTGGTATTTTTAACCCATTATTCGCATCAATTACTAATTTTTACATTTGATTTAACATCTCTTTAAGCTCGTGCTCGTAGGTAATGGATAAGGTGATAGTCGCATTTAACAGCTGCTCAATACCATCCAGATGATTCATTTTCATCGCTTCTTCTATTTTGGTGAGTTCTTCTTTTAAACTGCTGATTCCCATAAAATCAGCCTGCGGCTTTAAGGAATGTGCATTGATACGCAGTTGCTCCCAATCTCCAGCTTTGAGGTTGCGCTGCATTTCCTCAAAGGTTTTTGGCGCTACATCAAGGTACAACGAAATGTAGCGCTTCATTTTTTTGGGATCTTCTTTGGTGAATTTTTTTAAAAAGGTTAGGTCGACCATTTACACATTGGCTTTAATCAGTTCGAAAATCTCTTTGAAGGCATCTTGCCCCTTAATTACGTAGTGTACAGCGCCATACATGATGGTTTGTGCGGCGGTTCCATAACTTTCCTGACTGGACAGCATGATTACGGGTAAAGCTTTTTTGTGCTTTTTGATTTGCTTCAAGATATCGATCCCATTTGCGGCATCTCTTTCTTTTGAGTTTAGATAATAATCCAAAACCACAACATCTGGTTGTTCATCCAGGCTTTGTAAACACGCTTCTCCGGTTGAAAAGGAATTTATTTGGAAACCCTCATATTGGTCCTTCAAATAATCCGTCAGCATTTCGGATAACAAGATTTCATCGTCTACGATGAAAATCTTTGGATTGCTTTTTATCATGCGTTTTTATTTGTTAAGTTAAAAATCTTTTGCATTAGTTCATTGGTATCAAAGGGTTTCCCAATAAAACCATTCATCCCGGCTTGATAGCACAAATCAACTTCCTCTTTGAGTACGTTGGCGGTCATGGCAATGATGGGCGTATGGGCCTTTTCATTGCCAAAGTTCCGGATTGCTTTGGTGGCCTCAAATCCATTCATCACTGGCATTTGTACGTCCATTAAAATCACATCAAATGTGGATGACTTTAGTTTTTCCACTGCAATCAATCCATTTTCAGCCAGCTCCACTTGAACCCCTTCAATGGCGTCTTCCAGTTCTTCCTGCGCCACTACCGCGTTGAATTGATGTCTTCTACCAGCAGTATGCGGATGCCCTTGAGCGCGTCAGCCACATTTGCAGTTAAATCTTCCGTCTGGGTATCCTGTACGGGGGTTTGGGCTATGGCGTAAGCGATGGTAAAATGAAACTGGCTGCCTTTGCCTTTTTGGCTCTCCACCCAGATTTTGCCGCCATGCAATTCAACTAACTTTTTGGAGATACTTAACCCCAGGCCAGTGCCACCGAACTTCCGGGAAGTGTCGCTGTAAGCCTGCTCAAATGACTGGAAGATTTTATCCATCCGATCCTGGTCAATGCCAATACCGGTATCGGAAATGATGAAATGTACATTCACTTTCTCCCCGCTTTGTTCCGATTTTACGGAAGTTGTAACTACTCCTTTTTCAGTAAATTTAATGGCATTCCCGATCAAATTGATTAGAATCTGACGCAATCGGTTGGCATCGCCCTGAACTGTCAGGTTTTCCCCGGAAATATCTTTTAGCAGTTCCAGTCCCTTTTCTTCGGCTTTAAACTGCATGATGGTGTGTACATTATTCACCAATTCAACAACAGAAAAAGGTTCATTCTCCAATTCAACTTTGCCCGCTTCAATTTTTGAAATATCCAGGATGTCATTGATGATGACCAATAGGGAATCGGAAGATTGTTTGATGCCGTCCAGGTATTCTTTCTGGTCTTCTTTGGGATTGCGCCGGATCAAAATATCGGTCGTGCCCTTGATGGCATTCATGGGCGTGCGAATCTCGTGGCTCATATTGGCTAAGAACTGGTGTTTGGCGCGCTCGCTGGCTTCGGCTTTTTCCTTTTCGGCTTCGATGATCTCATTTTTTTGTTGCAATAATTTTTGGGTTTTTCTGGTATATCGAAGCCTGTAATACAATCCCAAAGCAAGCAACAAGGCTGAAATACCTAAAAACAGAATCCAGTTTCTGGTGGACTTTTGTGCGTTCAATTGGGTTTGAAAATCGAGTTCAGATTTCAGTTGTTGTTGGGTAAATTGATTCTCCAGTTCCAAACGGGTTACTTCACTGCCATTTCTCCATACAGCCAATGAATCTTCTACCTCTACATATAGTTTGTAATTCTCTAATGCCTTTTTATAGTCTCCTTTTGCTTCGTATGCTTTGACAAGAATGTCGTATTGATCTGATACTGTTCTAAACCAGCTTACTTGCATATCTTTTGAAGGCTTGATTGTGCTGATAGCTTCATCATATCTTTTCAAACCCATCAAGGCATTGGCTTTTGCAATAAAAAAATCAACTTCCAGTTTTATACCACCATTATCTTTTGAAAACTTTTCAACTTCGTTCAGATCTGTTAAGGCTTCCACATAGTTGCCGGATAAATTCTTAATGCCAGCACTTACTATTTTTGCGATATTGTAACACGGTTCACATTTCTTAATATTTTTCATAAAGTACATAGCAGAATCCACATAGACTTTTGCCTGAACCTCATCTTTTGACTTTAATTTTAACATTGACATGGTTATATATGAACTACCCAATAGAAGCGTATCTTTTTGTTGATGAGCCAACTCCAAACTTTTATGAACGTACTTTTCTGATTCTTTGTAATTACCTATATTGGTATGAATAACAGAAAGCATTTCAATGTTTCGTGTGTATGACCCGTCAAGTAATTTTAATTTTTCAGATATACGTTGGCTTTCCCGGAGATAAGCCAAGGCTTTTGGATATTTGTTCTTTGTCCCATAGTATTCTCCTAGACCAAACATTAACTCCTGTAGCAATGTAATATCTTTACGGCTATCTGACAAAGTGTTTTTTATTTTATTGAATTCATTGATAATATCTTCCTCTTTAATATCTGCCTGGCATGCAGAAGATGAAATCGTATATGCTATAAAAACCGGAAATTTGGATGCATTTGCCACCTTGGCACTTTCTATTACCTTGTTTAGCACGCTACAAGCACCTTCAAAGTCAGTTTGAATCATAGCATAATTATATGCTGAAGCGAGATAAAATAATGGCAAATACTCCTTCTTATCGAGTTTTAAAGCCAATTCAATCGCTTTATCTGACGCAACAAACCACTTGTTATCTAATTTGGCTCCATTTTCAAACATTTCCCAATCGTTAAGCCGGTCAAAGTATGCTTTTATCCTGTCTCCATCCGGTTTCGATTTATCTTTCCAGGTGGCATACAACCCGGCATCCGTCTTGGATTGCCCGTAACCAATGGTGGTAAAAAGTATTCCGATAACCATCAGAATAAATGTTGGAAGTATATGTGAATTTTTCATAATTATCTTTTTATCAACTGGTGAATTTTTTGGAGCAGCTCTGCCGTATCAAAGGGTTTCCCGATAAAACCATTCATCCCGGCCTGATAGCACAAATCGACCTCTTCCTTGAGTACGTTGGCGGTCATGGCGATGATGGGCGTATGGGCCTTTTCATTGCCGAGGTTCCGGATGGCTTTGGTGGCTTCAAATCCATTCATCACCGGCATTTGGACGTCCATCAAAATCACATCAAACGCGGATGATTTCAATTTCTCCACCGCTATCAATCCATTTTCAGCTACCGTTACGCTTATCCCTTCGATTGCGTCTTCCAATTCTTCCTGCGCCACTACCGCGTTGAATTGATTGTCTTCTACCAGCAGGATGCGAATTCCTTTGAGTGCCTCGGCCACATTGGTACTTGCATCTTCCGCCTGAGGTGTCTCAACGGCAGTATCGGCAAGGTCATAAGGGATGGTAAAATGAAACTGGCTGCCTTTGCCTTTTTCGCTCTCTACCCAGATTTTGCCGCCGTGTAACTCCACCAGTTTTTTGGAAATGCTCAAACCCAAACCCGTGCCGCCGAACTTCCGGGAGGTGTCGCTGTATGCCTGCTCAAAAGATTTAAAGATTTTATCCATCCGATCTTCGTCAATACCAATGCCGGTATCGGAAATGATGAAATGCACATTCACTTTCTCCCCGCTCTGTTCCGATTTTACGGAAGTGGTAACCAAACCTTTTTCAGTGAACTTAATGGCATTCCCGATCAAATTGATGAGAATTTGGCGCAATCGGGTGGCATCGCCCTGAACGGTCAGATTTTCTGCAGAAATATCTTTCAGCAGTTCCAGCCCCTTTTCTTCAGCTTTAAACTGCATGATGGTGTGTACATTATTCACCAGTTCAACGACCGAAAAAGGCTCCTGTTCCAATTCAACCTTACCAGCTTCAATTTTTGAAATGTCCAGAATATCATTGATGATGACCAACAGGGAATCGGAAGATTGTTTGATGCCTTCCAGGTACTCTTTCTGGTCCTCTTTTGGATTGCGCCTTAATAATATGTCCGTCATGCCCTTGATGGCATTCATGGGGGTACGAATCTCGTGGCTCATGTTGGCCAGGAATTGGTGTTTGGCCCTTTCACTGGCTTGCGCTTTTTCTTTTTCGGCCTGGTCTTCCCGTAATTGTTTGATGTAATAGGCAGTAATCAGCATCAATCCCAGTGTGGATAAAGTCCATAAAACATATGAAATTCGTATCATGCCATCAGAGCCCGAAAACGTGATTACCAAAGCAAGGATAAAAGGACTGATACAAAGCACATAAAACAACAAGAATAAATTGGCAAATTTAACCCGCTTTATCGCCGCATAAATGGCCTGAATGAACAGGGTTACTGCTACAAACGGGATAAAATAATTCAATACGCGGTCGATTACCGGCGAATCATCCGCAGCTGAAAGTGGTGCAAAAAAATAATGATAGGACAGTGTTCCCAAAGAAATAAGCAGGATGATCAGCAAGGTGATAAATATTATCTGGTTGGCTTTGTAAATCCAATTAGACCACTGTTTGATATTCAATATGGTTTCGGCGTATTTAAACAAGCCCAATATGATGATGGATCCAGCAAAAGCACTAATAGCCGCATTGTATTGAAATTGACTGAAAATATTTGAATTGTTAAACATGAGGATGAAAAGTCCTGTAAACATCAACAGCAGATAAAGGTAGGAACGCTCTTTGTTGATCAGGAAAAGAATGAAATAATACAGCATCAGGATCAGTGCAACGCCGGTCATGATGTAATGCGGCAGGTATTGTTGGTTGTGGTCGTACCACAGTTGGGACTCTTCAAAATGGGCGATCTCAAATTTAGTAAGCGTTGTAGATGCATTTGGAAATAACTTATTGGATTTGAATTGGATAAAAATGGTCAGGCTATCATTATAAGGGGCATTGATGCGGATGATGTTGTATAAGCCGGGAACCATTTTTTTGTCATCCGCCAGGTTCGTTCCCGTACGATACTTTTTGTAATTCTTGTACACGTCTGGCACATAAACCTCCACATCATCCCATTGTTCGGGTAGCATAAATGAGTGTTTGGCGGTGCTTTTCGCCGTATTCACCACCTTTAATTGCGCCCAATAACCGGCCGATGGTTTTCGGTCCATTATTTGGTAAGGATACATGGGGGCTAACATGTCCCAGTTATTTACTACATCCTTCAGGTTGTATTGTTGATTGGGGTCTTCGATAAAATTCAAGGAATGAATGATATGGTTTAATCTGCGTGGTTGAAGATAGTTGTGCGTATGCGTTATGGAGTCCGGGATGTGGTAGTACCCTCCAAATTCCAGAAAGTATCGGGAATCTTCCAACTTTAGGCAAACATGATCTGGGCGCCAATTGGTATTGTTGCTTTTTCTTGCGCCTTCCAGTCTAATATACAGCGTTTTAATCTCGTCTTTTTCTAATGCCAATTCAAAGTAATTGGCACCATATTTAAAATCTTTTGCTTTTGGCGAAAGTGCCAGTCCAAATTTAAAATGCTCCTTTTTTTTGTTTTTTGATGATACGTATAAATCTATCTTGTCCCAGCTTGCTCCCCAGGTTCTCCCGATCAGAAACAAATAATGACCCTGCTTTGTATTGCTGCCCACTACTTTCAACTTAACCCAATACACCGCATCCTGATTAAACAAGGGATTCGAAACGGCAAAACTGGTATCCGACGCTCTTAGCTTATACAATTCATTTCCCGGTTCAAGGGTGAAATTGTTTTTGTACCTGGCTTGAAATGCGGGGGAGCTGATTTCATCAAAGGTTAATTTACCTGTTCTATCCTCCAGGAGCTGTAGTTCATCGTAGACATAGGGCGCTTGATTGGAATGAGGATTTTGCTTGTTTTCCAAAAATTGCAGTCCTTCATCCAGGTGATAGCCATAGGCAAGGGCCAATTTTTGAATCAGCAGCTCATATTGGTCTCGTTGTTTGGTGTTTCCCTTCAAGTGATAAACTTTTGAGAGCAACCTATAGGCATCCCGCAGGTTGGCCGTGTCCTTATTTGATAGGGCAGCCGCCACTACCTGCCTGGTTTGGGAAATGGCTGCATCATAGGCTTTGTTTTCTATCGCCTTGGCGATGGTTGAAAGCAATTGTTGCCGGGTTTCAAAACCTGGTGGCAGGGTCGTTTTTTCAGCTATAGAATCTATGTCAGTCCTATCCTTTACGCTCTTTTGAGCTGGGCATAAAGGTGCGCCTGCCAAAAGCAACAAAAGAGACAATAAAATTTTACTTGAATTCATCCTGGTCAATTTGTTGACTAAAAGTAGGGTATCCGATTGGTAAGCGCTGCATTTGAGTTATCAGAAGGTAAGTATAATTATCGAACGGTTTGCTGGCAGTATGAAATAATCCAGCATATCTTTGCTGTCTATGATCTCTAAGCAACCATTAAAAGCCTTAATTGTAGAAGACAATGCCTTTATGGCAACGGTTTTGCATGATTTGCTCGTGCAACATGCCAGCGCTATTGCTGTTTTAGCCATTGCCAATACCGGGGAAGAGGCACTACAATTGATTGCTTCCAAAAAGCCCAATGTTGTTTTTCTGGATGTTGAATTGCCGGATATGACGGGTTTTGAACTGCTTCAACAGGTGGATACCATCAATTTCCAAACCATTTTTACCACCTCACACAGTCACTATGCAATCAAGGCATTTCGATTCAATGCCCTGGACTATTTGGTTAAGCCAATTCAGGAAAGTGAATTAGACGAAGCGATAAAGCGTTTGTTGAAGTCTGCCAATAATGGTATGGAAGTTAAGCAGGCCTTGTCTAATCTTGAAGCGCAATCAGTTGAAAATCAAAAGCTGGTATTGCCAACGCAAAACGGCGTTTTTAGAATGCCGTTAAAACAAATTACGCATATCGAAGGGGAGCGCAATTACAGTTATATTTATTTGTCAAACGGTTCTCGGGAGTTGTCCTCAAAAAATTTAGCCTACTTTGAAGACATACTTCTTGACAAAGGTTTTTTCAGGAGCCATCGTTCGTTTCTGGTGAATAGATACCATATTGAGGCATTAAAAGAGGATCATTTTGTTTTAAAAAATGGAATAGAAATCCCAATTTCCAGGAGAAATAAAACAGAGGCGAACGAATGGTTTTTTAATGCCAAGAAGGAGTAATGAACAGATTGGTATTTCTGACTACCACATTTCTCGGGCAGTACCCGAAAAACTAATGTCGTTTCTTCCAAGAATTGAAGACATTGACAATGAATTGAAAGACCTCAAATAGGCGGGCAACTTAAATCAATATTTCTTAATACCGAAATTTTAAATTTTAGCTTCTTTATCTTATCAGTAGAATGACGGTACACTGCACCTCATAAAAAAGTCGCTGAAATTCAAAATCTCGGTATTAAGAGCCATCCGATCTATATTACCCAATCACTTACAACTGCGGAAACATATGATTCCGGAACGCATCGACAAACAATCGGTAATCGTCACGCACGATATCGCCGTATTCTATGCCAAAACGCACCATCTCGTCTACAAATGCATCTTCTTTTCCTTGCAGCATTTTGTAAATGGCCTCCTCGGTAGAGTAGGGGACAAGCGTATGATCGCTATCGTCGTCAGATACACAATGGATTTTTGCAATGGCCTGACCCAAGAAATCCACCAATTCCAGAATGTCGTCCATTTTGTTGATGCCATCCCAATTCAAATCAGCGGTGTAGGGCGAAAACTCCGATACGAAATACCCGATGCCATTCAAAGCATTATAACCCAACCAGGGATCAGCATTGACTTGAAGTGCACGCTGCGACAAACACGTGCGGTGGCCGTGATGTTGGAAGTAAGATCCAACACTGGCATCGGTTTGTACCCGGCTGGCTGAAGCAACTTGCCCTTGTTTCATCGACACAATAACGTCGTTCTCCAAAGTTTGGGTCGGACCTTCCAGCAAAAAGGAATAGATCTTGAAGCCAGCACTACCGATACCAGCGCCCTGTACTTCTACGATGTCTTTGATATTATAGTTCACCCGATCCTTGCGTTTGCGTTTGGGGATCGTTTCTAAATATTCTTCAAAACAGGTCTCCAATTGCTGGTACAACATTTTATCAATCGGACGATTGATCTTGTTGATGGTGAATCGGCGGTCGTAGTTTTCGATTGAAGTCAGGCTTTCCAATAAACTATAACGGCTCTCCAAACGGGTTTCGTTAATGAGCTCTTGGAGCTTGCCAGTGGTGCTGGCAATGGTGAGGGCGAATCCGTCGGCATGGCCTTTTTCGGCAAACGCTTTCACGCGCTTCACGTAACCGCGCGCAGCAACTTGGATGACGTGACGAATTTCATCGTCGCTCAACGCTTTTTGGTAACCAATCAAGGCCAAACTAGCGGCGAAACGCTTCATGTCCCAAGTGAAAGGACCTACATAGGCTTCATCAAAGTCGTTGACGTCAAAAACGAGGATACCTTCACTGTTGAGGTAGGTGCCAAAATTTTCAGCGTGAAGATCGCCTTGAATCCAAACCCGACTGGTTTTTTCATTCAAAAACGGATCCAAATCACGGGCAACATCGGCGTAAAACATACAAGCGCTCCCCCGGTAAAAAGCGAAGGGCGTTGAAGCCATTTTGCGGAATTTGCTGCGCCAAGCATCGGATTCGGCGCGCATCACGTCGTCAAAACAATCCGTAAAGGTTTTGACGATAAACTGTTGACGGCTCTCTGGCGATTCTGCACGGAGGACGTTTGTAATGGGTTCCATTTAGCGTAAAGTTGGTTGCAAAAAGTAAATTTCTAGGTGAAAACTTCCCTAGTCTAAACCAGGTTATTTCGGAATGAAAATATTATTTTTTCGCGATACATTTAAAAAAAGGTTATCAATATCATTTTTTAGGGGATGAGAAAGTGGAGATAAGAAAAGCTTTCGCGTTTCGAGAACCAATTTATCTTTGTATACTGAAAAAATTAAAATGAGTGCATTACCCAAATCGTATAACCATATCGCCGGACAAAAAATCCAGCGGATTGAAGCCATCAGCGACGGTGTTTTTGCCATAGCATTGACTTTGTTGGTACTGGATATTCGAGTGCCGGTTGCCGCTGCCATCCATTCTGAAGGCGAGTTGATCCATGTTTTTTACTTGCTTTTACCTAAATTGCTGGGCTATTTCTTGAGTTTTATGACCTTGGGCATTTTTTGGACGGGGCATTCTACTCAGTACACCTATATCGAAAAAAGTGATCGCCACCTCAATTGGATATCGCTGTTTTTTCTACTTTTTGTCTCCATTCTACCTTTTACTACGGCATTTTTGAGCGAGTACATCCATTTTAAATTTTCCATAGCTTTGTACTGGTTGAATATTTTTTTGCTTGGCCAGTTGTTGTATTTTCATTGGGTTTACGCTTATCAGCATGATTTTTTGGTAGGTACAGAAGAAGAAAAACAAACGGTCAACCAAGCCATTCGCGGGCGCATCATTATCGCTCAAACTCTGTATTTTTGTGGGGCTTTATTATGTTTCATCCATACTTACCTTAGCATTGTTGCCATCATTTTGATCCAGTTGAACTATGCCTTGGGTATATTTTCTAAACGCCCCAATTGGCCAATGGCGGTCAAGCAACCGGATCAGGAAAACAACATTGAAGAAACTGAAAATCCATAGCCATGGCTCGAATGACCGTTACTCCTGAACTTAAAAAAGCGGTTTTGGCGCTGTCATCTTCCGAAAAGGATAAACTGCTGCTGCGCCTGTTGCCTTCCAAACCCGATCTTGTCAAGCAGCTGGAATTCAAATTGTTGGAAGGGGGCGAAACCACTGAAGCGCGTCGGGAGGAATTACGGGCGGAAATTGAAGAGTCCATTACTTCTAATTTGTACTACTCTCCGGGTTATTTACTGTTGGATTTGCGCTCGTACAGTGGGAGCATCACTCAGCATGTGAAAATCACCAAAGATAGATTGGGCGAGATTGAGCTCAATTTTGTGATGCTAAATGAAACATTTGAGCGCTTCGGCGGCAAACTGTCGAAACTCAAGCTTGAAAAGGTGGATAAGCTGTTCGTCTATGTGATTCAAAGAACCTTGAAGTTGTTGAAGCTGCTCTCCAAATTGCATGAAGATTACCACTTAGAATTCCGTGACAGCATGCGCGCCCTAGGTCAGCATTTTGCGAATTTAGAACTGTTGATGATGCGGGCCAAAACGTATGGCTTAAATGTAAAGTGGTTGCTGGAAGGACAGGTGCCAGAGGAGTGGGAATTGTAGCGTTGTACAATTCCCCTAAGCACATTATTTTTTTGGCGAAAAAAACAAAAAGTAATCATACACCGAGCGCGCCACCTGGGCAATGATCTTTTCCCGCTCGGGAATTTCCTTAGTCGCATCTTTTACAAAAATACTGACAATCACATTGCCGGCTTGATCGGGTAATTCAATGATGCCTACATCGTTGGTAGTAGCGCCGATGGTGCCAGTTTTGTGGGCCACTCGCGTATCTGGCGGCAACATGCCTTTGATGCGGGTATCGCCAGTTTGACAGCGGTACATGATGTCGAGCAATAGACTATTGGAAGCGGGTTGCAACAGCTGACCTTTCCAGATTTTGAGGAGCAATTGAGTCATGGCGCGCGGCGTAGAAACATCGCGTTGGTCTTTGGCAAAAACTTCCCCTGCCTTTTTTTGCGCTTCAGCGCTGGTTTTTTTCTCCAACTCGTCAAATTCTTGGATCGATACCATTCTGTTTTCGGGTAGCGCGATGCCCACAAAATCGGCAATCAATTTGAGGGTAGAGCGATCAATCCGTTGACCGGGTATGCCGTTGTTTTGGAGCATTTTGGTGACTACGGCGGGGCCGCCAGCTAAGCGCAAACACATATCGGTGGCGCTGTTATCGCTGATCAGGAGCATCAATTCCAATAGGTTGCGTACCGAAAGTTGCACACCCGGATCATCCAGCAAGTAGCTAATGGTACCGCTACCGGGGTGTAGGTCAGAGGGTTGGAGCACAATCAAGCTGTCTAAACGCAAGAATTTGGCATCTACTTTTTTGAGCAATTGCACGGCAATGGCTACTTTGAAAGTGCTGGCCATGGGGAAAGGTTCGTTTTCGTTGTAATACAACTCCTGCCCGGATTCGATGTGGTAAATACCGACACCGATTTTCCCGCTGGATAGCGCATCAAAACGGGCAATTGCTTTGGAGAGATTGGTTAAACCTCCGGTTTGGGCGGTGCTGTATTGGGAAAACAAGGCGCTAAGCACAAACAGGAATGCAAAGCGCAATAGGGTAGCGGATTTTGACATGGCTTTAGTGTTTTTTTTAAAAATACATTTTTTTGGTTTTTTGGGAACTATAGAAATCAAGTAACTATCCAGCCACCCTTAAGATTCCCGAAGGGAATGTATATTTATAGCATTATAGCACCAGTATTTTCCAAATCCCGAAGGGATTATATGTTTATCCCTGGCATATAAACATATAATCCCTTCGGGATTTGGAAAACAACCCCTAGACTGTGCTATAAAATACATTCCCTTCAGGAATAAAATAGCGCCTGGATTGTTACGAAATCAATCAAGTATCAATTTTTCAGTAAGCAAAAAAAATGGCCTCCCAAAGTCTCCTTTGGAAAGCCGTCTTTTTCGTTACAAAAACAACGTTTAGAGATTAAACGCCGCTTTTACTTTATCCACATGATCCAGTTTTTCCCAAGTAAAGGTTTCTACCTCTTTTTCCACCATTTGGCCGGTAGCGTCGCGTAAAACCACTTTCTTGATTTCTGAAGTACGACCCATGTGTCCATAGGCTGCTGTATCAGAGTAGATTGGGTTGCGAAGTTTCAAACGCTGCTCGATCGCGTAAGGGCGCATGTCAAAAATGGTGCTTACCAAAATGGCAATTTCGCTATCGGTCATTTTTACCTTAGCAGTACCGTTGGTGTTGACATAGATATTGGTTGGTTTCGCTACACCGATGGCGTAAGATACCTGTACCAATACTTCGTTGCAAACACCAGCAGCCACCAAGTTTTTGGCAATATGACGCGTAGCATAAGCAGCCGAACGGTCTACTTTTGAAGGGTCTTTACCCGAAAAAGCGCCACCGCCATGTGCACCACGACCACCGTAAGTATCTACGATGATTTTACGGCCAGTCAAACCCGTATCGCCGTGTGGGCCGCCGATAACGAACTTACCAGTCGGGTTGATGTGGTAAGTGATATCGCCGTCAAACAAGTGGTGCAAACGCTCAGGCATTTGCTGTTTTACGCGTGGGATCAAAATTTTGATCACATCTTCGCGGATGCGGTGCAACATTTTATCATCGCTGTCGAAATCATCGTGCTGGGTAGAAACCACGATGGTGTCGATACGGATGGGTTGGTGATCGTCGCTGTATTCGATGGTTACTTGCGATTTAGCATCAGGGCGCAAATAAGGCATCAAATCAAGGTGCGTTTTGCGGATGCTAGAAAGCTCCAACAAAATGCGATGTGCCAAATCCAATGGCAGCGGCATGTAGTCGTCGGTTTCGTTGGTTGCATAACCAAACATCATCCCTTGGTCGCCAGCGCCTTGATCTTCTGGATTGGAACGTTCTACTCCTTGGTTGATATCAGGTGACTGCTCGTGAATGGCCGACAGTATACCGCAAGAATTGGCTTCAAACATGTATTCCGACTTCGTATAACCGATTCGGCGAATCACGTCGCGCGCAATCGACTGCACATCCAAGTAAACACTAGACTTTACCTCTCCGGCAAGTACCACCTGGCCGGTGGTGACCAGCGTTTCGCAGGCTACTTTAGAGGAAGGGTCGAAAGCGAGGAAATGGTCGATCAGCGCATCAGAGATCTGATCGGCGATTTTGTCGGGATGCCCTTCTGATACTGACTCAGAGGTGAATAAATAAGCCATTGTCTATAGATTATGTTGATGATCTATTTAAAAATCGGTGCAAAAATAGAAAAATGTTGGAAATACAAGAGGCAAGCTTTTGTCTTCCTATGTGTATGACCGCTGACGCAGTTGAAAAGATGCGTCGTCAATCCACTACTTTATCTCGCAGGTCAAAAACTGTTCCATACCGGTTTTAAGATGGATGAAGCCCTCCAGTTTGTCGCCAACCTGTACAGGGCCTACGCCAGCCGGAGTTCCGGTATAAATTAGATCGCCCATTTGCAACTTGAAAAACTTCGACACATAGACGATGATGGCGTCAAAAGAAAACATCATGTCTTTGGTAAAACCGTGCTGCACCGTTTGGCCATTTTTTTTCAGTTCAAATTCAATGTTAGCCAAATCGGGGATTTGATCAATGCCAACAAAATTGCTGATGGCGCCGGATCCGTCAAAGCCTTTGGCAATTTCCCAAGGCAAACCTTTGGTTTTGCAGTGTTGTTGGAGATCACGCGCCGTGAAATCGATGCCAAAACCAATTTCAGTGTAGTATTCGTGCGCAAACTCGGGCTCCACATGCCGACCATTTTTGCCCACCTTTAGCACGATCTCGCCTTCATAATGCAAATCCTTGGTAAACTCAGGATAGTACAGCGGTTTATCGCTGACCAGCAATGCCGAAGGCGGTTTCATAAATACAACCGGATCTTCTGGCGTAGCGTTGTTGAGCTCTTTTACGTGCTCCGAATAATTCCGGCCAATGCAGATGATTTTCATATTTACACGTTCATTAAACCTGCCAGTTCCTTCACTTCACGCACCGTTTGTTGTGCGCGTAGCCGAATGGCCCTAGAAGATGCTTTGATAAGTTCTTTTACTTCTTTTTTCTGATCGTTCAGTTCGGCGCGGCGCAGTCTAGCGGCATGGGATATTTGTACTAGCGCATCAGCGGTAGCGTCTTTAAGCACCGCATAGGAAAGCTTACCATTGTCGTAATCCTCCATCAAGGTAGCCACTTCTTCGTTTTTACCGCTGGCTTTGAGCATTTCAAAAAGGTTTTTCACCCCGGGGCTCATTTCGCCTGCTTTGGTTTCTCCGGTATCGGTCACCGCAGAACGCACTTGTTTGCGGATTTTTGCCTCATCAGCGAACAGGTTGATGTAGTGTTTTTCTCCGGCACTTTTGCTCATTTTGCGCGTAGGATCGGCGGGCGACATGATCTTGGGGAACTCGGTAAATAAGGACTCCGGAAGAACGAAATACTCCTTGCCAACCTGCGCATTAAAGCGTTGCGCTATATTGCGGGTCAGCTCCAAGTGTTGTTCCTGATCCTTACCAACGGGCACATAATCTGCCCGGTAGATGAGAATATCAGCGCCTTGTAGCACCGGATAATCGAGCAAACCAGCGGAGATAAAGCCATCATCGCCTAAATCTTGATTTTGAGCGCTTTTGTCTTTGAACTGCGTCATACGGGTCAGTTGACCGTAGGAAGTAAAACAGTTAAAGATCCAGCAGAGCTCGGTATGTTCCGGCACCAGCGATTGAACGAACAAGTTATTCGGTTCAATTCCGGTAGCGATGAGATTGAAAATCAGTTCCCAAGTATTTTCACGCAATTTCTTGGGGTTGTAGGGCATCGTCATGGCGTGGTAGTCCACTACGCCATAAAAACAGGTATACTGCGACTGGAGATTCACCCAGTTTTTTACAGCGCCAAAATAATTGCCAAAGTGCATATCGCCCGTAGGCTGGATACAGGAAAGAACTGTTTTGAGTTGGGTGCTCATGGTCGGTTGTAGCGATTAATCAAATGCAGCGATGATGGAAATTTCGACATTGGCGCCTTTGGGCAGTGCGGCCACTTGCACCAATTCGCGAGCAGGTGCCGTAGCCTCGTCAAAATAAGTAGCGTAAATGGCATTGATACGGCCAAAGTTGCCGATATCTGTTACAAAAACGCTGGCTTTTACAATGTCTTTGAAGGTAAGTCCGGCCTCATCAAGGATAGCTTTGATGTTTTGCAACACCTGTTCGGTTTCGGCTTCAATGGTTTCGGTTACCATTTTGTCGCTACCGGGTACCAAAGCAATTTGGCCAGAAGCATACAAGGTATCATTGTGGATGATGGCTTGGTTGTACGGGCCAACGGGCGCAGGCGCCTTATCCGTTTTGATGATTTTTTTCATGACTTTTTTTGGGCGGTGATGGACGAAAATAAAGAAAGCTCCACACCAATAAACTGATGGGAGCTGTATTTTTACTTCACTGGAATACTAAGGAAAACAGGTTATTCTTCCCCTACTTCTTCTACCAACTTGGCTTCGATGAAGAGTTTACCCCGGTAGAACAAATTGCCAGCAGCATCATAATAAGCGCGGTGCATCAAGTGGCGTTCGCCAGTTGTTTTGCAAGTCGCTACTGTAGGTGCGTCAATTTTAAAATGGGTTCTACGCTTGTGCTTTCTTTGCTTTGAACCCCTACTCTTTGGATGTGCCATTGCTCAAAAATTTATCGCGATCAACGCTTTCTTGTTAAATTAAATACCAAAAACATATAAAAATCGAATCCTCTAATTCTTTAGGAAAGGTCAAATAATAAAGGTTCACTTTATCTTGGCTCTTTCTCCCGTTCCTCAAAATCTAAGGATCTCCAAATTTCTTTTTCAAATCTTCCCAGATAGGGTTGGCTTCTGCTGCTTTTTCCTCCGGATCTTTTTCCTTAGGGGCGTTTTGATCCGCCAAAAATTGCAGCATTTCCAAGTTACAAGGTCTTGGCTCGTCGTCTTCGCAATCGTAGACCTTGATCATGGGTACCGACAAAACAATGTACTCATAAATATAAGGCGCTACGTTTAAATCCGATGCTTCGGGGTGAATGTAGATCACCTCGGGGTCATCGTCTTTAGGTTCTTCGCTGAACTTGATCACCAGTTGCTGAGCAGAATCAACGGGCAGGTTAATTTCTGCCAAACATCGATCGCACTCGGAGCGAATGGTGCCGCTGAATTCAAATTCCAGAACGAACAAGTTGGGTCGTTTATCAAAAACCAACGACAACTCGATTGCTCCCTCTTGTACCGGCGAGTCTTCAAAAGCATTGAAAAACTCGTGGTCAATGGTGAACTGGAATGTGTGAATCCCGTCGCGCAACCCCTTGATTGGGAGTGAATATGGAAGCAACCCGTTCATCTTGAAAGAACTTTTATCAAAAGCGACTGCAAAGATAAAGTTTTTTGGAAAAAATCCAAACCTTCGCAAACTTAACCTTGAATTAATACTGATCGGTAAAGATGCTGCGTTTTGCAAAGGTATTTTTTAATGACCAGCAAAAGGCTTTTTTCTGCTTGTAAAATAGATTGCCCTGGTAAAGAGAACCGCTTATTTTTGCTAGTCGAAAAAATCATTGTGTTTTTTACCCAGTTAAACAACATTTGAAATTACCGTTACAAGATGAAACATCTAACCAAAACCATTCCGTGCCTAGTCCATATTGGGCTTTTTCTGGCTTTTTTTTGCTCTTTGTTTTTTGCTCCAGTATTTTTGCATGCCCAAACAAAACTTCTGCCGGGCGATTTGGTGGTCATTTCTGTGAACGCCAATGATGCTGCCTGTAGCGGAAATGCCGTTGATCGGGTCAGTTTTGTCTGTTTTCGCGACATTACTCCTGGTACCACCATCGACATCACTGATAATGGCTGGGAACGTTTGAATCTGGGGCAATGGGGCAATTCAGAAGGATTTGTAAGAGTCACCCGTACTGGTGCAAGCATTCCCGCCCGAACCGTAATTACCTTTGAATTTCCGCCCATTGGCAACACGACCTACCGTGGAGTTGCACCAGATAATAGCTGGACATTTACCGAAAACAGTGTCAATTCTGTGAATCTCAATTCGGGTGGCGATCAATTGTATTTTATGCAAGGCGGGGTTTGGAATCCGGGTACGGGTACAGTAGGTAATTTTCTTCACAATGCCACCTATAAAGGAGGGCGTATCTTATTTGGATTCAATACCAAAACGGTGTGGCGCAGTTTTGATAGTTCTCAGGATTCAGGGCTACATCCTGACGTGGCGTCTTGTTACCATATGGAACCCACTTCGGGCAGTACCGATTACATTGCGTTTGCTGGTCCTTTCACCCCCGCGAACCAGTTGGAATGGGTATTTCGGGTTGCCAATCCTGCCAACTGGAAACCCTATGGAAGTTGCGCCAATTTACCGGCGGTTCCCCTAAAGTTGGATTCAGCACCCAATGGAATTAATATTAGTTGTAATAATTGTCAGGGTTGTGGAAAAGCCAACTCAACTTTAATATTTAAATTGCCAGCCACAGGTGGGCCATTCTTGGTCGATTACACCAATGGAAAAGATACTTTTCAGCTCCCTGCTGCTTTAAATGGCGATACGCTCCACATATCTACTACGACTTCTGTTGTCTATAAATTGGTCTCGGTGTCCGACATTCGCAATTGCCCCATCTATTCCTCCTTTGACGGCGCAGCGGTCATCACTGTTTTTCCGGCAATAACGGCGCTCAAGCCACAACCGCTGGTAATGTGTGCTAGTCCAGGGGTTGTTGCTGCCGATTTTGATCTCACAAAACTAAATAGTCAGATCACGACCGATCCCAAAGTTCAAATTTTTTATTTCCGCGACTCATTTTTAACCGATCGGATTATTGTTCCTAATCAATATAATTCTACCTCAGACACCGTGTATGCTACCGTCTCCAATGGCAGCTGTCAAACCCCGGCAGTGCCCGTAGTACTACAAGTTCGCCCTAACCCGGTAATGACGGCTAAAGCAAAATCATCGCCTTGTAATGATTGTACCTCCATTCAGGTTCGCTTTACCGGTAAACCGCCTTTTTTGTTCAATTATGCAACCACCAATGGCAGCAATGCCACTTTTACGGGATCAACTTCCATCTCGAACCTGGTCGACTCATTTAATATCTGCTCGCCTGAATTCAATGCAGGAAACAACAACATTCGGTTCCTCAGTTTGATCGATGCCAATCGCTGTGCTACTGCGCCCAATATCACCTTGCAAGCTTTAAAATTACAACCAGTACAACAAACGATCAGCCGCATTTTGTGTGATGGCGAAAAATTGGTCATACGGGGAGTTACTTATGATGAAAAAAAGCTGACAGGCATCCAAACCTTTCCCAGCAAGTCGCCAAGCCAGTGTGATACCACGGTAGAAGTCAGCATTTCCTATGCAAAAAAACCTACCGCCAGCTGGCGCGGGGACACCATGATCTGTAAAGGTAAAGTGGCGCCCTTGAAAATCAATTTACCGCCTGGCTCGCTTTTCAACATCAAATACCTGCGCAGCAGCGACACAGTATTGCAAAACAACGTATTCAATGGGCAATTGATAGAAGTAGCGCCCAATTTGACCACAACATACCGGTTGATCGCCATCAGCGCGGTGAATGGCGATTATTGTCCGGCCATTGCCAATAGTGCAGTAACCATTGGGGTGAGTACGGTGAACGCCAGCGCCAAACCTTCGTTGCGTTTTGGCCAATATGAAATCAGTTGCGCCGGTCAACAAGATGGCGCTGCCGAAGTACAAACCAGTGGCGGTTTGGGTAAGCTAAAAATCCTTTGGAGCAATGGCGCAAGCGATAAAGTGTTGCGCAATTTGGGCGTCGGATTGTACCAAGTTACGGTCACCGATAGCATTGGTTGTAAAGCGATCTCCTCGGTAAGATTGAATGCTCCAGATTCGCTTAGGGTAACCTTGGGGTCGGATACGGTGCTCTGCGGCGGTAATCCCAGGGCGCTTACCATCAAAAGCATCACGGGAGGCGCTGCCCCTTATACCGTTGCTTTTGGCGAAAAACCCAGTAGGGTGATCACTAAATTTCCCGTTCAGTTTCAGGTATCCAGCAGTGGGGTGGGTAATATTGTCGTTACCGATGGCAATGGTTGTCAGCAGGATCAACCTTATTCACTTGTTGCTTCTACCGATTTGGTGCTCGATCTGGGCCCCGATCGGATCATCGATGCCGGAGATAGCCTGGTCTTAGCGCCCAAGTCCATCAATTTTAGCCCAGCCAGCATTGTTTGGACACCCACCAATGGTTTTGCAGGGAGCAACCAATTGAAAGTAGCCGTTACGCCTACGGTATCATCCGTCTACCAACTTACCTTAAAAAGCAAGGAAGGTTGTTCGATTACAGATTTGATTGCGGTGACGGTGCAAAAAAGGTTGCGCGTTTACATCCCCAACGCTTTTGCACCTACTGATGATGGTCCCAACCGCATTTTTAGCGTTTACCCGGGGCCAGAAGTGGTACAAGTGCGTACGCTGAAGGTATTCGACCGCTGGGGAGAGCTGGTGTACCAAGGCGCTAATTTGACCAACACCGAAGGCTGGGATGGCCGATTCCGGGGCGAGGCTGCGCCGATGGGTACTTACGTTTACGTGGTTGAAGTCGAATTAAAAGATGGACGTAAGGAGGTGCTAAAAGGCGGGGTGACGTTGCTGCGGTAAAAAGAAATAATATTCGACTGGATTGATTGTATTCAATAAATTCACGTTGATTTGTTGATTATAATCTGTAAATTCGCGTTAATTTATTGAATTTACAATGCAGCAATATCTTGAAAGAACAATCGGTGAGCAAATTCGAGCTAGGCTAGTTTCAGGCCCTCGAAAAATAATCATCTTATACGGACAGCGGCAAATTGGTAAAACTACGCTTGCTCAACATATTTTGCAGGCTGAGGATAACAAAAAAGTTCTGTACCTCAATGGTGATTTTAATCCTCATGTTGGTATTTTTGCTTCTCGCGACCCAGCACAATTGCGGCTTTTTACGACAGGGTATGACTACCTCTTCATTGATGAAGCGCAGCGTATTCCAGATATTGGCATCAATCTTAAAATTCTGCATGATCATTTTCCCCAATTGCGGATTATTGTTACCGGATCGTCAACTCTTGATCTGGCGAATCGAGTTCAAGAACCATTAACTGGACGCACTTGGACATTTAGACTTTATCCTTTTTCGGCAGAAGAATTAGTTGCTAATATTGGTTTATTAGAGTATCAGAATCGACTTGAAGAATGGTTGTTGTTTGGTACTTACCCAGGAGTATTGGAGTTGGGTAATCGGGATGATAAAGCCACCTTTTTAGATGAATTAACCCAAGCATATCTATATAAAGATGTACTTGAATTAAGCGGAATTAGGCACAGCCAAAAACTCCGAGACCTATTGCGTTTACTGGCTTTCCAAATTGGGTCTGAAGTATCCTTCAATGAATTGGGGCGACAACTTGGATTGGACACCGTTACAATCATTAAATACATCGATTTGCTTGAGAAGTCCTTTGTGGTGCAAACGGTGAGTGGTTTTAGTCGCAACTTAAGAAAAGAGATTTCCAAAAAACAAAAGATCTATTTCCTGGACCTGGGCATAAGAAATGCGTTAATTGGCCAGTTTGCACCACTAAATATGCGTTCTGACGGTGGAGCGTTATGGGAGAATTTCCTCTTTGTTGAGCGTTCTAAACTGCTTAGTAATCATAAGATTAGAGCAAAATCTTTTTTTTGGAGATTACAAACTGGCTCAGAATTGGACTATATCGAAGAATATGAAGGGAGGATAAGCGGATTTGAATTCAAATTTGGTTCGAAAGAAATGAATGCTCCTGCAGCGTGGTTGGCAACTTATCCAGAGGCAACCTTCAATGTAATTAATAAAACAAATTGGTTATCGTTTCTATTAGATATGCCATATGAGAATGGTTAAGGGAGTGTTTGGATTTTTCGCTTACGAACTAACAATCCAAACGCTCTCTTAAAGATCTGCAAAATTTAGCGTTAATGCCAGAATCAGTACTATTTGTCCAAAAATCTGACAAATAGTATTACTTTTTGTCAGGGAAATTAACTTCAACTGGTTTTTTCTTTTATCACTCTCGACTTAGTAGGATACAAAGTTTACCATAGCATCTTTCTCTACTTTTTTTACCCAATATGTCGGCTATGCTGCATCAACAATGGGGTACTGTGTACAATTTTTTGCAAGAAGTTCCTATTTTGGTCAGTCAAACGCTAAAAATACTCCTGAAATGACTACAAATCGCCGCAGTTTCCTCCAAACTTCTTCTTTTGCCATTGGTGCTACTTTATTGCCTACAGCCTGGTTGACCAACTTACTCGCCGCTACTGCTGGCGAAATGAAAACCCTCCGTGGCAATGTGGGCATCTTTACTGAAAAAGGCGGTACCATCGCTTGGATGATCGACGCTTCGGGTTTGGTGGTGGTGGATACCCAATTCCCCGATAGCGCAGCTCACTTTATTGAAGAACTGCGCAAGCAAAACGACCGCAAAATCGATCTCTTAATCAATACCCACCACCATGGCGATCACTCGGGTGGAAATATTGCTTTTAAGGGCATCGTCAACAAAGTGGTGGCACACCAAAACTCCAAAGCCAATCAAGAGCGGGTGGCGGTTGCCAATAAAAGCGAAGACAAACAATTGTATCCGGATACGACTTACGATAAAAAATGGGCGCAACGGGTAGGCTCAGAACTGATGAGCATGCATTATTTTGGTGCTGGGCACACCAATGGCGATTCGTTTGTACATTTTGAAAACGCCAATGTGGTGCATTGCGGCGACTTGGTGTTCAACCGCCGTTTCCCTTTTGTGGATCGCTCGTCAGGCGCTTCCGTACAAAGCTGGATAGAGGTGTTGGGCAAGGCGCGCAAGACTTTTGATAAAGACACGCTGTTTGTTTTTGGTCATTCTGGCGAAGGTTTTCCGGTAACGGGTAATTTGAAAGATCTTGCTGAGATGCAAAACTACCTGGCCAAGTTGTGGAAGTTTGTAAAAACAGAAATGAAAGCGGGTAAGACCAAAGAGCAAATTACGGAGGCCAAGCCTACCATGATCCCCGGCGCGGAAGAATGGAAAGGACAGGGCATTGAGCGTGGCATTACTGCCGCTTTTGATGAGATGATGGAGGGGAAGAAGAAGTAAATGAAAACTTCGGTTGGTCGGACTATTGTTTTCATTTTGGGTTTGTATTAACTTAGCACTGCAAATCGGAAACATCAGAAACATGGGAGCAACTAGTTTACAATACCAACCAAATGCCTTGGGTCTGTTCTACGGAACTTACTCCACAGCGGCTTATTTGGAGATTGAAGCATCTAGCGGCGAGCGACATGAATTTTATAACGGAGAAATAATTCGCATGGCGGGCGGAAGCATCAATCACAACCGCATTGCCAAAAACGTATTGCAATACCTCGGCAATGAATTAGACAAAAAAATGGGTTTTGAATTATTTGGCAGTGATCAGAAAATCTATTTGCCAAAATTCAACTACTACGTTTATCCAGATGCTGTTGTCATTGCTGAAGCGCCTTTGGTAACCGAAAAAGAAGCAGGAGGAATCATCAATCCGGTTTTGATTGTCGAAATTCTTTCTCCATCCACCGCGGCATACGACCGCAACCAAAAATTTGTCGAATACCGAAGTTTGGAAAGTTTCGTGGAATATATTTTGGTTCGACAAGACCAGCCTGAGATACTTTCGTTTTTTCGCTCCGAGCCTCATCATTGGGAGGAAACCCTATTTGAAGGTCTGGAAAAATCGTTGTACTGCCAGTCGATTGATGTGTTTTTACCCTTGGAGTTGATTTATAAAAATGTGGAACTAAAGGAATAGGTAGCTGCTTTATTCTTCTCCTAATTCCTTGAGTATGGAGGAAAGTAAAGAATTTGGTATCCGGAAATCAGTTGCTTTGATTAATTCAAATAGCAGCTTTGCAGAAGGAATAATTCCTCTTCTTTTCGCATTAGCAATGATACCAAGAGTTCCAGTAATGGTTAGCCCAAGTTGTAGGGCTACCTTTCTTGCAAGTAAATCATCTAGAATAACCAATGCATTATCCATTTCTAGAGCAAGTGCGATTGAACTCGCCTCTCCCGGATCAATAGTTTCTTCTAATAATTTTATTATAGTATCATTACTTGGAGAGATGATTGTGATCCAATCAGGAAGCTTTCTACCAAATTCAGCCAAAATAGTTGGAGTGACCACAACTTGACCATACATCAATTCTAAGAGGTGTAGGTAACCTATTTTGTCTAGAACAATCAGACAAGAGGTGTCAGAAATAACTATGCTTTCCATGCATTCTCTAGATCTAGCCGAAAATCATCCATCGATTCGCTGAAAATTGAAAAACCATATTTTCCGATGATTTCAATGAAAGCACGTTTGCTCAAACCTGCTACATCTGCAGCTTGACCCAATGATAGTCTTTCGCGAACATATAGCTCGCCGGCCAAAATTATTTTTACATCAAACTCGGAGAGACCAGATAGTTCTGGTAGCGTTATGGATATTGTTTTCATAGTACAATGACTTTCAGTGATTAAATTTAGGGGAAATTTTACATTTCTCAAATTTTTAATAGTCAACGCTCGACCAAAGCGAGCCATCAATACAAAAGGCTAATTACGATTGAATGCGTAATTAGCCTTTTGATAAAATATACAGCTCTATCACTTAGCCCAAAAACTAGGCCTTAAACACCAACTCCTTGGCCTTGGCCACCGCCCGATCCAATCCGCTCAGATCGCTACCGCCGGCAGTAGCAAAAAACGGTTGGCCGCCGCCGCCGCCGCCGATCTCCTTGGCCAGCTCGCGAACAATATTGCCGGCGTGCAAACCTTTGCTTTGCACCAACGATTTGCTGATGTTGACCAAAACCTGGGGTTTGCCGTTTATCTCTGCGCCAAAAACAATGACTGCGTTCTCCAATTCATTGTCGAGCTGACTGGCAAGGTTTTTCAACGCCGCACCATCGCCAATAGGCAAACGCGCCGCGATGTAGGTGATCCCATCAATCAGTAACGCCTGTTTTTTCAAATCATCCTTCATTCCGCCCGCCTGCTCGGCTACCAGTTTTTCAATCTCCTTGCGCAATTGCTTGATTTCATCCTGTAAGCCTTGGATTTGCTTAGGCGAGTTGGGCGCGTTTTTGAAAAGTACGCGTACTTCTTCCAATTCGGCCAACTCTTTCAAAATAAAATATTCCGCGGGGGCAGCCGTAATGGCCTCAATTCGCCGAATACCGGCAGCTACCGCACCTTCAGCCACCAATTTGAACAAACCAATTTCTCCGGTCGCTTTCACGTGCGTACCCCCGCACAATTCCTGCGAAAAGTTGGGATCAAAGGTGATCATGCGCACCAGATCGCCGTACTTTTCACCAAAAAGCATCATGGCGCCGGTTTTTCGCGCTTCCTCGATGGGCATAGCGCGGTTTTCCTGCAATGGAATATTGGCGCGTATTTTTTCATTCACCATTTGCTCGATCTGCAACAGCTCGGCATCGCTTACTTTTTGGAAATGCGAGAAGTCAAAACGCAATCGATCTCCATCTACGTTCTGTCCTTTTTGTACGGCATGCGAACCCAGTATGTGGTGCAAGGCAGCATGCATCAAGTGTACCGCCGAGTGGTTGCTAGAAATCGCTTGTCGGCGCGCAGCGTCAACTTGTGCGGTAACGGCCAGCGTTAGGTTCTCCGGCAAACGCTCAACGATATGGATGATCAGTTCATTTTCCTTTTGGGTATCCAGAACGTCAACTTTATCGGCGCCAACAAGCAGATAACCGGTATCGCCCGCTTGTCCGCCGCTTTCGGCATAAAATGGCGTTTGGTTGAGCACCACTTGGTATTGGTTCTCGTTTTTAACTTTTACCGTACGGTATTTGATCACCTTGGCATCGGTAACGTGAAGGGTATCGTAACCGACAAAAACCACTTCTTCTCCCAAGTTGACGTTTTGCCAATCGCCAACTGCTTTTTGGGCATCGGCACGCGAGCGCGAGCGCTGTTGCTCCAGTGCTACCCGGAAACCAGCTTCATCCAAATTCAACCCTTTTTCCTGCGCTAAAAGCTGAGTCAAGTCAAAAGGAAAACCAAAGGTATCGTACAAGTCAAAAACATCTTGTCCGCTGATGGTGCCAGATTCCAGATCCAGGTTTTCAAAGCGACGCAACCCATTTTCCAAGGTATTCAAAAACGACAATTCTTCGCTTTCGATGATTTTGATTACTTGATCTTGTTGTGCTTTAAGCTCTGGAAATGCACCGCTAAATGCATCAGCCAACATCGGGATCAAAGTATGTAAAAACGGTTTTTTGATATCCAGAAAGGAATAGTAATACCGAACTGCCCGGCGCAAAATGCGGCGAATGACATAGCCTGCGCCCGAGTTACCGGGCAACTGCCCATCGGCAATGGCAAAAGCTATGGCGCGAATGTGATCAACGATAACCCGCATAGCGATATCGGATTTAGCATTGCGGTCGTAGCTGAAAGTATATTTGATGCCCGAAGCTTGCTCGATGTATTGAATAAACGGGGTGAAAAGATCGGTATCGTAGGTCGCTTTTTTGTCTTGCAGCACCATACAAAGCCGTTCAAATCCCATACCGGTATCGACGTGTTTGTCGGGCAGCGGCTCCAAAGATCCGTTTGACTTGCGGTTGAACTGGATGAATACGTTGTTCCAAATTTCCACCACACCCGAACCATCTACGTTTACCCCTTCGTAGCCCGGACTTTTTGCCCGTTCCGCTTCCGAGCGGGTATCGTAGTGGATTTCCGTACAAGGGCCACAGGGACCGGTGTCGCCCATTTCCCAGAAGTTGTCTTTTTTATTACCGTACAGAATCTGTTCGCGCGGCAATACCAGGCTCCACAATTCGAGTGATTCATCATCGGGAGGAAGCCCGTCGGAAGGGTCGCCTTCAAAGACGGTGGCGTATAAACGATCAGGCGACAGCTTGAATACTTCGGTCAACAGTTCCCAAGACCAGGCAATCGCTTCTTTTTTGAAATAGTCGCCAAACGACCAGTTGCCCAACATCTCGAACATGGTGTGGTGCGTACCATCATAGCCCACGTCTTCGAGATCGTTATGCTTGCCAGTTACACGAAGACATTTTTGCGTGTCGGCGATGCGGCGATTATCAGGCGTTTGGTTGCCCAAAAAATAATCCTTGAATTGGTTCATACCCGCGTTGGTAAACATCAAGGTGGGGTCGTCTTTGTTAACCAAAGGAGCGGAAGGCACAATCTTGTGTTGCTTAGAAGCAAAAAAATCTAGGAATTGCTGGCGAATTTCGCGTGCTGTCATCATGTGTGTTTACTTTTCAAGGGCGAAGATAAGAAGTGAAAAGTCATTATTCACTACTTAGAGTGTGTATGGATTTTTATTTCGTAAGCGAAAATGAGTCAAAATTTGTACCAACGAGGCGCGAAAAACGTGGTACGTCCCGACAAAGTCGGGAGAGTGTATCCCGACTTTGTCGGGACAGGTCAGCGCTACATGAGTATTTTCGTAAAGAAATTGGTGCGAATTTTGGCCATTTGCAGCACGAATAAAAAATCTCAGACACACTCATAATCGTTAAGGAAAAGTTAATGAGATCATAAATAGTTATTGGGTTCAAAAAGCTCTTTCGATATTTGGAATTCTAATGAAAAAGAACACTGAAAAACCCAAAAGTAGGGATTTGTTTTTTTAACCATTAACTGCGTTCTTTGTAACTAAATGGCTTGCAAAAATGGACAATTTCACCAATTTGATGATGCTATCGTCTATTTTTTTGTGTTTTTTTTTGGATTCCACGTTGGCGCTGCTATTTTAGCAAAACTGCGCCAAACAGCATAGCCTTTATTTTAAAGGGGCGTAGTACTAAATTAGCTTTTGGGGACGCAAAACCAAATGCCGCTAATTTAGGTAAAATGCCTAGATCAACCGCTCATGGGAAAAGAAAAGTTTATTTACAACATTCACACGCTCAGTTACGAGAAGGTGGAAATCAACTGGTTTACAACCATTTTTAGGGTTTTCGCTTTTCTTTGCACTGCAGTCGTTACCGCTTTCCTTTTTGCTACGGTACTGTACCGTTATCTTCCTTCGCCAAAGGAAAAAGCGCTTTTACAAGAAATTGATGTGATGAAAACGGAATACGCCAAATTGGAAGCCGATCTCAGCACCATCAGTGAAGAAATGCACAACTTACGCGATCGCGACGCTTACGCTTACCGTACCATCTTCGGTATGGATCCAATTGACGACGACGTATGGCAAGGCGGTACCGGGGGTACTGATCAATACGCCGTTTACAAAGACTGGAAACACGCAGGGAAAACCATGGTGGAAGCCAAGGAAAAAATGCGCCAACTCAAGTTCCAGATGGTATTACAATCCAAATCTTTGGATACCATCATGCAGACAGCGCAAGAAAAAGAAAAAATGCTGGCTTCGATCCCCTCCATCAAGCCAGTACGTGCCGATAAACTGGCCAAAAATGTGGGTTTGCTTTCCGGTTTCGGTTACCGCATTCACCCTATCTACAAAGTTCCCCGCATGCATACCGGTATTGATTTCACTGCTCCCAAAGGTACGCCGATCCAGGCTACTGGCGACGGGGTAGTAGTGAAAGCAGAATCGAACAGCGGCTATGGCCGTTGTGTGATCATTGATCATGGCTATGGCTATCAAACGCTGTACGCACACATGAGCCGCATCGACATCAAACAAGGACAACGGGTAAAACGCGGTCAACGCCTTGGTTTGGTTGGTAGCACTGGTGCTTCAACTGCACCTCACTGTCACTATGAAGTGCACTTGCGCGGAGAACGGGTTAATCCGGTACACTACGTCATGGACGGTTTATCCACTAAGGAATATGCGTCACTGGTAAACATTGCTCAGGCTGCTAATCAATCGATGGATTAACGAATTTCATAAGTTTCCTTAGCAAAAGAAAAGCCCGCTCGATTCATATCGAGCGGGCTTTTTCATTCAATGCTGGAGCTGTTATCTACTCAATTCTCCACCTTCTTCATGTTGTCATCGGGTATCCGATCTACAAACAAAAGGTAGGGATCAACACCAGCTTTGGCCGGTTTTTTATCCACCACTATTTTGAAGGTATTGTCCTTTTTGGTGAACCGGTGTCTGGCACGATAAATCAGCGGCCCTTCTTTTTTGCCTTTTGGCGCTTCGCCCATCACCCCAATATCGAGGTAATCGCCTTTAAGCGGTACTTGAATTTCCCGACCCAAAGAGTCAGATTTGAATTTTTCGACACTCACTTGTAGGGTGATTTCGTATTTGCCCTTGCCCAAGTCTTTTGATTTGGCCGAAATGGTTCGGTTGCTGTACAAAGTGATGTCTTCAAAAAGATCTTTGAGCAAGTACTTCAGTGAATCCGGCGTATGCGCTGCCAAATAAGGCATGTAATCTAAAGTAGTAGGGTAGGGGGCGGGTTTGTAAGCCCAATCGCGTAGGAAGCTTTTCATAGCAGCGTTTACGGCCGTATCACCCAAGAAATCGCGAATGGCGTACATCACCACTGAACCTTTGCGGTAATGAATGTAACCCTGGTTTTCGCCTTTCATAAGCGGCGTCTCCTTCTGCGATTCAGTACCTCTGCCCCGCAAATAACGATCCATCTCATACTTGAGGAACTTTTTCATTTGCTCTCGCCCATACTCTTTTTCCATCACCATTAGCGCCGAGTATTGGGCAAAGGTTTCGGAGAGCATCGTGACGCCCTGTACATTGCCGCCGCAAACTTCGTGTGCCCACCATTGGTGCCCCATTTCGTGCGCAACGATGTAGTACACCATGTCGATGTCGTCGGGATCTTTCAAATCGGAAATAAAGCCAATCCCTTCCGAGTATGGCATGGTGCCGGGGAATGCCTGTGCAAAACTAGCATAACGCGGGAATTCAATGATCCGAGCTTGCTGGTGCCAATACGGTGCAAAGTTGGCCGTATAGTACTCCAGCGATTTGCGGATCGATTTCATCATTTTTGGCACGTTGTATTCGTGTCCTTTTTGGTAGTACACTTCCAGGTTTCGGCCTTGCCATTTTTCCCGTTTCACCTCATAGCGTGCGGAGATGAACGAGTAAAAATTCCAAGAAGGGTGATCCAAACGGTACTGGAAATAACGGCGCCCGTCTTTATTCCATTCTTTCAACAGCGAGCCGGGCGCGACTGCAATCTGATCGGGAACGGTGGAGATCACGGTTTCTACATTCACCCAATCGGAGAAGTTACTCAGATAGGTATTGTCGCAAGCTGGACCGCAGGGGGCCTGTAGTGGCGCCACTCGTTTGCGATTGGGGTTAAGGCCGCGTTTTTTGCGGTCTTTTTTCTCCGACAATTCACCATCGGGTTGATAACCAATCAGGGGCAAAAGGTCGTAATTATTGAAAAACGAGCCATTTTGCACCACCGAAGTAAAGCTTACCTCGTTCTCAAAACCCTTGGTAAGATAATCGGCAGTGATCTCGAAATTCAGACTATCGCCAGGCGCCAATGGTTTTGCCAAACGGAAGATCTGGTAAGTCAGTTTTTTATCGTCCAGCACCAATTTTGCGCCAGGTATAAGCACCTGCTTTTTAAAACCGGAACCGGGAGTGCCCATCGTAAAGTGAACGGAATCGATGGTCTGGCTACTTTTGTTGAGGATCGTAATTTCAACACGCGCCTTCACATCGCGCTCATTCGGGTATATGTCAATGAAGTATTTGAGGTTGGTCATACGCGGCTGGGCCTTATGCTCGTATTTTTTATACTGTTTTTCATAAGCAGCCAGTAAATCCATATTGCGTTCGGAATGCTTGTGCGGATTCAGCACCTCAGCATTGTAGAACACAAAACTGGCAGTAGCGATCCAAACCAACAACAAACTGGCCAAAACGCCGCGCAGAGCAGGTTGCCGTAACCGATGCCCAGCTTCCGCCAAGCGCTCTTGGAAGGAGCCCACATGCCCTCTTACCCAGAACAAGACACCCAAAATGCTGAGCAAAGCGCAGAATAGCGCCCAATAGGTATTGAACCAGGTCAATGAGCCAATGTAAGGCCCCCATTTGCTCATGTCGGAGTAAGTATAGCTAGGAACGGAGCCAAATACTACCAGGTTGCTGTCTATTTTGAAGACATCCCAAACGAAACTATTGACAATTATAAACACAATGAAAACGAAATAACCCAAATATTTCTGGTTGACCAAGGTGTGGATGACCATTGCCGCAGCGGTAAAAAAGGCAAAAGACAAAAGATCCAGTACCAAAAAGCTCCAAAAATAGACCTCTAACTGGAAATTGTAATAGCCTTTCGCCGCTTGTGCCAAAACGCCGGCAGCGGTAGCCACAGTTAAAATCAGCGCAACCAATCCCACCACGGTAAAGTATTTGGAGAGATAGGTAATCCAGCCAGGGAAAGGCAGTGAATCGTATAAGTCATTCATTTTGGCATCACGTTCTTTCCAAACGATGGTGCCCGAATAGAAGGTAATGATGGCAAAAATGAAAAAACTAAACGTTCCCCGAATTAAATCGATGATGTTGTAGGTAACAGGCAGCTGGGTAACACCATAGGCTTCCTCGGCATTGGCCAAGGCAAAACCCATATTGAATGCCCCCAAAAGCATGATCACCACAAAGGGCACGCTGCGCACCACGCCTAGGAAATCCACTTTTACTTGGTTGGCAAACTGCCGCAAATTGGCCGAAAAGTTATAACGGTGGCTGGTTTTAGGGAAAACATTGCCAAACGTAGGCAAAACCTGCTCTGACTCTGCTGATTTTCCTTTTTTGCTTACTTTCCCAGCGCGTGATTTTTCCTGGAATGAAAAACGCCAGTAGGAGAGGAGCAACACCACGGCCGCCACACTCATCCAAATCAAACGGTTGACCAAAACGAGTCCGCTCAGCCCCACTGCCAGCGTGTTTTTTTCTTGTACCGTCCAGTACTTGGAAACAATGGTGGTGGTATTGATGGCAAAAGGATCCAGAAGCATCCCCAATTGTTCGTCTTCTAAATCAGAAACCAAGTTCAAAGCCACGCCATAAGCCACCAGCAGCACCACTGCGGCTACAAAAGAGGTAATGGTACTTTTGCTCCAAGACGCTACGCCGTACAAAATGGCCGCACAAAAGAAAAAATTGGGAATGATGTACACCACGATCCCGCTCCAAAGGGCATTCATCGGGAAGGGGCCATAGCGCTCCGCATCTACCCAAGGCATATAAGGCGCTAAAAAAATCGCCAGAAATACGCCCAAAGCCGGAGTCATCGCCCCAATATAGCCTCCCAAGAAACGCCCCCAGAAATAGCCGCCTTTTTTGATCGGCGAGGAAAACAGGATTTGGTGGAATTGGTAATTGTAGTCGCGCAAGGCAGCGTTGTTCATAAAAGCGGTAGTCGAAAGCAAGCCAAAAAAGAAACTCATGAACGACAACCAGAACAGCACGATGTAAGGCGCATTTTTGTGGATGTTACCTACGCTACCCCCAATCTGAATCTGATCGCTGGTAGCGGCGCCAAAAATCATCAGGAAATTGATGAGGATAAAAATGTATACCATCGGCTGTTTGAAGGTTTGCTTCAATTCCAGCCGCAGAAATTCTTTTAACATAGCAAAGATTTTTATAGCTAAGGAACGGGTGATTAATAAATTGACATTTTAGCCGCCGCTATTTTGTTGCCAATCGACTATCTTTTGAGGCGTAATGTGGTGCATTACAACGAAAAAGATAGGAAGAGTGGCGGCGAAAGAGCAAGGGTAAAGTGGTAATTTATTATTCAACCGTTCCTTTTAATTAGCCTTGTTGAGCAATAGCGGAGAAAAACACGTCTTCCAAATCGGCTTCAGCCAGGGCAAAACCTGCACCTGGCTCCGCATCGCTCAACACGTGGATCAGCGGCTGACCAGCTACTAAGCGATTGGAAATGACGTGGTACTGTTCCTGATAATTGGCAACTTCTGATTTGGAGATGGCTTTTTCCCAGATTTTGCCGCTTAAACCGGCAATGGCGTCTTTAGGTGCGCCGCTGTACAACAATTTGCCTTTGTCGATGATGGCCATGTTGTTACAAAGCTCGTAAACGTCTTCTACAATGTGCGTCGACAAAATAACCACCATCTCATCGCCTATATCAGCCAGGAGGTTATAAAAACGGTTGCGTTCGCCGGGGTCAAGACCCGCGGTGGGTTCATCCACGATCAACAATTGCGGATTGCCGAGCAGGGCTTGGGCAATACCGATCCGCTGTTTCATCCCGCCAGAAAAACTACTGATGTATTTTTTACGGTGTTGAAATAGGTTAACCCGTTCCAACAAGGCATTGATGAGCTCCGTGCGCTCATTTTTATTCATGATCCCCTTGAGGATGGCCATGTGGTGCAATAGTTCAGGCGGCGTGATACGCGGATAAACGCCAAATTCTTGTGGTAGATAACCCAATCTCCGCCGCAGTTCGTCGGGTTGTTGGAGTACGTTGATGTCGCCAAACTGGACGCTGCCGCTGGTAGGTTCCAGTAGTGTTGCGACGATTTTCATCAAGGTAGATTTACCGGCGCCGTTGGGGCCCAATAAGCCAAACATTCCTTTGCCAATTTCTAGCGACACATCATTGAGCGCAGTAACCCCGTTGGCGTAAGTTTTTGTTAGGTGTTGAATCGATAGGTGCATATATAATTTGGATTTTTTACAAAAATAGCTGTACCAAAGGGATATTGCACGGTGTAAAGGATGTATGGCCCCGTTTTATCTACTTAAAGGGGGAAAGCGCTGACCATCGAGTCAATCTGACCGACCGAAACATGGGGATAGGAAATGAAATTTGGCGCTTTTTTGTAACTTTTGCGCAAATTTGGATTTATTAGTAGAAATCATACTACTGGACATTTTAAAATTTGGGGATACATAAACCTTCCAGGTCTCGAAGACCTGGAAGGTTTGGCGAGCGATTAAATCGAAAATGTCCAGTATTATTAGTAGAAATACCCAATTGCGATAATGATACGGAATCTATCCTTTTTACTGCTTGCCCTGGCGGCATTGAGTGCTTGTCGCCCGCGGGCTAAAGCCGATTTTTCTGATTTTGCGGTTTTTTACGAAAAATTCCACCAAGATTCAGTCTTCCAAATGGCGCACATCCAATTCCCCATGCAAGGGCTACCCGACAATGCCGATAGCGCTACGGTGGCCAGCAACACCTTTCGCTGGGACGCTAACAATTGGAAAATCAACAAACCGATTGATTTTGAAAAAAGCGGATTCAGCCAGCAAGTGCAGCCGCTGGGCGATGGATTAGTGATCGAAAAGATAGTGCACGAAAGCGGGAAATACGCGATGTTGCGTCGCTTTGCTAAATTAGACGATCAGTGGTATTTGATTTATTATGCGGGGTTGAATCCGGTGGAGTGAGGCGGCGAGAAAATTTGAATACTACTGGACATTTTCCTGTTGATTGATTGCAAAACCTTCCAGGTCTCGAAGACCTGGAAGGTTTACCGCCCGCCCCAAATTTAAAATGTCCAGTAGTATGGATAATTTGAATCCATCAACATGTTTGTTTTGTTCGAAAAATCGGTTAGCTTTAGTCAAAACCTTTGAGCTATGTTAAAAGAACTCAGCATCAGGAATTTTCGAATATTTGACACCTTGGATATCGAAGGATTGAAAAGGGTAAACCTGATTGTGGGCAAAAACAATACTGGGAAAACTACGCTACTGGAGGCGCTGCGCCTATTAGCGGCAAAAGGAAACAGCACAGTAGTAAATCATGTCTTAAAAAACCGCGGTCAATTTGTGCCTTCTTGGGGTGAGTCATACGATGCTTTGTATTCGGTGAATTCCAAAACAGGAGATAAAGTTTTGCAAATCAATGAACTCGTTATTGTAAAACAACAGAATGAGGATAAACCGTCGAACCTTGAATTCAAGGTGCACTATGGAGCCGGTTTTGCAGCTGTTTTTCCATTTGCCCTTAATCCTTCTGATACGCCTGATTTCCCAAACGACGAATTGATTTATATTCCTTTTTATAGCGACAACAATATCCTGCAAAAACTTTGGGACAAAATCGCCTTGACACCCTTAGAGGATGAAGTGGTGAAAATGCTCAAAGAAACCATCGAGCCCCGCTTAGAAAGAATTGACGTTAGCGGAGGCGTAGCAAAGGTTAAGCTTGAAAATGAAGAAAAACCCTTGCCGATTCTTGCCCTTGGTGATGGGGTTCAGAGAATGTTATTTATTGCCCTGGCTTTGGTAAATGCCAAAAGGAAAATGCTGCTCATTGATGAATTGGAAAGCGGATTGCACCATTCGATCCAGGAATTGCTCTGGAAAATGATTTTTCAATACGCGAAATCTTTGGAAATCCAGGTGTTTGTTACCACCCACAGTAAAGATACCTTGCGTACGTTCAAATACGTCAGTTCAGAAGCTGCCAATAAAAATGTAGGCTTTCTTTTTAGATTGCAACACAATCGCAAAGGTAAACTCGAAGCCATTGCCTATAATCAGGATCGCTTGGAAGATGCCTTAGAAATGAACCTCGAAATTCGTTAAACCCGATGGCGCAGCAGTTGATTGTAGAAGGGAACGATGCTATTGTTATAGCTAATCTTCTCAAAAAAAGAGGATTACGGCCACCACTCGGTTATAATGATCCTTCGAAATTCAAACAAGAGTTTACTAAAAATGTAAACGGATATGATAATGTAGAAAATGCATTAAACGAAGCGCTTGACGATCCTTCCTTATCTAATATTGGGGTTATAGTTGATGCCGATGCTGTTGGCGCCGACAAACGTTGGCAAAGCTTTGAATCATTTTTAAGAAATTCAGATAAAATTGATTTATCCACAATAACCAGACCTGGTGGCGGAAGATTAATACATGGTGAAAATCTCACGATTGGCATCTGGATTATGCCCGATAACAAAAACAAGGGGTATTTGGAGCATTTTTTAGAAACTTTGATCCCAAAAAATGACGAGCATTTAGCATTTGCTCAAGAAACATTGAATACATTAGGTGAAAGAGGATTGAAAAAATTCTCTGCTGTAAAAGAGCAAAAAGCAAAACTACACACTTGGCTTGCTTGGCAAAAGGATCCAGGGAAACCCTTTGGCACAGCTGTTGAATCGCGTTATTTTGATTCTAATTCATCCAATCTAAATGGATTTGTAGAGTGGTTTAGCGCAACTTTCGAGTTAGAGTCCTAATACACCTTCGGCCCCAACCCACCCGTCATATAATTTTTCACATAGTCGGCAATGCCATCCTCAAGCGAGTAAAACGGTTGATCGTAGCCAATGCTCCGCAATTTATTCATCGTTGCTTCGGTGAAATATTGATAGGTATCCCGAATGTCGGCAGGCGTATCCACAAATGAAATGCTGGGCTCCAAACCCAAGGCTAGGAAGGTATTAGTTGCCAAATCAAGGAAAGTGCGCGCTTTTCCCGTCCCCGTATTGTAAATGCCGCTGTGGGTTTGGTTTTTGAACAAGAAATAACAGATGGAAATGACATCCTTTACGTAGATGAAATCGCGACTTTGCTCGCCGTCTTTAAAATCGGGGCGGTGCGAGCGAAACAACTTCATAGCGCCCGTTTCTTTAATTTGCTTGCAAGTGTGAAAAATCACTGAAGCCATACGACCCTTGTGGTATTCATTGGGGCCATACACGTTGAAAAACTTCAAACCAGCCCAGAAAGGCGGCGTTTTTTCTTGCTGCAAAGCCCAGATGTCGAAATCATTTTTGGAGCGACCGTAAGGATTGAGCGGTTGCAATTGCGCGCACAAATCGTGGCGGTCTTCGTAGCCTAGTTCGCCCAAGCCATAAGTAGCGGCGCTGGAGGCATACACCAATGGAATCTTGTAATCCGTGCATTGCTGCCAGATCTGCTGCGAATAATGCAAGTTGAGGTGATCAAAAATAGCTTGGTCTTGCTCGGTAGTATCGGTGCGGGCGCCCAAATGGAAAATGAAATTGATGCTTTGGTGCATGCGATCGAGCCACACTTGAAAATCTTCGCGGTCTACCTTGGCGATGAATGATTTTCCCAGCAAATTACGGGTTTTATCCATTCGGCTGAATTCGTCTACTAAAATGAGGTTTTGATGCCCCATGTCATTGAGTAAACGCACCATACAACTTCCAATAAAACCTGCGGCACCAGTTACAACGATCATTTTTTCTATTTTTTTACAGCAAAAATCGCCAGTTCTGCCAAAAAAATGGAGGAACTGGCGATCAATACTTATTTTATGCGAATAATGGGTTAAAAATACCAAAAGAGGAGGGCAGCTGCAATAGAGC
>JBBANM010000070.1:0-36427 GCA_040401995.1 Saprospiraceae bacterium
TCGGCTTTTTTTACAAAGATACACAGCAACTTGAAATCATAATTGAGCCAAAACTCTTTTTTACTTCTATTCAAATTCAAACGAACAACTTCTCCCAGAAGTTCAGGTTTCTAGTATAAGTTAATGTGAATTTTTTTACTAAAAGTTAATAAATAGATAACTCACTACATCTTGTTTAAGTGCTGCAAAGGCCACAACTTATAACTGATAAAACCAACATTATTTAATTCACAATTTGAGGATAAGCTAGTAACCAAGCTATTCCCTGACATAACTATGCAAAAAAACATTAAAAATGATCACTTAACTCAAAAAATTCAAGGCTATGAGTTCTCAAGTATTCTATTTTATTCTCATTGCCCTATTGATCGGAATTATTGTGGGGCAACACATTACTACAGCCACAAGGAGTTTACAACCTATCATTGTAAGCAATGACTGGGGGAACCAGAATGTACGAACGAATTACACGGGCGCTTTGACTCTTTTAATTATCGTTGTGCTATTGCTTTTTGCAGCTTATTACAAACTAAAGGATTATGATTTAAAAACACTATTACCAAAAAGAGATTTTACTCCTCCGAATCCTGTTCATCCAAATGAAACGACCGACTTAGATTCAAACCCATTAGTTGGAAGTGTACCAACAGACACATCGCTAGATGTCCATACTCCAGCTCCCAGCAAATCTTATTACGACGATTCCAAGCTTTATGAACAATTAATTGCGAATGGCACTCGAGAAGCCTCAATCAAAGCCCGAGCTTATTTCGAACATCTTTATCCTTCGCACCGCATATTGAGTACTGATCTACCCAATGAGAATGGACATTATCTCTGTTTTATTGAATTGAATGGGGAGTATGATGCTCGTCAATTTCGCAAACGACACCGAAAAAATATGCCACCACTCACCAAAGCAGAAATCCTACCTCTTTTTTCCCAACCTTTCTAAAATCCACCTGGATCTACCGACCCAAGCAATTGGGTTGGCAGATCCTACTTTTTTAAAAAATAAAATAGCCCTCTAAAGTTGTTGTATTTTAGCTAAGAGAAATTATTACACTTCAAAAATAGCGTCATATCTTAGAAGACTCCAAACCAATCAAATATGATCCGTATTCCCTTTTTTCAAATCAACGCCTTCACCAACCTTGATTTTGGCGGAAACCCCGCTGGCGTTTGTCCGCTGACCGAATGGTTGCCAACCCCGATATTACAAAAGATTGCCCTTGAAAATGCGGTAGCCGAGACCGCTTTTTTTATTCCTGGCAACGAAACAGGGGTTTATGATCTGCGGTGGTTCACCCCGGAAATTGAAATGGATCTTTGTGGTCATGCCACGCTCGCAACTGCCCATGTTTTGTTTCACCACTTGGGGTATAGCGGCGACTCCTTCCGGTTTAATTCTGCCTCTGGACCACTGACCGTTACCAAAACCGAAGATCAATTGGTTTTGGATTTTCCATCCCGAACACCAGTCCCGACTGTTTTGCCCGATATCATTTTGGAGGGTATTGGCTTGGCGCCCAGCGAGGTCTTGAAGGCGCGCGATTACGTGCTGGTGTACGAACGCGAGGCGCAAATTCGCGAGTTACAACCTAACATACCGCTGCTGAATCAAATTAATCTTGATCCCGGTGGTATCATCGTCACCGCGCCTGGCGATGAGGCTGATTTTGTTTCGCGTTTTTTCACCCCGCAAGCACTCATCTTTGAAGATCCGGTGACTGGTTCTGCGCATTGTTCTTTGATACCCTATTGGAGCAAAAGATTAAATAAAACCGAACTGTTGGCGTACCAAATCTCAGCGCGATTTGGTCGCTTACACTGTTCACTTCAAGGTGATCGGGTGAAGATTGGCGGCAAGAGTCAAACGTATATGGAAGGTTTTATCTACTTAAACCAGCCAAGTGATGGAATTACAAGCCGCCATTGATTTGATCAAAACACCATTACTAGACACCCCAAATCCACAAATCTGGGCAGATCTAGGTTGCGGGGATGGAACCTTTACAACAGCGCTGGCAAGTTTGTTGGCACCAGAAAGTGTTATCCACGCGGTCGACAAAAACCGCCGTGCGTTGCGGCAATTGCCAGCCGTTTTTTCGGAAGTAAGCATCCTGCCGTGGCAGGCCAATTTTGTAGTTGATGCGCTCCCTTTCCATAACCTCGATGGCCTAATGATGGCCAATTCGCTGCATTATGTAGCCCGACAAGTGGTATTTGTTTCCCAAATCCGTAAATTGTTGAAACCTGATGGAGGTTTGCTATTGGTGGAATACGACACTAGGGCTTCTAATCTTTGGGTACCCTATCCCCTCGCCTTTGATCGATTGGCGGATTTGTTTCTACCCGCTGGATTTACAACGATCCAAAAGCTCAATATGCGAAATTCCATTTACGGGCGCGGCGAGATCTACGCGGCTTGGATTGGGCTGTAAGTTGGTAAGGATAAAAAAAATAGATCCAGGTACAGTCAATCCAATTTTTTTGCAATAAATTACCTCAGCTTAATTTTAGTTCTTTTCTGATAATATATACCCTACATCAAACAACCGCCAATGAACCGCCTAATCTTACCAATTTTTGCTTGCTTGCTTTTGTTCAGTTGTGAAAAAAAAGCACCGGCCATTGACTATGAGCAATTAGACGATAAAGCAAAACGTCTTCCAGAAAATTCGGTTGCAGGAATGGAAGTTGCCGAAGGCCTCGAAGTACAACTTTTTGCTTCCGAACCCATGCTCATCAACCCCACCAATATCCAAGTCGACGAGCGCGGGCGCGTATGGGTGTGCGAGGCGCTCAACTACCGCAGCGAGTTCAACCCCGAAAACCCCGTTCGCCAAGCCGGTGACCGTATCCTCATTCTCGAAGATACCAACGGCGACGCCAAAGCCGATAAAAAAACCGTTTTTTTCCAAGATACCAGCATCAATGCGGCACTGGGCATTTGGGTGGTTAAAAACCGCGCCATTGTGTCGTGTAGTCCTTATGTGTTTATCCTCACTGATACTGATGGCGACGACCATGCCGATCATACCGATACTTTATTCACCGGTTTGAGCGGTTTGCAATCTGATCATGCGGTACACGCCTTTACGGTTGGTCCCGATGGCAAATTTTACTTCAACTTTGGCAACAACGGCAAACAAATCAGCGATAAACATGGAAAACCAATCTCTGATCCGCATGGAAATCCGGTCAATGACTTGGGTCACCCTTACCGCCAAGGGATGGTGTTTCGCTGTAATCCAGATGGTTCGGGACTGGAAGTATTGGCCCATAATTTCCGCAATAACTACGAAATAGCCACCGACTCCTACGGCGCCCTCTGGCAATCAGATAACGACGATGACGGCAATATGGGGGTACGCATCAACTACGTGATGGAAGATGGCAATTTTGGTTTTACCGATCAAATGACCGGCGCGGGCTGGACGGCGCGGCGGGTCAATATGGAATCCGAAATCCCGCTGCGCCATTGGCATCTCAATGATCCTGGTGTTGTTCCAAATCTCTTACAAACTGGCTCAGGATCCCCTTGCGGCATCACGGTCTACGAAGGGGATTTGTTACCCAAGGTGTTTCAAAATCAAATGCTCCACGCTGAGGCTGGACACAACGTAGTGCGCGCCTACCCAGTTGAAAACGACCAAGCCGGTTACAAAGCTACCGTTGTCAATTTGGTAAAAAGCAAAGATCAGTGGTTTCGACCTTCTGATGTAGCCGTGGCGCCAGATGGTTCGGTGTTTATTGCCGATTGGTACGACCCGGCCGTAGGGGGACACAAATTTGGCGATCCTGAGCGAGGTCGTATTTATCGGGTAGCTCCCAAAGGACATCGTTACCGCGTGCAGTCGCCAAATGTCGACAATCCAAAAAGTGCCGTAAAAGCCTTACAAAATCCCAACTTACCCACCCAAGCATTGTCAAAAACGCAGTTGTTGGCGCAAGGCAAAGCTGCCATTCCCGCTTTGGATGAATTATGGCAAAATGGCGAATCACGCTACCGCGCCCGGGCCTTGTGGGTTTTGGCAAAATTGGATCCAAGATATTTGTCAAAAGCAATTGGCGATGCCGATCCCAATATTCGCATCACCGCCCTCCGTGCAGTCCGCCAATTGCAAGCCGCCAAAACGCTCGATTTTGTCCAAAAAGTAAGCAAAGATCCTTCACCGCAAGTACGAAGGGAGGCCGCAATTGCGCTCCGCGATTGGAACGATGCCAAAGCCAACCAGCTTTGGTCAACCTTAGCCCAGCAGTACGACGGCAAAGACCGCTGGTATCTGGAAGCCCTCGGTATTGGGTCAGATTTGTATGCCGAAGCCCGTTTTGCCGCTTGGAAAACAGTGGTAGGCGAAGGTTGGAACACCCCCGCTGGGCGCGATATCATTTGGCGTAGTCGGGCCAACGCTGCCTTACCTTTTTTAAGCGCCATCATCACCGATCCTCAGCGTAAAAAACTGGAGTTGCCGCGTTATTTCCGGGCTTTTGACTTTCATCCTGGAGCGCAAAAAGACTCCATTTTGGCATTATTACCGACGCTTAACTTACCACTACAGGATACCATCAATCGCTTAACCCTCAACTTATTGGATCCTGAATATGTCAAAAAATCAGTGGCGGTACAAAAAACCATTGCCCGTATTTTACCCCTTTTGCATGGTACGGTTGATTATTTGGATGTGGTGCGCAAATTAAACCTGAGCAATCAAAATTCAGCTTTGTTGGATATGGTGCTGCACCATCCTGATGGCGCGCTCCGTGCTGAAGCGGCAGGAATGCTGGCCGAGCGTAATGGTTTGCCATCCTTGATCAAAGCCTTAAAAGCAGGTGATGAAGCGCAAAAACTGCAATTACTGGGCGCCATTGGCTACATACAGAATCCCCAACTTTTTGCCTTGTACCAACAATACTTGAATGAAGCACAACAACCCAGCTCCATTCGTCGTGCGGCACTCAATGCGCTCAACAGCACTTGGGATGGACAAATATACCTAATGCAATTGGTGGAAAAAGCTCAAGTCCCGGCGGAGTTTCAAACCCCGGCGGTTGTAGGATTATCCGGCGCTTGGAATACGGAATTGCGTCAAAAAGCCCGCGCCATTTTAGCCAAAAGCCAAACCGGACAAGAGCGCCCCATACCCGCTATCGCTGTTTTGGAAGGTAAAAGTGGCAGTATGGCATCCGGAAAAAAAGTATACCAAACCTACTGCGCAACTTGTCATCAAATTGGCTACCAAGGGGTGAAATTTGGTCCTGCCTTGACGGAAATAGGCAGCAAAATGGGCGCCGACGGGCTGTATCAAGCCATTTTGTACCCTTCTACGGGCATTAGTTTTGGCTACGAAGGGTTCAATGTACACCTCAAAGACGGCAATTTAATGCAAGGCATTATTGAAAGTCGCACCGCTGGCAGTCTTACCCTGCGACTAATGGGCGGCGTAACCAAAGAAATAGCCATGAGCGATGTAAAAAAACTAGAAGAAATCCCGCAATCCTTGATGACGGAAGGGTTATATCGCTCGTTTAGTGAACAACAATTGGTAGATTTGGTAACGTATTTATCGAGCCTCAAATCGCCAGAGGAAAAATTATCGATGAAGTAACAAAACGAAATGACCCAACTGATCAAAGAAGTTCGTTTGTTGATAGCCAACGGGCAAACCGAGAAAGCCATTGAGCGGTTGTTGAACCACCTAGTGGATCAAGGTGGTCCATTGTTCAATCAAATCATTTTGATCTCGGCCAGGTACAAGGAAATCAAGCAAAAAACCATTGCCTTGGGCGAATTGGATGGTCAGGCTTTTAGCGGCGTAAATCAATCTTTGCTCACGTTTTTAGAAGAATGGCAAGCGGAGCAGGAGTTGTTTCAAGTAGAAGAAAAACCAATCGCTTACGGCGCGGCTGCACCCGCCGTTGACCCCGATGACAAAGCGTTGGCGCAAACCTATTTTGAGTATGGGGAAGAATGTTTGTCGCAATTTGAACTGGAATTGGCTGGCGAAGCCTTTCATACTGCGCTTAATTATTCACCAGATCATGCTGGGGCAAAATTTGGTTTGGAAATAGTAGAATTCTGGACTCCGGTAAACAAAGGCGCTTTAATAACCAATGAAATGCAGCAAATGCGGCTTTCTGTATTGCTGAGGCGTGCACCCAACAACATCGCTTTGCTCTTGATGAAATCCAATCTGGAATGGGAGGCCAACGAACAAGAAAGCGCCATTAAGATTGCGGAAGAAGCACTTAAAATCAATCCAAAATCCGCCACCACGCTTTTGCAATTGGGGTATTATTGGCACAGCAAAGGAGATTTGGATATGGCTACATCGTTCTACAAAAGTTCCTTGGAAGCCAATCCTAAATTTGCGATTGCTCACAATAATTTGGGGTATGTGTACCGCATTCGCCGGGATTTTGCGTCTTCGGTTTTTCATCTCGACAAAGCCGCTCGCCTCAATTATAACCTATTGACTTTGATTTTTCTGGGGGATTCGTACCGTTATCAAGCCGATTTTTCGCAAGCCATTTTGGTGCATCAAAATGCGATGAATTACTTGGCAACCCAAACCGAAGTCCCCCAACGATTTTATCTAGGTGTATGGTTAATGAATTACATGCCGCTCATTGAGCAAGAAGACCTGACGAAGTACCACATTTTTGTAAGTACCCCGGAGGAAAAACAAGCTGTTATGTATTTTTCATTGGCTTTAGATATGGCCTTTGCCCGCGATGAAATAGCTGCTGACGAATATTATAACCGAGCAAAAGCCTTGGATCCTCAAAAAGTCTTTTTTAAGTTTTTTTCAAACCATTTAGAATCCAGTTTTGAAGAATTGAAAGTAACCAAAGAGTCGGCGGTATTTCCTTGGATGCAGCGGGTTTATCAAGAGTTGAATGCCTGAAAGTTACTACTTGTCATCATAGGGCGGATTTGTATCTTTACATCAACTCAATAGCACTCAACAAAATCTACTTTTATGCTCCTCCCAATCCTTCAAAAACTGTTCAAACGCGATCTGGAAAAATTGAAAACCGAGATTGCTGCTTATCAAAATGAAGCCAACATTTGGATCACTGAAAAAGAGATCCCCAATTCGGCAGGCAATCTTTGTTTGCATTTGATTGGCAATTTGAATGCTTTTATTGGCGCTGAATTTGGAAAAACTGGCTTTGTACGACACCGCGAATTGGAATTTACAACTAAAGATATTCCGCAAGCGAATTTGGTAAAACAGGTAGAAGATACCATCCAAGTGGTGGAACACGCTTTGAATCAAATCACCGAAGACCAATTGGAAATCGAATACCCCGTTCAAGTGTTTGCCGAAAAAATGACGACTGGTTTTTTCCTGGTACATTTGGCAGCACATCTGGGTTACCACCTTGGTCAAATCAATTACCACCGCCGGTTGTTGGATTTTTAAAAGCTTGTTTCTTGTATCATCCATCTAATAAATACTACATGAAATTTTTATCCTTAGCTCCTTTTGTACCTGCTGGAAGCAATTTTGAAAAGTCAAAACAACTTTTTTTGGCGCTGGGTTTTCAAATTACTTGGGATGGCGGCGGCAGCGTTGGTTTTGCCAAGGACGGCTGCAACTTCATTTTACAGGATTTTGACAACCAAGCCTTTGCCGAAAATTTCATGGTCAGCATCAATGTTGATGATGCCGATGCATTTTGGAAAGAAGTGGTGGAAAAAAAATTACCCGAAACCTTTGGCATCCGAGTTAGTGCTCCGAAGCAGCAGCCTTATGGCAAAGAAGTCAACCTAATTGATATTGCCGGGGTTTGCTGGCATTTTATCCAATCATAAATCAGGCTAAAATACAAGTAATGCTTGACCTTATGATCGAGCATTACTTGCGTTTCGGTTTTGGTTTTTCGTAGGATTTGCCATATTTCTTTCTCATCTCGGCGGCATAATCGCGTTTCTTGTTGACCTTGCGGTTTTTTGCTGATTTTTCCTGAAAAGCCGAACCCGCGTTTTTGTGCAAAGTAGATTTAAACGGGATGTTCTTCATGTGCACATGCGGCTCCTCTTCCGAAATGGTTTTGGTAGAGATCTCCAAACCTTCAGGCAATTCCGTTTTTGGCACTTCAAAATTCATCAATTGCTCGATTTCAGTCAGATAAGGTTGCTCTTTTTCATTGACAAAAGAAATGGCAATCCCTTTGCGCCCTACCCTACCCGTACGACCAATGCGGTGAATGTAGTTTTCAGGAACGGGCGGTATGTCAAAATTGATCACGTGGGTCACTTCCGCTACGTCGATACCGCGAGCAATGATGTCGGTGGCAATTAAAACCCGACTATCGCCGTCTTTAAACGCCTGAACCGCGGCAAAACGGAACGGCTGTGATTTATTAGAGTGAATCACTTGAATGTCGTCGCCGTATTTTTCGCTCAATGCCTCGTGCACCAAGTCGGCTAAATGTTTGGTGGACGTAAAAACCAAGACCTTTTTGAGATCGGCATTGGTATTTAAAAGCGATTGAATCAGGTTTATTTTCGTGTAAAAATTGGGAACGGTATAATAAGTTTGGTCGATGTTGGCCAAAGGTGTTCCAATCGGCGTGGCTTCGATGCGCACCAGATCGTAAAAATATTCATCCATCAATTTTTCCACTTCATCGCTAAGGGTAGCAGAAAAAAGCAGGTTTTGACGGCGTTCAGGCAAGCGATCAAAGATATTTTTGAGCTGGGTACGAAAACCCAAATTCAACATCTCATCAAATTCGTCGATCACCAGTTTTTTGATGCCATGGGGTTTGAGGACTCCGGCAGCCAATAGATCAATCATTCGCCCTGGCGTACCAACAATCACATCGAGGCCGTCCATGATTTGCTCTGATTGCGATTTCATGTTGACCCCGCCGTATACACCTACTACTTCCAAAGTCAGGTATTTGCTAAGTTTTTCCACTTGCTCCACCACCTGAGTCACCAGTTCCCGGGTGGGGACGATGATCATCAATTGTGGCGCCCGGCTTTTTGAATACTGAAATTGCCGCAAACATGGCAAGAGGTAAGCAAAGGTTTTTCCCGTTCCCGTTTGGGCAATCGCACAAACGTTTTTCCCCGACATCACTACTGAAAAAACCTTAGCCTGGATGGTAGTCGGCGTGCTCAACTCCAAATCCTGAAGCGCGTTCAGCAGTTGTTTGTTGAGGTTCAACTCGTTAAAATTCATAATCTGCGTACTCATTTGGCCGCAAAGATACGCTTATGCCTTGTTCTTCCGGCATTTATTTGAAAGTAGAACATCTTTGATGAAAAAAAATGAAAGGGTGACCAAAAGTTTTTCCAATAGTCGTCGTCTTACCACCATTCTTCACCCAAACATAAATTCAAAATCTATGAAAAAATGGTCGGTAATCAAATCCTTTCCCACAGCCATCTTGGTGTTTTTTTTCCTGTTGTTCGCCTTTCAATCCTGCCAAAAAGACGACAGCACAACCACAACCACCACCGATGATGAAGTGGTCATTCCGGTTGATCCCAGTTTATTTATTTCAGCCGGATTGGTACAAAGCATTACCAAAGAAACCCGTACACTTTCCAATGGATCATCGGTAGAATGCTACAAAATCGTCACCAACAATACCCCGAGCGAACACACCATGGGCCCCTGGTGCCCCACGAATATCAGCGATGGCGCCGAAAAAGGAGGTATCTGGTTTGAAGGCGGAAAAGTATATGACGTAGATGGCGCTTTTGTCAAAAACATGGCCACATTTTACTCTGACGCAGTTTGGAAACTGTACAACACCGATGGCAGCATCAAAGTAACCAATACCAAAGCTGCCTGTGAAGCTGCGGCAAGACCTAATGTAGATCCAGCGTATAACAACTATTGTGTGGAGTGTCAGCCTTCGTATACATCGGGCATCAAAAAAACCTATTACATCCCCGTAAAGCCGGTAAAATTGAGTAATTCTGCATCGATTATGGGCATGGGAACGGTGGTAGGCATCGCCTTTAACGGTGTTAACTTTGATCCGCCAGCTCCGACGGCAGCTATTTTGGGCGCCCATACCCTAGCTCCTATGGACGACAATGGCGGTCATGTCAATAACAATGCTGGTTATCATTATCACGCCGCTACCGGAAAAACCAAAAAAGTAACCCAAAGCGATGGCCATGCTGCGATGATCGGTTATGCCATGGATGGCTACGGTATGTATGAGCGATTGAGCGCCAACGGTACCGAATATACCGATTTGGATGCCAACCGCGGTCATTACGATACTACCCGAGGGTATCATTACCATGTTGCCGCAGCTGGTAGCAACAGCTTTATCAGTAGCTTCCGCGGAGCACAAGGTTCATTTGCCATTACTCTTTAATTCAAATAAGGGGATGGCTTTCTTACCTGAAAGCCATCCCCTATTCAACTTTTACACCCATGAAAAACACAATCATTTTTGCCATCTTTTTTTTCAATTCCATAGTAATGTGGGCACATACGCCGCAAATTTCCAGCATTGCGTTGGTGCAAAACAAAGACAACAAGTGGAATTTGGTGATCAGCGCGAGTTTGTCGGCCTTCCAATATGAAGCGATGAACATTCATCCTGGTCAAAAGATTGACAGCATCACGGCAGATGCTTTCCAGACAATGATCGTCCGTCATTTGCGCGGGCAGATTAGTATTGTGGCCAACAACCAGCAGGCTTGGTTAGAACGAGGAAAAGTCATTTTGGGACACCAAACCGACGTCAATTTTGATGTAGCTGGAATGCCCCATAATTTACGTTCACTCCAGCTACAACAGCTTGGGTTTGGTTCTTTGCGCGATCATTATTGTGTTTTAAAAGTGATCACCAAGGATATAAGCTCTAACAATTTCATCCTCCAAAAAAGCAATGATTTTTCCACCAGCCTGCACCTCCGTGATGGTCAATTCGTTGAAACTTTAGCCCGCAGCAAGTCACCCAATTGGTTATTGGGAGGAGCTACAATGGCAGTCTTACTGGTATTTTCTTATTTTATTTATCAAAAATATCGGGTTTTGCGATTGGCCAATCCTGTTTGATTTATCTGCTGGCGGGGGTAGTATTTCAATAAATTTTAGTAAGTTTGGAAACAAAACCTTAACCAATGACCAGACAAGCCATCATTGATCGCACTGTTGAAGTTATCAATCAGTTACCTGATGAAAAAGCCAGCGAGATATCTGATTTTGCTGATTTCCTTTTAAAAAAATATGAGGAGCTTCTCATCAATCAGAACATTCAAAAATTGGTAAGCGAAGGCGCTGCATTTAGCTTTCTAAACGAAGAAGAAGACCTGTATTCCTTATCTGACTTGAAGAAGAAGTTTCATGAATAAAGGCGAAATAATACTCCATTTACTGATCTGACTGGCATTTAATCAAGACCAACCATACTACTACCACACATGAAAAAAAGCACCTTCCCCCTTTCCCTCGCTGTTATTTTATTTTTCCTAACCGCAGCTTGTGCGCCAACTTCACAAAAAGTAGCTCATTCCGGTGAATACAAAGACTTACTCCTACTTTGTCGGGATTTAAGAAAACTGGAGCGCCCAACCCTACCCAACGGTGTTCCTGATTATACCAGCGCCACGACTTCAAAAATCCAACAAACCTTAGAGCAATACCGTCAACGCCTGGCAGCCTTTGACACCAGCGGTTGGTTGCTGGAACAAAAAGTGGATCTTGAATTGCTGCGGGCGGAAATGAATGCATTGGATTTTAACTGCCGCATTCTTCAACCCTGGGTGCGCGATCCAGCTTTTTATGCCATTGTTTTTGGCGAACAAAGCGATACTCCCGATCATGAAGGTCCTACTAGTCATGCGGCTATTGAATTGTGGCAATATACCTTCCCGCTTTCTGAAGAGGACAGCAAAAAACTGGTTGCTCAACTCAAGGTAATTCCCCCCCTCTACGAACAGGCCAAAACCAACCTCACCGGTAAAGCCCACGATTTGTGGAGTGCCGGCATCGGCAACATCAAAGATCAAGTGGTTTTACTGGATGAATTGGCGGGCAAAACCCCTCATAGTAGTCCAGCATTGGCCACTGCCATCAATGCTGCCAAGGAGGCCAGTTTGAAGTTCATCACTTGGCTGGAACAACAACTGCCTAGCAAAAACGAACCTTCGGGGATTGGTAAAGACAACTACACTTGGAACCTCCGACATGTTTTGTTGGTGCCCATGACGTGGGAAGACGAAGTCACGCTTTTGTCGCGCGAGCTTTCCCGGGCTTATTACTCCCTGCAACTGGAACGCGAGCATAACCGCAATTTACCCCAACTTAAAGCCTACACCAGTGAAGCTGAATTTGAGCGCGAATCAGATGCGGCGGTCAAAAAAATGATGGCCTTTTTGGTAGAAAAAAAGGTGCTGCCGGTAAAAGAATACATGGAGCCTGAATTGCGCAAACACTTGCCATCTTATCTGCCCGAAGAAAAAAGAAACTTTTTTGCCAATGTGTATCACCAGGCGCCGGCGGTTTTGTATTCGCATTCTTCGCACTGGTTTGAGATTGCCAAACTCTCCAAAGATCCGCTGGCCAATCCCGTTCGTCAGAAGGCCTTACCCTTCAATCTCTGGATGACCCGCTCCGAAGGATTGGCCACCAGCATGGAAGAAACGTTCATGCAAGCTGGACTTTGGGACAACAACCCGCGTGCTCGGGAGTTGGTTTGGATCATGTTGGCGCAGCGTTGCGCGCGCGGACTTGCATCCCTCTACGCGCACGCCAACGAGATTGATTACCCCAAAGCCCGCGCCTATCAGGTAAAATGGACGCCCAAAGGCTGGACCGGTGATGAAAGCTTAGTGGGTTTTGAGCAACACCTTTATTTGCGTCAGCCCGGGTACGGCGCTAGTTATGTGACCGGAAAATGCCAAATTGATCACCTGATGATGGACGTAGGTCGCCAAAAACTCGAGAATTTTAAGCTCTACGATTTCTTTGATCAATTCTATGCCGCAGGCGTCATACCAGTCTCATTGATCCGCTGGCAAATGACCGGTATGGATGATGAAATCAAATTGATCAATTCTGAAAAATAATTGTTGTGCCTTTGCGAATCTAAGATTACTAAGTTTTACGTTTACTAAACTTTTGAAGTTTAGTAAACGTAAAACTTAGTAATCTTAGTAACTTCCCGGTTTTCACTCACTAGTTTTAAACTTATGCAAAAGAACATCCTTTCGCTATCGTTCATCATTATTGTTTTGGCATTTAGCGCTTGTCAGCAAACATCAAAAAGATCAATGGGCGGCAACATTTCGCCTGCCGCAATGGAATCCATCACCATTCCTCAGCTTTTGGAAGAATACAAACAGGGCAAACACACCGTTCGTGAGGTGGTGACCTGGTACCTACATCGCATCGATTCATTAGACAAAAACGGTCCAGCCCTCAATTCCATCATTGTAGTTAATCCCGATGCGCTTGCTATTGCCGATGAACTGGACAAAGAACTCGCGGCGGGAAAATCGAGAGGCCCACTTCACGGTATTCCGATTATTTTGAAAGACAACATTGATACCCATGATAAAATGCCCACCACTGCAGGGGCAACGGTTTTAAAAAATTCATTTCCAGCAGTAGACAGCTGGGTGGCCAAAAAACTTCGGGAAGCCGGCGCAGTCATCATCGCCAAATCCAATCTCAGCGAATGGGCCAATTTCCGGGCAAGTACTTCCTCCAGCGGTTGGAGCGGCGTTGGCGGTCAAACCAAAAACCCTTACATTCTCGATTGCAATCCTTGCGGTTCAAGTTCAGGTTCTGGGGCATCTATTGCCGCAAGCTTAGGCATGATCGCCATCGGCACCGAAACCAACGGGTCTATCGTTTGCCCTTCCAACAACAATGGCCTGGTAGGGATAAAACCAACCGTGGGCTTGGTTAGTCGTACCGGTATTATACCCATCTCTTTTTCTCAAGATACTCCCGGACCGATGGGGCGCACCGTTACCGATGTAGCCGCCTGTTTAGGACCTATGACGGGCATCGACACCTCCGACAGCAAAACATTGGGCGCAAAAGGGAATGCCAAAACTGATTACACCCAATACTTGAAAAAAGACGGATTGAAAGGCAAGCGAATTGGTTTGATGAAGGAATCCATGGGTTTCAGCGGCAAGGTGGATGAATTGATGCGAAAAACGGTGGAAGCGCTCAAAAGACAAGGGGCTACGGTCATCGAATTGGAACCCATGAAAGACCAAAGTTATGGAAACGCTTCTTACCAAGTATTGCTTTATGAATTCAAAGACGGACTTAACCGTTACTTTGCCGGTTTGGGTAAAACCGCCCCGGTAAAAAGCCTCAAAGAATTGATTGAATTCAACAAAAAAGATCCCGTAGAGCTGAACTATTTTGATCAAAAAATCCTTGAAGAGGCCGAAGCAAAAGGTACCCTTGATGCTGCTGAATACAAAGATGCGTTGGCAAAAATGTGGAAATTGACCCGTGAAGAAGGCATTGATCTGCTCATGAAACAATACCAACTCGATGCATTAATGGCGCCAACCGGTTCTCCGGCTTGGAAAACCGATTTGGTAAATGGCGATCATTTCATCGGCGGTAGTTCGTCTTTAGCGGCCATCTCTGGTTATCCTAGCATCACTGTCCCAATGGGATTTGTATCTGAGTTGCCGGTGGGCGTTTCGTTTTTTGGCAAAGCCTGGAGCGAACCTACCTTGTTTGAGATTGCGTACGCGTATGAGCAGGCGACTAAACATCGCAAAGCGCCGAAGTTTATTCCGTCAAATTAACAAAATAACCTTAGCCCAGGATTTACACCAAGAGCTCAAACTAGAAGCCGCAGTTACGCGGAGGTATCTGGCAAGCGTACCCTTTAGAGTGTGTTTGGAATTTTAGTTCACAAGCGAAAATGAGTCAAAATTTGCATCCGCGAGGCGCGAAAAACGGAGTGTAGCAGAGCTACATGAGTATTTTCGCAACGAAGCTGATGCAAATTTTGGCCATTTGCAGCGTGAATAAAAAATCCAAACACACTCTTCATAAACTTGATTTCCAACCCCACGAAAAATCGGAAACCCTGGGTCGATTGGCGATTCACGTTGCCGAGATTATTGCGTGGTGGGAAGCTTGTTTGGGACATGATGAGTTGGACTTTATTGATTTTGAACCCGAGGAATTTGCCAATGTCGGCGCCTTGCTACACTATTTTGACCAATTACTTGAAACGGCGCTAAGTGCACTGCAAACGGCCAAACCAGCCGACTTTGAGGCGCTTTGGTCCATGCGTTATGGCGAGGAGATCCATTTCACGCTGCCCAAAAAACAAGTGTTGCGCATTTTTTGCATGAACCATTTGGTACACCACCGGGCGCAATTGGGGGTCTATTTGCGTTTATTGGACGTTCCTGTTCCAGCAGCGTATGGCCCTTCGGCTGATGATGACGAGGTTATTTTGATTAGGGAATTTGAAAAATAACGTGAATGCTGAAATAGTGAACGAAGCAGAACAGAAGTCGTGCCGTCGCTAACGCACTTTGTACGAAATGTTTGTCCACTACTATAAACCGATTCGCCAATAGTCTGGATTTAATGCGACTGAAGGGCGCTAGCCCTGTTTCCGTCTATAGAAAATGATTCAGGGATGGATTTTCGAGCCGCGTTGTGGCGACACGATTGGTTGATAACAGCCAATTAAGGCTTCTTTGATGGGAGCTTACGCGTTTTTCAACATCGTTTCCATCCAGATTTTAAGCTCATTGCTCAAAACGGGCGGTGGCGGATCTTTTTGATAATCAATTGATAAATGATACATGCTGCGTTCGTAAATCAAATCCAATGCCAAACGCAGATCCAGTTTAACATCGGCATCAGGAGCATCCAACGGCACGGGTAGTACCGGCATAGCTTCGGGCAAATCAAAAGCCCAAACTTCGGTGTTTTGGGTGCCAACACGCATCAACAAAGCTTGATAATCGGATTTTGGCATTCGCGGGTGCACCAGCGCGCGCGTACCCCGGCGCAGGAGGTCTATTTCCAATACATGTACCCCGCTGCGGTGTAAATCCATGCGCTTTTCCCGGTAAGCTTCCAGTCCTGGGCTTCTTTTATTGACTGGCGAAAGAATTTCAATGGCAGTGATCAAACGGTTTTTGGCCACATCGCGAATTTCAACTACAGGAATGGTTAATTTAATCGATTGGTTGGCGGCTATAACGATGGTCGGTTCGGTTATACTTGTGGTGGTAAGTTCCCCATAAGCCATGGTTGGCTCTTGCACTTTCCGATGAAGGATTTCTACATCAGGATACATGATGCCAATTTCTGAGTCGGGAGAAACATCATCGGCAGTATACAATTCCAGACGAGCAACGTATTTGGGGGCTATTTGCGGAGCTAATAGTTCAGAAATTACACCAGCTAAACGATTGTGTACATCGGGCCACAAATAGCCTTCCAAAAAAGGATCCATGCCAGGAAATGGTGACTTCATGCGCTTCATTTTGATATCGTTGGGAAAATCAAGGCAAAAGTTCAAGGCTGCGTTGGAACGATAACTTAGTGATACTTTCCAGTTATCACTAAGTTATCGCATATAAACATACGCGTTTTTGCTTCCAAAGTCAAGACAAATTGTTCGGTGTTATTGCTTTTTAACCACTTTCACGCCCCAAGCTTCGAGTTCTAAAACCGCATTTTGGCCAATATTCTGCCCGCTTAGGAACGGGTGAATAATAAAGTGCTATTTTAGCCGCCGCTATTTTACTGCCAATCGACTATCTTTTGAGGCGCAATGTGGGGCATTGTAACGAAAAAGATAGGAAGAGTGGCGGTGAAAGAGCAAGGCAAAAGTGGTACTTTATTGTTTAACCGTTCCTAAACAATTCTTTTCCGTTCCTTATTAAAATTAATTTTCTCAAAATTGACAAAAAAGCCCAAACTACCGTAAGCAGTTTGGGCTTTTTTGCAAATTGGGTTACAGGCCGCTATTTAAGCTAGGCTTCTTTCACCTCGGTATATACTTGTTTTCCGCCAAAAGCCGCTTCCATTTTTTCTCGGTCAAATTCTTTCTCGTTATTGGCCAAAAAGATGGTAGCAACGCCATTGCCAATAAAATTGGTGATTGCTCGGGCTTCCGACATAAAACGATCCACGCCCAAAAGCAATGCCAAACCTTCCACTGGAATGACCTTTACGGCCGATAAAGTGGAAGCAAGCACCACAAAACCACTACCGGTAACGCCAGCCGCACCTTTGGACGTCACCATCAGCACCCCGATGATGGTCATGATTTGGGTAAAATTGAGCTCCACTTGGTATACCTGCGCTAGGAAAATGGTGGCCATAGATAAATAAATGGTGGTGCCATCCAAATTGAAAGAATATCCGGCAGGAACTACTAATCCTACCACTGATTTTTGGCAGCCCATAGCTTCCAGCTTAACCATCAAGGCGGGTAAAGCTGCTTCTGAACTGGAAGTACCCAGTACTATCAACAATTCTTCTTTGATGTACTTCAAAAAACTCCAAATCGATATTTTGTAAATCCGCAAAATGAGCGACAGCACCACAAATATGAACAATGCCATCGTAGTGTATACGGTGATCATCAATTTGCCCAAGGGTAGTAAGGTGGCCAAGCCATATTTGCCAATGGTGTACGACATACCGCCAAATGCGCCAATGGGCGCGAAATACATCACAAAATGCAAGGCTTTGAACACCCAACCGGATATTTTTTGCAAAAAATCGATGATCGCTTTTTTGCCGCCGTAGAGGTTCAGCAAAATTCCAATCACTATAGAAACCAGCAAAACTTGCAAGGTCAGATTGTCTTTTAAAAAATGGAGCCAGGAGAAATTGGCCGATGCGTTGGTGTATTTCGAAACATCAGCGCCTTTTGAGTTGGAGGTATCCACGCCATGACCTGGCCGAATGATATTGGCCACAATGATACCGATGATGAGCGCAAAAGTAGTGACGATTTCGAAGTATATCAGGGCTTTACCGCCTACTTTACCAACTTTTTTCAAGTCGCCCATGCTGCTGATACCGATGCTAATGGTCAGAAAAATCAGGGGATAAATAAAGAGTTTGACGATATCAATGAATTTTTTCCCTAAGGGTTCCATTTTCACGGCGGTATCTGGCGCGAAATGCCCCAGCAAAGCACCGCATAAGATGGCGGTAAGAACCCAAAACGTCAGATTGGTAAAGATTTTTTTCATTCGGTGGTTGAATTAAAACAGCATTGATTTTAGTAGGTTAATAATGGGGATTTTTTTTGAAAAAAAGAAAAAAGAAAACCCCCAACTCACAACTCCACCTTTTCCATCCTAGGCGCAAACAAATGCATGACGCTCCAAGCCAGCAAATAAGCGCTGCCACAAATCAAAAACAACAGATTGTACCCTACGGTGATGTTTCCGGCTTGTTTGTAGAAATCCAAAAGATACCCCACCAACAATGGAAATAGGATGCCGCCTATCGAGCCTGCCATTCCGCCAATGCCTACTACCGAACTTACTGCCCGCTTTGGAAACATATCGGAAGCAGTGGTGAAGATGTTAGCGCTCCAGGCTTGGTGTGCCGCCGCCGCCAAACTGATCAATGCTACGGCTACCCAAACGTTGTTAGTATAGCGGGCGGTCATGATGGGGATCACACAAAAGGCGAAGATCAACATGGCGGTTTTGCGCGCCCGAAACACCGGCCAACCTTGGCGAATAAACCACGACGATAAATAACCGCCGCCAATGCTGCCGATGGTGGTCGCCGTATAAACAATAGCCAGTTCCCAACTTGGTTTTTTTAAGTCAATCTGAAACGTGGTGGAAAAATAAGAAGGTAACCAAAACAGAAAAAACCACCAGATGGGGTCGGTAAGCATTTTGCCAAAAACAAAAGCCCAGGTTTGTCGAATGCGAAACAGTTTCCCCCAACTGATCGGAGTTTCCTCCTCCCCTACTCCTTCATTATCGCTATGGATATAATCGAATTCTGCTTGGCTCAAGCGGGTATGTTTGGCCGGCGATTCATAGAAGTACAACCAAAAAACCAACCATACAAAGCCAATCGCCCCGGTTATCAAAAAGGCAGCGCGCCAACCGTAAAGTCCCAAAATAAGCGGCACCATGATGGGAGCTACCACCGCACCAATGTTGGCGCCCGAGTTAAAAATCCCGGTGGCTAAGGCGCGTTCTTTTTTCGGAAACCACTCGGCAATCGATTTTATGGCCGCCGGGAAATTGCCCGATTCACCGAGCCCTAAAAATGCCCGGACCGCTGCAAAACCCATGGTACCCGTGGCCAAAGCGTGCATCATGGCCGCAATACTCCAACTGATGATAGATATGGTGTAGCCTTTTTTTACGCCAATGAAGTCGATCACCCGCCCAAATAATAATAACCCTAAAGCATAAGCAGCGGAAAAAGCCATGACGATGTTGCTGTAATCTTTTTCTGACCAACTGAACTCCGCCTCCAACGAGGGTTTCAACAAACCGATCACTTGTCGATCCAGGTAATTGATGGTGGTAGCAAAAAAAAGCAGGGCGACGATGGTCCAGCGGTAATTTCCAACGGGAGTGGTACTCATGGCAAAGGTTTTAGGCAATTTATTTTCCGATGATCTTCTTCACAATTTCTACGACTTCAGCAATTTGTCGACTCAGGGCATCAACACCCAATTGATCGGCATTTTTAAACAACTGTGATCCCAAACCAACATATTGAGCGCCAGCTCCGAACCACTCGCGCAAATTGGCTTCATTGGGTTCTACGCCGCCGGTTACCATCAATTTGGCAGCGGGAATGGGTCCCAACACCGATTTGATAAAACCAGGGCCTAGGGCGTTGGCAGGAAAAATCTTAACTATATCGGCGCCCAAAACTCGAGCTTGGTAAATTTCATTGACAGTAAGGGCGCCGGGCAACCAAGCTACTTCGCGTTTTTGACATATTGCACCAACTGCCGGTGTAATGACGGGTTGAATCAAAAAATCGGCGCCAGCATCCAAGAATTCTTCGGCTTGTTCGGTCGTAAAAATGGTGCCAATACCCAGGGCAAGATCGGGACAATGTACAGCCGCATGTTCTACCAGAGCTTTAAATACCGTCAATGCTCCCGGGCCACGATTGGTGAATTCAAAAGCGCGCATACCTGCTTGGTAGGAAGCATCGAGGATTTGGGTAGCGAAGGTTACATCGGCATGGTAAAACAAAGGGATCGCCGGTAGGGCGTCGAGTTTTGCCAATACTTCTTCTTTGCTAAATTTGGACATTGGTATTTTTCTTTTGGAGTGTGTTTGGGTTTTAAGTTATCGCAACAAGCGCCCGGATACATCGCCCGCCAATATTTGTTCAATTTCTGCTACATTCGTTTGACTAAAATCGCCTTCCACCAGGTGTTTCAGGGCGGAGGCAGCTGTTGCAAAACGCAACGCTTCATTTTCCGACTGCCCGCTCAATTTCCCATAAATGTAGCCTCCCACAAACGCGTCGCCGCCGCCGATGCGGTCCACAATGGGATTGAGATCAAAAGTTTCAGTTTCCGAATACCCGCTTTCTCGGTGATAGCTCAAACCCGTCAGGCGATTATGGCTGGCACTCAAAGTGTCTCGCCGGGTAGCAATGATGCACTGCGCATTGGGAAACAGTGCCAGCATTTGCTCGGCCATGTCATTAAAACCCTCAACTTTAAGGTCAAAAATATCGGCAGCATCTCCTTCGGTACAAACCATTACATCGCAGTAAGTTACCAATTCTGGCATGACTTCGCGCACGCTTTTTCCATATTGCCACAAATTGCGCCGGTAGTTGACATCCGCGCTGATAGGGATACCCTTTTCGCGAGCTACTTTGAGGGCCTGCAAACAAGCTTCCGCCGCATTGGCGGAAATGGCGGGAGTGATGCCCGTCCAGTGAAACCAGTTGGCGTCGCTCAGCAATTTTTGCCAATCAAACCAACTCGGATCCAGTTGGGCAAAAGCGCTGTCGAACCGGTCGTACACGATGCGCGAGGGCCGCATGCCCGCGCCGACCTCCAAAAAATACAACCCCAGTCGTTGTCCTTGGTAAACGGTATGGTCAAAATCTACGCCGTGTTGACGAAAAAAAGCTGCGGCTGCTTTGCCCAAATCATTTTCCGGAAAACAAGTGACATGGCGTGCCGGGATGCCCAGCTGAGCCAGCGTAACTGCTACATTGGCCTCACCGCCGCCGTAAGTAACCTGCAAACTTCGGGCTTGCAAAAACCGCTGAAAACCCGGCGTGGCCAGCCGCATCATGATTTCACCAAAAGTAACTGCTCGTTTCATCGCCGATTGACTAGTGTTCAAAATATTGCTTGGCGTTGTGGTAGCAAATGTCTTGGATTATTTTTCCAATCCATTCAAAATCGCGAGGCAATTCGCCATTCTCTATGTCTTGCCCAAAAAGGTTACACAAAATACGCCGAAAATATTCATGCCGCGGAAACGACAAAAAACTACGGGAATCGGTCAGCATGCCCACGAATTTACTGAGCAAACCCATATTGGACAACGCGTTGATTTGGCGCTCCATTCCATCTTTTTGATCCATAAACCACCAAGCGGAACCAAATTGTATTTTACCCGCTATCGACCCGTCGTTGAAGTTGCCGATCATGGCGGCCAGCAATTCATTGTCGCGTGGATTGACGTTGTAGAGGATGGTTTTGGTGAGGCGGTTATCGGTATCCAAACGATCCAAAAACTTCGACAATGCCCTACCTTGCTCAAAGTCGCCAATGGAATCCCAACCGGTGTCCGGCCCCAAAAGCCGGTGCATACGGGAGTTATTGTTGCGCAAAGCCCCCAAATGAAACTGTTGCACCCAGCCTTTTTCCCAATCCATCACCCCCAATTCAACCAATAGCGCGGATTTGAATTTGCGGATCTCCAGGGGATTCAAATCCTTTCCCTCCCGTACTCTTGAAAAAATACACGCTATCTCAAGCTCGGTATAGTCCTCGGCATAGATTTGCTCCAATCCGTGATCAGAAACCCCACAGCCATTGGCGGCAAAATAATTGTGCTGTTTGCGTAAGGCCTTGAGCAGATCAGCATAGGTGGCAATGTAAGTATCGGAAGCTTTTTCCAAGCGGGTCAAATACAGGTTGTACTGCACTTTATCTTCTACAGCCAGCGACTTATCTGCCCGAAAAGCAGGTAACACTTTGATTTCAAAACCATCCTGCGCTATTTTTTGGTGAAAACTCAAATCATCCGCCGGATCATCGGTGGTGCAGAGCATTTTCACATTCATTTTGAGCAATAAATTGCGCACCGAATACTCCGGAGATTGCAATTTGGCGCTACACTCCGCATAAATTTTATCGGCAGTAGCAGGAGAAAGGATATCGTCAACCCCAAAATAGCGTTTGAGTTCCAAATGCGTCCAATGGTACAAAGGATTGCGAACCGTGTATGGCACCGTGCCCGCCCAGGCCCCAAACTTTTCCGTGTCAGTTTTTTCGCCAGTACAATAGGCTTCGTTGACGCCATTGGCACGCATGGCGCGCCATTTGTAATGATCGCCGGCCAACCAGGCTTGGGTCAAGTTGGCAAAGTTTTTATCTTCAGCTATTTCTTGGGGCGGTAAGTGATTGTGGTAATCAATGATGGGCATGTTTTTGGCATACTCATGGTAGAGGAAGCGAGCAGATTCGGTTTGCAGTAAAAAATTTTGATTCAAAAAAGAAAGGTTATTAGGTTCATTCATAGTGCGTTCATTTTTTCGATCATCCCGGTCTGAAAGTTTGCCAAAGAAGCCTTTGCGCCAGCTGTTTGCAGCTGTTCCAGGTACTGGCCTACTGCGGCTGCAAAACCTGGCAACAGGGTTAAATCCGTTCCCCAAAGTTGGGTGTTTTTCAATACTTCAAAGGCCAGTTCTTCGGGCTTTGCTTGATGCCAGATTTCATAAAAATAGCCAGCTTGATCATCTTGAATCCAATAGAAGTCTCCATTTGCCTGACCAAATATTTGCTCCCCTTCTTTTTTCACTCCCTTCATAAACAAGAGATAAGCCGCAAAACCCAAGGCCATTGCCTGTGGTACTTCCCGATGAAGCGAATAGTGTTTTAGCAAAACGGGAAGGTTACGCATCTGCATTTTTGAGGTGTATTGGAAAGTAATGCTGATCCATTTATGCTCCAAATAAGGATTGCGAAAACGATCCATCACCTGAAGCGCAAATTCCTGGGCAATACCTTCTTCCAAGTCAAGCGGAATAGCCGGAGCAATTTCTGTCAACAACAAATGCTCCATAAACCCGCCAAAAGCTGGTTGCACCATGCCTTCTTTCACAGTTTTCAGTCCCGCCAAAAATGCCAACCCGCAGGAAAAAGTATGACCGCCATTCAGGATCCGCAATTTCAATTCGCGGTACAATTCGATGGATTCGGCGATCACTACGCCCGGATGGGCTGCGGCAAAACCTAGTTTTTCCTTGACCCGCTTACCTCCCTCAATCGCCCACAGCGCGTAGGACTCGGAGATCAAGGACAATTCGTCGGTGTAGCCCAGTTTTTTTGCTAAGGCGGCTTGAGTTTCTGCGTTGGGTTTTCCGGGCACAATGCGGTCTACCAATGAGTTGCAGCAATCTACTTGTTGATTGAGCCATTGTTTGAAATCCGCTTCCAGTTCATTGAACGTTGCCAATTCCAGCAAGATTTTTTTCAGCAAATCACCATTGCCAGGGATCAATTCGGTGGGAACAATGACCAGACTATTTTCGGGATCATCACCGTAGATTTGATAGCGGGCATACAAACAAGCCAGTAATTTGGCGGGAAAGGAGCTCGGCGGCGATTCATGAATGTCTTCTAAAACCAGGCCCAAACCCACCTCTGTAGTATTGGAAATAATCAATTCCAATTCGGGCTGGGTGGCAACCGCAAGGATTTCATCCCATTCCGTTTTTGCGGTTAACACCCTACTAATTGCTGAGCAAATCGTGTTTTGTTCTATTGTTTTGCCAAGCTCAATGCCGCGGATGCAAATCGTGTACAGATTATCTTGTTGATCAAAGTCTTGTGTATCTCCCTTATCCGTAGATTTTACTACCACAATGCGGCCATTGAATATGCCTTGGCGATTGGCGGTATCAATAAAAAAATCAGGTAGGCCACGCAGCAATACCCCAGTCCCAAATTGCAATACCTTTTCCGGCAATTCCTCATAGCCTACAAATGGGAGTTCCAGATCTCTTTGAGCGGAAATTTCGTTCAGCAATTCAGCTGTTAGTAAGTGCATGTCTTCATTTTTGTCGATCATCAGGGTAATGACGATAAGTACCCTGCCTTTACCCTGAAAGTCTTTTTATATATTTTTCACTTACTCAACGCAAAACCTCTACCGGCTGAAAATCCATATCAGTAAACTGTTGGTTTTCACCCGCCATTCCCCAGATAAAACCATAATTGTGGGTGCCGCAACCGGCATGAATCGACCAAGGCGGAGAAATTACGGCCTGATGGTTGGCTACCCAAAGGTTGCGGGTTTCCTGCGGCTCTCCCATCAAGTGCAGCACCCGCTGATTACCGGGTACATCAAAATAGAAATAGGCCTCCATTCTACGATCGTGGACATGGGGTGGCATGGTGTTCCAAACGTTACCGGGGTGCAGGGTCGTTAAACCCATCACCAGTTGGCAACTGGCAAGACCATCGGCATGGATGTATTTGTAGATGGTACGGTTGTTGGCGGTTTCGGTAGCGCCCATGGTGACGGGCGTAGCCGCTTCTTTAAGCATCAATTTTGTAGGGTAAACGGCATGAGCTGGCGCCGACAACAAGAAGAAATGCGCGGGTTCAGTGGTTTTTTTGCTGCGCCATTCCACATTTTCTGCTCCCCGACCAATGTACAAACAAGACAAGCGGGGTAAGTCAAAATTTTGACCATCAACAGTGATGCTGCCTTCTCCACCGACATTAATTACCCCCATTTCCCGGCGTTCCAAGAAGTATTCGCTTTTAAGGGCGTCGTAATTTGGTAACACTACTCCTTCCCCCAGCGGGCTAACCCCCCCAATGATGACCCGATCGTAATGGCTATACACCAATTGGAGCGCGGCGGGCGCACAAACGTTTTCTATCAAAAAATGATCGCGCAATCCTTGGCTGTTCAAACTAGCAGTTTCTTGAGGACTGATGGCATGGCGTATTTGCATGGTTTTTCGTTTATTCATTTGAAAAAATTAGCGCCCCATCCAGCCGCCGTCTACCGTGAGGATGGTTCCGTCTACATAGTCAGCTGCCGCAGAAGCCAAAAAAAGTACAGGACCTTTGAGGTCGGCGGCAGTACCCCAGCGACCAGCGGGAATGCGTTCTAGAATAGCGCGGTTTCGGTTGGGGTCGTCGCGGAGAGCTGTAGTATTGTCGGTAGCAATGTAGCCTGGCGCAATGGCATTGACGTTGACCCCTTTTCCGGCCCACTCATTAGACAAGGCTTTGACCAAACTCCCAATTGCGCCCTTGCTGGCGGCATAACTTGGAATGTTGATGCCCCCTTGAAACGTCATCAAAGAAGCGGTAAAAATTATTTTCCCGCGTCCCCGTTCCAGCATGTCTTTGCCAAATTCACGAGCAAGAACAAACTGCGAATTCATGTTGACCTCGATGATTTTGTCCCAATATTCATCAGGATGGGAAGCAGCGGGTTCGCGGAGTACTGTTCCAGCATTATTGATCAGAATATCGACCGGTGGAGTTTCTTTTTTGATGCGTTCTATGGCGGCATACAGTTGTGCTCGCTGACTAAAATCCGCTTGATAAGCAAAAAAGCGACGTCCTAGTTTTTTTACATAATTGCCAATGTCACTGTTGTGTAGATCAAGGTTAGCAGAAATACCAATGATATCCGCCCCTGCTTCAGCTAGAATTTCGGCCATCGCTTTACCGATGCCGCGGTTACAACCAGTAACCAGCGCTGTTTTGCCGCTTAGATCAAAAAGAGAACCTGTATACATGGAAAAGAGATTTAAACAATGTCAACGAAACTAGAGATAAGTGCCCGATCATTCGAAAAAAATCGGATATTTATTTCCGGAAACGTTTACTTTTTCTCCACCGAAATTCGAGATTCAACAAGATGAAAAAATGGATTTTTAAGTTTTTCCTACTGGTATTTTCTTTTTCCCAAATAACCGGTCAAACCATAGACATGACCAAATACGGCATCCAGCAAAACGTTGGTCAGATGGGAACCCAATCGGTATTATCGGTGATTCGCGATTTTAATTTGGGTTCAAAAAGTGTGAAAGGCACGCCTTACTGGCGCAATGAGTGGCTGACAGGAAGTATCATTTGGCTTAACGGTACGCGTTTAGACAAGGTTCCGATGAAGGTGCTGACCTATAAAACCACGGCTTTATCAGCTCAAATCCCTTCTGGTGATTCTATAATTATACCGATTAAAAACTATAAAGCCGCCATTCTACTGGATCCACTGACCAAAGATTCGATACTTTTCAAACGCATTCTTCACGATGAAACCCCGAATGGAGAACTGATGCGCGTTATTCATGATGGGGATTTTGCCATTCTGGCTCGTCAAATTGGGAATATGATACCCGCCAGCAACACCGGCGCTTATAATGCCGGTCGCGAATACGATGAGTTTATGCAAAAAACCGAGTACTTTCTTTTAAAAAAGGGCTCCGCGAAACTGGAAAAGGTAAAATTGAGCAAAAAAGGACTACTGGAAGTCTTGTCCGGAAAAGATGCTGAATTGAGCGCTTTTATCAAGACTAATCAGTTAAGTGTGGATAAGGAAAAAGATGCGGCAAAACTTGCTGCTTATTACGAACAGATTATCCGACCATAAGCCTAGCAATATGCGCATGAAATGGATCATTTTTATCCTCTTGGTTTCGACGGCATTTGCACAAGCACAGGCAGTGGTTACCAACGGCCAAGTATTGCGTACTTTTGACCTCAGTGAAAAAAATGCGAAGGGTTCGCCGTTTTGGAACTACAATTGGTGGCTGGGGCAGATTACAATGTCCAATGGTTCAAAAGTAGATCAGGTTAGGGTAAAAATATCGACTTACCCCTATGCCGAATTGAACATCAAAAAGTCCGAAGGGGATTCCATTGTTTTGGCGTTGCAAAAATTCAATTCGGCCTATCTGATCAACCCCAACAATCAGGATACTATTGTTTTTAAAAAAATTCAATCCAACAACAACTCTCAAGGGGAGCTGATGCGGGTCATTCATGAAGGTAAATATCCCATTTTGGCGCGGCAATTCAGCATTCTGTTGTCGTCTACCAGCACCGATACATCAAATATTGGCCGTAGTCATGATGAATTTTTGCAAAAAACCGAGTATTTTTTGCACCATCCTGAATTGGGAACTTTGGTCAAAATCAAACTTACTAAGAAAGGATTACTGCATATTTTTCCTGGAAAAGATGCCGAATTGAACGCATTTATCCATTCTAATCAATTGAATGTGGAGAAGGAAAAAGATGCGGCACGTTTGGCCGCTTATTATGAACAGTTGGTAAAAAACACCCAGCATACTAATCAGTAAACGGAGAGTTTAATTAAATCAGTAAAACCTGTAATGTCTTATTTTCAGTAACCATTTCAACACATCAAAAATGAAACATTGTTACTTATTGCTATTTTTCGGATGGTTTCAAGTTGCTTATTTAATAGGCCAAACTACCCCAATTACGCAAAGCAACGGTCAAACTGTGGGCATCTATGATCGTGCTGGAAAAACTATAAAAGGTTCTCCTTACTGGCGCGATTCCTGGTTGCCCGGCCAAATTGTTTGGCTCAATGGCAGCGTTACAAACGGCATACCCGTAAAAATAATGACTTATAAACAAACTGATCTATGTACAAAACAACCCAATGGAGACTCCGTTGTGGTGGCTGTTGGTAAATTAAAGGCTATTCGCTTATTTGATCCAGAAACCAAAGACTCAGTGGTTTTTAAAAAAATTAGACATACCGAAAATGTTACGGGGGAGCTAATGCGGGTAATTTATGACGGAAGTTTTGCTATAACGGCTCGACATATTAATACTTTACAAAATAATTCCAGTGCCAGCAATTCTGATGCTGGTTATGAATTTGAGGAGTATGTCAAAAAAGTAGAGTATTTTTTATACGAATCAAAAAAGGCGCTACTTACTAAAATAAAGCTCGGAAAAAAGGCAATTTTGAAAATAATGCCCGGAAACGAGGAAGCCTTAGCAGCCTATGTTGAAGACAATAAATTGAATTTAGATAAAGAAAAAGATGTAGCTCGCTTTGCGGCCTATTATGATTCTTTACAAAAAAAGTAAGCGTTTAGAGCTTGTTCAGGATTCTGTTTCGAGCTACAAACGGCCAAAATCCACTCCAATTTCGTTACAAAAATGCTCATGTAGCGCTGCTACACTCCGCTTTTTGTGCCTCATTGGTGCGAATTTTAGCTCATTTTCGCCATCGAACCAGAATCCTGAATAAGCTCTTAGGCTGACCGAAATAAACGCAATTCTAATTTTTTTAAAACCAAACACCAATGAAATCATTCGTTCTAAGTTTATATGTTTTGCTTCTAACTTTCACTTTAAATGCACAATCTGGGCAGCTCAATGGGATGTTGGACAATCGACCCTATACGGATTTGTTTCGCCGTTTGCGCATGACCGATGATCGTAACTTGCGTGGCTCTCCTTTTTGGAAAAATACTTGGGAGAAAGGCAATTTTGTTTTTAAAGACAATTCTATGCTTAAAAACGTCCCGGTTAAGGTCGTGTTTTTCGATGAGCAAAGTGTATTGGCCAAACGTTCTCAAGGGGATTCGATTATCATCAACATGGATAAAATCAAGGAGCTTCGAATTTATGATCCCAATATCCAAGATACCGTACGTTTCCAACGCATTGTCCACAGCGAGAATGTAAACGGAGAAATTATGGAGGTGCTGTATGAGGGTCAGACCTCTTTGTATATCCGTCATGAAGTAAACTTTGTTGCTGCTGATCCTCCGCGTGCCATGGGAACTGGCCGCACCTATGACGAATTTGTGAGCAAAGTGGATTATTATGTGGTCAAAAAAGGATACCCGGTATTGAAAAAATTCCGGCCCAATAAAAAAGGGATTTTGGAGGCACTACCAGGTCAGGATGTTGCTTTGACGGAATACCTCAAAACCCAGAAATTGGATATGGGCAACAATAAAGATTTAGTCAAAATTGTGGCTTACTACAATCAACTGGAGAGGGATAAGAAATAATTTTTACCCATGGAAGAAAAACCACAGCGTAAAGAACGTACCAACAGAAACAATAAAAAGGTGTAAGATTTTAGCTGGCACTTTTGCGCCCCAATATGCGCCGAGGTAGCCGCCAATAAGACCGCCAACAACCATTACGAGGCCGAATTGCCAATGAATTTGCTGATTGATGACAAACAGTAAAACTGCTACACTATTAATGCAAGCGCCTAAAATCGTTTTCAAGGCATTCATTTGGGTGAGGTTTTTGAACCCCATCAAACTCAGGGCGGCCAACATCAAGATGCCCATACCGCCGCCAAAAAAGCCGCCGTAAATGGAGATCAAAAACTGAAAAAAAGCAACCCGCGCCAAAGGTTTTGGTTTTTCAGGAGCACCGATTTTCTTTTTTCCAGCCAATTGTTTTTTGAAAATCAGCAACAAGGTGGCACTCCCAATGAGGTAAGGCAAAAGTGATTTAAGCACATCTGATGGCGTGCGAAGTAGTAAGATGGTTCCAATTAAACTCCCCAAAAAACTGGCCAAAGACAGCCAAATCAGCGGCTTGCGAGGGATGTCCAATTCATTACGATAGGTATAAGCGCTAGCAATTGAACCTGGCCAAAGAGCAAAGGAACTGGTAGCATTGGCGCTCAAAATATTGACGCCACTAAACAACAAAGCGGGAAATGTAAAAAAACTTCCACCGCCTGCCACGGCATTAAGTGCGCTGGCAATCAAGGCCGATCCAAACAAAAGTAAGTAAGTGTAAAAAGACATGTTTGGGTACTAAAGGTTGATCAAAACAAAAATCCCAATCCATCTGGGATGATTTTAGAGCTTGTTCCAAAAGACAGGGCAAATTAGTCAAATTGTCCTATAACTTCTGGCATCTCTAAAAATCAACCCTAACGAATTGGGATATTGTTTATTCAACCCTTCCTAATCGGTTATTTTTTCCAGTTTTCTAGCAATTTCAAACCCAGTAAATCAATCACCGAACTGCTGCCTTCACCAGCGCCGGTAATCAACACATCAGGAATGATTTTAACGCCTTCTTTACCAATGCTTTCGGTAACTTTCATGCGCACAAAACCTTCGGCGCCGACGCTTTTCACTTGGAGTTCGTAAGATTCGGCGTTCGACTTACCGATCGCCAGAATTTTAGCAGCTTCCGCCTCACCCGTTGCGCGGGTGCGTTCGGCTTCGGCATTACCCATCATGCGCAATTTTTCCGCCTCGGCGTTGGCCAACAATTTGACGCGCTGTGATTCTGCTTCTGCTTGCAATTTTACACTGGAAGCTTCCCCATTGGCTTTTTTCACCGCTGCATCAGCGATGCGATCGGCAATTTGTACCCCTTCCTGAGCTTCAACGATTTTTTTCTGCATATCGGCAATAGCAGTTTCTTTTTCCAATGCTTGGCGCGTTTCTTGAGCCAAACGCTGGGTATCGTAGGTCGTTTTTTGCTCTTCCGCCAGTTTACGATCAGTCAGGGTTTTCATCAAAGAATCAGGAGGGGCAATGTCGCCGATCAAGGTATCTACCCCATTGACGTTGTATTGCTCCAACACCTCGACGATGTGTTCTTTGGCTTGGGTCTGACGCTCTTTCCGTTGATTAAGGAAGGAGATGACGTCAGCACCTTGCGCTGAGTTGCGGAAGTAGTTACCAATAGTAGGCTCCAACACCTGCGATACCAGGTTCATCATGGTACCAAAGCGTGCGATCACCTTGGGCGCCTCGTGACTAGGAATGTGGATGATCTGCGAAACGTCGAGGTTGAAAGGGAACCCGTCTTTAGAACGCACGGTGATAGTCGACAAGTGACGATCCAGGTTGTGCGATTCGTTGCGCGCCGAGGCCCAGTTGAGCACCAAGTTAGTGGTAGGCACAATCTCCACTTTCATAGTGTAAGGATTGAGGGGGTATTTTCCAGGGCCCAACGGCTCGTTCCAAACGCCTTTGTATCCTTTTGCCACGATGTTACCATGTTTGAAGTCATCGCCACTGACGTCTTTCCCTTCAGGCCCGATGTAGGAGTTGACCACCCCAACCGTACCAATGGAAATATGTACCATGTCAACTTGTTCGATCTGTACAAACCAAGGGTTGAAAATGTACATACCTGCCAATACAATTTGCTGTTGTAGACCCCGTCGCCCGCCGTTTTTCAAGAATAGATCGGCATCCTGGAAGTTGTTGTGTCCAGGTACATCCAGACCGGCGATTTGACCCATTTCCAAAGGTTCGCCATCAAGGGTGGTGATGATACCCACTTTGTTTTCTTCGATTTGGGTCATTTCAGCAACTGTAACATCAAACAAGAAGGTGTTGATGCGGTAGGAACCCGCAGTAATGATGGCCGCCTGACGACCTTTTTGTCCGCCATTGCGGATAAACAATTCCGCATTTTGGAAAGAGTCGGAAGGAACCGATTGCGCCAACACGCGACCTTTAGGAAGTTCGTTTCCATCCTTGGCCATTACCAACCCCATTTTACCCGAAGGGATAATGGTCAACGGCTCCAGAGTCACATTGTATTGCCAAAGCCATTTCCAAAAATGCAATCCGGGGGCTAAAGTCTGCGCTTGATAACCAGCCTGTCCATCGGTAGCAATGATGCGCCCGGAAGACAGCTGCTTATTGTCGCCAAACAAAACGAATTTGAGCGTTACCAAGCCAATCTTGTCTTCAGGTACAATGATGATACCAAAAAGCTTAAAGAACAAGCGGTAAAACAAGAAGAATAAAAGAATCGGAAGAATCCACCAAAGGGCAATTAACCAAGCCATGTTTTAGGTTTTTTTTGAAAAATAAATATTTGTAACGGTTTAGCAGTTCGGTCGGTAGAAGCACTTTTGTTTCTCAGGCCTGACCTGTGTGGTACAAATTATTCTCTTTTGGCGGCAATTCTCCCAAAGCAAACGACGACAAACCGGGAAATTGAGACCAATCAAGGCAATTCTTACACGAAAGTAAATTTGAACTTTTTTTCTCATGGTTTCTTGGAATTGAACTTTATTCTTTCTGAGAAAAAAAAGCAGGTTAGATGGTCAACCATTTGCGACCTTGCGGGGTCATGATTACTCACCAACTCCATTACCAATGAAACATTTTTTCATTTCTTTTTCTCTTTTGTTTTTTGGCGTAAGTACTTTTGCTCAAAACCCGATTAAGCATGCCCACAACGATTATGAACACCCCCATCCGTTGATGGATGCGCTTGCAGCGGGGTTTCATAGCGTTGAAGCCGATGTGTACATCATTGGCGGTGAGCTATACGTTTCGCATGAACGCCCGGGATCGCCTGACACCCTCCGTTCCTTGCGCAATCTTTACCTCAAACCTTTGGCAGCCATTATCCAAAAAAATGGCGGCAAAGTGTACCCCAACGACAATGCTCCGTTTTTCCTGATGATCGACATCAAAACCCAAGGTGAAGCGGTGTATGAATTGCTCAAAAAACAGCTGGCGCCTTATCAGAATATATTAACCCGCTATACCGATAAGGACATGAAATATGGCGCTTGTACAATCTTCATTTCTGGCGATCGCCCTTTTTCGACTTTGCTTCAGGATTCAGTGCGCTACATTGCGCTCGATGGCCGCCCAGGGGATATTGGTAAAGGTTATACCGTAGGCCAGATGCCGGTGATTAGCGACAGCTATGCCAGTCAGGTGAAATGGTTTGGTAAAGGTCCGATCCCTGTAACCGAGCAGCAGCGTTTAAATGATTTGGTTGCTGCGGTACACAAGGAAGGCAAACGTTTGCGATTGTGGGCAAGTCCGGAATCGGTTGATGTGTGGAAAGTTCTATTGGATGCAAAGGTGGATTTTCTCAATACCGATCACCTTGAAGAATTGAGCCAGTTTTTGAAAGCTCAAGCGGAAAGAAAATAGACTGTATGATCAAGAGTTAAAATTGAAAAAGGGGGCTCACAACCAGAAGGAAAAATTTTTGAATACAAAAATATGGAGTAGATGAATTTACCGGAGCTCCCCTTTTTCATTGGCTGGTGGCATTTGGTTAATGCTTTTCTTGTATGAGTTATACTGAAATTTGTTACAAAGGTTGCAGTGAAGAGAGACTTTTATTAGGTTCAATTTCAAAGACACAATTGTTAACACTTTTTTATGAGTAAACGGCTACAAAATATTTCAATCAGTTTCACTGGCCAATCTAGTCCACATACCGATGATTTCTCCATTTATCATTTCAGGGGCAATCATTGGGATGATATTTTTTATTTCCCCAAGAACTATCAAATTGGGTTGATCCATGAAGGAAAGGGGACGTTTACAATAGGACAAACGGAGTATGCCCTCCAACAAAATGATACTTACTTTATCAGGCCGGAATTGGTTCACAAAGGCAAGCCAGATCCCAAAATCGGCTGGACGGTAAGTGTATTTAATTTCAAAGCCCAGCTCATTGAAGAATTAGAGGAACAAGGGGCTAAGCTTTCTATTTTTAACCGCTTTCAATCCGCAAAACCGCTGAATGAAGCAGTGGGTAAATTATTGTCGTATTTTGAAGATGATGTCACCCAAGAAGAGGCAAAAAACTTAGTTTACAATTTTTTAGTAGAACACAGCGATAACGACGCCCTAGTCCAAAACTCGGTAAAAAACCAAGAAGCCATCCTAAAAGCCCGGAGATACATTGACGCCAATTACAAATCAAAATTTTCTTTAGATGATTTGGCCAAAGAGGCGTTTTTGAGCAAGTTTCATTTGCTGCGTTTGTTCAAACAAGAGGTGGGAATTGCACCCTATGCTTATCAATTGCAATTGAAGCTCAACGAAGCCCGGAAACTTATTTTTCAAAAAAAATCACTTACCGAGGTGGCTTATGAACTAGGGTTTAACGACCAGGCTCATTTTATCCACACTTACAAAAAATACGCGGAACTCACCCCGGGTGAATTTCTAAAAACAGCAATATTCTACAATTTCGAGGAAGAATAGCCTTGCATCTTTGCATTGTCAAATCACTTATGTCATTTAAAAAGCAACGACAATGAAACAGGCAATCAACCTCAAACGCGTATTTATCGGTGGTTTTATCGCTGGAATGATCATCAACATCATCGATACGCCCAATGGAGCGCTCATCTCTGGACCCGCTATTATTGAATTTCTGGAAGCACACAACATCACCCCCAATCCACTAGTACCAGCCTATTTTTTACCTTTGCACATTGTATTTGGATGGATGCTGGTTTGGGTGTATGCAGCCATGATTCCTATGTTTGGCGCTACCAAACGAAATGCCATCTATTCAACTTTGGTCATCATGATTCCCACCCGTTTATTTAGCTTAGGTTTTGTGGTCATGGGTTTGTTGCCTTATAAACTCTTTCTTATGTTGTCGGCGTCAGTAATTGTAGGTTTTATCATTGGCGGTTTAGTAGGTGGATGGTATTACAATAGGGGGCTAGATACCGCTCATGAACAATCAATTTAACACTTCTGTTCTTACCCATAAAACCTTGTCCGTTATGACCTTAAGCTTAGACACCATCATCCTATTTGTGCAAAATGTAGACCAATTGAAATCCTTTTATGTCGACTTGCTAAAATTAGAAATCGTTGAAGAGTCAAAATCGGAATGGTTGCTCTTAAAAGCGGGTCATTGCCATATTGGGTTGCATAAAATTGGTGATCAATATTCGAGCGAAGAGGTATCCAAATTTGACAACAACACCAAATTGGTTTTTGACGTGGACGAGGATCTGCATAGCACCCGAGAGCGTCTGTTGCAAGATCATGTGCACCTGCAAAAAATTAAAACCTTTGACGGTTACCCTTTTTTACTTTGTGATGGAGAAGATCCAGAGGGCAATGTTTTTCAATTGAGACAGCGGAAATAGAACAACCAGGTAACAACTACGAGCATAATCTTAAGCCATATTGCTAAAATTGAAGAGGGGGCCGGTTTGAAAATCAACCGGCCCCCTCCTATTTATCAAATTTTACAGATTAAGGCTCCTCTACTCCTAAAGAAACTGGCATAAACGTTTCAAAACTAATTGGCTCTGCGGATGGTCGTTTTAATTGCTCGCTTGCTTGTTTTACACCTGATTTTATTTCTTTGGTTTCCCAGTAAGGAACAAACTCGATATAACAAGCCAAAAAGATACAAGCGACAAAAACAACAAAAGCCAATTTTACATCTAACGTTACACCTTGGGGTAAAGTCAGTTCAGGGTTTGATTTAACTTCTACCATGTTGGTAATTTTTGTACACGAGGCAGATCTCATGCTAGCGTTCTTCAATATAGAATGTGTTCAACTTGGCTAAGATTTAACCTGATTATTGCGGACATCCTTGATGACAAGGGGTAGTTATTGGGCAGCGTTGAGTAGTGGTCGCAATGCTTACCGAAGAAGCGCGATACACATTTACTCGCCAAGGTATACCGCCCAGATTACCGCTAATAACTTCCTGGATCGCAGTTACCTGATAGGCCTTTGAGCTACATTTATCAACAGTTAAAGTGTTAATATATTCATACGGATTGGTATTTACCGGCAAATTGAGCACCCGGAAAGCCTCATTGCGCTCGGCAATTTGCAATTCTTCGCTCGTGTTGAAGACCGTATTCAAGGGGTATTTCAATTCTTTGACCGTAATATTGCCGCAATTACAATTATCAACACTGCCATTTTGAATAATGATAGCCTTTTTCTGTACTCCGCCAATGCTTAGGCTTACTTTAATATCAGCAACTAAGAAAACATAAGTCATTTGAGATACAGCCACTTTTACAATATTGCTTTTAGCATCGTAGCTAACCTGATCATCACTCAATTTAAGTTTATTGCTTTTAGTCGTATTGTTAAACGGATTTTTTGGCCCATTGAAATAATAAGCAAAAAACTTATTGGTTGATTTTACCGCTAAATTCGGCGTAAAAGAAATCGAAATTGGCTTTTTTAAAGTTACTGTACTTGGCGACAACTGAAAGCCACCAATTTGAATGCTATCCGAACCATTACCTAGTCTTGTCTGCGAGGCAATGGGTGAAATGAACAGCTCCGTTTCTTTATCCACCGCACCGGCTGGAATTTCTACTTGAAATGGATATTTAACCCGGGTAATTCCACCCAGGGAATTAATAACACCCACCTCAGGGTTAAACTGAAAATGTACTGCTCCCCAAAAATTGGACAGAAAAAGGCGGAAAAGATAATTGTTAAGA
>JBBANM010000071.1:0-36083 GCA_040401995.1 Saprospiraceae bacterium
ATTCTTGGAGCACAGGAGAGACGACTTCGTCCATCACCGCTACGCCAGCCACCACTACTACCTATAGCGTAACCGTAAGCCAAAACGGTTGCGCCTCTGGATCCAGTAAAAGTGTCAGCGTAATTGCGCTACCTACCCCTGCTATTTCCGGGGTTTCGTCCATCTGTACCGGACAATCGGCAACCCTTACCGCCAGCGGGGGAACGGCCTATCAATGGAGCACCGGCGCTACCACGGCCGCCATCACCGCTACGCCTTCGAGCACCACCACCTATACCGTCACTGTTACCCAAAATGGCTGTAGCGCCACAGCCAATAAACAGCTGAGTGTAACGCCATTGCCTACCATTTCCGGGGTTTCAACAGTATGTGCCGGACAGCCTGCTGTGCTTACCGCTAGCAGTGGCTCCACTTATTTATGGAGTACTGGCGCTACTACGGCTTCCATCAGTCCTACGCCCGCAACCAATACCACTTACAATGTAACGGTAACTCTAAATGGCTGTAGCGCGTCCGCCAGCAAATTGGTCAGTGTAACTCCTTTGCCTACGCCAACAATCTCCGGCTCTTCAACGATTTGCGCCGGACAATCTGCTAACCTCACTGCCAGCGGCGGAACGGCTTATGCATGGAGTACGGGAGCAACAACGGCCGCTATCAGCCCTAGTCCGGCCTTTACTACAACTTATACCGTTACCGTCACTCAAAATGGTTGTAGCGCCGTAGCCAGCCAAGTGGTGAATGTGACGCCACTGCCTACGCCGATTATTACTGGCGTGTCAACGGTTTGTGCTGGACAAACCACCACCCTAACTGCCAGCGGCGGAACGGCTTATTCTTGGAGTACGGGTGCAACAAGTACGGCGATCAATCCTATTCCGGCTGCCACCACCACTTATTCGGTAACCGTTTCACAAAATGGCTGTAGTGCCGTAGCAAGTAAGCAAGTCACTGTTACACCTTTACCTAGTGCTGTCATTACTGGCGTTTCAAGCATTTGCAATGGTCAACCTGCCAACCTCACTGCCAGCGGTGGAACGGCTTATGCGTGGAGTACGGGAGCAACAACCGCCGCCATCACGCCCACACCGAGCTCCAATACTACCTACACCGTCACAGTAACTGCGAATGGCTGCACCAGCACTGCTTTGCAAGCAGTAGTTGTAAAAGCCCTTCCTTTGGTAGCCATTAGTGGGCCTAGCGCAGTATGCCAGGGGCAATCATCCAGTTTATACAGTGTTTATACTGCCGACAGCTACCTGTGGAGCAATGGCGCTACCACCGCTGGTGTGAGTGTTACCCCCGGCGGTTATTCCCTAACCGTAACTACCAATGGCTGCTCTAATAGCGCTAGCTTTAGCGTTCCGGTGTTACCCCTTCCTAATGTGAGTATTTCCGGTCCAGATACTATTTGTTTAGGTTCAATTGCCCGATTTACAGCAATTGGCACCGGCCCCTACCAATGGAGTACCGGCGCCAACATCAGTTTCATCGATGTTTCTCCTACGTCCGTTGGAAGCTATAATTATAATGTTCAGGTTACCAATAATGGCTGTAGTGCTAATGCCCAGCGCAGTTTAGTCGTGCTTCCTTCTTTGTCTATCAATTATCAATTAGAAAACGATAAAGACTGTGAACTTAATAATGTCAAAGTCATTCCACAAGCTAGCAATGCAAGAGGTACAGTAAACTACATTATTGCCCCCCAAGGCAGCCTCAATTTTAGTACTGATTTAATAGGCTTGGGCAGTGGAAACTATACTTTAAGCGCCATTGATACAAAGGGTTGTATCGCCACTACAACGGTTGTTATTACCGAACCACCTCTTTTGGCTATTAGTCTAACCAAAAGCGGCGAACTGGATTGTATTCCAAATAATGCTACGATAACGGCAACTAGTGCAAATAATCGGGGTACTATCAATTATCGTTTGGTAGGGATAACGGATTTCAATAAAAATGCTACCTTTTTGAAGGTTCCAAACGGAGCTTTTGTTGTTGAAGCCAAAGACTCTTTGGGATGTTTAGATACCGCTCAAATAAAAATACGCCAATGGATGCCAGTAAAAATAACTGGCGTACAAATGCTGAACAATACCGATTGTGCCACCGGAAATACCGGTGCTAAAATCAATGTTGAAACTCCTTCTACTGGTTTGCTTTACCGCAAAGGCAATAGCGCCACGCAGTCTTCCAATTCATTTTCGAATCTTAGCAAAGGGTATTACAAAGCCTTTGTAATCGATTCTCTTGGTTGTAGCGACTCCACTACTATTACTGTACTAGAAGAATCTTTTCCTTACTGCCAAGTTACCGATCCCTCGAATTGCGATTCGGCCAATGCCATCATTCGGTTTAGCCGCCCAACTTATAACTCTAATGTAGAATATAGCTTAGATTTTGGCCAGAGTTGGAGTAAAAGCCGTACTTTTTCAAAGCTTACTCCTGGCCATTATTGCCCAGCTATTCGAAAACCTGATAGCGGGTGCGTTCAGCTTGGCGATACCATCATTATTGCCAAAGGTTGTCCTGTACTTCCAACTGCCGGGTTTGTAAAGGACAGCATTTTGGTTACTGACCCCAAACAACTGGTCAATTTAGAATGGTCAATTACTAGCCCGCTTTGGTTTAAAGACACCTTCAACTTGGTGTTGTTACGCAACTCCCCTTTTTCCCCGCATTTTACACAACCAAGTGCTTGGAATAACCCAATCATTGTAGATGCATCTTACCCTGGCGCAGTAAATCTTCGGCAAGCGTTTCATTTGGCATTAGCTGATACCCTAGGGAAGTATACACAAATGGTAGAATACTTCTTTGAATTGCTATCTCCACTTGGATCCCCGGTTGTTGTTGACCCCCAACGCCGCTACATGAAGGTGGTGGTGAATTTCGGGGATGGTTGTCTTTATGAACCTGATCCCATCGATGTATGTAGGGGTCAAGAGGTACGCATCGGCCAAACCCATATTAAAAAACCACAATGTATAACGTGGGAGCATACCACCTCTGAAGACTTGGAATTGGTTTTCAAAGTCACGGAAGATGGTGATTATACCCAAACCGTGGTTGATGTAGATGGTAATGTATGTATAGCCCATTATAAAATTCGAATCAAAGACCACAAAATAAGCATTGAATCAAACCAACAAGATGGCGCCTGCCCTCAAGAATTGATTCAACTCAAGGCCGTAACAACTGAAAGTGCTAAGAATTATAAGTGGCTCATGATTTTTAATGATGAGCCTGGTGCATCGCCTACTCCAGTTGGCAATAGTGCTACCATTGATGTAAGCCCTGGCTTCGAGTACCAGTTAACGGTTGGTTTTTTTGACGGTTGTGAAAGTTATGCCTCAATAGAGCTTAAGGATCTTTCGCAAAACCCTTGCAACATCAAAGAATACTTCGAAAGAAAAGGCTTCTTTGCTATTCCCATTGAAATCACCTCGCGCCCACAGGCACGTCAGCCGGAGCTTCGCCGGGATCCTTGCGCCGACCCCGGATGTACCCAAAACATATGCGTACGCGATGACGCCAATTTAACTTTTAAGGTTGGCGGAAAAGACGTTAACAACCTCAAAGGCGTAGCACAAACCGCCCTCAATTCCTTTAAAGGTTTTGGTTATAACGAGTCATTTGCTTTCATTAGCAAAAACGACAACATCTGTGATTGCAACAACTACCTCGAAGACGCCGAACAACACTTTACCAATGCCAAATTGGGCTATTGGTTGCACCTCTTTGAAGGCGCCGAGTGCGACGGCCAAGACTACCTGTTTGTAAAATGTACCAACCCTACTGATGCCGCCTTTTTGACTGCCGGCTTGGATCATTTTTTGAATTACAAAAACAGCGACGGCCCTACGGTAATCCATACCGTGGCTTTTGATTTGATGCTGCCCAATTTTATAGATGCCAAAACACCGGAAATTTTTGATAAAACGCCGCCCAAAACTGCTCCTTCACCGGCTTCAGAAAAGGAGGCAGTTCTTTGTACAGCAGGTTTACAGGAGGAATCAGTAGCTGTAATAGTTCCTTCTGGGCATTTGGTAATGCTACCTAAAAACTCCATCTGGCGATACCATATAGACCCGGAACTTGAAAAAGACATCTTTAAAGGTGCACTTTCTGGATACTCGTCATTTAACAATGGTGTTTTGAGTGCTATTTATTCGGGACGCTGGGCAACTCAAGGTGAAGTTAAAATTCTCGTTGGTTTCTTTGAAGTAGGAGCAATACTTGAAGCACAAGAATCTTTGCTGGCAAGAAATAGCATAAGTAAAGAATTCGAGGTTCCTGCCACCATCCCTGTAGAAACCTATTTTGGCGAGCATTTGATCCTTAACAATGAAGCAGACGGCTGCGACGAGGCTTACAACATCCATAAAGCGACCATTTCGCCCCTCAAACCTTTGATTCCCCGACCATTTGGTCCTTTGGTAAGTTCAAAAGCGGCAATTGGGACTTTCACCGATCAGTTTGATGTGCCAAATGGATTTTATAAAATCTGTCCAAATGACTTATCTCAAATCGCCGAGAACATCACCTCTGGAGAAATAAATGTCTATTTCAATTTCAATATGACCGGCGGGGGAATGCTCTATGCGCTTAACCCTGGTGGAAAAACCTACAAAGACTGGGTACTGGTAAGAAGAGATGAAGCCACCAAGGTGTACACCTATTACCAGTGGAATTGCGTGCTGGGCGTATGGCAAATTGTGAATAAACCTGATGACCAACAGGCGGTTGATAAAATTCGCCAATTGTTTGAGCTTTTTCAGGATCAAGCCGCTAGCCAAGGTTTACATACTACGCTCGATTTGGTAGGATTTGTACCGATTCTTGGCGAAGTAGCCGATATTGCGCAGGCCACCATATATTTAATTGAGGGGGATTATGGAAATGCTTCGTTAACGGCTGCATTAATCATCGTACCGTATGGAGCGGATTGGGCTGGGCGCTCTCCAAGATTAGCGGGATTATTTGCGAAATTTAGCGGTACAGTAAAGTCCATCGTTCACCTATCATGCCCGCTACGCGGCGCTCCAAGTTTTGCAAATCCCCCCAATCTCACCCCTGTTTCGAGTTGTAAATTTCTTAAATTGGGCACAGCTTTTGCCAAAGCATTTTCAAAATATGCAGCCAAAGTGGAAGAAGTAATCAAAAACTTCTTAAACCGAGGTAACGCAATATCAAAGAAAGTTTTCGCTTGGCTGGCAGGTAATCCCCAACTGTACGACGATTTTGCGAGTATTTTTGATAGGGCTTATGCTGAATTCGGAGGAGACATAGATGAAATAGCTAAATTGCTTGAGGACTTGGCAGATGACCCAGATCTGATGGCAGCAATGGGTAAGAATCCTGATTTGGTCTCTGCTTGGAAAGCTTTATCTACAAATGCCACTCTGAGGAAAGATATTGATAAACTTGAAAAAGCATCAGAATACTTAAAAGGAGTTCCGGGTATGACCCCTGAGCTTTTAAAGAAAGATTTAGATGACTATGTTGCGGCAGATTATGATTTAGACGACTATTTTGATCAATTAAGCCCTACTGCATCTGGAATTTGGGCACAACCTCCATTCCAGCGAGGCCGATCAATCGAAACTCAATTTGGATTTGATCCTAAAGTTACTGGCTGGCCGCCTAATTTTCCGGTTATTGATGGTTACATTCCAGCATCAGGTACCGCAGTCAGCGTCAAGAGTATTAACTTAGGTTCGCCTACTTACAAAAATCTAAAAGCGGTGGAAAGTAAGGTGAGAAATTACATGAAAAAGTTGAGTAATTTTATAGGTGCTGATTTTGGTGGCATTATTATCGGCGATCCTTCAAAGACTCCAATCAATATTCGACAACTACGTATTGGGGTGCCTCCGCCAGGCTTGGACATAGACCTACAAGCGGCCTTACAAGCCGATGCGAGTGCATTAAATCCCTCAGTTACTTTGCTTTTTTCGATTGTCAATTAAAACATATTATTATGAATGGATCAATTGGTGTTTATTTAAGAGGCGATAAGCTTTTTATTCACTCTCAACTGTATGCTGGTTCAGGTGGATTAAGATTTTCTGAGCCTGTATTTGCACTTGATAAAGAAGACGATCCTTCTATTATTGGGCAGACCGCTTTAAAAACCTTTACCTACTATAGAGAAATAGAGCCTCCGATAGGAAAATATGATAGGAACGTACTCAAACCGCTATTTAAAGCCGCGAAAGTAAGATCTTATACTGAATTCACTAGAGGTGCTAAATTTTCTAGTATTGGTACACTAAAGAATGAAATTCATTTCGGAATCACAAAAAATGCTGGGCCAGGTAAAGGTTTTTTTTATATACCAGAAAAAAACTACCATTATCCATTATCTGAAATGTCAGATCCTCAAAAATTGGGAGAGGAGATCATCAAGGCGCTAGCGCTCTGTGAATAAATTTCTATAATGATAACGCAAATTGTTATGAAAATAAAGATAATTTATACCCTTTTCCTCATCACCCTCCTCGCCTGCGTGCGCAAGGAAACCCCACTGCCCGTGCAGGAAGTTCCGGTGATTACCGATAACCCTAAGATCAGCAGGCAAGATCAGTACATAGACAGTGAAGCCCGTAAGCTTTTAAAAAATAGACCTCATTTATCGTTTATGATTGGGGTAGTTAACGAAGGTAAGAGCACGCTGTATGCCTATGGCAGCATTGATAAAAGCAAGCCGCAGCTGCCCTCCGCCAATACCCTCTACGAAATTGGCGAACTCAGTGCCGCTTTCACTTGTATTGCGGCTATTGAAAAATTTAACAGCTTCACCAGAATTGGCAATGGCATTGACGACGCGGCTGGCCAATACATCGAATTTCCATCTCAATTTGAATTTAAGTTGCACAATTCCTTAATCACTATCCGAGATTTAATCGTTCACAACAACATTTTACCTGATCTACCTACCGACATCACAGTTGGTCAAAACCCTCAGATACCTTTAAAGCATTACACTATAAATAAATTAATTGACTTTGTAGTTAAATCTTATTATAACCAAAGTCTTTCCAACAAGTATTCTCGCATCAACTATGCCTTACTCGGGCGAGTGCTTGAAAAACTCTATGGTCAAAGTTTTGAAAACTTGTTTCATGACGAAATCCGTCCTCCCTTGGGCATGATGGGGTCAAAGGTGTCTATTAGTGCCAACGAATACAACTACCCTATCGGCTACGATGAAAAAGATCAACCCGTACCGCATTGGGATGATTTAGGCGCTTTCAAAAGTGCCATGAGCGTAAAGGCTACAGCCGCAGATATGCTGCATTTTTTAGAATTGCTCATCAATCCTGGTCAAAACTCTTGGGCCAAATCGATTCTAGCCTATCAGAAGTTGGATTTTTACTTCGATGAAGGTAGAAAGATAACCTTTGATTTTGGCAGAGTTGATAGCGGCAACACCACAGGTTTTAGCGCTTCCTATTGCTATAATATTGACAAGAAAAAAGGAGTGGTATTTTTAAGCAATTACGTTATCCCTGAACCAAATTTCAACACTGCGACAAACATATTTTTTTTCTTATGATACCAAAACTGCTGCTAGCAAAGATTACCAACCTTTCTGGAGCTCAAAACCTATTGGAATTTCACCCAAAAGAAACGGGATTGCGATAACCAGCAAGAGAAAAATGCTAGTAGGATTTTCATATGATTTTATCACCACACCATAATGACCTAAGCCATGTTAATGAAAAAGACGACTATTTTGGCGGTATTGTCAGTCCTATTTTGCACCTTAGGTACTGCACAAATTAAAATACAATCCACCGCAGCGAAGGGTGGTAGTTGTAGTGGCAGTATTGAAGTAAGTATTGCTGGCAATGCTGGCAATTACCAGATTGATTTAATCAAAAAGCCCCAAAACCAGACCTTAAGCACTACTCAGCTAAGGAAAGGGAGTTATATCTTTAAAAACCTATGTGCTGGGGATTACAGCATCGATGTAACCGTGAATGTTGCAGGTGGTAATCCTTGCAAATTGCATTACAACGCATCCATCGCTTCCGATTGTGGAAACATTACCATTCAGGGATTAGAACGCTCTATCCAACAACCCACCAATTGCCAAACGGCCAATGGATCATTGGTTTTCAGAGGCAATGATGGCCCAAAAGGCGGCGCTGCACCCTATCAGGTAACATTATATGGTCCAGATGGGAGACCCATAACCGCTACCAATCCCTTAACCTGGGAAAACTTATCCAGCGGCAATTATGAATTGAGGGTATCTGATTCGCAAAGTTGTCAAGGAAATTTTCCATTCACCCTAGGCTCTACTAAAGATGCTGAATTGGTTACAACCCTTCAAAGTGGTGTCGCCATTGATCCTGTGTGTGCCGGCCAATCAAACGGCGCTTTGGAGTTGGCTTTTTTACCGGAAGGAGCAACCTTCACGTGGTCTACTGGCGCTACTACCAACCGCATCTCCAATTTATCTGCTGGTACTTATACCCTTACTTTACAAAGCGGCCAATGTACTGCTACCCGTTCCATTCAGCTCAACGACGAAATCTATCCTCCAATCAGCACAATAGCAGACATCACTCCACTATGTCCTGGCAGCCTAAATAATGGCACTATTCGCTTAGACATAGCTGGAGGTTCGGAACCCTATAAAATAGATTGGAGCAATGGATGGGGAGGTCGTATTAATACTGGCTTGGCTTTAGGTAGCTATTCAGTTACCATTACCGATCGGTGTGGAACCAAGAAAACAGAAACCTATCAAATCATTCAATCCACGCCTATTGTAGTCACCAGTAATATTACCAGCAGTTGCCCCATACCGCCTAGTGGCTCCATACAAGTGAATGTGAGCGGAGGTACTGCTCCATACCAGTTAAATTGGTCAACCGGGGCGACAAGCAACTCGATCACCGGCTTAGCAGCGGGCGATTATAAATTAACGGTTCTGGATAAGAATCAATGCAAAAAAGAAACCACGTTTAAAGTACCAGGATCCAATTTATCCATTGAAACAGTGAGTGTTCAGGGTTGCGAAGATCAAAACGACTGCGGAACCGCTACAGCTGTTATTAAAGTTACCGGTGGAAGTCCGCCTTATACTTATAAATGGACTGGGCCAAATGATTTTCAAAATCAAGCTCAGAACCTAACAAACATAACCTCTCCTGGCTATTACAATATTGTTGTTACCGATTCCAAACAATGTATGCAAACATTAGACGTGAATATTCCCATATGTAATTCGTCAGAAGTTGTATTTTCTGCAACCCATGAAGTTTACCCTGCGGGACCAGGCGGAGGATTCCCTAAGGGCGCTATTTTTACCGTCATAAATACCAACCAATCGGCTATATACTACCATTGGACAGGCCCAGGCGGATTCACTTCAAACAGTCAAAACTTAAATCCAGCCAATGGTCCAGGACATTATACACTTACAATAGATGGCCCATGTCCTGGATTGACTTATCACAAGGAATTTGATATAATTCTTTGCTCAATGGCTTTGGTGCCAACGTCCGTAAATAGCGATTGTTCAGGAGATGGTTTGGCTTCCGCAGTGCTCTCCCTAAAAAATGTTAATCCAAATGATGATTTTAAATATAGCATTTTCGAAGGCAATGTAAAGCCAAACAGCGTCACACAAATCAAACAAAGCGATGGAATAGATTTTAAATTGGAGAATCTTGAAACAGGAAACATTAAATTTGTAGTAAGAAGAGAGACTGATTATTGCACTGCTTTGGTAACCATATCTATTTTAAATTCTAATGTTCATCCAGTGCCTAGGTATAGTTATTCAACCGTATATGATCGTGTAGAAAACTACAACAGAATTGTTTCCTGTTTAACGGAAACCTTTTGCGGAAAAATCAGAATTTCATACGTAGAAGAACCCATTTCAGTCGATATATCTAGTTCTGCGTTTACTTGTAGTGGAGTATTCAGTTGTGGGACACTAAAACAAACCTTGCCAGGAATAATATATAATAAAATTTTTGTAGACAATGGAGACTGTTATTCGGGAGACGTTTGCGTTTTAAAGTCAGAAAAACAAGGAAATTACGGTTATTCTCAAAAATTAAAAGATCGAGCATTGCCAATAGGTAAAGCCGATACTGAAGTTAAAGTAATAGATGGTCAATGTTTTGAAACATACAAGTGTCAGAATACACCTGTCGCAACTTATAATATCGGAAAAGCATTCTACAGACCTCTTCCTCCTAGTGAACAATGCGGACTTAATAATCCTGATTTTAATGCAAAGGTATGTCTAGTAAACTTGGTTTGTGGTACTGTGAATAAAGGAATAAAGATTGATCCTAATGGAAATACAAAAGATTGTTGTCCAATCGCCTTAAATGACACAGCCAAACACTACAGCCTTTCATTACCCAAAATTCAGTTAAAAGATAGTAAATGGTTGGAGCCTAAGTTTGTTTTTGAAAAAACTTCTGTTGAAAATACAGGTTACAAAGAAACAGACACACTGAAATCTACTGTTGATCATCAAAATACAATTGAGTTGAAAACAGGCACCTCAAAGATTGAAGAAATCGCAGTTTACCCCAATCCTTTTATCGATAATTTAACTGTTTTAATACCTAATTTTGAAAACCCTAAAAAACAAACCTTTAAGATTGCTTTGTACACCCTTCAAGGCAAAGTAGTTTATGTTTCAACTACCAGTGAATCTTTCATTTCCCTATCCATCCCCAATCTTGTTCCAGGCGCTTATTTCCTTAAAGTAAGTTCTGCCGAAGGAGCTTTATGGGTACGGAAATTAATCAAGGTGCCCTAGCATTTTTGATTAAAGTTCCCTCAATAAAAAATACTGAAAGATGTCAAATGGCTACAAGGGCTGATCTTTGTAGCCGTTTTTTTTACGCTGAAGATAAACAACCGAGTTATATTGCGTCTCTACATAATAGGAGTCCTTTACAAATTCGAATATTTTACCTATTAAATTGATTATCAATTACCAACATCATTATCTTCCAATTTACCCCAATCATAAAACCTCAACCCTCTTTCCAAACGCTCAATGGTTTTTTGAATTCTTTCAATTTTGGTTTCGCTTTTTTTGGCGCCTTCTATCCAGTCCACATAGTACTTTTGATTGCTTTCGGATAGGGAGGTAAAAAATTCGTACGCTTGAGGTACGTCTAGCAAGCAAACCAAAATATCATCTGGAACAACGAATACAGCGGTATCGAGAAATAAAACAACATGAACATGGTCGCCCTCTTTTTTGCCAATTTTTTTTCGCACCGATGCGTTCAGGGGCAGGAGCATGTTGTTGTCCTTCATCGGTAGTAAATTGTACTGCTTGAGCTCGTAAGCATCGATGAAACCGCAAACTTTGATGGTGCCGCCAGGCGCTTTATGGGCAGGCGATATGCCTGGAATAACCACGTAGGTCCAGCTACTCATTTTAAACCCGCTCTGCGCTTCCCTTTTTTCAATGAGTAATTGTTGGTCGATGAGCGGGGTGGTTGACATGATGGGTGGTCGATTTGATGTAGATTATTGTTGAAAATTGTAACTATCCAGGCGCTATTTTATTCCCGAAGGGAATTTATATTTATAGCACGGTCTGGGGTCTTTGTCCCAATCCTGAAGGGATTATATGTTTATATTGCCCAGGATAAACATATAATCCCTTCAGGATTGGGAAAATACTGATTGCTAGATGCTATCAACATACATTCCCTTCGGGAATCTTATGATTCGAGACCTGGAAGGTTTCACAAATCCAGATTATATACTTCGCGTCGTCAAGTTTCGAGCATGAAAAATAACGATCCGGTTCAAGTAAAGGACAACTTTTTTTTCAAATCTAAATCTCTTGTCATCCTAAAATTCACCACAGAAAATCGACCACAGATTCACAGATTCTTATCGCCTTCGGCGTAAGCACGATTCCACAGATGGGGCTAATCCACAATCTGTGGAATCGTGCTTGTGATGCATCACAAGAATCTGTGGAATCTGTGAATCTGTGGTCGATCATCTTTGCGCGTAGTTTATTTTAAGCGTTAATCAAGATAAAACTCCAAATTTTAATATTTTCCTATGCTTAAAACTTGACAGCGTTAAGTATACTTCCCTCAATTCCGATATTTCCCCATTACCGCCCGACCAGGAAACGCATCCTTCACTGTTTGGCCGTTTTTCAGCACCAACACTCCGTTCACGAGCACGTGCGCGATGCCTTCAGAAAACCGCAACCCGGTAAAGTCGGCCTTATCGATGATGCGATTGGGGTCAAAAACCGTGATGTCGGCATCTGCGCCTACCTGAATACGGCCTTTTTGGTACATCACGGGCGCAATTCGCTCCAAACGCCGCGCCGGCAATAGCGTCATTTTGCGCAGCCCATCCATCAAACTCAGCACTTTTTCCTCCCGCACGTATTTTCCCAATACCCTGGAAAAAGTTCCAGCCGTACGCGGGTGCGCTTTGGGCGCATAAGGCATCCCATCCGAGCCAATGATGGTGCGCGGGTCTTGAATCCCTAGTTTGATCCATTCTGGTTTCATCATGTGGATGATCACCACTCCGCCTTCCTTCCGGTAGCGGTTAAAGGTTTCTTCGGTGAGGCGTTCGCCAGTGGCTTCCCATTGCAGGTCGCCATAGCTGATGCCCAGTCTTTCTTTCCAGCCTTCATCAAAAATGGCCGATTCCAGACTGGTGGATGCCGCGGTATAAGGGTACAACTCGGTGGTGACATCCAACCCGCGTTTTTGCGCCGATGCCACCATATCTAGCGCCACCTGGATCTCGCCCAAGGCAAGGCTGTTGACGTGAACAATGTGCACGAGGGCGCCGCTGGCAGTGGCATTCGCAATGGCTTCCTGGATGCCCGGCATGCCTGTGCCGCGGGTATGGGAAAACACGGGTGCTTGTTTTTCGGCAGCATATTCGTAAACGCGGTAAATTTCGCCGTGTTTGGCGCCGGGGTAATATCCCACTGGCACGCCAACCCCCAAGGCGCCGCTCGACAATTCGCGGTCGAACAAGGGGCGCATTTTGGCAATTTCTTCCTCGCTGAGCGATTGGTAGTTGGCTTTCCCGATGTTGGCCATGATCTTCGTCAGTTTCGGACTGTTTAAGCCTTCTGCTTCGATGATTTTTTTGGCTTGATCATAGTAGTAGCTGTATTGATCCATGGCCAGGGCGCGTAGGATACCATGTGGCACAGTAGCGCCGTAGTTGACCAGGGTTTTACCGGCTTTTGAAGCGAGCCATTCGCGTAGAAAAGGCATTCCGCCTTCGAGTTCGAGCGCAGTGGTAACGCCATCGTGGATTTGGTATTCATGCGCCTCGTTGGTCATGCCATGTACGTGCAGGTCGATAAACCCGGGAGCAACAACTAGTCCGCTTACGTCAATCACTTCTTTCCCTTTTAGCTCGGCGGCGCTGATCTCGACAATACGGTCGCCGCGGATCGCTACGTTGCGGATGGCATCGAGTCCGGTTTCTGGATCCATGACTCTGCCGCCTTTGAGTACCAGATCATAAGTAGTGGCGGATTGTGCGTGGAGGCGACCTAAGGTTGCGCAGAGCAAAAAAAGGAGAAAAATGGGTTGAAGGCGTTTCATTTGGAAATTCTTTGGGGTAGCGGTGTAAGCCTACCCGGTTAACAAGCAATGATGTATAGCAGGTAAGATAAGGACAATTTTTGAAAAAATAAGGAAGGCAAAAAAGCACCAAACTAGGGCTTTACTCACAGCGGCATCGCCGCGTAACGTCTGTAGCACCACATCAGGTTTTCGTACAAGCTGCAGCGTAGCGTAACAATTCAAATATTTCCAGAGCCCTGGATGTTAGTATTATCGCTAATCAACGTAAATTCTAAGATCGAATCGAATCTGGTTCAAATCGTGCCGCCGCTACGCGGCTCAAAAAGCCAACTTGCCATATTATCCTATAGACGGAAACAGGGCTAGCGCCCTTTGGTGGCATTAAAGTTCATCTTTTAGGATCAAGTCTCGCTAGCGACGACACGAACTTGGATTCAAGCCATCGATAATCTTCGAATTCACGTTAATCCTCAATATCTACTGAACCTTCTTCATCAGCGCCCCCAATTCTTCAAAAGTGAGCACAAAATCAGTGCGACCAAGAGCATAGGGAGTTACCTCGTAATGGAGATAACTAAAATAAATACCCTCAGCGGTCAAGCCATAATTATCAGGAAGTTTAAATTGAAACGTATCATCAAAGTTAAAGGCGGGAGAACCATCTTCGCCCGGTTGAAAAATATCCTGCCGTTCGCTTCTGAATTTTTTCTCTGCCAGTTTTTGAACCGCAGCTTTATCGGTAATGAGGTCGTCCCAGCTGAGTTTTTTTCCCGTTTTTACATCAAATGATGCAATAGCGGCGGTTGGACTTCCGTGCGCGCCGCCCATATAGGTTTCGCCGTCGATTTTCAGGGTCAGGTGGCGACCATCGTTGAGCAAAACGGTGTCTACACTCTCGGCCATAAAACTACTCATCGGGGAACCAGGCGCTTCTTTGGCCATCTCTTGGTGCATAGCAAAATATGCCTTAGCCGCGGCGTCAATCGATTTTGGAACAGATCCTTCTTCCGCCATTAGCGCCAAGATGCTGATGAGATAATCATCAGTCCAGGCAGTAACGCTTTTTTGCAAGGCGGCACTTCCTTCCTTTACGCCTGGCCACGACAAGTTGATCACCGCGCAGTCGAAACGCAGCGTATCGGGTTTGTCGCAGTCTTTGCCCTCGGATTTTTCAAGGGTGTGTTTTTCCAAAACAACGACCCCTTCTTGGCCAGATGGTTTGTTTTGACAAGAAAAGGTTAGGGTTCCAGCTAGTAGGAGGAATCCCATATGAAGTCTTGTAATCATGTTTTTAAGGGTTGATGTACATAATCGGTTATTAGAGATTGTTCAGGATTCTGATTCGCGCTGCAGATGAACTATCGAACCAAAATCCTGAACAAGGAATTATTCCGGCAACATATCGCATTCAATTGAGAGCAACAGCCACTTTCCGTCTTTTTTGATCAATTCAAAATTGCGATCCTCAGAAGTATCGCCAAATTTGAACGTCATTGAAGCCTTTGCTTTGTCCTTGCCGGTGATTGCTACCGTGGTGGGGTTACTGGTCCATTCCTTGATGTCCCAATCCTGGGCGCAGAAATACTTATCGGCATCGAGGCAAGAAGGCACATCGCCGATGGCTTCTTTTTGCCAGAATTTTTCACAGCTGCGGTAGAATTTTTTCTCATTCTCGATGAATTCGTCGCTTACAAAACCGCTGGCTTTAAACTGCGCAAAATAGGCGTCCAAGTTGGCCGGATTCAGTTTGAGGTGTGCGCCGGTAGCATCGGTGAAATTGATCTGTTTGGTAGTGTCGTGCAGCACGCCATCATACCATCCGTAAAACCCATGGATTACATCGTTGATAGCGGTAATATCTGCCGTATCTTCAGAGTCATATCCCTGGTTTTTAGGCGCTTGATTACAAGCAAAAGCAAACATTAAAACAGCGCAAAAGAAGAGTAATTTTTTCATAGAAGTATGGATTTAGAAGTGAAATAAGTGTTATTGACCATACTACTGGACATTTTCAGAATGATCGGTTGCCAAACCTTCCAGGTCTCAAAGACCTGGAAGGTTTAGGCTTATACCGAACTAAAAATGTCCAGTAGTATGGTTATTGACAATCAGCAGCGATCACCTCCGGATTGAAGAGCTCCTTGGGTGCGTTGAATTCTTTCCACCAGCATACATAAGGCACATCAGTTGAACCTTGAGTATAGGTCACAACTTTCCAGGTTTTGTTCTCCAGTTTGAGCAAAGCAAAAATGCCAGGATCAAAAGCGCCGTTTTCTAAAGCACTTTTAAATGGAGTTTTAGCATAATCGATAGGGTCGCCATTTTTTTGCACTGGCCCAGCAATCACAAAAGCAAAATTTTGAACCTTCGTAAATTCCCCTACTTCAAATTGAATAGGCATTCCCAATTCTTTTTCAATCGGTTTGCGCAACACTTCCAACACAGGATCTTGTATCTGTGCTTTGGCTGCCTTGATGCCATCATTGACTTCATCAAGTATTGCGCCGCGCATACCCATTAGTACTTCGCCTACGTATTGGATGGGAATCTCATTGGGAATTGAGGCCATTTTCACAAGCGTATCTTGTAGGGTTTGTTTGATTTGCTCCAAGGCAATTTTTTTGCCAAAAAGCGTCATATCTCCTTTCTGGGGAACCACCAACCAGATGGAATCTGTCTTTGCCGAAGTCGTTGAATCCGTGTCGGTTGAGGGTTTTGGGGTGTTCTGGCAGGCGGTAAGGATCGCCAAAACGAATAGAATAGCAAAACAGTTTCTCATGTTTGTTTAATTTATAAGTTGGGTAAATGATTATTGCTAAACGGGTAAAGCCTAATTTTTTTTTAAAAGTAGACAATCTTGGGAGGATTGCGTAAAGTTATTGATCTCGAGAAAAAGAACAAATTAATTTGAAAAATAATGGATTGATTGGGGCGGGTTGAAGGGATCTATGCTGCAATTTGGGGCTTTATTTTCGGTACACCTATTCCTTCCCATCAGGTTGTGGAATTCATGAAATCATGGCGGGAAAGAAAGTAGATTGGACGACTAATGCACGAAAGTCGCGATAAATCGCGCCTCTACATTACCAACCCCTTATGGCCATTTAAAATAAAGATGGCTTGGCCTATTTATGATTAAAAACCAATAACTAGATTTACACTGCAATATCAACTTAAATTCAAATCCACATGAAAAACGTATTTTTTATTTTCTCAATTTTTTTTCTGATTTCTAATCAGCCAGTTTTCGCCATTGGCCCCTATGCCGTAGGTGATCAACTCACCGTACATGCCGCCAGCGGTCTGATCTTGCGGCAAACTGCCGCTCCAACCGGTACAAAAATTAAAACCCTTGATTATGGCGCCCTAGTAACGGTTTTGGGAGCAAATTTCAAAAAAACGCCCTACTCTGTTGCATTTTTTACTGGGTTCACCGTGAAAGGATTTTGGGTAAAAGTCCGCACAGAGGATGGCCAGGAAGGTTTTGTTTTTGATGGTTACTTGTCAAAATTCAAAACGCCAGGCAGTCTCCCTAATGGCGATGACCCCAATGCTGCCGATAACGATGCGGGTACCATTCAAGAGCGTTACCTGATGATGCACAGCGCCCGCAAGGGCAATCACATCGATCTACCCAAAGGCCCAGGACGCTACGAACAATACCACGTACTTTTTGTCAATGGCGCTGAATTGGAGGTCAATACCGGCGAGGGCGGTTCTTCTTATACCATTCGCTTCAACAAAGGAGTGACTATGGAAGAGGCTTTCTTGGTCGGCAAGCCCCTGTGGATGGACGATGTAGAAAAAATCAAAACCAGCATCAGCAAAGGAGTGATTACTATGTTGAGTGGTGATGAAATGTATTCCGTTGAAATAGAAAACAAAGGCGGATTCGTGTATTTGACCATGCAACATGCTGACTAAGCAATGGATTAACAGACCACGTAGGTAGAGGTTAAAAAAGTCGTTATCATGATAGAACAAGCCAAGGGAAACAATTATAGGGTTTCATAATTTTTTCGCTAGTTTTATGCGATCTTTCCATCTGTTCATCTGTATACCGACATGAAGGCCTTGGATTTCCGATTTGTTGCTGTTGTTTGTTTTTTATTTTTGACGGTCGTTAGTTTTGCTCAACAACTGGGTGTGAATGAGGAAAAATACCACATCCACATCAAACGCGCCACTTCCAAGATTACCATTGATGGACACCTTGACGAAGATGCTTGGAAAGACTTGGAACAAGCTACTGGTTTCTGGCAGTTTTTCCCTTATGATTCATCCAGAGCTAAATTGCAGACTCAGGCCATGGTGGCTTTCGATGATAATTTCATTTATGTGGCCGCCATTTGCAAGCAAAAACGCTCTACCTATGTGGTGTCTTCGCTGAAACGCGATTTTGGCCGCGGCACTTCCGATATTTTTGGGGTTAATTTCGATCCGTTCAAGGATAAACTCAATGGTTTTAGTTTTGCCGTTTCCCCGCTCGGGGTTCAGCGCGAAGGTTTGATATCTAATGGCAACGAATTGAACATCGATTGGGACAACAAGTGGTACAGTGCGGTAAGCAACGACGACGATTATTTTTATGTTGAAATAGCCATTCCTTTTAAAACTTTGCGTTACCGCCGCCGGGAGCAGAACAATGAGTGGCACGTCAATTTTTTCCGCAATTCACTGCGGCAAAATGAAAGTTCCAGCTGGACGCCGATACCGCGCAATTTTTCTCCTTCGGCACTGGCTTTTGCTGGAAAATTGATCTGGGATGAACCGCCGCCGCAACCAGGGGCAAATGTATCTATCATACCTTATTCGCTAGTGCAAAGCACCCGCGATTTGTTGAACAATGAATCGACAAAAAATAGCATCAATTTTGGCGGCGATGCCAAGGTGGCGGTTACCCCTTCGCTCAACCTCGACATCACGGTTAACCCCGATTTTGCCCAGGTAGAGGTGGATCAACAACAAACCAACCTCAGTCGCTTTGAATTGTTTTTCCCCGAGCGACGACAGTTTTTCCTAGAAAACAATGACTTGTTTGGTTCATTTGGCACGCCGAGCATCAACCCATTTTTTTCGCGGCGAATTGGTTTGTTTCGCAATCCGCAAACCACTTTGTATCAAAAAACACCCATTTTGGGCGGTGTACGTTTGAGTGGTCGTTTAGATAAAAACTGGCGTATTGGGATCTTGGACATGCAAACGGCAAGAACCCAATTCAATGATACCATTGCTCTGCCTTCCACCAATTACTCGATGTTAGCTGTTCAGCGCCGAGTATTTACACGTAGCTCTATCAGTGCGGTGATGGTCAACAAGGATCCCATTGGTATAAAAAAGGGGGATGTTTCCAGTGCTTACAACCGGGTTGCGGGATTGGAATACCGTTTGGCTTCGAAAAACAATCAATTGCAAGGAAAAGTATTTTACCATCGATCTTTTACTCCTGACCAATTAAAAGGTAAATATGCTTGGGGAGCTAGTTTAGCATATGACCGCCCTTCCTTTAATGGCGAGTTGAATTTATCTGACATCGGCGATCACCATCAGGTGGATGTGGGTTTTTTACCTCGACAGAGTTTGTTACGTACTTCCGGTCAAGGAAATTTTGTTTTTTACACCAAAAATGGGTTTCTCAATCGCTACATCAATCGCTTCTCAATTGGCCCGGATTGGGATTTTCTGTATGGTAAAATCCAGGGTAGATTGGTGGATTGGGATGCCGGCGTTTACGGGAGCATCACTTTGCAAAATCAATCGCAAATTGATTTGATGTTTTGGCGCTACGACTATACTTTTTTATATTCCGCTTTTGATCCAACCAATACGGGTGGAAAAGTATTGCCGGTCAATACTTCCTATTTGTACCGCACCAGTCGAGTTACGTTTACTTCTAATTTGCGGCATCCGCTTTTTTATAAAGCTACTGCCCGAGCTGGACAATATTTCAACGGCAATATTTTCCAGATACAAAGTACTTGGAGTTATCGCTGGCAACCCTACGGCATTTTCTCTTTGGATTTCAACTATTCCCGGATTCGTTTGCCGCAGCCCTACAATAATTCCGATCTGCTGTTGATTGGCCCAAAATTTGATTTTTCTTTTTCCCGCAAATTGTTCTTGACTACTTACATCCAGTACAACAACCAGATCAACAACATCAATTCCAATATCCGTTTGCAGTGGCGCTATCGCCCGGTCAGCGATTTATACATTGTGTATACCAATAATTATTTTGCTTACAACAATACCGAGGATAATCGCTACATCAACGCGCTACAGCTCAAAAACCGGGCTCTGGTGATTAAATGGACGTATTGGTTGAATCTTTAATGGATTTTTTTTGATTATTTCTTTTTTTAGAACACGGATTGAACGGATAAAACGGATTTTTTTCCTATTTTCAGAAGAATCTCGTTTTATTAATCCGTGTCCAATCCATCCAATCCGTGTTCCTATAATCCAACCGCCGAAGGCGTAAAAATCCGTGCCCAATCCATCCAATCCGTGTTCTAAAAATCCGTGTTCCTAAAATCCAAAATCTGCACTCGTCCTCTCCCGTACCTCCTCAATAGTTGCCCCAGGCATCAACTCCAACAAAGTCAACTTCCCATCAGGAAAACCAAAAACCGCCAACTCGGTGATGATCACATCCACCACGCCAGTAGCAGTAAGCGGCAGCACACAAGCAGGAACAATCTTAGGTGAACCATCGGGATTGCTATGCGTCATGGTGATGATCAAACGCTTGGCGCCTTTGGCCAAATCCATAGCGCCGCCTACTCCTAGCAGAGGTTTACCCGGCACCGCCCAGTTGGCCAAATTAGCCGCTTCATCCACCTCCAAACCACCCATAATCGCAACATCAACATGTCCGCCGCGGATCATGGCAAAAGAATCAGCACTGTCAAAATAACTGCTACCCATGAGCGCCGTTACCGGAATTTTGCCCGCATTGACTGGGTAATCCAGCGCGCCACCGCCGTCTTTTGGCGCTGGGCCAACGCCCAACATGCCATTTTCGGTATGCAATATGATGCCGTCTTCATCTTTGATCAAATCCGCTACCAGGGTGGGAATACCGATACCCAAGTTGACCACATCGCCTTTCCTGAGTTCAGCAAAAGCGCGACGTGCAATATTCATCCGCGCCTCATCAACTTTTTTGGAGGAAGAAACGGAAGCCGAAGAACCTAGGTCGGCTAAAGTCGTTTTTGCTTCCACCAAGTAATCCACAAAACAACCCGGGGTGTGGATGTGCTCGGGTTCGATCTCGCCTACCGGTACGATGTGTTCCACCTCCACAATAACCAAATCGGCAGCAGTAGCCATCGCTTTGTTGAAGTTTTGCTCGGTCATGCGGTACTGCAAGTTGCCCGCTGTATCGGCTTTCCAGGCGCGGATAAATGCCACATTGCCCCGAATACCGGGCACAAAGACTTGCTCTACCCCATTGATGACTTTGGTTTCTTTCCCTTCAGCCAGGGGGGTTCCTGCTGCCGTTGGCGTATAAAAACCGCCAATTCCTGCACCACCGGCGCGCAATGCTTCCGATAAGCTGCCTTGGGGCAAAATCTCATAAGCAACCGCACCACTTTGGGCGGCTTTTACCGCATCGGGGTTAGAGGTAAAATACGAACCAATCATTTTTTTGATCTGCCCGTTGAGCAGCAAACGACCGCCGCCCAAGCCTACTTCACCGACATTGTTGCCAACAAAAGTGAGGTTTTTAGTGCCCGCTTCCGCCAGGGCATGCATGAGATGTACCGGGTTTCCCGTCATCCCAAATCCGCCTTGCAGCAAAATGTCGCCATCTTTAACTAAACTGGCGGCAGTATGTACATCAACAATGGGTACTGTTTTCATGGCTATACATTGGTTTCAAAGGTCTCAAAAGGCAAACCCACATAGTTCTCAGCAATGGTGGTAGCAGCAGCCTCCGACATTTGGATGTAATCAAATTTTGCTTTTTGCAATTGGTAGGTAAACGAACCGTGTTCCGCCTGTTTGTGGAAAAGGGTGGTCATGAAGTTCGAAAAATCCTGAGCCCGCCAAATGCGGCGCAAAGCCGTTTGGGAATACTGATCAAGCGTTTTTAGCGAATTGTTTTGGTAAAAATCTACCAACCCATCCACCAAATGCTTGATGTCGGCAACTGCTAAATTCATGCCTTTACCACCGGTTGGCGGCACAATATGCGCAGCATCACCTGCCAAAAACAGGCGTTGGTGCTGCATGTTATCGATCATAAAGCTGCGCATGGGGGTGATACTTTTTTCAAAAATCGGCCCCGATTGCAAAGACCAACCCTTAGTACCCAAGCGCAGTGCCAGTTCTTCCCAAATGCGCTCATCGGGCCAGTTGTCGATAGGATCATCGTTATCGACTTGCAAGTACAAACGGCTAACCGTGGAGGAGCGCAAGCTGTGCAGGGCAAAACCATTTTCATGGTAGGCATAGACCAGCTCTTCTGAAGAGGGCGCTACATTGGCCAAAATACCCAGCCAGCTAAAGGGATAGGTAATGGTGTATTCATTGAAAGAACCAGCAGGCATGGTTTGCCGACCAATGCCGTGAAAACCATCACAAGCCGCTACAAAATCACATTCCAGTTCAGCAGGTTCACCCTCATGCTCAAATTGGATAATGGGGCGAGGGGTATCCAATCCCTGAATTTTTTTGGCTGGTGCTTCAAAATACAACTCGCCACCGCCATCAATCCAGGCGCCAGTAAAGTCTTTCACCACTTCCTGCTGTCCATAGATCGTGATGTTTCTCCCGCCTGTCAGTTCGCCAAAGGGGATGCGAATGCGATTGCCATCAAAACTCAGGTAAACGCCGTGGTGCTCGTGACCTTCGCGCAGGAGACGATCGGCCAATCCAAGGTTTTTAAAAATGCTAACTGTGTTTTGCTCCAGCAAGCCCGCGCGTACCCGCGACTCGATGTACGAGCGACTACGATGTTCTAAAATAACCGAGTCAATGCCCAGTTTTTTGAGCCAATGCGCCAGCGTCAAGCCAGCCGGACCCGCGCCAATGATGCCTACTTGGGTGCTTATTTTTTTCATCACAAAGTAATTCCTAAGGAGAGTAATACAGCTTCAGCGGTATGAATGGCTTCATTCGCTGCTGGTAATCCACAGTAGAGCGCCGAATGCAACAACACTTCTTTGATTTCCGTAACGCTAACACCGTTGTGGATGGCCGCTTTAAGGTGCATTTCCAATTCAGCTTTGCGGTTAAGCGCAATCAACATAGCTAAGGTGATTAGGCTGCGTTGGTGTTTAGATAAGCCCGGGCGCGTCCATACTTCGCCCCAAGCATAATGGGTAATGAAGTTTTGGAAATCGGCGTTAAAAGCATTGATTTTGGCATTGGCCTTGTCCACATGCGCATCGCCCAGCACCGTGCGACGTACATGCGTACCGCGCACAGCAACACTTTCACCGATGAGGAAGTGAATCAGTGTTTGAGCATATTCTGCTGGTAATTCAGCTGCGGAAAGGTGTTTTGCCGCGAAAATTTTCAGCTGCGCGTTGGCAATTTTTTCGGCCAAAAACTCTGCTTGGGCTACGTTGGTAACCGGATCGTCATCACCGGTAATCACCAGCGTAGGGATGGAAATTTTACTCACCGTTTCTCGAAAATCGGCATCGCGGATGGCGCCGCAACATTGGCTATATCCCCGCAATTGACTTTGCAAAAACATCAATTTAAACTCGTCGACCCGTCGGGGGTGGGTTTGGCGAAAACCGCCAGAGAACCAGCGCTCCATCATCACCTCCACCAGTACGCCAAGTCCATTTTCGGCGATCGTGGCGATGCGTTCGTTCCAAACACTGGCTTCCCCAATTTTAGCAGCGGAATTGCTGATGATCAATTTTTTGATCCGCTCAGGAAAATGGATACCCAACCACTGCCCAATCAAACCGCCCATGGAAAGACCGCAAAAGCTCGCCTCTTTTATGTTCAAATGATCTAACAGTTCAATAACATCCATGCCCAGATCGGAGATGGAAAGATCAGTTTCAGCGTTTCCTGAGGGAGTTTGGCCATGCCCACGCGTATCGTAGCGCAACACCTGAAAATAAGGTAGCAAATGTGGAACGACTTCCTCCCACATGCCAATGGCCGATCCCAACGAATTTGAAAAAACCAGTACCGGACTATTCGGCGTGCCTTCTAGTTTATAATGGGTTGTCATATTGAGCTAATATATTGTCAATGATTTCTAAACTTAATCCGATGGCATTTTCAGGTAAAAACAGTTGATCTAAGCGTTCGGGAGTAAGATCAATTGGCAACTCCTGCAAGACTGTTTTCAGATGTTTTTTTTCCTGTACTGCTTGTTTGCAAGCTGCTTCTACTAAACTATGGGCTTGACTTTTGCCAATTTTTTTGGCCAATTCGAGCGCTACGTTTTCGGCAAAAATCAACCCTTGGGTCAGCTCGATGTTCTGCAACATCTTGGTTTTATCTACTTCCAAAGTGCTGACGAGGTTCAGCGTATGCTCTACTGCCCCAGCACAAAGTTGCATCAGTTCGGTCAAGGTCTCCCATTCGGCGTGCCAGAGTCCGGCGCTGCGTTCGTGCTCTTGTGGCAAAATCGACAGCATGGTGGCCACCAACTGCGACGTACGTTGCGCATTGGCCAAAATAGCTGAACAGGTAACCGGATTCCGCTTGTGGGGCATAGCGCTGGATCCGCCTTTGCCGGGTCCGCCGCCCTCAAACACCTCCCCTACTTCGGTTTGCATCAACAAAGTGACATCTTTGGCGATCTTCCCCAGGCTACCCGTCAAAATACCCAAAATGGCCGCAAACTCAGCCAAATCATCGCGCTGGGTATGCCAAGAATGCACGGGTATCAAACCCAATAACTCCGCAAAGGTTTTTTGCACGGCGGTATTGATGAACTCATTCCCACTCCCAACGGCTCCAGCCAATTGGGCTTTGAGGATGGTATTTCTGGTTCCTTCTACCCGTTTTTTGGAACGGGCAATACTTTCCAACCAGCCCGCCGTTTTCAACCCAAAAGTGATGGGTTTGGCTTGCTGCAGCAGCGTTCGCCCCATCATCAGGGTGTTGCGGTGGGCTAGCGTGAGTTGGATCAACGCTTGTTCCAGTAAATGCAATTGGGTCAGTAGCCATTCGCGATAGGTTTTGATTTGTAACACTGTGGCGGTATCGACTATGTCTTGACTGGTAGCGCCCAAGTGCACGTATTTTGCCGCAGTTTCATCTTGATTTTTAACCAACTGGGTCAGTTGTTTGACCAAGGGAATCGCGGCGTTGCCTACCAGCGGTATTTCCAATTTGAGCTGCTCGATGTCCAGCGCTTCTACGCTGCAACATTGAGCGATGCGTTGGGCACATTCCACCGGGATGATGCCATTTATTGCTTGCGCTTCCGCCAAAACGGCTTCTACTTGCAAGAGGCTTGCAAGGGTATTTTTTTCCGACAAAAGCGCTTCGACCTCGCTGGAATGGAATATGTGGGTATATAAACTCATATATCCAGAAACACGGTTTCTTTTTCGCCTTGCATGTGGATGTCAAAAGTATAACCGTATGCCGTTTTTTGGGCAATGAGGGTGGCGCGCCGATCTGCTGGTAAGGCGCTCAACAAGGCATCGTTTTGATTCAGCTCCTGCTCATCGGAAAAATACAAGCGCGTATAGCAGTGAATCAATTGTCCGCGCATAAACAGGATAACCGATAAAAAAGGCGCTTGACCTTCAGTAGCGGTGGGTTTGGTGGTATGAAAAATAAAGCGGTTTTCTGGATCCGTTCCCGTTCCGCAGCGGCCAAACAACTTTTGGGTACCATCGTTTTGCCAAATTTCGACCATGGCATCGGGGATAACTACTCCATTGCCATCGTACACTTTACCGGTGATGGTGATGGCTTGCGCCGATTGCAGCGGATCTACCAGTTTTGCATCTAGGATGCTTTGAAAAGGATACCCATATTGTTCGGGACAAAGGCCGTAAGCGAAAAAGGGTCCTACTGTTTGCGAAGGTGTTTGAAGCAATGCTTTCATGGCCTAGCAGTTTTAGCGGTTTTCAAATGGTGTAGCACCCGATCCTCTCAACACGATATCAAAGCGATACCCCAAGGCAAAATTGGGTTCGGTAAGCGCTAAGTCAAATTGAGAGATCAGCAATTCCCGTCCAGCGGGCGGAACGCCCAAAAAGATGGGATCGTACTGCAACAAAGGATCGCCCGGAAAATACATCTGCGTCACCAAGCGACTGCCAATGTTCATGCCAAATACCGAAAAATGGATGTGGTTGGGTCGCCAGGCGTTGTGGTGATTGCCCCAAGGATAGGCGCCAGGTTTGATGGTATAAAAACGGTAATTGCCCTCTGCATCGGTAAGACAACGACCCGTACCCAAAAAATTGGGATCCAGCGGCGCATTGTGCTGATCTACTTTATGTACATAGCGACCACACGCATTGGCCTGCCAAACCTCAATCAAAGCATGAGGAATAGGACGTCCCCATTCGTCTTTGACGGTTCCATGTACCACAATTCTTTCGCCAATGGGTTCACCGTTGCGGATGGAGTTTTTGGTGAGGTCATTATCCAGCGGCCCTAGGTTGATGTCGCCAAAAACCGGGCCGCTCAATTCGGCCATGGATTTCTTTAGCAATACCAACGGCTTGCTAGGCGCACGCAGCACCGTCGATTTGTAATCCGGGTACAAAGCGGGAGGCTGTACCAGCGGGTCAAAGCTGTTGTAAATGATTTCGCTCATGTCTATCTCCATTTGATTAGGAACGGGTAAATAATAAATTGACATTTTAGCCGCCGCTATTTTGTTGCCAATCAACTATCTTTTGAGGCGCAATGTGGTGCATTGTAACGAAAAAGATAGGAAGAGTGGCAGCAAAAGAGCAAGGATAAAGTGGTAATTTATTATTCAACCGTTCCTTAGTAAACATCAACCGGTTTTCTTCCTACCAAACGGGAAAGAAAGTCTCTAAACTGTTCGGTTTCTTCTACCTCCATACCGGCCAATAATTGCGCTTCCAATCCATCCATCAATGCATCGCACAAAGCCAAAGTCTGTTTGCCTTTTTCGGTCAAACTAATCCGCAATATCCGCTTGTGACCCGGGGAAGCTTTTTTTTCCAACAACTCCTTGCGTTGTAGGGTGGTGACTACCTCATTCATCGATTGCGGCGTCATCAAAAAACGGCGCGACAATTGCGCTGAAGATAAATCGGTTTCGCTGTCGCCCACAAAGCTCAATACAATGTACTGAGACGGGGTCATGCCATGAATACCCAGGGTTTCAATCATCCGCGCGGTCACTTCTGTTTCCAGTCTTTTGATCAAATAAATGGTTCTTGCCGGCATTGACAGAATTTTTTTTGCAAAAATTGAAACTGACTGCAAAGTAATGCTAAATTTGTAAAATATCAGGCTACCTTATAAAGAAAAAACGATGTCAACAAAAACCTTCTCCCGCCGCAACCTTGATTTCACACTTTTCGAAGTGTTGAATGTGACTGAATTGACCCAACTGGAGCATTACAGCGCCCACGATCAAGCCACTTTTAGTTTCACACTAGACGTAGCTGCGGAGTTGGCTACCCAGATTCTGCGACCTGCGTTTGCGGAAACGGATCGTCATCCGCCGGAACTGGTAAATGGAAAAACTAGGGTTCACCCCACGGTTCACGAATTTTACAAAGCAATTAGCGAATCGGGGCTTTTATCCGCCATTTTTCCTGAAGAATGGGAGGGACAACATCTACCCAAAACGATTGCCGCCGCCGCTGAGGCGATCTTAGGTTCGGCGCACAATAGTTTTGTGATGTATTCCGACCTAACCAAAGGCGCCGCCAATTTGATTTTGAACTTTGGTTCGGAGGAGCACAAAAAAACCTTTTTGCCGCCCATGCTTTCGGGAAAATGGACGGGCACCATGTGTTTGACCGAGACCCAAGCAGGCAGTTCGCTTTCGGATATAACAACCACCGCTTACCCGCAAGCCGATGGAACCTACCATATTGTTGGACAAAAAATCTTTATCTCTGCTGGCGATCAAGATTTTTCGGAAAACATCATTCACTTGGTGTTGGCGCGGATTGAAGGAGCGCCCAAAGGTACCAAAGGTATTTCCTTGTTTATTGTGCCAAAAAATCGTTTGGTCAGTCCTGATAGTCAAGAGTTGATCCCCAACGATGTGACTTCGGTGGGGGTCTACCACAAAATGGGGCAAAAAGCCACACCGGCCATGCACTTGGAATTTGGCGCCAACCAAGATTGTGTAGGGTATCTTATTGGCCAAGCAAATCGGGGTTTACCACACATGTTTTTGATGATGAACGGCGCGCGTTTGGGCGTTGGCATGGGTGGTATTCATATTGCTTCGGCTGCTTATTACGCTTCCTTGCAATATGCCATGGAGCGGCCGCAAGGACGCAGATTGAATGAAAAAAACGCCTTAGGCGAACCCACTACCATTATCCACCATCCCGATGTACGGCGGATGTTGTTGTTGCAAAAAGCCATCTTTGAAGGCGGACTGTCGCTGATTTTGCATTGCTACAAATACCTTGATTTAGAAAAAGCAGTGGAGGATCCGGGCGAGAAAAAACGCTACAACAACCTCTTGGAATTGTTAACGCCGGTGGCCAAAACCTATGGCGCTGAGATGGGAACGTTGGCGGTTAACCAAGGCCTGCAAGTATTGGGCGGTTATGGATACACCGAGGATTTTGTATTGGAGCAATTGGCACGCGATGTGCGGATCATGAGTTTGTACGAAGGCACCACGGGCATTCAATCGCAGGCGCTGCTGGGTCGACAGATCTTGGGTAGCGAGGGGCAATCCTTGATTGCTTGGCGCAAGGAAGTGGATCACGACGTGGCTGCGGCGGAACACCTACCTACTTTGGCGGCTTACTGGAAGCAACTTCACACCGCTATTGATCAATTTCAAGAAGTGACCAATCATTTACTAAAAATCGCAGCACAGGGCGACGTTGAGGTATTCCTTTCCGATGCCAACTTATACATGGAAGCTTTTGGGATTTTGAACGTGGGTTGGCAGTGGTTGCAACAGGCCATTGTTGCGGAAACTGCGCTTGCTAAGGCAGCTGATTTAGGAAGCGACGACAAAGATTTTTACGCTTCCAAAATCCAAACGATGCGGTTCTATTTCCACTATGAAATGCCTAAGCTTAGCGGGTTGACTACTCGCTTGGTGGATGAAACGGTGTTCACGGTTTTTGATCCAAATCGGGAATTGCTGATGTAAACTTAGAGCTTGTCCAGACCCTAAAATTACTGTCTAATGAAATTTCTCAATCGCTGCCTGTTGATGCTGGCGCTACCCTTTAGCAGTCTGCACTTATCAGCTCAAATGGCCTTGCCTGAGCCGAAATTGGAGTTTGTTTTTGAAGCCAAAGTCACCCTGGATACTGTTCAGGAATTGGGTAAAACCAGCTATGGCAAACGCCGCATCATTCCAATTACTGGCGGTGTTTTTGCGGGACCTAACATCAAAGGAAAAGTAGTAGCGGGCGGCGCCGATTGGCAAACGGTTCGCGCGGATGGCACCGCCGATCTGGATACTCGTTACACCCTCAAAACCGACGACGGGGTATTGATTTACATTCAAAATAAAGGCGTTCGACATGCCAAACCGGAAATCCTAGCGCGACTGGCCAAGGGCGAGAAAGTTGATCCTAAGGAATACTATATGCGTACTTTCGCGGTTTTTGAAGTCGCTGAAGGAAAATATGACTGGCTAAGCAAATCGGTTATCATTGGCGTTGGCGCCCGTATGGCCGATCACGTCGTCATTCGTTTTTATAAGGTTTTTTAGAGCTTGTTCATGATTCTGATTCGAGCTACAAATGGCTAAAATCCACCCCAATTTCGTTGCGAAAATGCTCATGTAGCGCTGTCCTGTCCCGACAAAGTCGGGATACACTCTCCCGACTCTGTCGGGATGCACCACGCTTTTCGCGCCTCATTGGGGCGAATTTTAGCTCATTTTCATTATCGAACCAGAACCCTGAACAAGCTCTTAGACTTTCATTCAACATCTAAAATGGAAAACACCAACGAAAAATCGCTGACCTACGCTTGGTACGTGGTCGGTTTGCTGATGCTCGCTAACATTTCCTCGTTTATAGACCGCCAGATCCTGAGTCTTTTGGTCAAAAGCATTAAACAAGATATGCACCTCAGCGACTTCGAAGTGAGTTTGCTGATGGGACTGAGTTTTGCCCTGTTTTATACCTTTTTTGGCATGATCATCGGTTATTATGCCGATCGTTACAACCGGCGCAACATCATCATTGGCGGCATTGCCATTTGGAGTGTAATGACGAGTTTGTGCGTTGGCGTGCGGAATTATGGACAATTTTTCCTAGCGCGTATGGGCGTAGGCATCGGCGAGGCCACCCTCTCCCCTTCCGCCTATTCCATCATTACCGATTATTTTCCCAAAAAACGCTTGTCATCGGCCATGAGCGTGTATTCCTTAGGGATCTTCCTGGGGTCAGGTTTGGCCTTGTTGATTGTATCGCAAATCATCCCCTCGCTTCCGGTTGGCACCATGGTGAAATTGCCGGTATTTGGCGAAGTTTTCCCTTGGCAGTTGCTTTTCATGATTGTGGGCGTACCTGGCCTAATCGTTGGTTTGTTGATGCTGACCGTACGCGAACCAGAACGCAAGGGCATGTTGGAAAAAGACGGTAAAGTAGCCAAACTCAGTTTTGCCGAGTCATTAAAACTCATTTTTCAACACCGCGCTGCCTACCTGGGCATCAGTTTTGGCGGCGCTTTTTCGGCTTTTGTCAGCTATGGCCTCAACGCTTGGGGACCCACTTATTTCAACCGCACCTTTGGTTGGTCGATGCCGCAAGCAGGTTTCAATTTTGGCGTCATGCTGTTGATTTCCTCGACCTTAGGGGTACTTTGGGGCGGCTGGTACGCCGATTATTTATTCAAAAAAGAAGTAACCGACGGGCGGGTTCGGGTGGGTTTGATCACCACTTTGGCCATTTTGGCGGCGGCTTTTGTACCGCTCCTACCTAATCCTTATTGGGTTTTGATTGGATTTGGAATTCCGGCTTTTGGCATTGCTGGCAATATTGGCGCCGCTGCTAGCGCCATCCAAGAATTGATGCCCAACCAAGTGCGGGTATTGGCGGGCGCGATTTTCCTTTTTATCCTCAACATGGTGGGAATGGGATTAGGACCAACTGGAGTGGCCTTCTTTACCGATTTTGTCTTCAAAGACGAAAATGCCATCCATTTATCATTGGTCGGCTTGGCGGTGATTGGAGGAATAGCGGGGTCGTTGAGCTTTGGTTTGGCCATGAAACCGTACCGACAAGCCATCGTTGATTGTAAATCAATAAATAGCTAAACACCTGTAATTTAACTATTTAGTATTCATTAGCAAGAAAAAAATAAATGGAAAACGGCAGTCCAAACATTGACTCTACATTGATAAAAACCGAAGTTCGCGGCGAGGTGCTAATGGTAGGCATCAACCGGCCCGAAAAACGCAACGCCATCAACGACGCTACGGTCTTGGAAATCGAAAAAGTGTTTTCCAATATCCCAACGGGCGTGAAGTGCGCCGTCGTTTACGGCGAAGGCAAACACTTTTGTGCCGGACTAGATTTGTCGGAGTTAACTGAACGCAACGCTGTGCAAGGTATCCACCACTCGCGGATGTGGCACCGGGCGCTCAACCAAGTGCAATTTGGCACGGTACCCGTCATCGCGGTATTACATGGCGCTTGTGTTGGCGGCGGTTTGGAATTGGCCAGCGCTTGTCACATTCGCGTTGCCGAGCAATCTACTTTTTACGCCCTACCCGAAGGCCAGCGCGGCATATTTGTCGGCGGTGGCGGGTCGGTGAGGGTACCCAAGTTGATCGGCGCCGCGCTGATGACCGATATGATGCTGACGGGGCGTGTCATCACCGCCAACGAAGGCTTGAACTTTGGTTTGGCTCAATACCTCGTTCCCGAGCAGCAGGGCTTGGACAAAGCGCTAGAACTGGCAACAAAAATCTGTGGCAATGCCGGTATGACCAACTATGCCTTGATGCACGTGCTGCCCCGCATTGTTGAGGCCGGTCATGAAGGCGGACTGATGATGGAATCCCTTATGGCGGCCATTGCGCAGGACGCGCCAGAAGCGAAAACAAGGTTGCAAGATTTTTTGGCAGGACGCGCAAAAAAGGTTGGAGAATAGAATAGTTAGATCATGGAATTCAAAAAATCGCCTTTTGTCCAAATACCTACCATCAAAATCGACATCCGCCGGGAAGTCGACTCAAACGGTAATGTTGTCCTCCAATCCACCGTACCGCTTGAAAAACGCCAGCACCGCACCGTAGCCCGCTTACTGAAGTGGGCTAAAAAAACTCCCGATCGTGTTTTTTTGGCACAAAGAGATGCTTCTGGCGCCTGGCAAAGTTTGACTTACGCGGAAACCCTATTACGTGTCAAAAATATTGCCCAGTTCCTACTGAATAGCCCAATATCAATCGAGAAGCCGCTAGCGATTTTATCCGAAAACAGCATTGAACATGGTTTAATGGCCTTGGCAGCGCAATATATTGGCGTACCCTATTCGCCCATTGCTACCGCCTATTCGCTCAAATCAACCGATTATGCGAAGTTGCGGCATGTATTGGAGGTATTGACGCCTGGTTTGATTTTTGTACAACAGGCGGCGTCTTACGCTCCAGCTTTGCGGGCAATTGCCGCCGGCGTTGATTTGATTGCTGTTCATGGCGCTGATGAGCCAATCGAAGGGCTTACCTTTACGGCATTTGAGCAGGTAGCCAACACCCCTTCCACCTCAGCGGTAGCCAAGGCTTTCAACCAGATTCAGCCTGAGACCATTGCCAAGATTCTGTTCACTTCTGGTTCTACCGGGTTACCCAAAGGCGTGATCAATACTCACGGCAACATCACTACTAACTGGCAGCAGATTACCCAAACGTTTCCTTTGATGAAAAACGGAGGACTTACGCTGGTAGACTGGTTGCCTTGGAACCATACTTTTGGCGGCAACCACAATTTTGGTTTGACGCTTTACAACGGCGGATCGCTCTACATCGATGGCGGTAATCCCACTCCGAAAGGCATTGAAACTACTTTAAACAACCTGCGCGACATTGCGCCAACGGTGTATTTCAACGTACCCAAAGGTTTTGAAGAATTGGTCAATCATCTTCGCCAGGATTCAAGTTTACGACAGCATTTTTTCAGTCAGCTCCAACTCTTTTTCTATGCTGGCGCTGGCATGCCGCAGCACGTTTGGGATGCCCTCGAAGAACTGGCCTGGCAAACAACCGGCAAACGGCTGATGATCGCTTCGGGTTTGGGGATGACCGAAGCCAGTCCCTCGGCTATGTTCAACACCCATTGGGGTTCCTTTGCGGGGATGTTGGGGGTGCCGGTGCCGGGTTTGCAAGTCAAGTTGGTTCCCAATGGCGGAAAACTAGAAGCCCGTTTCAAAGGCGAAAATATGACGCCAGGCTATTGGCGCAATCCGACGGCTACGGCCGCTGTTTTTGATGAAGAAGGTTTTTACTGCACCGGGGATGCCCTAAAATATGTCGATCCTGAAAATCCAAACGCCGGGATGATTTTTGATGGCCGCATCGCCGAAGATTTCAAATTGGATACCGGAACCTGGGTCAACGTCGGCGTTTTGAAAGCCCGATTCATTGCAGCTGGCCAGGGTTTAATTCAAGATGCCGCCATTACCGGGCATGATAGGCCATTTTTGGGCGCCATTGTTTTTCCCGAATTGAATTATTGCAAAAAACTGTCAGGCTTACCGGATGATGCTGAACTCGAGGCAGTGGTGCAAGCACCCCAAGTCAGGGCCGCTTTGCAAACGGTGTTGAACCAATTTGCACTCCAAAATACCGGCAGTTCTACCTTGATCAAACGAGCAATTTTTGCCGATTTCACCTTGTCGATCGATAAGGGAGAAATCACCGACAAAGGTTCCATCAATCAACGGATGATTTTGGCCAATCGGGCGGCTAATGTGGAGCAATTGTATGAAAAAGAAGTCCGTTTTCCGGTGTTGGAGGTGGAGTTGAAAGCTATTTACCCAGGATTTTTTGTAAAGCCTCTAGGTTCGCTTTTTCGTCAAAAATAGCGCTCACGGGGATGGAAAAACCGGCAATTACCCGGCTTTCGATATCATCGTCGTAGCGAAAAGTTTTGGGAGGCGAATATTGTTGATCGGTAGGTAAAAAAAGAACGTACTGATCAACGCATTGCCGAACCGGGTCAATGATCCAATACTCTGGAATACCATGCGCAGCATAGTCTTCCTTTTTGATGCCTTTGTCTTTGCTGGCGGTTTTTTTGGATAGAATTTCTACCACAAAATCGGGCGCAGGGAAAATCATTTGATCGTCGGTAAAAGCATCGACTTTCTCTTTTGAAAAAAAGACTAGATCGGGTTCGTAATCATTGCGGGATAGGCCAATCATGACTTTTTCAGTACCTAAACTGCCCAATTTGTTTACGCTTACAAAAACACTGAGCAAGCGGGAAAGCAGATCGGTAATCCGCCAATGGCGTCTTTTTACTGGAGAGTGAAGAATTACTTCGCCATTGATGAATTCTGCTTTGACGCCTGGCGTAACCCATTGGCGAAAATCCTTGCGGCGCAGTAGTTCTTCCTGCATCGCCAAATTCAGTGCTGCAATTTGCTGGAGCGCATCAGGAGAAGCCAATATTTTCTGCGTGTAATCGACCATAAGTAATTGCTAAGCTTTTTACAAAAATAAGGGATTTATCCCAAACATGCGTTAACACATCCACCAACATGGAGCTAAAAGATAAGGTTTTTCTCGTTACCGGCGGTGCTTCTGGGTTAGGATTGGCAGCGGCAAAAATGGTCATTGCCAATCAGGGCTACGCTTTGATTGCCGACGTTAATGTAGCTGGCGGCGAAAAAGCGGCTGACCAACTGGGCGCCAGGGCCAAATTTGTTGTTGCCGATGTAACCGATGAAAACAGCATTCAAGCAGCCATTGATGCCGGGATTGCCACTTTTGGCGCTTTACATGGTGTAATCCATTGCGCCGGCATCGGACCAGCCGAGCGGGTATTGGGCAAAAATGGGGTGCATAGGCTAGAGGCTTTTTCCAAGGTAATCCACATCAACCTGATCGGTACTTTCAATGTACTGCGATTGGCGGCGGCCGCCATGCAAAACAACCCCGCTGGCAACAACGATGAACGGGGCGTTATCATCACCACCGCTTCCGTGGCGGCGTTTGACGGGCAAATTGGACAGGCGGCTTACTCCGCATCCAAAGGCGGCATTGTGAGCATGACGCTGCCCATTGCGCGCGAGCTGGCGCGCTTTGGCATTAGGGTAATGACGATTGCTCCCGGGATTTTTGAAACGCCTTTGTTGGCTGGCTTACCCGAAGCAGCAAAAGCTTCTTTGGGACAACAAGTGCCTTTCCCCTCGCGTTTGGGGCAACCCTGCGAATATGCCGCATTGGCCAAACACATCATCGAAAACCAAATGCTAAACGGAGAAGTCATCCGCTTGGATGGCGCCATCCGAATGGCTGCAAAATAAACGTTCCATGAGCATCAACCTCAACGAGATCATCGCCATCGATGTACATACCCACGCGGAAGTTTCTTGCTGTCAGCCGCATGATGATTACCGCCCCGAATTTGATGTTGCTTTTGCCAAGTACTTCAAATCCACCGAGCGGCCTACCATCCAGGAAACCATCGATTATTACCGGGAGCGCAAAATTGCTTTTGTCATGTTCTGCATTGATGCCGAGTTTGAACTGGGTCGCCGCCGCATCCCCAATGAAGAGATTGCCGAGGCCGGGTTAAAAAACGCCGACATCATGATTCCTTTTGCAAGCATCGATCCACACAAAGGCTACCTGGGCGCCCGCGAGGCCAAACGCCTGATCGAAGATTTTGGGGTAAAAGGGTTCAAGTTTCACCCTACCGTACAAGGATTTTACCCCAACGATCGCATGGCTTGGCGTTTGTATGAAGTCATTGCCGAGGCGGGGTTGCCGATGTTGTTTCACTCCGGTCATTCGGGGTTTGGCAGCGGTGTGCGCGGCGGCGGAAAACTGCGACTGGAATACTCCAACCCCATGCACCTAGACGATGTAGCGATTGATTTTCCCGACGCGCCGATCATCATTGCGCACCCCAGCTGGCCCTGGCAGGATGAAGCGTTGTCAGTGGCCATGCACAAACCAAACGTGTACATTGATTTATCGGGCTGGTCGCCCAAATATTTCCCGCCGCAATTGGTGCAATACGCCAATACCGCGCTCAAAGACCGCATTCTTTTTGGTACCGATTTTCCATTAATCACCCCGGAACGTTGGCTCAAAGATTTTGAAACTGCGGGGTTCAAAGAGGAAGTTAAGGAACGTGTAAAAAATAAGTTGTTAACTTTAGGAAGTACCTTTGTGGGCAT
>JBBANM010000072.1:0-20642 GCA_040401995.1 Saprospiraceae bacterium
GAAAAACCTGATATTGTGCTACAGACGTTACGCGGCTCTGCCGCTGGAGCAATAGTTCCTAGCTAGGTCAAAGCATTCGAATGTAAACATCACTTTTAATGCGTTTGCCCTACTACAAATCAGAATTTCGCTTTGTTCAATCGGTGGTGAATTTTATCGACCCCATTTACCCAGTTGATTCAATAAAGCACGAAAATCCTTAGGCGGATCACATTGAAATGTCAGACGCTCGCCGGTGGTAGGATGATCGAGCGACAATCGTGCCGCGTGCAAAGTCAAACGTTCCATGATTGGGCGTTCGATTTCTCGCTTGCTTTTATTATAATTTTGCTTGACCTCAGAAAGAAAAAAGGCGTCGCGTTTACCATATAGGGGATCCACTGTCAAAGGGTGCCCAATGGACGCAAAGTGTACTCTAATCTGATGAGTCCGCCCTGTTTTGATGTTGGCATCAACCAACGAAAATGCTTTAAAAGTATCCACCACCCGGTACAAAGTCAATGAGGGTTTTCCCTGAGCGGATGCAATCATCTTTCCAGGAATGCTGGGGTGCGGCGCGATGCCTTTGTCGATAGCGCCTTCAGGGGGTAAAGGGCGACCTTCAACCAAAACTGAATAAACTTTATCAACCGTACGGTTACTGAATTGCTCGTTGAGGTGGCGGTGCGCATTTTCGTTGCGGGCAAAACACAACATACCGCTGGTTTCGCGATCCAGCCGGTGTACTACCCATACCGGACCCATTAAATCAGAAAGCAAATTAGAGAGGTTTTCCTTTTCGGGTACAAATCGATCGGGGATCGTTAACATTCCCGCGGGTTTGTTGACGATAACAAAATCCTCATCCTCGTAAATAAGCTCTATTGTTGGTGTTTTCATTTCGTGTTTTCTAAGGTCGACTTGTGGCATTCAATTCCGCAAATCGCCGCCGTCGCAGGCCATAATACGCCATTACCACGCTGCCAGCATACCGACCACTGGTGTTTTCAAGAGGGGCAACCCGCGTTTTTTCCACTAAGTCAGTATAATGTTTTCTTTTTGCCAAGGTTTTTTTCCATTGACCAAAAAAACTCCAATGGGCTTTGACGATTGCCGAAACGTGATCCGTTCTGCCTTGTGATAAAAACAAGGCGCCAGCAAATCCATCAAGCACCAAACGAGCCGGAATAAGCCACATCAATCGGGCGCTCGACTCGTTCTTGACCAATGTAGTCAAAGTATTGCGAAAATTTAAAAACGTTTTACGGGGTGTGTTGTAAGCCAAGGTGCCGCCGCCCACATGATAGACTTTTGACTGCGGACGGGCAATCACTTTATAACCAGCCCGTTTCAATCGCCAGCAAAGATCAATTTCTTCGGCATGGGCAAAATAGTCGCCGTCAAAACCGCCAATGGCGTGGAATAAGGGTGCACGAACAAATAAAGCCGCGCCGGTAGCCCAGAAAATCTCCTGGGTCGTGTCGTATTGCCCTTCGTCGGTTTCGGTTACGGCAAAAACGCGACCGCGACAAAAGGGGTAACCCAATTCATCAAGCCAACCGCCTGCCGCACCGGCATATTCAAAAAGGTCTTTCTCCTGGTGCGATAAAATTTTTGGTTGTGCCGCCGCAATGCTGGTATCAGCCTCCATCAGTTGGATAATGGGCTCTATCCAGTTGGGTGTTACTTCAATGTCGGAATTTAGTAGCACATAGTAGTCTGCGTCAGTCACCTGTTGTAGCGCTTGATTATAACCCTCGGCAAACCCATGGTTTTCCGTCAGCTCAATAGTGCGCAACTGCGAATAATGACTTTCCAAAAACGCCAACGAATCATCGGTAGAAGCATTATCGGCAATGATGATCTCGTAATTGGGGTAAGTAGATTGCAATAAAAAAGGCAAAAACTGCTCGAGATAATTGCGGCCGTTGTAGTTCAAAACTACCACTGCTACTTTGGGTGCTACTCCAGTGAAAGTGATTGGTCCCCATTGTGGGGCATCCAAAATTGCCGCCTCGGCCGCAATTTTGTCTTTAGCCAATTGCTGAGTCAACGCTTCTAAACCCGAGAACTTTTGATCTTCGCGCAAAAAATCGACCAGCTCCAACATCACAGTTTGGCCATAAATATCGGCATTGAAGTCAAAAATATTGACCTCGATGGTGCGGTTGTTGAACTCTTTTAAGGTAGGTCGAGTACCAATATAAAGCATACCCCGATACTGCTGGCCATTGACGTGGACATGAACAGCGTAGATTCCGTCTGGAGGAATAAGTTTGTGTTTTTCACCAACTTCCAGATTGGCAGTTGGGAAACCGATGGTACGACCAATTTTTTGTCCTTCAGCCACTTTGCCGCTGAGTGGAAAAAAATTACCCAAGAAACGGGCTGCCCCCTTCACATCGCCTGCTTCCAGCGCTTTACGAATCTTGGTGGAGCTTACAGTTACGTCTTCCAGTACTTGTTTTTCAATTTCTACCACTTCGTAAGCAAAACGCTCGCCATGCCAACGTAGGTAATTGATATCGCCCTGTCGACTAAGACCAAATCGGTGATCGTAACCAATTACAATACATCGCGGGTGAAAACGCCCTACCAGAAATTTTTCAATGTATTCGTCGGCATTGAGCTGGGAAAATTCAACCGTAAATGGAACAACAATCAGGTGATCCACGCCGTAGCGGCCAATCAATTCGATTTTTTCGTCAATGGTAGTGATCAATCGCAAAGAGTTATCCTTGGGATAGACGATGGCGCGCGGATGCGGGTGGAAAGTGATCAACACGCTTTCCCCTTGATAGCGTTGGGCAAGTTGTTTTACCTGTTCAATGATCTCTTGATGGCCTTTATGGACGCCGTCAAAGGATCCTATCGTAACGACAGCATTTTTGAACTCTGGTAATGAATTGAGGTCATGGTGTACTTTCATGGCAAGTGCAAAAGTAATCGGATTGCTTAAATCCTAGGTACATGCTGGCGATAAATTCCAAGATTTAAACCAATGCTGAAGGAGTGATTTTTGAAATTTGAACAAGTTATTAAACAGCTCATCCATTTAAAACTCTTTATTCCAAACAATTGTTCCTATTTTTGTAGCTCGAATAATTGGTATACATGACAATTGAAACGACACTAGTTGTAAAAGCGCTGGCAAAAGTCAAAGACCCTAGCACGGGGCAGGACATCATCACCCGAAACATGGTGCGTGATTTGTCGATTGACGGTAATAACGTGGCTTTCACCCTTGAATTGCCTTCGCTTAATAGCCAATATAAATCTGAGCTCAACTTTGCTTGCATCGGCGCCATTCAGGAGGTTTACCCCTCAGCGAATGTACATGTCCATTTGATGGCGAACAATCCAGGTGCTCCAGAAGCGCCTAATGCTGTACCGCAAATAAAAAACATCATTGCAGTTGCTTCAGGTAAAGGCGGGGTAGGTAAATCTACAGTAGCCGCCAACTTGGCACTGGGTTTACGGCAAATGGGCGCCCAAGTAGGCCTGGTCGATGCTGATATTTATGGACCTTCCATCCCCACCATGTTTGGTTTGCAAGGCCAACGCCCGAAGATACAGGACGTTTATGGCCAACCCAAAATGGTGCCTTTGGAAGCGTATGGCATCTCTCTCATGTCGATTGGTTTTATCATTGAACCCGATCAGGCGGTGGTGTTGCGCGGACCGCGTTTGGCGGCTATCATCAAACAGTTTTTCAATGATTGTTTGTGGCCGGCCTTGGATTATTTGATCATCGATTTGCCGCCTGGTACCGGCGATATACAGCTGAGTTTGGTGCAAACGGTAGCAGTTACGGGCACTGTGATCGTTACTACCCCACAGGAAGTTGCGGTAATTGATGCTGTAAAAGCAATGAACATGTTCCTATTGCCCCAAATTGCCGTTCCAATCTTGGGAATTGTTGAAAATATGGCTTGGTTTACTCCGAAAGAACTACCTGACCATAAATATTTTATCTTTGGGCAGGGCGGTGGAAAAAAACTCGCTCAACTCAGCAATAGCGTTTTGTTGGGTCAAATCCCGTTGGTGCAAGGCATCAGAGAGGCGGGCGATGACGGCAAACCTGCCATTTTGCAAGCCGATGACCCCATTACCGGCGAAGCTTTTATGCAGGTTGCGCAACAGGTTGTGCGGCAAGTGGGTTTGCGCAATGAGTTGTTGGCGCAAACTAAGATAGTAGAAATGAAAAATTAAGCGTATCGAAATACGCTGATACTTGATACTTTTTAATTCAACCCCCGGCGCAACTTTTGCCTTGGGACAAAAATAATATTTTGGAAAAAGCGGAATTGCTATTAAAAATTGACCAAGCCCTGGAGGATGTACGTCCTCACCTGGCCGTTGACGGCGGAAATGTTGAAGTAATCGACGTTACTGAAGATCAAATCGTATTGATTAAATGGATGGGCAATTGCGAAAATTGCAACATGTCGGTGATGACGATGCGCGCGGGCGTTGAAGAAGCCATTAAAAGCCGTCTTCCGTTCATCCGCGGTGTAGAAGCTGTGAATGGTTTGATGGTTCAGTAGGATGAGTTTGATATGACGCGTCAGGAATTGGTACAACTCATCAGGGAAAGACAGTCTTACCTTTGTGTGGGTTTGGATACAGAATGGGAGCGAATCCCCGCTCATTTGTTGTCGGATGAAGATCCGATTTTTGCCTTTAATCAGGCAATCATTGATGCTACGCGCGATCTCTGCGTAGCATATAAACCCAATCTGGCTTTTTATGAGGCAGAGGGACTGCGGGGATGGCAAGCTTTAGAAAAAACCATCCGCTACATTGGCAACAGCCATTTCATCATCGCCGATGCCAAACGTGGCGATATTGGCAATACCTCCCGACAATACGCCAAAGCTTTTTTTGAAACATTAAACTGCGATGCTCTTACTGTTGCTCCTTACATGGGTGCCGATTCGGTACAACCTTTTATGGGTTTTGCGGAAAAATGGGTGATTTTGCTAGCGCTTACCTCCAATCCTGGTAGCAGCGATTTTCAAATGAACGTTCAGGAAAGCGGGCAAACCTTGTATGCCGAGGTGTTGGAAAAAGCCCAAAAATGGGGTACGTCGGAAAATTTGATGTTTGTAGTTGGGGCCACCCATCCAGAGCAATTTGCTCAGATTCGAAAAATTGTACCCGACCACTTTTTATTGGTTCCCGGCGTAGGCGCGCAAGGCGGCGATTTGGCTACCCTAAGCCGTTTGGGGATGAACGCGGACATTGGTTTACTGGTCAACGCCTCACGGGGTATCCAATATGCGGGATCAGGAACCGATTTTGCAGAAAAAGCGCGACAAGCAGCCCAGGAAATCCAACAGGAAATGGCGCAACACCTGGCAGCATATACACAACAGGCCTAACAGCCCATCAAAACTCGATGATCCTCAAATTGCTATCCGACAAAATATGTCGGTGAATTATTTTGTTTAATTCTGGATTGCCTTGGTAGGTTTTTACTGCTTCGCGCAGTAATTCCAAACTGGCAAAATCAGCATCTACCTCCACATAGCCATGCCCCTGATAGCGGCCATCTTCCACCAAAACTACTGCTTGTTCCGTGAGGGTACGGCCTTCATCAATCAAGAAAAAGTTGGTTTCAAACAGATTCGTCAAAGCCTCCAAGGCTTGATCAGCCCGTTCGTTATAACTTTCAGCCGATTCTTTTTCAATACAAGCGCCTTGACAATTTTGAAGGTGGTATTGAAAACAAGCCCCGCCGCGAGTACCTAGTCCCACTAGTTTTTCACACAATCCAAATTGCTGTCGGGCGGCATTGAGTTTACCTTTGGCATGATTGGCTTTGGGGAATTCCGCTAATATTTGTAGGTTTTTTCGACTGCTTGCCGTGGTTTCGGCCATGCCAAAACAGCGGTATCCACCCTCGTTTTTCCAAGTATGGATGACATAAGGGAAATTGCGTTGCCGTTGGGCACGATTGATTCGGGGGCGCAATCTTTTGATTTCCATGGATTCGTGAATCAAAGCCACCAATTCGCTCCCGGTTAATTCGTAAGAAATATCGTTGACACCCTCTTGTAGTTTTTTGGCTTTTTCGGTTTTATCGGCAAAATGCTCGGCCACTCTTTTTTGGATGTTGATACTTTTGCCCACATAAATGACCTCGCCAGTGACGTCGTGAAAGTAGTAAACCCCACAGGACTCAGGCAGGGCGTGGATTTTTTCCAGATCCAAATTTTGTGGTAACAGCGATTCCTTAATGCCAAGGTTGATCATTAAGTCGGCTTTGAGCTGATTATCCTCACGGGAAAAAAGATAGGCCAACAATTCCGCAGTTGCTAAGGCATCGCCGAGGGCGCGGTGCCGATTTTTATTTTCAATGCCCAAAAAATGAGACATCGCATCAAGTCCATGCGAATGCAACTCTGGCAATGCCTGCCGCGCCAAACGCAGTGTGCACAATTGCTTACGGGTGTATGTATAACCCAAACGCCGAAATTCCTCACACAAAAAAGAGTAGTCAAAACGCGCGTTGTGGGCGACGAAAATGGCGCCCTCGGTCATTTCGACAATTTTTTTGGCCACTTCAAAAAACTTGGGCGCTTCGGCCACCATCTCCTGAGAAATACCGGTCAACTCGGTGATGCCCCAGGGAATGTAAGTTTCGGGATTGATTAAACTTTCCCATTGATCCAGCACCTTTTTTCCATCATGCAATACAATGCCAATCTCAGTGATGCGATCCCGACTGGCTTTCCCCCCCGTTGTTTCCAAGTCAATGACGGCATAAAGTTTTTTCATAGGTTCAAACGGCCGTTAAAATAAATTATCAAGTTTGTGTATTTTGCTCGTCGCTCAGCAAAGGACTTGAAGGCAAGTTGCCCATCAAGTTAGTAAAAGCCTAAATTAAAACAAAATGGTACGTTTTTTAAAAATATTTGTTGTTTTTTTAATTGTGTGTACAATTTTACCCGCACACAGTCAAAAACAAAAGTCGGCAAGTCGCTATTGGTTGTCCCAAAACGAGCCGGAGTTACAAGTTGGCGCTGCCCGTTTTGATTTGTACTTGGCGGATCTAAAGGATAAAAAAGTGGGGTTGGTAGTCAATCAAACCTCCATGGTTGGGAAAACACATTTGGTAGACACTTTGGTTCGATTGGGCGTGCAGGTGAAACGTATTTTTTCACCAGAACATGGTTTTCGCGGAACGGCAGATGCTGGTGAAAAGGTGAAAGACGCAGCTGATCCAAGCACTGGTGTGCCAATTTTTTCTTTATACGGCGCAAAAAGTAAACCCAGCAAAGAGGACCTAGCGGGCTTAGATGTCTTGATTTTTGACATTCAAGACATTGGTGTGCGGTACTACACTTTTGTTTCAACCCTGCACAAAGTAATGGAGAGCTGCGCGGAAAACGGCATGCCGCTGATCATTTTCGATCGCCCAAACCCCAATGGCCACTATGTAGACGGTTCGGTTTTGGATCCAGCCTATAAGTCATTTGTAGGGATGCACCCCGTTCCAGTAGTGCACGGACTTACCATTGGCGAGTATGCGCAAATGATCAACGGCGAAGGTTGGTTGGCCGACGGCGTTAAGTGCACGCTACGGATAGTTCCTTGCCAGAATTATACCCACCAAACACCTTATGTTTTACCCATAAAGCCTTCTCCCAATATGCCCAATAACCGCGCCATCTACTTGTATCCTTCGATTTGTCTTTTTGAGGGCACGGTAGCCAGTGTTGGTCGCGGAACGGATAAACAGTTTCAGGTATACGGTGCTCCCAAAGCTACTTATGGTAATTTCACGTTTGTTCCAGAACCCAAGGTAGGCGCTATGGATCCCTTTCAAAAAGGCAAAACCTGTCGGGGTTTTGATTTGACGACCCTCAAACCTGAGGACATCCGCAAAGATGCCAAAGTGAATTTATCCTACCTCATTGATTATTACCGGAAGTTTCCGAAGAAAGACAGCTTTTTTCTGGCCAATAAATTCTTTGATAAATTAGCGGGCGGTAGCCAGTTGCGCGAGCAGATCATTGCCGGAAAAAAAGAAAAAGAAATTCGGAAAACTTGGGAGCCGGCGTTAGGTCAGTTTAAAGAAAAAAGGAAGAAATATTTGCTATACCCAGAGTAGATTTTTGTAGCATTTTACCACTACAAACCTCAATAACCAAATGAAAAATAACCTCCTTTTTGCCATCATCGCACTGATGATTGCGGGTTGTACCGTCGTGGTACCCCAGTTTATACCTCAGAAACAAGGCCAATTGGTTTCAGCCAAAGAAGTTCTAAGCGCCGATCAATATTTTTGGGAACAGTTTCATCAAGGAAATTACGACAGCATCGGCTTGGTATTGAACCGTTTGACGGCGGCTTATCTCGAGCATCCAACCGATTACCGTTTGGCAGCGCATTTGGGATTTACCCACATTTGGGCTTTGGCTGAATTCAGACGAGCAGCCAATGGTTCGGCGACCATAACCGATCATGCTGCTTTATCAAAAAAATATTTTGCTGAAGCTTACCGCCTGCACTCCGGCAAAGAATGGCGCTATTATGGGTTTTTAGCCAGTGTTTCCTTGACGGAGGCCTCGCTTAGCCAAGATTCCCGCCGCATTGTGGAAGCTTATTTTCAATTGAAAAAAGCGGCCCGCAAATTTCCAGAATTCAATTTATTCACGGCTGCTTATACGTTGTCGCAATCTGGTCGCAAAAAGGATAGGCACGATGCTTTGGAGATGCTGTGGAAAAACATCGATGTGTGCGCGGGCGAGAAAGTAGACCGCAATCACCTGGATTACCTGCGTTTTTTGCCGCTCCAAACAGATCAAGGCCCCAAAAGAGTGTGTTGGAATTCCTGGATTGCGCCCCACAACTTAGAAGGTTTTTTGCTGATCCTTGGCGATATGCTTTTTGCTAAACAGGACTATCAAAACGCACTGGTGGTGTATCAAAATGCCCAGTTGATTCCAGAAGCCAATTATTGGGCTTACGCTCCTCACCTTAAGGATCGGCTTCAGAAAACCCAACAGCTGATTCAAAAGCAAATCACCATGGAGCAAGCAAAATTATTGCCTTTTGACCGCTGTATGGTTTGTCATCAAGAAAAACAGTTGACTATGACGCCTGAGGATGTACATAACGTCATTCCTATTGCGGTGGAAGTCAAAAAATAAGAAAGGGGGACAGGTAAAGACTCTTTACATGTCCCCATGGTCAATAAGCGCTTACGACTTTGCCAAATCCAAAATGCCTTCTACCAACACATCCAATTCGCGGGTAGTGGTATAGACATTAGGCGTTAGGCGCACCCCGTGAATGTTTTCCCAATCGATGGGTACACAATGGATTTTGTATTTGCTGAACAAGTGGTTGCCCAAATCGGCAGGCGTTTTTCCATCCACACTTACCAAACCGATGGCGCAAGCAAATTCAGGCTTAAGCGAGGTGTGCACCTTTACCCGCGGATTTTGCAGCACTTTCTCCGCCCAGTAATTTTTGAGGTAGTGCAATCTTTTTTCCTTGCGCTCGCTGCCAATCATATGGTGGAAATCAATGGCCTGACCAATACCTTGCTCGATGGCAAAAGAGCGGGTTCCCAAGTTTTCAAATTTGCGAATATCTGCGCTTTCGGCATCAGGAGCGCCAAAAAGTGGGTATAAATTCTTGATCTTGTCTTTTTTGACGTAGAGCATCCCCGTTCCAAACGGTGCGCAAAGCCATTTGTGCAAACTAGCGCCAAGATAGTCACAACCCAAATCCGAGATTTTATATTGGGTAAGGGCAAAAGAATGCGCCGCATCACAAAGCGAATCGATGCCCCTTTTGCGCGCTTCCGCTGAAATTTCCTTTACGGGCAATATCTGACCATTCCAGTTGATGATATGGGTCATGTGCACTACTTTGGTGCGGGGAGTAAACGCATCCACAAAAGTTTTGACGATTTTGGCATTGTCTTCGATTGGGAACTCAAAGTTGATCCATTTGAGCACGATGCCATCGCGTTTTTCGCGCTGTTTCCAAGCATTGATCATGTTTGGATAATCTTGCTTGGTGAGCACCACTTCGTCGCCAGCTTTGAGGCGGAGGCCAAAAATGACCGTTTCCAGCGCCTCAGTGGAGTTGCGATTGATGGCGATCTCTTCGTTGGAACAGCCGCCCAGATCCGCCAGTTTTCGGCGCAAAGGTTCGCGACCCTCATCTAAGGTGCGCCACATATAATAAGAAGGCGTTTCGTTGCTGAGTCGGTTGTAGCGTTCTACGGCTTCTTGCACTACTTTAGGCTGAGGAGATACTCCGCCATTGTTCATGTTGATGATGTTGGAAGATACCGAATACGCTTGTTTGATTTGGTACCAGAATGTCTCGTCTTCGGTAACATCATCGGCAGTAAGGTGGGCGTTTTGCTCCAAAGCGCGGAGCAAATTGCGCCCGTCGGTAGTATTGAAAAAAGCGGGAGTTACCGCTGCGCCGGCAAAACCGGCCAATTTGTGCAAGAAAGATCTACGGTTGGCCATTGGTGTAGTGTTTTGTGGGTCGTATTGTAAAAAAAATAAAATGCCCCATGAATTCGGGAATTTACACAAAATTCAACGAATTCATGGGGCAAACGGCCAAAAAGTAGATGAAAAGAAGGTAAAAAAGCGCTTTTGCAGAAAAATGAGTAGCATTAATTACCATACTGCTGGACATTTTCGTATGGATTGTTCGTCAAACCTTCCAGGTCTCGAAGACCTGGAAGGTTTATGCATCCCTAAAAATTAAAATGTCCATTAGTTAGTTAATTACTCATCATACCCGCAGCTTCGGTTTTAATGGCTTGCAGCGCAGTATCCAAACCGGTAGTGTTGCCGCGTTGATCCAGCAACGTAAAGATCCGTTCGGCCAGTAAGCGTGCATCCGCTTTGGGATCCAATTGCTCGGCACCCATGGCAATCATACTAACAGAATCATCGCGGGCAATTTTAAGGATTTGCCATAGTTGTTCCGACACGTACACTTGTTGGGTTACGTTGTGCTCATATTCTTGTTGGATGTTCATCATCAATGCAACGCGAAGTTCAGCTACCGATAATCCGTCTGGTCTTACCCGTAGCAGCAAATTGGGTGGCGAAATGCGCTCGCAAAACAACGAAAGACGTTCGTACGCCTGCAAACGCAAGGGAAGCACCATTTCTTGTTGTTTGATCCGTTGGATAGATTGTTCTTTTTGCAGTTGTTGTTGTAGAAACTGGCCAAAAAGCGTTTTTACCGTATAGTAAACGATCAAAGCCGGAACGGTTACTTTGACGATGTCCAATATAATTTCAAGGAGATTATACATATAGATCTTCTAAGTTCAATAATTGAAAAGCTGCGGTAAAATTAACGCAAAAGTTAAGCCCTGCAATACTTCGAATGGTTTTTGAAAAAAATGAGTGACGCAATCATAAAAAATCTACAACCAAAACGATCGAGATGATGTTTCAAAGTTGTATCTTTGTTTAGATTAATTCTAAGAGCGAGTTTGAATTTCTAGTTCGCAAGCGAAAATGAGACAAAATTTGCACCAATGAGGCGCGGAAAGCGGAGTGTAGCAGCGCTACATGAGCATTTTCGCAACGAAATTGGGGTGAATTTTGGCCATTTGTAGCGCGAATCTAAAATTCAAACTCGCTCGAAAGCAAGTAAAAGCATGAGCGAAGTATTAACAGAATTGCAACCCATTACCTTTACCGAGGGCGCATTGAAACAACTGCGCCGGATCCAGGAAGAACAAAACATTCCTGCAGAATATGGCTTGCGGGTAGGCGTAAAAGGTGGAGGATGCTCCGGTTTTTCCTACATATTGGGTTTTGACGAGCAAAAAGAAAACGATAGCTGCTACGAAATTGGCGGATTGAACGTGTTGATGCAAAAAGGGCATGGTATCTATTTGCTAGGCATGCAGATCGATTGGCTGGACGGACTTAACAACCGAGGTTTTACCTTTAATAACCCGAATGCCAAGGAGACCTGCGGCTGCGGCACAAGTTTTTCAGCATAATTCTTTTCCGATTTTTTTTGGCAACCCAATTGGATCTTAGTTCAATTGGGTTGTCCTGTTTTAAGGAACCGTTCCTAATATTTAGCTGCTTTGTACCTTATTGACGGGCGTTTTTTGTCTTTTCTTTGCAATTCATCCACTTTTTTTCGCCGATCATTTGATAGTTTAAAGAATTTGTCTGTAAATTCGACCAGTTCTTATTACACGCTTCTTTTAAGCGTTTTGCGACTAGATCTGAAGATTGCTAAAAAATCTATTCTGGATTCATCTGGATAATAAAAAATAAGGAAATGATAAGACCAATAAGTCCTGTTTGAAGGTCGTTCTTATCCCCCTTATTGTTTTCAATTCATTCAAAATCATTTCACTGTTCACTTAAAAAACATCTAGCAAATGCGGAATTGTACACGCTTTTCACTTAATGCTGGATTTGGTTTGGTGTTGCTGTTTGTGGCAACATTGCTGAGTCCCCTCCATGCCCAATCACACCGATTGACGATTACTGCTCCTGCCAGTATAGCAGGAACTTATGATGTGCAGATTGCTGCATTTGGTGCTTCTTATTGTAACGTTAAGTCAGTCACGGGTACTGCTGTTTTGGTACGTGACCGTGCCAACACAACTATCGTTTGTGATTCTGTTACAGCAGATCTAACCGGAAAATTCGCGATCATCGATCGCGGTACTTGTACTTTTGCATCAAAAGCAGACCGAGCGCAAAAAAAAGGCGCTAAAGCAGTATTTATTTTTAACAACCAAGGAGGAACGGCTATTCCAATTTTGCCAGGCGATGGAGTTGCCGATGCTCGGGTTAGTGTACCGGTATTTATGGTGGGTCAAACTGATGGCGCAAAAATAAAAGCTGCTGTTGGCGCTGGTATTACCTTTACTGTTGACCGGATCGACGTTATCGACGATACACCTGCCAAGCAAATCGTTTGGGGTAAAACCTTGGGTCAGGGTGACTTCAATGGCGGATTGAATGGCTGGAGAGTACGCAGCCTTTCTTGCGCTAGAGGTTCCGTACCTGCCAATCTTTGGCTTTGGAATGCTACAGGTACCGCTCGCGGTGGTTGTGGTGGAACAACCATCACCTCTCCAACCCAGTGTAATGGCGCCATGGTATTTGAATCTGACTTTTTGGATACCAAAGGTGCTGGTTGCGGTGGTGCAGCACAAGGCACGGGTACTTGTCCGGCGCCACAAACTGGCGAATTGATTTCTCCAGTAATCAAACCTGCGCGCAAAGCAGCTGGTTACAGCGTGAAATTTTACCAGGAACTACGCCATTTTGCGGGTAGCTCATACTACATTGGCTGGTCGAAAAACGGCGGTCGTACCTGGGACAGCGTAGCGGTAAACACCGATATCGCCGTGAATAGCTCCAATACTAGCGACTATCTCACAGTGCCTTTGATCAACAGCGGTACTGCTGATAGCTTGGTATTGAAATTCCGTTATACGGGTAACTACTACTATTGGTTGGTAGACGACGTATTGCTTTTGGAACAAGAATCCAACAATTTGAAAGTAAATTCTTTCTTTGCAGTTCCACCAAACGCGGCTACACCCTTGACCCAAGTAGAACCTTTTGGTTTCCTAGCGGATATTGCCAACGTCGGCGCCAAGGCACAAACCAAGGTGAAATTGAAAATGACCATCTCTAATGCAACTTCCAATGCCGTTGTGTACAGGGATAGTCTTGCTTACAATACGGTAGCAGGTAACACAGTGGTAGAAAACGTTCCATTTGCCAAGGAATATACCCCAGCTGCTCGGGGGGGATATGTTGGTATCTATAGAATTTCTGCTGACTCTGCGGATTTTAACCCAGCTGACAATGCTAATGGATTTGTGTATGTCATTACGGATACAACTTTTGCCAAAGAATTTGGAGCTACCCGCTTGACCAACCCTGCAGCAAGCAACTGGACAGCCGGTGACCCCCATGCTGCTGCCTATGGCAACGGATACTTTGTACCAAAAGGGAAAGGCACCTATATGCGTAGTGTGAGTTTTGGTATTGGAAACGCATCAGCGCTAAAAGATCAGCCCTTATTGATTACGCTTTATGAGTGGAAAGATGCCAACAACGACGGTGATATCCAACCAGCTGAACGGGTAAGCGTTGCTACGCGGATCTACATTGTAGCCGGAACGGAAACTCAAACACAGATTATTACAACTAGATTCCCAGAACCAGGGGATCCATTTGTAGAATTGAAAGACAATACTTATTATGTCTTGATGGTGGAATACATCCCTGCTGGAAGCCAAACGTTGGATATTCAATTCCCACAAAGTGATGAAGTAGATTATTCTGGAACTGCCTTCTATGGCGAATTGAAAAGCAAACGTCGTTATGCCAGCTTTACCGGTTTGGCTGGCGATTTGTCCAAAGAAGATTATGGTTCAGTAGGTTTTGGTCGCAACTTCTCTTATGTAGTGCGGATGAACGTTGGCGCCAAACCAACCGGCACCAATGATCTGCCTTTAATCAGCAATGAGTTCACGGTTTATCCAAACCCTACCAGCGAAACATTGAACCTGCAATTGTTGCTCAAAGATGTTTCTAAGGAAGCGGTAGTACGTATCATGGACATGTCTGGTCGCATCATGTCAGAACGTTACTTGGGTAGCGTACAACGTGAAAGTGTACAGTTTAGCGTAGAAAGCTTTACTTCAGGTACTTACATCATGCAAGTTACAACCGATAAAGGTGTAGGCTTTAAGCGTTTTGTAGTAGCAAAATAAATTATTCTGATTCTTGTTGCGCAGGTTGACTACTTGGACATCAAGTTTCTAGGAAAAAAAGAAACCCTGCTTGGTACTACCGAGCAGGGTTTTCTTTTTACAAAAAAAATGTTTCAATTACATATTGGCAATGATCTCATCGCCGAATTCAGAGCACTTCAACAAAGTAGCGCCTTCCATCAAACGGTGGAAATCATAAGTAACGCGTTTTTTAGCAATTGCACCTTCAACACCTTTGATGATCAGGTCAGCAGCCTCGGGCCAGCCCATGTAGCGGAACATCATTTCACCAGAAAGGATTACTGAACTTGGGTTCACTTTATCCAGGCCAGCATACTTTGGTGCTGTTCCATGGGTGGCTTCAAAGATTGCTTTTCCGCTGATATAGTTGATGTTGGCGCCAGGAGCGATACCAATACCACCTACTTCTGCTGCCAACGCATCAGAGATATAGTCACCGTTGAGGTTCAAGGTTGCGATTACAAAATACTCCGATGGGCGGGTAAGTATCTGCTGAAGGAAAGCATCAGCAATAGCATCTTTAATCAGGATTTTACCGCTGGCCAATGCATCAGTTTGTGCTTTTTCAGCAGCATCTTTGCCTTCAGCTTCTGCGATTCGGTCGTATTGAGGCCAGGTAAATACCTTATCGCCATATTCGCGTTCCAAAAGTTCGTAGCCCCAATCTTTGAATTTACCTTCGGTATACTTCATGATGTTGCCTTTGTGCACCAAGGTCAAAGAAGGCAATTTGTTTTCAATGGTATACTCAATGGCGGAACGCACCAAACGCTCTGTACCTTCAACCGATACTGGTTTTATGCCCAAAGAAACCGTATCGGGGAAGCGAATCTGGGTAACGCCCAATTCCTCGATCAGGAATTTTTTCAATTTTTCTACTTCTGGCGTGCCATTGAGGAACTCGATACCCGCGTAAATGTCTTCGGTGTTTTCTCGGAAAATCACCATTTCCACTTGTTCAGGATGCTTCACCGGAGAAGGTACGCCTTTGAAATAATGCACAGGACGAACACAGGCATACAAATCCAACATCTGACGCAAAGCAACATTAAGCGAACGGATACCGCCGCCAACTGGAGTGGTCAAAGGGCCTTTGATGGCAATCCTATATTCGTCAATCATAGTTAAAGTCTCGTCGGGGAGCCAGCTACCAGTAAGGTTGAATGCTTTTTCACCCGCAAAAACTTCCTTCCACACGATTTTACGGCTTCCGCTATAGGCTTTGGCTACAGCTGCATCCAAAACCCGTACTGAAGCAGCCCAAATATCAGCGCCAGTACCATCGCCTTCGATAAAAGGGATGATGGGGTCGTTGGGCACAACTAATTTTCCATTTTCTACGGTTACTTTTGATCCGCTCATTGTATTGTTGTATTTTGGTTTTTCTACCTGTTAATTCGGGGCGAGAGCCAATTTGGGTACACCCACAACTGGCTCCAAAAAATGCAGCACAAAACTAAAAATTTGCTGCAACTCTTTTACATCAACTTTGTTCGCGAGAAAGGTATTTTTTTTCGAACAATAATTTTCTTTGGAATGGCAAATCCAATTTTGGATCCCTCAAGCTCAAATCACGATGCGGACGAACAGCAAATTGAAAAATCGCTGCGTCCTAAGCTACTGGAAGACTTCAGTGGTCAACCCCGCATTGTGGATAACCTGAAAATTTTTATTCAAGCTGCAAAACAACGGGGCGAAGCTTTGGATCATGTATTGCTCCACGGCCCGCCGGGATTGGGTAAAACGACTTTGTCGCACATCGTTGCCAATGAATTGGGTACCAACATGAAAATGACCTCCGGGCCAGTGCTTGAAAAAGCCGGCGACTTGGCAGGTTTGTTGACTAACCTCAATGAAGGCGATGTTTTGTTCATCGATGAGATTCACCGCCTCAACACCGTGGTAGAAGAATATTTGTATTCGGCGATGGAAGATTTTCGGATCGACATCATGATCGATAGCGGTCCCAATGCCCGGAGTATTCAAATCTCTTTGAATCCCTTTACGCTGATAGGCGCTACAACGCGGATGGGCTTGCTTACCGCGCCAATGCGCGCCCGTTTTGGCATCAATTGCCATTTGGATTATTACGACATCGAAACCTTGAAAAACATCATTGAGCGATCGGCTGAAATTTTGCACGTAGGCATCAATCCTGAAGGGACTGATGAAATTGCCCGTCGTAGCCGAGGTACGCCGCGGATCGCCAATGCTTTATTGCGTCGTATAAGGGATTTTGCCCAAGTAAAAGGAGATGGATCCATCGACGGCGAAATTGCCCGTTTTGGCCTCCAAGCGCTCAATGTGGATGAATACGGTTTGGATGAAATGGACAATAAAATTCTTTCCACCATCATCCATAAATTCAAAGGCGGTCCGGTAGGACTCACCACTATTGCCACCGCAGTAGGCGAGGAAGCTGGTACCATTGAAGAGGTACACGAGCCTTTCTTAATTATGGAAGGATTCATGCAGCGTACGCCGCGCGGCCGGGAAGTTACCGATAAAGCCTATCGTCATTTGGGAGTTGTGATACCATTTAGGACTGGAGGGACATTATTTGATTAGCCAGAAATATAGAATAGTTGTATATTGCTTGCTTGCGGTTATTGAGAGTCTATTGTAAAAGATCCATTTGTGATCTATATAATAAGGTGTATTGAAAAACCGTTTGCATTCTTCAGCGTGTGTTTGGATTCTTAGTTCGCAGGCGTAATGAGTCAAAATTTGCAGCGCGAATAAAAATCCAAACACACGCTCAATGTTGCCAGAACAAAACCATCCAGCAGATGCAAAGAAGAGCTTTTATCAAAAATGCCAGCGCCATGGCTGTGGCAACGGGAGTCATTGGTCCGGGCGTACTTACTACGGGGCAATCTACTACCCTGACGATTTTTCATACTAATGATTTGCACAATTGCTTTAATAAAAAGACGCATGCTTGGGTGCCTGATCCAACTGTGAAACATTCGCTTTTTGAAAAAATAAAAAACCTTCGTCAAGCCTTCCCAGATTCCTTATTGCTAGATGCCGGTGATTTTTGCGATCAGCAGATGACCGATATGGATAAGGTAAAGCAGATTTTTTCCCAAATGAAAGCCTTGGGCTATGATGCATTAACTCTTGGGAACAATGAACTGGCTTTGGGGGCGGCAAATCTTAACGCCCTTTTGCAGGGGGCAAAATTGACAGCATTGACCAGCAATCAATTACTGGAGACAAAACCATATCAAGTTTTTCGTCGGGGGAATTTGCGCATTGGGGTTTTGGGCATTGGTGCTACGGTAAGCACCAACTCTAAGACTGAAATTGAAAAGGCCAATCAACTGGCTAAGAAATTGCGGAAAGCGGAAAAGGTCGATTACGTCGTTGCTTTATCCCATTTGGGATATTGGCACCCTGATGAGCAGCATTTGTCGGATCTGCAATTAGCTGCTGCTTCCTCGGGGATTGACCTGATCATTGGCGGACAAACCCATACCTATTTGGAGGAACCCACACAGATCAGCAATGCCCAAGGTCAGCCCGTATACGTTAAACACGCCGGATGCGATGGGAATATACTGGGACAGCTTGATATTCAGTTTTTTAACGATGGACGGCTTCCGGAATTGAATTGTAAAAATAATGTTTTGGAATTAGCCTAGGAAATTGCCCATGTTTTGGACTAGATGAAATCTCCTTAAAAAAAGAATTCAATAAATTTACATTCAATAAATTAGGTAAAGTTGAAAATTGTTGAACGTTGCCATTTTTTCAAAAAATGGCAAGATTTACAAGGAGGAATTTCCATTTTCAGCAACTAGTGTATGACGAAAAAAATTATTTCTTAAAAAAGACGAACGGAGTTTTTAGGCTGGATTTTTTTCTCCATATTTGTAGTCCTCCGACGAGATAAGGCGAAGACAGAAAACGAAAATGAACTTTGGTCGTGAGTCTGTCACCTAACTTACTGATACTCCTTTTTAAATAGTCGGTACAATTTTATTTAATTGCTTTTTAGCTCAACGATTCTGGGGAATGGTGAAAGATCATGCTACAGTATGGGATAGCTGTCTGCATACAATTCGCAATAATGTGAACATGCAGAGCTTTAAAACTTGGTTTGAACCCATTAAGCCGGTAGGCTTGGATGGGAGTGCGCTGACGATTCAAGTTCCCAACAAGTATTTTTATGAATGGCTGGAGGAGCATTATGTGGGCTTACTAAAAACGACCATACGCCGTGAATTGGGCGATAAGGGTAGGTTGGAGTATCAGATATTGGTAGCAGAAACCAATGAAGATGAAAAGCGAAAAACGCAGCAAAACAGCTATGCTAGTAATGGTAATTCGCTAGCTGTGAACAATAGCAATGGGCATTCTCAAGACACGATGGGTTTTGGGATGGTGGACACCGAAACCATTAAGAATCCGTTTATTATACCTGGAATCAAAAAAGTAAAGATTGATCCTCAGCTCAATCCCAACTACGTTTTTGACAATCTGATCGAAGGCGATTGTAACCGACTGGCGCGATCGGCAGGTTTGGCCATTGCCAAAAAACCAGGGCTTACTTCTTTTAATCCGCTGGTCATTTTTGGCGAAGTAGGGTTGGGTAAAACGCACTTGGCTCAAGCTATTGGCAACGATATTTTGGATCGTTTTCCGAACAAAACGGTGTTGTACGTTTCGTCCGAAAAATTCACTAACCAGATCATCCAAGCGATCAAGAACAACGCCGTCAATGATTTCGTCAACTTCTATCAAGTCGTTGATGTACTGATAGTAGATGATATTCAGTTTCTCTCTAACAAAAGAAAGACGCAAGATATATTTTTCCATATCTTTAATCAGTTGCACCAGAACGGCAAACAGATCGTACTGACGTCTGATCGCCCGCCTAAAGATTTGGAAGGGGTAGAGGAACGTTTGATCTCGCGTTTCAAATGGGGACTTAGTGCCGACTTACAAGCGCCCGATTTAGAAACACGGATGGCCATTCTGGAATACAAAATGGTGCGGGAAGGCGTGGAGTTGTCGCAGGATGTTACCGAATTCATTTGTTACAACATCAAAAACAACATCCGCGAGCTGGAAGGCGTGCTGATTTCCTTGATTGCCCAATCGTCGCTTAATCGTCGCGAAATTGATATGGACCTAGCGCGCGAAGTAGTACGCAACTTTGTCACCGAAATCAATAAAGAAATTACGGTAGAGTTCATCCAGAAGTTGGTAGCGGAATATTTTAAGGTAGGCGTAGAAACCCTACAAGGAAAGACCCGCAAGCGCTCTATCGTCATCGCTAGACAGTTGTCGATGTATTTGGCTAAAAACCTCACTGACCGCTCTCTAAAGGCCATTGGCGAAACTTTTGGCGGCAGAGACCACAGCACAGTGATCTATTCGTGCAAGACTGTACAAGACCTGATGGAAACTGATGTGATCTTCAAGGAAACGGTTGCGGATTTGGAGAAAAAGATTCGTCTTAGCCTCAATGAAAAATAATTTTTAAAATTATTTGGAATTATCAGAGACGCCTGTATCTTTGCAGTCGCTTGACCAAAAACGGAGTTTGTCAGCAAAAACACCCTCCGTTTTTAGTCAGGAGGAGTGGGAGAGTGGCTGAATCCACCAGTTTGCTAAACTGACGTACTGGTAACGGTACCGCGGGTTCGAATCCCGCCTCCTCCGCACAGGGAAAGAAATAATTTTCAATTCAAATTTGAATTGAGTTGAAAATTAAAGTTCACCATAAAGCTTCTTTGAAGTAAAGATGAACTCAGTAATAGACTAGTCTCGGGGCGTAGCGCAGCCCGGTAGCGCACCTGCTTTGGGAGCAGGGGGTCCCAGGTTCGAATCCTGGTGCCCCGACAAAGAAAGAGCCACTCGACGGAGT
>JBBANM010000072.1:20742-35743 GCA_040401995.1 Saprospiraceae bacterium
ATCCCGATTAAGATCGGGAGGGTCCCAGGTTCGAATCCTGGTGCCCCGACAAAGAGAATGAAGGAGTTATGAACTAAGGTTTGTATCTCCTTTTCTCAATTTTAGGTGAATTGCTTTTTAAACTAAACCCTTACACCATGTACTTCACTTACATTCTGCAATCCACAGCCAGTGGGATCATTTATATTGGGCAAACCAATAATATCGAAGATCGCCTAAGAAGGCACAATTCCAATCAGAATAAATGGACAAAAAACAAGGGACCTTGGAAACTCTTGTTTACTCAACAATTTGCTACAAGATCAGAAGCGATGGAAATGGAGAAAAAATTGAAGTCATTTAAAAACAAAACATACTTGTTAAACTGGATTGTCGAGAATGAACAGATAGCGCATCCCGATTAAGATCGGGAGGGTCCCAGGTTCGAATCCTGGTGCCCCGACATCGAGAATAAAGGAGTTCCGGTCTTTCAGCAATTTTGCGCGGGTTTATAACCTCTAATATGAGATTCCGATGTAGTAGGCGGTATTTTGACGATGTATTCGTAAGCTTTTATGAAAATCGGATATGCCCGCGTAAGCACCAAGGATCAAAACCTACCGGGAAGAACTTAAAAGACTACGGTAGCAATTGCAGAAAGGAGACTTAGTCGTTATTTGGAAACTTGACCGCTTTAGTCGTTCTCTTCGAGGCTTGGTTAATTTGGTTACCGACATTCAAGCCAAAGGTGCCGGCCTGAAATCTTTGAATGACTCAATAGATACCACAACACTACAAGGAACGCTAACCTTTCACTTATTCGCCGTTCTTGCAGCGTTCGAGCGGGAAATCATTAGGGAAAGAGCTAAGACTGGGCTAGAATCTGCTCGTGCTCGTGGCCGCAAAGACGGATGACCGAAAGGGGCTAACTAAAGACGCCAAAGATAAAGCCATTATAAAATCAAGCCTTTACGCCCAAAAAAACAAATGACTGTAGCTGAAATTTACAAGCACTTGGGTATTGCGAAGAGTACTTTTTCAAGTATCTCGCCAAAAACTGAATAAATAGGAGTTACTAAGCGTGATAAATTGAGAGGTATTCTTAATTGGATATTATTTTTTACTTTTATTAAGAGGTTGAGTTTGCTCGGTAACCTATGGCTATTATTGTTTCGTTTTACTTGTCAATTTTAATAGAAATTTTTAAAAAAAATAATATGAGAATGCATATTTATCAACTTGGATTGGCTCTATTAATAGTTCAAATTGTAGCCTGTAATAGTATCAATCAAAAGCCAGTTTCAGTAAACGAAGATACAGCTAGGGTGGCGGACTCCTTGGCAATTCTCAATACCCTAAATGAATGGTACAATGCCATGTACAGGGTAGACTCCATAGGGGTGCTAACCTCACTTACACCGCAGTTCCTCCTTCTTGAAGACACAATTCCGCTTACGGGGGCAGAACTATTTACACGCCTTAAAAAGGGCAATAAAGAAACCAAATGGGCTGCCAAATTTAGTGCCTTTCGCACTCGCTATCAAGGAGATGTAGCTTGGACAACACTTAAAAATCATGAAACGTCCTTGGGGAAAGACGGCAAGAGATGTCAGGCCGACTTTCTTGAAACCATTGTTTTCGTGAGGAAAGATAAACGCTGGTTGATTGACCGCTACCATGCAGCATTAGTAAATCAATGGGATTGTGAAGAATAGAGGCTTGCTCAAACATAACCTTTCACTTGTTCGCCGCTCTGGCTGAGTTTGAGCAGGAGATTATAAGGGAAAGAACTGAGGCTGGGTTAGAATCTGCCCGTGCTCGTGGCCATGTAGTCGGCAGACCAAAAGGATCAATAAAAGGTGTCAAGGATAAAGCCATTATTGCGGCAAGCCTTTACAGCCAAAAACAAATGACCGTTTCTGAAATCTGTAAACACCTTGGCATTGCCAATGGCCACATCGCGGGCTACTTCGCGGTTGCCCTCGGTTTGAACTATCCGGATTTTCCGGATAGTTGCCTCAGCGGATAGTTCACCTTCGTCAAAGATGTTTTGTAAATGCTCATTGATGGTACGAACGTCTTTACCAAACAACTCGCCCATTTTCCGCTGGCTAAGCCAAAATGTTTCACCTTCAAAAATGACTTCAATCTTCACCGCGCCCGAAGGTGCAGTATAAAGTAGAATGTCGTTAAATTGTGGAGTGTTCTCGGCCATATATTTCAAATTTCAATGGTCAACAATTTTGTGGAGTCGTTTCCCAGAATGTCGATCACTTTTACGACTACCTGATAGGTCCTGATTTTTCGTAATGATGCGGGACTTTCAATTCTAACTTCGGCGCTTGCTTGGAGCGGTAACGCTGCCATTCGTTGAGGAAAATATTCCAATCCTCCGCTAGCGAGGCCAGTTCGAAAACCGGATGTCGCCTTGCTCTAGGGCTTTTTCCCAATACCTCTGAATATGTAAAATAACGTATTCTTTTGTACTTAGGAACGGTTGAACAATAAATTATCATTTTTGGATTCAACACAATAGTAAAGATCTTAATATAGCAGAGCAGCTACAGGAGGCAGGAGTGGCAAAATCGGAGGTTGTATTGGGCTTTCAGTCGCCGTCTGTAAGGAATTTGTTGGGGTTTGGATAAATTGGATATTTTAAGATTATGCTTAGATTTTTAGTTCGCAGGCGTAGTGATTAAAATTTGTACCAACGAGTTGCGAAAAATGTGGTAAAGTTTCGATCCTATCGGAAAGAGGGTATTCCCGATTCCATCGGGGAAGACTGATCAGCGCTACATGCGTATTTTTACTACGAAGTTGGCACAAATTTTGGCCATTTGCAGCGGGAATAAAAAATCCAAGTACACTCTAAAAGTCTTTATATCTTTGAAAAGAAGTAACACTTTAATTTACCCGACACTATGCAAACCAAACTCTTACTCCTTTGCGCACTAATTAGCGCTGCCACTACGCTTTTGAGCCAAAACACCTATCAGCTCAAGGGTAAAGTCACCAACACCAAAAATGCACCTCTTGATCTGGTTGCCATCTCCTTATTGAGATCACAAGACTCCAGTATCATTAAATCGGTTTACGCGGATACCGATGGTAGTTATGAGTTCTCAGGCATTGCTGCAGGTGCTTATTTCCTAAAAGCTAATCTTCTAGGGTATGCCGAATACCAAGGCGAAAAACTGGCGGTAGAAGGAGAAACTACTATCCTTCAGCTTCGCCCAATTCAAATGCAGGAAAGCATTAAACAGTTAAAAGAGGTTACAGTTTCTGCCAAAACGCCTTACGTGGAGCGCAAAATTGACCGCACCATAGTCAACGTAGATGCCTTGATCGCCAACGCAGGAAGCAATGCTCTGGAAGCACTGGAACGCGCGCCAGGCATCTCCGTAGATCAAAATGGGGTGATTACCCTCAAGGGTCGGGCAGGAGTAGCTGTATACATCGATGATAAGCCAACTTACCTGTCGGGTACTGATTTGGAAAACTACCTTAAGTCGTTACCCGCAGGTACGGTCAAACAAATTGAAATCATGACCAATCCACCTGCCAAATATGAAGCTGCCGGCAATGCCGGGGTGATTAATATTGTCATGAAAAAAAACAAAGTTGTGGGCTTTCATGGCAATACCAATCTCAGCATGCAACGTGGGCGGTATACCCGTAGCAACAATAGTTTGAATCTCAATTTCAACCAAAAAAAAATCAGTCTTTCCGCCAATCTCAATGGCGGTTTTCGCAACTCGTTCCAGGATCTGAACATCAATCGCTATTATAAAAATCCTGACGAAACTCCTAGTTCTTCCTTTGCCCAAAACTCCTTCATCGTTAAAACTGGACAATCCGCCAATGCCAAAATTGGTCTAGATTATTACCTCTCTGATCGTACCACCATAGGGCTGGCAGTCAAGGGTTTGTTCAGTCCTTCTGGTTCCAATACCGACAATAAAGCGCAGGTAGCGGGCGCCGACGGCATCCTTCAGAAACGCGTTGATGCGCTGAATTTGGATCGTGGCCAATTCAACAATGGGACTTTTAATGCCTACTTTAAGCGACAATTGGATACCGTCGGTAGTACCCTTACGCTCGACGCCGACTATGTAGTATATTCCTCAGATCGCAACCAGGTATTCAATAATTTCATCTACAATCCCACTCGGGTGCTGTTGTACCAGGATCGTATCAATGGCCAGTTGCCTTCAGATATCAGCATTTACGCGGCAAAGGCCGATTATCTTAAGCCATTGGGCAAGGATGCTAAATTTGAAGCCGGACTCAAATCCGCTCATACCAAAACTGACAATGAAGCAGCCTATACCAATACCATCGACGGCATCACTACTCTTAACTACAATTTGAGCAACCGTTTTTTGTACGATGAATGGATTCATGCTGCATATGTCAACTATGCCCAGAGTTTGGGTCGCTGGAGCATTCAAGCGGGTCTGCGGGCGGAATCCACTAGCCTTACCGGGAATCAATTGGGTAACCCAGAGCGGCCAGCCAGTAGCTTTAAACGCAATTATAACAATCTTTTCCCTACGTTTTACGCAACTTGGAATGCTGATTCCTTAGGGCATCACATCTTTTCCTTTTCTTTTGGGCGGCGCATTGATCGACCTTATTTCCAGGATTTAAACCCTTTTGTAAGTCCTTTGGATAAATTCACTTTTTACTCTGGAAATCCGAACTTGTTGCCTACCTACGCCAGTAATTTTTCCATTGCTCATTCGTACAAAGGCATCCTCAACACGACTTTGAGCTATGCCAAAACCAATAATGGCATCAACGAAACACTAGAAATTGTAGACGGTATTTACTACAGTCGGCCTGGCAACATTGCCACCAACCATACTTTCAATATAGCAATGGATGCGGCCATTCCCATTACCTCCTGGTACAGTATAAATAGCAATGCTGAGTTGGGGTACATGATTTTCAAAAGTAAACTTTACACCGAACAATTAAACTCAAGCGGTACTTATTACCACTTGGTGGCCAATAATAGTTTTCAGTTGGGCAAAGGCTGGAGCGCTGAAGTTCGTGGGGAATACATGAGCAACATCGTATATGCCCAGTTGCTCATTAAAAGTTGGGGAACGCTAAATTTTGCCGTACAGAAAAAATTACTCAATGATGCAGCAAGTCTTAAGTTTAGCCTCAGCGACATCTTGTATACTCGTCGCGCTAGCGGTATCATCAACAATTTGCGACTAACCAATGCTGATTGGAACAGCACCCTTGATACGCGTTCAGTAACCCTGACGTTTTCGTATCGCTTTGGTAAAGCTGCGACCAATAGACCTAAACACACGGGCTCTGGATCGGAAAGTGAGCAACAGCGGGTGAAGAATTCCTGATTCGGGGATAATGCGAATAGAGCAGATAGACCATGTTTTATAAATGGAGAAGAGACGCGATTATTCGTGTCTCTTCTCCGTTTTACGCCCTTCCAATAACCCTAATACCGATAAATCTTCATCCAAGTCTTCCCAAGAAATCCCTTGCCCGCCAGCAATCAAACGCCAGTTGTTCAATTGTTCAGGAGTAGCTTCAGCGAGTCGCCAATACCATTCATAGGGAATACCCAATTCGCGGCCATCTTCAAGCAGCACAAAGAAGCGATCTGCTTCAATACGGACATTGGTTGCTTTGATGGTTTTATAATCAGCTAAAGAACTCATACCACTTTTTTAAGTTTATCCAGGCTTTTAAAATAAGCGTTCTTTTTGAAAAAAACAATTTTCCGAAAACCTGCATTGGGTCTAAGTGAATTTTCATACTTTCCATCCTCGGGGGAATATAACCTGAAACCAAACACACACTTACATCAAAAATAACGCTGCTATGAAAAAACATTGCCGTTTCAGGGAGTCGGTACCCCAATTCAAAATGGCTTGCCTTGCTGTTTTGTATTTAGCCTTTTCTACAGTTACTATGGCACAAACTAAGCCAGACACCACGAGTTACATCCAAACATTGGACATCAAGACGGGGAAAATTGACACCGTTTTGGCCATTAAAAAACATTTTGAAGCGCCCAATTGGCATCCTGATAACTACCTGGTTTTGAATAGTAAGGGAAAGATATTCACCCTTGATTTGGCCACCAAAAAAATGACCGAGTTGAATACCGGCTTTGCCACGGCTTGTAATAACGACCACGGAATTTCGCCCGACAAAAAATGGTTGGTGGTTAGTCACAACGACAAAAATGACCCTTCTTCCAAATCCTACAAATCAGCAATGTTCATCCTGCCTATTACGGGTGGAGAACCCCGCAAGATAACTCCCGATGTACCGTCTTATTGGCATGGTTGGAGTCCCGATGGCAAGACCTTGGCCTATTGCGCCGAGCGCAACGGCAATTACGATGTTTACACCGTTGGCGTTGAAGGTGGTCCGGAAAAAAGGATAACCACTACAGAAGGCTTGGACGACGGCCCCGATTATTCGCCTGATGGGAAATACATCTATTTTAATTCTTACCGCACTGGCCACATGCAAATCTGGCGCATGCTGGCCGATGGCAGCCAGCCCGAGCAATTGACTTTTGATGCAAATTCCAACTGGTTTGCCCACCCATCGCCCAACAATAAGTGGATTGTTTACATTGCCTATACTTCGGATGAAAAACAAAGCCATTTGTTTGGCAAAAACGTCAAACTATGCCTTATGAACACTAAAACTAAAGCCGTTAAGGACATTACTCCGGTATTTTATGGCGGTCAAGGCACCATCAATGTGCCTTCCTGGAGTGCGGATAGCAAAAAAGTGGCTTTTGTTAGTTATTCAGTTAAATAAAGAATCAAACACACTCTAAAAATAAGCTTTATGAAAAACCATAACGCTGCAACCAGAAGAAGATTTTTGCAGCAACTAGCGGCCACGACTTTAGTTACCGCCGCCTCGCCTTTATCTGCGCTTACTGCTCAAGGCAAAGCAGAAGAACGCATTTTGCATTATGAAAGAGCCATTTCACCCAATGACAAAATCCGCTTAGGCGTCATCGGGTATGGGGTGCAAGGCCATTTTGATTTGGCTACTGCGCTCAAAGTCCCCAACGTAGAATTGGCGGGGATCTGTGATTTGTACACGGGTAGGCTCGACAATGCTAAAGAGAAATTTGGCAAGGATCTCTTTACCACCAGAAACTACAAAGAACTCCTAGATCGGCCAGATATCGATGCAGTCATCATCGCCACTACCGATTGCTGGCACGCCCGTATTGCTTTAGACGCATTGGCGAAAGGCAAACACGTATACTGCGAAAAGCCGATGGTTTATAAAATCAAAGAAGGTCATCCGGTAATGGCCGCCGCCAAAAAAGCGGGTAAAGTAATGCAAGTTGGGAGTCAACGCGTCAGTAGCATTGGTTACGCCAAAGCAAAAGAATTGCTGGCAGCAGGTGAAATTGGCAAGCTCAATATGGTGAATGCTGTGTACGATCGGCAAAGTTCGATTGGTGCATGGGAATACACCATTCCCAAAGATGCCAACCCCATGACCATCGACTGGGACAAGTTTATTGAAGTCACCGAAAAAATGGCTTTTGACGCCAAGAAGTTTTTCTGGTGGCGCGCTTTTAAGGAAGTAGGTACAGGGGTTGCGGGAGATTTATTTATCCATTTGTTAAGCGGTACCCATTTTATTACCAATTCCAAAGGGCCTGAAAGCATTTACAGTACCGGGCAATTCAGTTATTGGAAAGATGGCCGCAATATGCCTGATGTGATGTCGGGGGTTATGCAGTATCCAGACAGTGCGGATCATGCGGCCTTTTTGATGACCCTGCAAGTGAATTTCATCAGTGGTACCGGCGGACAAGAAATTATTCAATTGGTTGGTTCAGAAGGAGTTATTGAGGTAAAAGGCAACAATATTACCATCAAACATAGCCTGATGCCCGAAGCGCCTGGATTTGGGGGCTATGATTCTCTTTTTACTTTTTCAAAAAGCATGCAGGACGAGATGCAAAAAGAGTACGATGCCAAATGGACTCCTGAGCAAAGAAAAAGAAAGACCAAAGATGATATCGTGTTTAAGGCTCCCGCTGGGTATGATGACCATTTAGACCACTTTACCAACTTTTTTGACGCGATAAGAACGGGAAAACCCGTGGTTGAAGATGCCGAATTTGGTTTCAGGGCCGCTGCACCAGCTTTGTCATGCAACGAGAGCTTCTTTACCAAAAAAATTGTGCATTGGGATCCGGTAAATATGAAGTTGAAATAGGATTGGGTTTGAGTGGAGAGGCATTACCCGTTCCTTCAAAAATGGGGGAATAATAAAGATCCAATTTAGTCGCCGCTAATTTGCTGTCACTCTTCCTATCTTTTGAGGCGCAATGTCGGGCATTGCAACAAAAGAATAGGAAGAGTGGTGGTGAAAGAGAATCCAGAACAAACTCTTAACCCATTCTCCAATGAGTGCCACGCTAATCTTACTGATCACCGTATCCTATTTTTCGATCCTGATGCTGATTGCTCGCTTGACTTCCAGACGAAACAAGGAGAATACCTTTTTTGATGGCGACCGGAAATCGCCCTGGTTTTTGGTGGCTTTTGGCATGATTGGCTCGGGTATCTCTGCTGTCTCCTTGGTGTCTATTCCCGGCAATGTGGGCAATGACAACTTGCATTATTTCCAGTTTATTTTGGGTACCATCGTGGGTTATCTATTCATTGCCTTTGTGCTGGCGCCGCTGTACTTGCGACTGAATTTAGTGTCGATTTACACGTACCTGCAATCTCGTTTTGGCAACATCACCTATAAAACCGGTTCTTTGTTTTTTATGGTATCGCAATCTTTTGGCGCCGCGCTGCGCCTGCTGTTGTCGATCCAAATCTTACAATATGCCTTTTTGGATGCGTTTAAAATCCCTCATTTTTTGACGATTGTGATTGTATTGGTGCTCATTTGGCTCTACACCAATAAATCAGGTATAAAAACCATCGTTTGGACTGATGCGCTGCAGTCGTTTTTTTTAATCACCGTCATCGTTATTTCCATTATCACCATCAAAAACTCTTTACATCTGAGTTTTTCGGGGATGATCAACACCATATTTGAGCATCCCAAGGCCAAAGTGTTTGATTGGGATTGGCAGTCGGGTTCCAATTTTTTTAAGCAATTCATCGCCGGTTTGCTGGTCACAGTTGCTTTGGTGGGATTGGATCAAAGCATGATGCAAAAAACGCTGACGATCGGCAATGTCCGCGATGCCCGCAAAAACGTGCTGGCGTTCAGTTTTTTTATCGCCTTTGCCCAAACCCTGTTTTTGGGACTGGGGGTTTTGATTTACGTTTATGTTGAACAACATGGCATCAAACTACCCATGGAAAACGGACGCTTTACCCACACCGATGAGGTGTATCCCTTGCTTACTTTGCATTATTTTGGTGCGCTCGGTGCGATAGTGTTTATGATTGGCGTCATTGCGTCCACTTTTGCCAGTCTGGATTCCTGTATCGCGGCGCTGACCACCTCGTTTAGCTATGATTTTTTGGACATCGAAAATCGGCCCCAAAACCAAAAACTCCGGATCAAAAATCTCGTTTTGTTAGGGGTTAACCTCACGATGTTGGTCATTGTAATGGCGTTTTGGAACAGCAAGGGCGCCATCATTTATACCATTTTTAAAATCGCTGGGTTTACTTATGGTCCGTTGCTGGGTTTGTATTTGCTGGGTTTGTTTTCAAAAATCAAATTGAAAGAGCGCTGGGTGCCCCTGGCTTGTGTGAGCGCGGCCGGATTGACCTACGGGCTAAACGACTTTTTCATTCAAGCTTTTCAATTCGACTTTGGGTTTATGAACATCCTGGTGAATGCGGTTTTGACCCTGCTTTTTTTAATCATCATCCGGAAAAAGTCATGAAAGACATAACCGCCGATATCGTCATTGCCGCCAGTAAAGATTTGGAGATCTTCCAACAGTGCGCCGCGATGATGGCTAAGTCTGACCCCTGGGTCACCATGGGCTTCACTTACGCGCAATGTCTCCGCGCTTTTGAAGGCGACTGGCGGGAAACTTATGTGCTCTGGTACCAGCAGCAGGTTGCGGGCTTTGTTGTAATTCAACCTTTGGGTTCGTTTCGGGGGTATATTCAAACCCTTTGCGTCAGCGAAGCATTCCGGGGCAAAGGGCTTGGGCATCAATTGCTGCATTTTTGCGAGGAAAAAATACTGGAAACCTCCCCGAATATGTTCATTTGTGTTTCGGCTTTTAATATCCGAGCCCTCAAATTATATGAGTCGTTTGGCTTTGAACGCATCGGCGAATTGCCCAATTTTGTAAAATCGGGTATCACGGAGATATTGCTGCGAAAAACGGTTGGCCCGATGATGCCGTAGGTTTTTGTTATTACTAGTTAAAATCAATGTATTATGCGTACTTGGATGTTGTTTTTTTGCCTTTTTGGATACACTTGCCTTTTACATTGCCAATCTCCCGCCCTTGCTGGATCACAAGCTGCTGTAGCAAAAAAGTTCAAGACATTGGATAGTTTGCTGCAAAGCGAAGTGCTTGGCGACAAGATTCCGGGCGGTGTCATTCAAGTCAAAAAAGACGGGAAAGTGATTTTTCAAAAAGCTTACGGGCTTGCTCAGAAATACGACATCAATCACCAGCTCATTCCCAATGCTGAACCCGCTACCCTTGATCACCACTACGATTTGGCATCCTTGACCAAAGTGGTAGGCACCACTACGGCCATCATGTTGTTGGTTGATCAAGGCTTAATTGGCTTGGATGATCCGCTGAGCAAGTTTGTACCAGCGTTTAATTCCGGGGAAAAAAGCCAAATCACCATTCGGCATTTGCTTACCCATTCTGCCGGACTTCGTGAATGGTATCCGCTTTATTACCAGGCCTCCAACAAACAAGAGACCTATCGATTTATTGGGGAATTGCCCTTGGCATTTCCGGTGGGGAAACAGCGCAAGTACAGCGACCTAGGTTTTGTGCTTTTAGGGCAGGTGATTGAGCAGGTATCAAAACTATCGCTGGAGGACTTCCTGGATCAACGTGTTTTCAAACCGCTGGGCATGACGCAGACAACGTACAACCCGCTTAAGAAAAAAGGATTTACCAAAATAGCCGCTACTTCTCCCGGTAACCCTTATGAAAAAAGGATGGTTTATGATTCGTCGCTGGGGTTTACGGTAAAGGGGTTAGATCCCAAAAAGTGGGATGGCTGGCGCAATTATGTGCTCAAAGGCGAAGTCAATGACGGCAATACCTGGTATGCCAACGAAGGTATTTCTGGCGCTGCCGGCTTGTTTTCTACGGTTGGGGATTTACAAAAATTGGTGGATATTCTCATGGCCAAGGGGGAAATTGGGAGCCGCAAGTTTATTTCGGCAACCACCATTCAACAGTTTTTGACTAAGGATCAGTTTAACAATGGCTTGGGCTGGATGATGGACCCCAGCAACCCGGTAATGAAAAACGGACCTGAGGGGACGTATGGGCATACGGGTTTTACGGGGACAAGTATCGCGGTAATTCCCCAATTGAATACTTCGGTGATTATGCTGATCAATCGGCAGAACATGGGTTTATCCGATAAGGGGACATATTATGATCTTGGTCCGCTGCGGCAAAAGGTGTTTGCGGCGGTTTTGAAGTTGTAATTGGGGTGGTTTCGGTAGGGGCCTGCAAAAGTTCGTGCCAAAAAGTGTAGTCTGCTACAAATGTTCGTACGAAAAAGTGTGGTTCGATACATTTATTCGTACGAAAAAGTGTAAATTTGAACACTTAATGGCACGAACAAATGAGAAGAGCACTATATCAGTCTATGTTAGATTGGAAAAACAGTCCCAATCGGAAACCCCTAATTCTCCAAGGAGCAAGGCAGGTAGGGAAAACATGGCTCATGAAAGAGTTTGGTAAGAACGAATTTCAGCAAGTTGTCTACCTGAATTTTGAAAGCAGTGAACGCTTGAAGTCGCTGTTTAGAGTTGATTTTGATATCAAACGCATCATCGGCATTATTGAAATTGAAGCCAATCTCAAAATTCAAAAGGCTAGCACTTTAATCATTTTTGACGAGATTCAAGAAGCTGAAAAAGGACTTACCGCACTCAAATACTTCTACGAACAAGCCCCAGAATACTACGTTGTGGCGGCAGGCTCGTTGTTGGGGGTGTCGTTACAAAAACAGACTTCTTTTCCGGTGGGTAAGGTCGATTTTTTGCGGATGTACCCGATGAGCTTTATTGAATTTTTAGAAAACATTGGGCAAACGCTGCTTAAGAATTATTTGGAGGAAGAGAATTGGGTGGTTATCGAGCCATTTCACGAGAAATTGGTAAGCTTGTTGCGACTCTACTATTTTGTGGGAGGTATGCCTGAGGCGGTGGCAGATTACCTCCAATTTGAAAATCTAAACTCGGTTCGAGCTATCCAGGAAAAGATTTTAATGGGTTATGAAAATGACTTTGCAAAATACGCTCCTAATGAAATCGTTCCGAGAATTAGATTGGTCTGGACGCATTTGATCAGTCAATTGACAAAGGAAAACCGCAAATTTGTATACGGTCAAATTAAAAAAGGCTCGCGGGCCAAAGATTTTGAAACAGCAATCGGTTGGCTAAACAATGCAGGTTTGGTATTAAAAGTCAATTGCGTAGAAAAGCCAACAATACCCTTAAGTGCTTACGCAAATATAGACGCATTTAAATTGTTTTGTCTGGATATCGGTTTACTCAATGCCATTGCGGGCATAGACCCGAAAATTCTCTTGGAAAGGAATTTGATTTTAACCGAATTCAAAGGGGCATTAACGGAGCAATTCGTGGCACAGCAACTCAAAATCAAGCATGAGATTTATTATTGGACAATGGCGAATAGTTCGGCTGAAGTGGATTTTTTGATTCAAAAAAAGGGTGAAATTATTCCGATTGAGGTCAAAGCAGAAGAAAACTTAAGATCGAAAAGCTTAAAGACTTTTGTTGAAAAATATGGATCTGCGAGGGCAATTCGCACTTCAATGAGCTATTTTAGAACGCAGGACTGGATGACGAATATTCCACTTTACGGGATTGATGGGGTGTAATTTTTGTTTCATTTGCAACGCGAATAAAAAATCCAAACATGCTGGTTAGGTGTCAACGGGCTAAAGCCCATTGCTACAAAATGGATCGAGGCTACGCCTCTGGTAAGATTGCTTATAGTCATAGAGGTTTTCAGCAACTAAATCATAGCGGCTATATAAATGGATAGACCAAGCGTTTTTTTTCTAAAGTGGACATGATATTTATCGGTTCCATCACTAATCTCAAGGATTTTGGAGAGAGCCATCGGCTCGATTTTATTTTGTAACGCCGGATTTCAATCCGGCGAAAAGGCCAGGTGTTTAGTCGGAGTGCTGTCGGCACGACACATATTATGTATGTCGCATATTCAGTGAAAACCATGTAGTTATTTGATTTTGATTTACTCCGCAGGTTCACATGCATTTTGGTAAAAGTGGAACACTTCGCCTTCAGCGATGGGTAATTGTCTTTCTGCCACAAATTGCACAAATTTCAGGCACGAACTTCTGCTATACAAGGAATTTCTTCTTAACCAATAGGCATTTGTAACTAGGTTTTATATGTACCGAGCCTATGGCTCTCCATTCTAATTTCTGACTTGGTTGTCAACGGGCTAAAGCCCATTGCTACAAAATGGATCGAGGCTACGCCTCTGGTAAGATTGCTTATAGTCATAGAGGTTTTCAGCAACTAAATCATAGCGGCTATATAAATGGATAGACCAAGCGTTTTTTTTCTAAAGTGGACATGATATTTATCGGTTCCATCACTAATCTCAAGGATTTTGGAGAGAGCCATCGGCTCGATTTTATTTTGTAACGCCGGATTTCAATCCGGCGAAAAGGCCAGGTGTTTAGTCGGAGTGCTGTCGGCACGACACATATTATGTATGTCGCATATTTAGTAAAAACCATGTAGTTATTTGATTTTGATTTACTCCGAAGGTTCACATGCATTTTGGTAAAAGTGGAACACTTCGCCTTTGGCGATGAGCAACTATTTTTCGGCCACAAATTGCACAAATTTCCACAAATCAAAACACGCACTTCGTCCGTTCGAGAAACACAAATGCAAGATGGTCTACTTCCATTCCAAGGGAAGTAGACCATCTTGCATTTATGAAAATAGAGCAGTTTAGCGCCTTACTTCTTCGCCGTCTGACTCGGGCGCACCTCAATCTTGCTAGGCAGCGTCCGAGGGTTCATTTTGAGTAAATCAACCACCATCTGGCCTAAGTCTTCGGGCTGTATTTTCCAAGCATCAGCGGCATTGGGTTCATGGTTATTGAAATGGGTGGCTACTGAGCCGGGCATGATTGTAGAACATTTCACGCCAGCATCCCGCAAATCGAGCATCACCGCTTGCGTGAAACCCACCAAACCAAATTTACTGGCATTGTAAGCAGAAGCAGTTGGGAAAAAATTGGTCCCCGCCAAACTAGCAATGCTAATGAAATAGCCTTTGGAATGAACCAAGCCATCCATCGCTGCTTTTAGGCTATAAAACACCCCGGTTAGGTTGGTGTCAATCGTTTCATGCCATTGTTCGGGTGTCATATCCATGATGGAGGCAAAATGGCCCACTCCCGCATTGGCAACGAGCACATCGAGCCTACCAAAAGTTTCCAGGGTTTTGGCCACGGCTTTTTGCTGAGCGGCAAAATCGCGAACGTCGGCAGCGATGCCGATGACTTTACCAGAGCCTATTTTGGCGAGCTCCAACGCGATGGCGTCGGCATCTTCTTGGCGACGACTAGTGAATGCGACGTTCACTCCTTCTTTGAGTAGGCTGGCAGCGATTCCGTAGCCAATGCCTTTGCTGCCCCCGGTGATGAGGGCGGTCATTTCGTTGAGTTTATTCATGATTCTAAAAACGCGGTTGTGGTAAAATGGTTGATGGGTAGTTAAGGTAAATGCCTTTGTAATGTTCTGTGTCAAAAACAAAGTAAAAGGGCAAATATTATTTTGCACAA
>JBBANM010000073.1:0-23067 GCA_040401995.1 Saprospiraceae bacterium
AATAGTGATTCACACTCGCTTTTTTTCTTTAAGTCAATGACATTGCCCTTCGGGGTTAAGACTAGAGCCAATCACACCTGTCTTTTTGGTACTGACCAGTCGTGATTAAAACTTAGGACAAAGCACCGTTTCGTTATCGTAATTGCCTAGGTAAGCAATGGATATTTCAAAAGCACCCGATCTACGTCCGGCATAATTGATGGCGCCCCAACGCGCATCATAACTAAAGCCAATCAAAAAATTGCTGTATTCGAGCCCTATCATACCTACGATGGCATCCATTGAGAATTTGTTGTCGTAATTGCGTACTGGGCTGGCCCATGTACCAATATGAAAAGCTGTGCCTTTGATTTCATCCATCAAGAAACGCAAATTGGCGCCCGCATTGGCAGCTAAGTGTTTGCCTTGCATATAGCCAAAAATACGCGGCGACAAGGCAACTTTGGAGCTTAATGGTATTTGCAAGTTGAAATAAGCAGAATATTTGCGATTGAGTCGGCTGGTGATGAATACATCTTGATTTTTCACGCTGCGGGCAAAAAAACTGATCTCAGGCTGGAGAATATGGTGGATCGCGCCACCGGCAAAAATACCGATTTCGTTTTTTGGTGCCTTCGAATAATTTAACCCCAATGCGATATCAGTATAGGAAAAATTATTTTGTGGAAAATTTTCAGCGGTTACGCCAGTATAACCATTGGCGCCATTGAATTGATCTTGAAAAGTGAAATTATCGTAATTGACGTTGCGCTGTCCGATCCCCAATTCAACCCCCGCTGATAAAAATTCATCTCCAAAACGACTGAGCGACTTGTGAAAAGCGCCAGTGACGGCCATATTGTTGGTGAAAAAATTGACGGTAGCGTTGCGGTCATTTAAAAACCGAAAACCCAAGCCAAAGGCATCTTTTTGTTGCCCTTTACCTAATTTGTCAATATTGAAGCGCAAATCCATCGAGGTAGCAAAAGTGGTGTAGGGCTGGTTCAGCAAATTTCGCCCCTGTTCCCGGTAATTGACAGACAGGCGGTACTTGCCATCAAAGGTACCCGTTAAAGCCGGATTAAGATTCAAGGGGGAGGCGTAAAACTGTGAAAACTGCTGATCTTGTGCTTGCAGACGAACCAAGGTTGTCATCAACAAAGCGACCAATATCCAAAATGGGTACCGCATAATGTTCTCAATTGTATGTTAACACCGTGAAACTACGGTTTAAATTGACTCATATAGTAACGGAATTCCCGCATATTTATTATTTTTGAACATCCGGGGGTATCCCTACCATTTTAACACCATTCGATGCATTTTGGAATTTGCCCGCTCAGCGTAGTCCCTGTTCGCAATTCGCCCTCGCACCGCAGCGAGATGGTATCGCAATTGCTTTTTGGCGAATTGGTCGAGATCTTAGAAGAAAAAGGCAAACAATGGAGCCGCGTACGCTGCGACAACGACAATTTTGTGGGTTGGGTGGAATCCAGTCAGGTGAAACGAGTTACGCCTACTGAATTTGAACACTACCAACAACATTTTGCATTTAGCTTGGAATTGGTGCAACCGGTGATGGGACCCGATCATTTTATTCCGGTCACTATGGGCGCTAGGTTATCCGATTTTGACGGTATTCGCTTTAAATTGGGCGACACCACTTATACCTTTAGCGGACAAGCCTTGTCAATTGGCGATTTTCAACCTTCCTCCGATTTAATTCTCAAGTTGGCCAAACGCTACCTCCATACGCCTTATTTGTGGGGTGGGCGCTCGCCTTTTGGGATCGACAGCTCGGGTTTGGTACAAATGGTATACAACCTAGCGGGTTTTCGTTTGCCACGCGAACCGCAACAACAACTGGAAGTAGGTGAAACCATTGATTTTATTGAATACAGCCAAGTGGGCGATATTGCTTTTTTTGAAAACAACAATGGCCGCATTACCCATTCTGGTATTTTGATGCCCAATGGCCAAATCATCCATGCCAATGGCGGCGTGCGGATCGATCTGGTGGATCACTATGGCATTTTTGATGATCAGAAAAAATATTATACCCGCCGTTTGCGCTTGATTAAACGCATTTTGCCAACAATTGCCGCCGCTGGTAACAATGCTTCTCAATCAGTGGATGTTCGCAGCAAGCAAATCGAGTTGTTCTAATTCTCGTTCAATTGCCGAGATTCTGCGTTTCCCGGCTGACTTTGGAGATAATCCAAGTGATCCAACAAGGTAGCGCTTTCATTGCGGTTGACTTTGCGTGCAAAAAACTTTCCCGATTCTACTAAATCATTAAAATCAATTAGGGTCAGCGTTTTTGGGCTAGCAGCCCCTTCAGGCCATTCAATGTAGCGAAGGTTGTTGTTGATCAACTGCGTTTTGAAGGGAGAATTGAACAGCAGGGTCTGGAAAATAAACTCATCTGGCGCCCAGGTAAACATAAAAAAATTGCGTGCCGAAAGGTGTTTTTTTAGATAATCATAAACGTAAATAACCTGTTGAAAAGGTAACGTCATCCATTGTGACCTTCCCACCGGTTCCATGTTGTAAGGTAGCTTGCGCGGGGGCAGGATGCGTGTCAACCATTTTTCCAATCTATACCCGCCGGGCATTGGAAAATTGGCCAAATGGTATTCCAAAACTCGTGGAATGGCTTCCGTCCAATGATCAAAAATGGGATAAAACTCCATGAAAGCCAGGCCTTTGTTTTTGGCCAAGTGCAAATGAAAATGCTCGATGGGCTGGATGGGGTAATCTTGTCCGCTAAGTAAGTTGACAAAATCGTAACTTTTCCCGGATTGAATAATTTCGGCAAAACCATTCAACGTAGCCTGCACAATAGCATAAGCCCCCCAATATACTTTCGCTCTTTTTTTAATAAAATACACGTTTGGCCGATCTCTAATATACAGAAACGGCGTGATATCGGATTTTTTGTCCACATGAATGTAGACATCGCCGGCAGAATGCGTCAATCGCCCTACCAACCGATCCAAAAGCAAAGGATCGGCATGGGTTAAAATTAAATGAGCAATTCTCATGGTTTTCAATTCAATTTTTTCTTTAGGCGCAGTGATTGGTACACGGCCATGATCTCTTTATATCCGACCTGAAATATGCCTAGTATGGAGAAATCCAGGTATTTTCTCAACCAATAATACCCAAAAAACACCCCAGAAAGGAAGGTGAAAAGCGTCGCCAAAGCCACTCCGCTGACGTTACCATAGTATACGCCAATAAAATCAAAGACGATATTGGTGGCCAGCATGACCAGGACTTTATAAAAATTGATCCGGGGCTGGTGGATGATGTCGAGGGTGACGCCAATAAACCGGTCGATCGGATAAAACATAGCAAAAGACATAAAAATGCGGTACACGGTAACCGAGGCTGTGCCCACGTATTGACTACCCCCTAGAAGCCCTACCGCTACATCGGCCAGGGCAATGGCCACCAAAGAAACGGGTATCAAACATAGCGTCAGCATACCAGCGTACTTCTGCATGATGTACGCGACATCTTCTTTGCGATTTTGATTAAAGGCTTCCGACATGGCGGGCATACCCGTAGCCAAAAAACTGCGCAGCGGAATTTCAATGATCTCCATCAAACGCATAGGAATGCTGTACAATGCCAAAGCAGCCGGACCAGCAGGTCCCAATACAAACATGATGATGAACGAGTCGGAACTGCGCAGGAGATTGGTGCTGATGGTAGTCCCCACGGTATATTTGCCGTAATGAAAAATGGAGGCCACCGTTTCTTTGGTGTAGTGAAAAAATGTATTGAGTTTTGACCAGCCTGCCAATAGTGTGATGATGCTGCATACCAAACCCACCAAAACATTGATCACAAAAACTGCGAAAAGCGATACTTTTCCCAGCGCGATTAAGACCACAATAATGACTAAAAACAAACCTTGATTGGTAAGACGCAGCCACAACAAACGATCAAAACGCTGATCAGCTTGTTGAATCCAGGCGGCAATAACCCAGGGTAAGGTAAAAACGAAGGTAACGCCAAACCAATGTAAGGTGGGATCAAACACGTGAATATTGAGGAATTGCATTAAAAAATACAACACCAGGTTTAAGACCAAGAGTACCACTGTAATCATCAACCCCAAATACCAAACAGAACCGAGCACATTTTTGGCCCGATCGGGTTCGGTGCCGGCATAAAAGCGAATAACTGCGGTTTGTAGAAAACCCGTTCTGAACGTATCCAATAAGACAAACACCGACTGAAAAAACACCCAACTACCAATTTCATTAGGGGTAAGCGAACGATAAAGGATGGCCACAGTAATCATCGCCAGAATGGCCATACTCCCATTGCCTGCCAAAGAAAGGAAGTGTTTGTTGTTGAGTTTTGCGAGGATGCTTGCCAAGGTCATTTTTTTTAGCGCGTTCTACGAATTGCTTGTACGAAGGAACAAATTTTTTGTTGCTATACTTCCCGTTGAACGCCTTGTAAAATGGCGGATTCAATGAGCTCCCAAAGCTTTAGGAAGCGTAAATATGCGAATAAAACAAACTTGAAAGTAAGGAGAAAAAAGTTTAAAATTGTTGATAGGGCTACTATCGACTTAGGTAGTTGAATAATAATATAAAATAGAAGCATCAACTAGACCGATGATCACCTCAAAAAAATACATTTTATCGCTGCTATTTATCGGCACTAGCTTTTTTAGTTTTGCCCAAAGCAGAAACATCAGCGGTACGGTAAAGAACAAACAATCGGCGGAGCCATTGGCTTTTTGTACCCTGCAATTGCTGTCCTCCAACATAGGAACCACCACCGATGCCAGCGGCTATTTTCGTTTGGAACTCCCCAGCGCGTTCGAAAATGGCCGCCTCGTAGCCACCTACGTGGGGTACGCCCCGGATACTTTGCAGATCAAGTCACTACAAACGGTCTACAATTTCAACTTGAACCCCGCCAATGGCGTGCTAGGCGAGGTAGTCGTTTCAGGAACCATGAAAGAAACCTCAAAACTCGATAGCCCAATCCCCATCGAAGTATACCATCCCGCTTTTTTTAAAAAAAATCCGACGGCTAATATTTTTGAAGCCCTCACCATGGTGAATGGCGTACAACCCCAGCTCAACTGCAATGTTTGCAACACCGGCGATATCCACATCAATGGCATGGAAGGGCCGTATACCATGATATTGATTGATGGTATGCCTATTGTTTCCTCTTTATCAACGGTATACGGATTGGCGGGTATACCCAATAGTATGGTGAAGCGCATCGAAATCGTCAAAGGTCCTGCTTCTACGCTGTATGGCAGTGAGGCGGTTGGCGGCTTGATCAATATCATCACCAAGGATCCGGTAACGGCGCCTTTACTGAAAATTGACGCCTCTACCTCCACCTGGAATGAGCACAACACCGATGTGATGACAAAATTCAAAGTCAACAAAGCCAGTGCCTTGTTGGGGATAAATGGATTTTGGTACAACACCCGCCATGATAAAAACGGGGATGGCTTTACGGATGTCACGTTACAAAATAGGGTCTCGGTGTTCAATAAGTGGAATTTTGAACGCAAAAGCGCCAAACCTTTGTCGTTTGCGGCGCGGTACATCAACGAAAATCGCTGGGGTGGACAAACCACCTGGGCGCCCCAATGGCGCGGAACCGACAGTATCTATGGCGAATCGATCAATACCAATCGGGTAGAATTGATTGGGGTGTACGGATTGCCGTTCAAAAAACAGAACATCCGCTTAGAGTATTCCTACAATTTTCATCATCAAGACAGCTACTACGGCATTGTAAAGTACCTGGCTTCACAGCACACCGCCTTTGCCCAGTTGATTTGGGACAAAACCCTGGGTAATCACAGTTTGTTGATGGGCGCCCCTTTTCGGTTTGTGTCATACGACGACAATTCGCCTGCCACCGCCATTAAAGTTGGTAGTGAACTATTCAATAAACCCCAATACACCTATCTGCCTGGTTTTTTTGTACAAGATGAATGGACCTTGCAAAAACAATTGACCATGCTCTGGGGGCTGCGTTATGACCACAACAACGAACACGGCAACATCCTCACCCCCCGACTAAGTTTTAAATACAAACCTAGCAATATGGCCACCTTTCGGCTAAGCGCGGGCAATGGCTATCGGGTAGTGAATCTTTTTACCGAAGACCATGCGGCCCTGACTGGCGCGCGGGTGGTGGAAATCAAAGAAAAACTGCGTCCCGAGCAAAGTTGGAATGTCAACCTCAACGCTTCAGGTTTTCTCAATACCGATTTTGGCTTTTTCAACATCGATGGCAGCGTGTTTTACACCTATTTTACCAATAAAATTGTAGGAGATTTCAATACTGATCCCAACAAAATCATCTACGATAACTTGCAGGGGTATGCTATATCAAAAGGGGTATCGCTGAACCTGGATCTGGCTTTTATCAGCGGCTTAAAAATCAACGCGGGCGGCACTTATATGGATGTGTACCAGGTGGAACAGAATAGCGCCGGGCGCAATGTAAAAATTCCCCAGCAGTTTGCGCCGCGTTTTTCGGCTACTTTTTCGGCTAGTTATGCTTTGAGTAAACTGGGCTTGAGTATGGATGTGACCGGCAACCTCAAAGGGCCGATGCACTTGCCGGTTTTACCCAATGATTTTCGCCCGGAGCTCTCGCCCTGGTTTTGCTTGCTCAATGTGCAGATTAGCAAAAAAATTTGGCAACAATTAGAGGTGTATGGCGGGGTAAAAAACCTCTTGAATTTTGTTCCCCTCAATCCCATCATGCGGCCATTTGATCCTTTTGACAAAACAATTGCCTACAACAACCCGAATGGATACACTTTTGATCCCAGTTATAATTTTGCCTCTTTGCAAGGCACGCGCGGTTTTTTGGGGGTGAGGTGGACGGTGGAGTAGGGGGTACGTATTATTAAAAAAGAAACTTGTCCTGAAGCTCAAGAATGCTATAAAAATTGAACTAATTAATGTGAGTTCGGAGTTTAAGATGCCGCTTTATGCTCAAACAACTCAAATAGTGACTTTCGCTTTCCACAAACACAACTGCCTGTTGGTGTTACATTTAGCACTGTTTTGAACACTTAGCCCTGTTCCGTAGGAATAGTATCTTTGTAGAATATCAGGCTGCTCCCCCGTTTCCCGTTCCATCGGAACGGTATCTTGAGATTTTAGATACCGTTCCGATGGAACGGGGAAACGTGAACGTTCATTTTCTACAAAGATATCGTCCCGATGGGCCGACGGGGGCAACTTGAATTGTCTAGTCCTGAATGGAGCCTAACTCTCTCCGTTTATTACTTATGGTCATCTTTGAGGACAAGGCTTTGCTCGCGATTGGACGACTCCTGAAAAACTCCTACAACAATCTCCGAATTCACATTAATTAGTATGAATTATTGAACTTGGAAATGGGACAAAAAAACTAAATTTGTAAAAATAACTACGTGTATGTCCGATCTTTTTAGCATGGATAAAACGGCGCTTCGCATTGTTAGATTGGAAACTCAAGGCAATGACTTCCAGTATTGGCAATCACAGCCCATATGGAGCCGTTTAGCTACACTGGAGTCCATACGTCGTGAATATCATCAATGGAAATATGGTTCTGAACCAAGACTTCAAAGAGTTCTTACAATTACTAAACGTTCATGAAGTATGCTACCTTATTGTTTTCTCATTCCTTAGCACAATTCCATAAAGTGCCATTAAAACGACAGAATAAACTACTCAGACAAGTAATTTTAGCTAGAGTTAGAAAGTTTTAATACCTGAAAGTCAATAATCTATATTTTCTATCCATTCCCAAAAACTTAAAAAAATGAGAAAGCATTTACTTTCCACCGTTTTCTATTCCAAAATGATCATCAGTATTTGCTTGATCATTTTTAGTGCAATTGGAGTAAAAAGTTTTGCCCAACCTAACATTGCGCTGACCCCAGTGATTACTTCAAATCTAAGTGCACCAACTCAATTGGTTAATGCTGGAGATGGGAGCAATCGAGTTTTTATTGTACAAAAAGGAGGAACTGTCAGTGCATACGATTCAACATTTCAATTCATTTCCACTTTTGTTACAGTGCCTAATATTACCAGTAGCGGCGAACGAGGATTACTGAGTATGGCTTTTCACCCTGATTATAAGAAAAATGGCTTTTTTTATGTCTACTATACCAATGCTGCTGGTGATCTAGAAATTTCCAGATACAAGGTAAGTGCCAATGATGCCAATATTGCTGATCCAGCTTCCAGGGTGATCGTTATCACCATTCCTCACCCCAATTTCAACAATCACAATGGGGGGGAGTTACATTTTGGTAAAGATGGCTTTCTGTATCTGAGCACTGGAGATGGAGGCAGTGGAGGCGACCCTAATGGCAATGCGCAAAATACCGCAGTATTGCTGGGTAAAGTATTGCGTTTCAATGTAAATACTGCGCTAACTCCGCCTTACTACACCATACCCACTGGAAATCCCTTTGGTAATGAGGTATTCGCGCTGGGGTTGCGCAATCCCTACCGCTGGAGCTTTGATCGGCTCACTGGCGACATGTGGATTGGCGATGTGGGTCAGGATGCTTTTGAAGAAATCAACTTCCGAGCAGCAAATGCCCTGGTGGGAGCCAATTACGGATGGCGTTGCTATGAAGGCAATGCTACTTATAATACCAACAATTGTGCTGCCGCGTCAAACTATGTATTTCCAGTCCATACTTATCCTACCCAAAATCCAGCGGCCAGCGTTACCGGTGGTGTGGTATATCGGGGAAAAGAATATGCTTCATTAAAGGGTTGCTATTTTGCTGCTGATTTTTATTCTGGCGTTTTTTACAAAATCATACCCAATGTTAACAACACTTGGACGGTTGGCACTCAAACACTAAGCCCTACTGGAATTGTAGATTTTGGAGAGACTGAAAATGGCGAAGTGTATGTCGTCTTTAATACCCGTAACAGCGTTTCCAGGATCACGCCGGCCGCCATTACGTCAACGAATGATATTCAGACGAATAACGCAATAGCTAGCATTTACCCCTCGCTAATCAATAATGGCTTGATTCAAATCGATTTACACCAGGTTTCCCCAAACCAATATTTTGAATTAATGGATATGGATGGTCGTGTACTACTTAGATCGGAGCTTTCCAAACAAATAGGCATGCTTACCATTCCGCTCAACCAAAACATAGCTACGGGTATCTATGTGGCGAAAGTAAGCAGTAGCTTGGGCGTGGTGGTGCAGAAAATATACATTCAGCAGTAGAGTTGTAATGAGGTGGGAGCAGAGTCGAATTTATACTATCGCCAGAAGAGATAATTTTTTTGGCTGATATATTTTATTTTTAAAAGATTTACTATCTTTGTCGAGTGTTAGGCTATTAAAATTGTCAAAAAGAGCGATACTACTGTAGATCGATTACGACTTGCAGTAGTATCGCTTTTTTATACAGGTGATGGTGCTGAATTAATTGATCTATTCAATGGTATACTTTCTACCCCCAGGAAAGTATAGTCTCTTGAAATTCACCCTCTGTTTTTCGCAATCCCCCCTTTATTGCGCATTTAAATAGATAGCTTAATTCCATATAGGCCTCATCCCGGCAGTCGAGTGCTATCCATCATACTACTGGACATTTTCGCCTGGATGGCTAGTCAAACCTTCCAGGTCTTCGAGACCTGGAAGGTTTACGCATCCCCAAAATTTAAAATGTCCAGTAGTATGGCTATCCATACATACCTTCCCATTATTTCAAATTGTATCACTACAAATTATAATCAAATGAATTTAAATTTTACTCCAAAACTGTCTTGGATTTTTTTGCTTTTGTCTTTGGGCTTCTTGCCATTTAGTTGTAATAAGGATGAACAAACCAATTTAACTTTAACAACTTTACAAACCGAACAATATACTGCGGAAGTTGGTGTGGAGTGGTTTTCCTTAGCGACTGAACTGGTCAAAACCACCAACGGTTTTACACCTCCCGTAATGGCGAGAGCTATGGGGTACATGGGTGTTACACTGTATGAAGCGGTGGTTCCAGGAATGCCAGAATATCAATCCCTGGCCGGACAAGTTTCTGATTTGAAGCCACAAGATTTACCTTTGGCACTTAAAGACAAGACTTATTTTTGGCCATTAGTAGCCAATTCGGCGCTTGGAGCGGTAACCGAGTATCTTTTTTCCAATGCATCAGCAGGGGATAAATTCAGAATTGCCGCATTGCGTGATCAGTTTGAGTCGTATTATCGGGGACAAACTGATTTTGAAACTCGTGATCGTTCCATTACGTTTGGAAAAGTTTTGGGTGACGCCATCGTAGCATGGGCAGCTAAAGATAAAATTGGCGATAATGCGCAATTAAAAAACTTCCCTGCTGATTATGTTTTACCTACTGGCCCGGAAAAATGGGTTCCCACAAGTGCTCAATTGATCCCCTTACAGCCTTATTGGGGGAAAGCACGCACTTTTGTCCCCAATTGTGTAAAAGAGACAGAGCCTGCACCACCTTTTGCATTTTCTACAGCAACAAACTCCCGATTTTATGGGCAAGCATTGGAAGTCTATACTGTATCAAAAGAAATTCAGGCGCAAGAAAAAGTGATTGCCGAGTATTGGGCAGATGCTGGAGGAACAGTTACCCCCCCTGGGCATTCTATTGCGATTGCCACTCAATTAATTAAAGAGGAGAAACAAAACTTAGCAAAAGCAGCGTTGCTTTATGCCCGCCTGGGAATGGCGGTCAATGATGCTTTTGTTTCTTGTTGGAGCTGTAAGTATGCTTACAATCTTCTGCGCCCGGTAACTTATATTCAGAAATACATCGATCCAGCGTGGAAGCCCTTAATTGGAACGCCTCCTTTTCCAGAGTATACCTCAGGGCATTCCACTCAATCTGGTGCGATGGCCATCATTTTATCTGAAACCTTTGGTTATAATTACGCTTTTGTAGACATAACTCATCGCAGTAGAACAGACATCAATGGTTCACCACGCCGATTTGTAAGTTTTACCGAGGCGGCTAATGAAGCTATGAATTCTCGTTTGTTTGGTGGTATCCATTATCGAATGGGGAATGAAAGAGGTTTGTCGCAAGGTATGGAAGTGGGCAAAAAGATCATGAACTTGCGTTTTGAACGCTAAGAGCTTGGAACTTTCATTTTGAAATAAGGGCAACTTGTTGATCGCTGAGCAAGTTGCCTTTATTTTATTTACGTGGATCACCCGATTTTCACCGATATTATTGTCAATGCCCCAGGAACTGCTTTATTGTTAAAAATTGAAATATCTTTTCTTTCTTCCTGCAAAGCCAAGCAAAAGCTTCCCAAGCTCTAGAGCTTGTTCAAGTTTTGGATTATGGGCTCCATGAGGCAAATATTATTTCGGAATTTGTTAAAATTTTCGCCGTATCGCCCACATACGGCTGCAAATTTTGCCTCGTCTGAAATAATATTTGCTCTCCTTCGCCTCAGATCCAAAACCTGAAAAAGCTCTAAAAAATACGTTCTGGATTCCAATCAAATCGTTTCCTGACAAAATCATTTGGAAGCATATGTTTTTATAGGCTTCCAAATGATTTTTAATTTCTTAACCGGACACAAGCAACATCCAATATGGAGTAAAATCCAAATAAGCGCTAAATTTTTTGAGCAAAACTGCATTTTGATGTAGTATTTATAAAGTTTATTTCTTTCTACAAACCTTAAATTTACGTTAACGAAAAATCGCAATACAATTCGGATTGAGCCATCAAGTCCTTACCGGAATTTGTAGATTAGAACTCAGGTAAAGTTTAAAGCACAATGTTTCAGACTAGTAATTATTGCTATGCCAGAAATTGATTTGTGGTGTGGTCTTTTCCTTATGCCTATTATAGTCAATGCATTCAATTTTCCTCATTATAGGGCATTTTACTCAGTTCTATTCATGATTAGTTAATTTAATAAAAAATATGAATACTAATAAAAGGATTGCCTTTTTTGGAGCACTAATGCTCTTTATTTTACCCTTTTGTTTGAAAAGCCAGGTACTTACTCCTCAAGTATTGAGCAACGCTGGAAGTACCATTGTGACAGCACAAGGCCGGCTCAGTTGGACCTTCGGCGAAGGATCAGTAGCTAATATACAAGCTAGCGGCGGGGTAGGTACGCTAACGGAAGGGTTTCATCAAGGAATGCTGCAAGTGAGTGATCCAATTTTTACGGAATCGGCACTCTTCAAAATACTTCCCAACCCGGTCCAAGATGTATTGAACATCCTGCCCGTTTTAGAGTACCAAGATCCATATATGGTCAATTTAATCGATGCTCAGGGGCGTAATTTGATCAAAGACAGGAAGCTGGAGGGTAAAGCGGTCATCGACATGAGTGCTTATCCTGCGGGCGTCTATTTTCTATCGATTCACCAAGCGGGTAAGTCTGGCCTTCAAAACCAGAAAATAATCAAATTGTAAACCAGCTTGAGCCACCTCAAGTATACTGGAATATTCACGTTTTAATGATTTATGCAATGAGGAAAATTCTACTCACTTTTATTTTTTTCTACAGCGTAGTTTCCTTTTCCTATACGCAAACGGGAACGCAAGGCATGAGTTATCAAGCAGTTGTACGCGATGCGGCAGGAAAAGTGTTTCCCAATGTGCCAGTGAGCATTACCATCGCGCTGGTTTCAGAAAACAAAAACAAAGCAGCATACTATACCGAAGTACACGAGGTGACTACCGACTTTCTGGGGCAGGTTAGCTTGGTAATCGGGGCAGGTAAAAATGCTAAGGGTACTTTTGCGCAAATTCCCTGGGCACAAGAACAAATCTGGCTCGATGTTGATTTGCTTGGCGCTAAGGACAATTTCAAAATAAACAGCCGCACCCAGCTTTTGTCGGTACCTTATGCTTTACATGCCGCTACCGCTTCCAAGCTAATTGAAAAAGAAGCTGTTGAAAAACGGGATGGTGGTCAATCCATCTTTTGGCTCACTTCTGGTAATTCAAACACCAGGGATACCGTCCATTTTATTGGCAGCATCGACAATAAGGCCTATGCCATCAGAACCAACAATAAGCCATTGCTTACCTTCAAAAATGGTCAGGTATTGGTAACAGGTAGGGTAACTGGCGACGATAGCAATATTGCCAGTTACCCCTTAACCATCGAAGGAAGTAATCAAGGAATTAATATAAAGGTTAACGGCTCCAGAAGTAATGATAACAACTTCGTGACTTTTGCCGATGACTCTGGTGTTGTGGGGCGAATTGAAGGAGAACAATGGAGTGAAAAGGAAAACCAATGGGACTATAATTTGCAAGTATCGGTCTTTGTATTTGAAGGAGTTGCATTAGCCACTGAAATCACTGGTGCTATTATAGAGGGTATTGGACATGAAGTATCCCTTTTTGGGGTTGGAGCTGTACCTGGTGCTGTTGCAGAAGCGGTCGCGCTGGGGGTTGAAACAGCATCCTACCTCGCAGAATCGATTACCTGGAGCGCCAAACAGCGAGAAGAAATTGGGGTAACCTTTCAATCAGGCAATGGCGATTATGCAGAATGGTTAAAAAGGGCTCCTGGCGAACACGATCTCAATTATGGCGAAATTGTTGGCGTTAAGGGGGGCTTGATTTCCTTAAATACTATCAAGGCGGATAAAATCCTGGTAATCTCCAAAAATCCGGCGGTTATCGGTAACGCCCCGCAAGAAAATCAAAAAGCAAGTTTTGAAAAAGTTGCCTTTATGGGGCAAGTACCCGTTAAGGTAGCTGGACCCGTAGCGATTGGGGACTTTATTGTGGCCTCTGGCAACAATGATGGATGCGGAGTAGCCATCCACCCCAGAGAGATGAAGACGGGCGATTTTGCCCATGTGCTGGGTGTTGCCTGGGAGGCTGCCACTGATCATCCCATCAATCTGGTCAAAGTAGCAGTAGGCATCAACACCAATGATTTGAGTGCAAAATTAGATGCGCTCAACAACAGCATCGACAACATCATGGCTTATCTGGAAGGGAAAGCGACTTTGTTGGAAGATGACCAAATTTCTTCCGCTCCACTACCAGGCGACAAACCCACTACCCAATTCCAGAAACAGTTCAGCGATGAGGAATTTGATCGATTTCTTGATCAAAATGCCGAAGTGTTCAACACAATGTATGCCGAGGCGAAAGTTCAATTGCAACAAAAAGGCTATGATTTTGCGGCCTTTCCGCAAGTAGCTGAATTTTTGGACAATCCTTTGCCTGCAATCAAAGCCATGCGCAGAGACCCTATGTATCTGACCCAATGGGCCTTGTCGGATGCCAATTTTAAAAAAAATCAAAATAACAAATAATCTGGATTGGGGGGCAGCTCAAAAACTGCTGAATCCTTTTTTGCTTTTTTCCACGCTGTATGACTTTCAAATCATCAACCATGAAAAGATACTTACACTTCATATTGCTGGTATTTGCAGGCTTAACGCAAATGCAGGCTCAAAATATTGCCCAAGGTATTCGCTACCAGGCGCTTGCGCGCAATGCAATGAGTCAACCCATGGTCAACTTGCCCGTAGCGATCAGCATTACCATTGCCAGTGACAACAGCGGTCAAAAAGTACATTTCATAGAACACCACGAGGCAATAACCAATGAACAGGGGCTTTTTGCGATCAACATTGGCCAAGGAAAACCCCAAAATGGGGCATTAGCGGATGTTCCCTGGGCCAATCAAGAGTTATGGCTTAAAGTAGAGCTCTCGGAAAAAGACCAAAATGCCTACACGGTGGTCAGCAACAATCGATTTATGGCCGTACCCTATGCGTTACACGCTGCCAGCACCTCTGCACTGTCTCCTCCAACCGATGGATCAACCGAGAAAAGAAACGATTCGGAACAGTGGACAACGGCCGGTAACACCGGTATTGTACCCGATATTCAATTATTGGGTGCTACGGATAACAATGATGTATACCTAAAAACCAACAATACAACCAGGGTCATCCTTTCCAAAGAAGGCCAAATGCGCATCAAAAGTGGCCTGAATGGTGATGAATCCAGTTCCGATAGCTACCCCCTGACCATCCAGGGCAGCAATCAAGGGATTTACATCCAGGTAACCGGATCGCGTAGTAACGACAACAATTTTATGACTTTTGCCGATAACTCACAAGTGTGGGGGGCGGTAGAAGGGGAGACCGATGCCGAATTAAAAGCGGACTGGGAATACCAACTGGAACTCAAAAAATTCACGTTGGAAGGCGTCTCCTTGGCAATAGAGATCGTTGTTGAAATTGTGATAGGAAGTGCTGAAGCTGCATCTGGGCTGGATGCTGGTGGCGCTGTTGGAACCTTCTTAAAAGTTGCAGGTTATGTTGCAAAAGCAGTTAATGTACTTTCTGGATCAATCACTTATGTAGAAAAAAAAAGTGATGAAGTTGGTGTCGCCTATGCCACTGGTGGCGCCGATTATGCAGAATGGCTGGAGAGAAAGGTCGGAGAACCAAAGCTACGTCCGGGACAAATTGTAGGTGTGAAAGGCGGAAAAATTTCCTTAAACACCAATGCTGCGGATCACTACCGGGTGATTTCCTTGAAACCGGGAGTTGTAGGCAATATGCCGAAGCCAGGTATGGTACCCAAATGTGAAAAAGTGGCTTTTATGGGTCAGGTTAAGGTAAATGTTGTAGGGCCCGTAGCACCAGGCGACTACATCATTCCCTCTGGCAACAGCGATGGCTATGGCATTGCGGTTGCACCGAATAAAATGAAAATTGGCGATTACATTCGAATTGTAGGGGTGGCCTGGGAAGCTGGAAAAAACACCACTACCAATTGCGTCAATGTAGCCATCGGGATTGGCTCGAATGAACTCAGCCAGCAAATTGAACTTTTGGAGCAAAAAGTCAAAACGGTTAAAGGTTTTTTGAAAAGCGGAGCATCCCCTCAAGCGCTTGAACTTGGCCTGGCCAAGCCCTTGTCCACCAGCCCTGATTTTACCACTGCACAAAAACAACTGTCGGACGAAGCCTTCGACCAATTCCTGGATCAACATGCTGGCCTGCTAAAAGAGGTCTTCACAAAAGTGAATACCGGTTTGCATCAGCAGGAAGGACTCAATATGACTGCGCATCCCGAGATGGCTGCTTTTTTTGCCGATCCCTTGGCAATGATCAAAAAGATTCGCCGTGACCCCGGGCTGGTTACCCAATGGGCGTTGATCGATCAAAAAATTTTAAATAAAAAATAAATCCTGTTCATCGGATTCATCGGGTTGTTTAAACCTTCAAAGCTGAATCCTTGAACCCAATAGTGCTGCAAAATTAACTGTCATGAAGAAATTGATCTTTTTTTTGGTGTTGAGTGGCTATTTGACCGCTTTCGGTCAAACCCAATCCGAGCAAACCCGCGGAATGAATTTCCAAGGTGCAGCGTATGATGGTTCAGGTAAAGCCATGCCCAATCTCTCCCTCAACGTCAAAATATCTTTGTCCAGTAAAGACCCTGAACCTTTAACTTACTATACCGAAACGCACCTTACTACTACCAATGAGTTGGGGGTATTTCATGTTGTGGTAGGCAATGGAACCCAGCGTACTGGTGAAATAAGTGCTATTCCTTGGGCTGATCAACAAATCTGGCTGGATGTAGACATCAATTCTCTCGACAAAAGGCAATTGAACATTCAACAGAGTATGCTCTTGAGGGCAGTCCCCTATGCATTTCATGCCGAAACAGCGGATCAATTGGTAACAGTTAAACGCGATTTAGAAAAAACGGCCTCACCATTTTGGAATACCAAAGGAAATGACGCCGCGATTCCACCTAACAATTTCCTCGGAACCACCGATAACCAAGGCTTGGTATTCAAGTTAAACAACAAAAAAATCACCACGATTACTAAAACCGGTCAAGTCAGTATTCTGAGCGCAGCAAATGGAGCTGACGACAACCCTGCAAATTACCCATTAAAGGTATCGGGTACCTCTGGGGCGCCAAGTACCCAAGGCATCTACATCCAAGTCAATACATCGCGCAGTAATGCGACGAATTTTGTCAATTTTGGTGATGCTGATGGTTTTTCATGGGGCGCCATCCAAGGGCAAACAACGGATGAATTGCATGCCAATTGGGAGTATTAACTCCAGATTTCGCTTTATTCATTAGAGACTATTGCGTTAACTGCACAGACAATTTCTACCGCGGCAGAAGCAGTTGGTTTATATACTGCGGGAGGAGCAGCGGTAGCAAGCATTTTTATTTCCTGGGCTGCACCTGGTTTTTTCGCAGCCGCGGTGGGCACTACCCTCAAAGCAGTTGCACTTGGCGTGAATGCTGCATCACTAGGCATTGATTGGACTACTTATACTACGAATACAAACAGTGAAATTGGGGTAGAATACAGTTCTGGATCTGGCGACTACGCAGAATGGCTGCGCCGCAAACCCAACGAACGCGTGCACCAATATGGCGAAATTGTCGGCATCAAAGGTGGCCTGGTTTCACTCAATACTCTGGATGCCGATCAGGTCATGGTGGTATCGCGTCGGCCCATTGTACTGGGAAATGCTCCCCAACCCCAGCAAGAAAAATACTTTGAAAAAATAGCCTTTTTGGGTCAAGTTCCCGTGCGGGTATTGGGTACCGTAGCGGTTGGAGATTACATTGTGGCATCGGGAAACAATGATGGATTGGGTATCGCATTGCATCCCTCCAAGATGCAGATAAAGGACTTCCGCAAGGTAGTCGGGGTAGCCTGGGAAAACGGCAAAAACAAATCCTCCGTCAACCTGGTGAAAATTGGCATTGGCCTCAACAAAAACGATTTGGCGCCCAAAGTAGAAGAGGCTTCCCAAAAAATGGACAACATCATCGCTTTTTTGCAGGGCAAGGGCCCCTTGCGTCCTGAAAGCTTAAATGCTAACGCGCCAACTCAGCCTACTACCTCGCCAGCGCCTACGGGACAACTGCAAGATTCAGCTGCGAATGCCGAATTCGACGCTTATGTAGATTCTCAAGCCGATTTCCTCAAGGATTTTTATAGTAAACTTTCTACGCAGTTGCAAAAACAGGGCCTTGATCTATCGCTGTATCCCGAGAAACAAGCCTTGTTCAATGACCCCGTCAATGTTCTGAAAAAAATGCGCCGCGATCCAGCTTTAAAAGCCCAGTGGAAATTGATCGACGCCGATTTAAAAACCAAACACTGACCAACTTTTCGATAATCATTTGGGGTGCCAATCTACCCGAAGCAATTAGAACGCTAATATCATGAAAAAAAAGACCCGTCAAAATCCAGGTGTGATTGGATTTGCTGAGCAAATACAAGCTGTAAGTCAGCGAACAAAACAAATCGCGACTGCCATCTGTAGAATAACCGGGGTCTTTGCTTGGGTATTTATGGCGTATGGGTTACAAGCACAGTCCTTATCTACCGATAATTTCAGTGGCACCTATTGCCCAGGAGAATCTATCAATGTCAGTTACACTGCTTCAGGTGACTTTGGATCTTCTAACACCCTAAAGGCCTATATTTCCAACGACAACTTTGTAACCTCTGTGGAAATTGGTTCAAAGTCAGTAAGTGGTTCACAAAGCAATAGCACGATAAGTGCTACGTTTCCCTATACTTTATCTGGGGCCAATAATTATCGAGTTAGGGTCGTCACCACCAGTGCGCCCATTCTTGGGAATTCAGACGACAATGGCACAAATCTTAGCATCACCGCTTTAACGATCACTGCCAGCAACCCCTCTGCCAGTATTTATTGTCTGGGTGATCCCATTTCGGTTACTTTTACTACGAGCTGCGCCTTATCCAATGGCAATACCTTTACCCTTCAGTTGAGTGATAAAACGGGGAGCTTTGCTTCTCCTACCACCGTTGCTACTAAAACAGGAACAACAGGCTCTACCATTTCCGGAAACATCCCAGCTGTGCCCTATGGCAGCGCTTATAAAGTACGCGTGGTTTCCAGCAACCCCAACACCAACATCACCTGGACGGCCAATACAACGGCTTTGAGAATTGGCAATGCTAAATTGAGCAACTTAAAAAGTGTTGGCTCAACGTTTTGCCCCGGAGAAGTCATGTCCTTGGGGTATACCTTTGCCAGTAACGAAGCGTTGAATCCTGGAAACATTACTTCGGTAGAAATGAGCGACGCTTCCGGTAATTTTGCCACACCTACCGTGCTTGGCTCTTTGGGGGGTATTGCAACTTCCGGAACCATCAATGCCACCATCCCGTATGTGGTAACGGGCGGCAGTGGGTACCGCTTTAGAATTGTTTCGAGCAATGCGCCTACCATCGGCTGTATAGAATATGGCCCATATACCATCACGAAAGTTCGCGATTTCACCGATCCGCTTAGCAGCTATATTTGTGCGGGCGGCACTCTAAGCTTAAGCACCGATGCGGGGTTTACCAGTTATGCCTGGCAAAAAGTAAGCTCTCCTCCTTTTTCTCTCATCGATATAGGATCAACTTCTACAACCAGCATCGCTAAAAATGGATCAAATGTATATATAGGTACGGCAAAAGGCTTGTATGTTTCTTCGGATGGGGGGTCAACTTTTTCCAAAAATAGCCAAATCCAAGACACAATCATCAACAAGATTTTTGTCAATGGGGCGAAAGTATACACGGCTACCAAAAATGGTATTTATTATTCAAGCGATAGTGGCGCCAATTTTAATACCAATTTTACGTCCGTCAGCAACGGTCTACCCATACCAAACATAAGTACGGTGGCCACCAATGCCAACGGAACCATTATTTATGCAGGTACAACCAGCGGCTTGTCGCGCAGCACGAATAGTGGAACTTCATTTGCTGCTGTGTCAATCGGTCAATCCGTTTCGGATACAGTATCCGTTTCGGGGATTTTTGTATCCGGTTCAACCGTATATATAAGCACTGGTGTTGGTTTAAAAATCTCCTACGATGACGGAGCTACTTTTCCGGTAACTATTGGATCCGGCACTGGTTTATTGCCCAGTACCAACGCAACCTCAATCTTTGTAAAAGACGGAATCATTTATGTGGGTACCGGCAGCGGTTTGAGTGTGTCTACCAATGGAGGCGTAAGTTGGACCAATTACAATGCCACCAACAATGGCTTGGCGGGGGATATTGTCAATTCCATCGCAGTTGCCAACAACCTCATCTATGTAGGTACTGACAAAGGATTTTCAGTAGGGAACTTAGGGGGGGATGGCTTTGTCACCATTACATCAGGCCTGACCTATACAAACATCAGCGGGGTGATAGCCGAAGCCAGCAGTGGTACGGTCAATAACGTTTACCTGGTCATGGTTGGAGGCGGTTTTGCCACCAATACTTTTACCTTAGCTGATCTTGGCGTCAGCACCTCGAGCTATTCTCAAAGCGTTACGCCATCCGATTCCAGGAATAGCTTTCAAGTAAAAGTGGAAAAGAACGGCTGTTACTTGACCAGTAATCAGGCGCAGGTGGCGGATATTCCACCAGATTTTACTTCCGTAAGTTCGGTCACCCCTACCAAATGTGGTGGAGTTAGCGGCAGAATCATTTTAAGTGGCTTGACCCCCAATACTAAATACCAATTGTTGTATACGGGCCCCTATCAGGGTATTCCAAAATCAGGTGATACAGTTACCATTACCCCTCAGGGCACGGCTACAATTTTCCTCCTTGGGCCGGGTTCGTACACCAATATCTACATGAAAAGCCTGGTGAAGAGGACCGGTCAAACCGATGGCTGTACCAATACTGCAGCGAGTATCGTGATTAGTGATGGCATCAAGCCTACTGCGGTAAGCGCCAGTACGGTATCTCCGCTTTGTTCTGGTCAAAACTTATCGATTTCTCTTACTTCAACGCTGGCTGCCAATGAAGTTTACCGCTGGTATACCGATGCGGGTGGCACCGTGTTAGCCAGTCCAGACATTACGACTGGTAACACGTTCACGCTCGCAAGCCTACCCACCAGCAGCGGAACGCTTTACGTACGCAAGCGAAACAACAACACGCAGTGCAACGGGGATTTATTGGCCATAAACTATACGGTTAATAAAGCAGTACAAATTTCTTCCAGTATATCAAGTCAGCCCTCTTCAGCCACGGCGACGGATGGGAGTCTGATCATTGCAATTACCTCATCCAGTAACCCGAGTGGCGCTTATACTTTATCTTACAACAAGGTAGTTAATGGTGTTTCAACACCTCAAACTGTTTCAGGTTTGACGTTAGCGAGTTTTCCGTATACCCTTAGTAACCTTAGCGTTGGCAACTATACCAATATAACGGTTACCGCCAATAACGGTTGCCCTTCCAATGTGATTGCTTCTGCTCCTTTGGTGGGATTACCGTCGCCAACGGCCATTGGTGGTGCTACCCTGCAATACCAAGATTGTGGAATAATTGGGACTGATGGTGGTTATTTCCAAAAAGTAGTACATCCTTACACTGCCAGTAGCAACTGGATAACTGAAAATATAGGGGCCATTGCGGTAGGCCGTATTCGGCAATCCATCTACAATACAGCTGCCAAGGACGAAACGGTAGAAATGCGGGGCTACGTTAAATTTGATTTATCGAGTATTCCAAGCAATGCAACGATCGACAAAGTAGAATTGCGCCCAAGATCAATGTTTGGAGGATTTCAAACAGTTGGAGATGTTACTATCTCCTATGCCGTAGGCGACCTCAAATTTGATGTAACCCAGGTAAGCGGAACAAATTATTCGCCCTATGTTGGGTTCAGCGACCAGGTTTTTGACGACTTTTTTGAACCCAAATACAACGATTTCGTTATTGGTGCAAATGCAACTGGCGCCTTAACTGACCTGGGAGTACAAGCGGTAAAAGACGCTCAATTGAGATTGTCGGATGATAAAAAATTTGAATTGGGTTTAACGCTTTCCGGTACCGACACCATTTTGCCGCTGACCCAGTTCAACGGGATTGTTTTTGCGCCCTCTAATAAACAGAAATTATGCATTACCTACCACCTCAATGATTTTGGCGACTTACCCGAGCCAAAGTATGCAACCGATTTGCAAGGTGGTTTGGTTGGGCCTAGTCACCGGGTAGATTTGGTTGATGTCAACCCAGATGTCAATACTACCCTGTTAAGACCAGCCTTGTATATCGGCGCTACTTCTCCAGATGCGGAGGCAGATGGCCAAGTAGACGACAATGCCAACGGTACCGCAGACGAAGACTTGAATAGTGCCAGTTTTAGCGGCAAATTGATCGCTGGTGAATCAGTAACCTTAACCGTTCCCGTTACCAACAACATTCCACAACCAGCAAAATTGTCGGTTTTCATCGACTGGAACGGCGATGGCATTTTCAACAATAGCAGCGAGCGTTACGACCAGGATGTACTTCCAGCAACCCAGTTATCAGCAGCTTCCATTCCTATTCCATATACAAATTCCTTTGCCTTCAACCTCACGGTGCCTGAATTGGACAATTCTTACGCTATTGGGGTAAGGGTTCGATTGTCAACGGGTACCGGATTTGATGCATATGGCCCGGCGCCCAACGGTGAAGTAGAAGATTTTGTGATGGACGTGCTAAGTTTGGATTATGGTGACCTGCCAGACCTTACTGCCGGCCTGGGAATCGACAACTACCAGACACGCCGCGCGGATAACGGTGCGCGCCACGCTGTTCCATCAACGCTACTGGTTTTCTTAGGCAATACAGTGGATACTGAAAAAGACGGAGTTCCATCAGCCTTGGCGGATGGTGATGATAAAAACAACATCAATGCTGACGACGAAGACGGCATTCGCTTTCTGACCTCACCGATGGTTCCTGGTCAGCCAGTCACCATCGAGTATACAGCGACCAACAATAGTGCTAAGGCAGCGAAACTCTATTTGTACGCCGATTTTAACAACGATGGGGTCAATTCGATTGAGAATGTTCCGGTGGTGTTTACCAGTGGGAATGCCGTTGTTGCGGCCAATGCGGGTCAATTAACCCGCCAGTTGACTTTTCTGCTTCCTCAAAATGCCGTATATGGTGGAGATAAAGCGATGTTCCGCTTCCGCTTTACCACGGATGTTGATCCGCTACCCTATGGTTTGGCTCAGGATGGGGAAGTAGAAGATTACCTTAGCTCGGATTTCTT
>JBBANM010000073.1:23167-35168 GCA_040401995.1 Saprospiraceae bacterium
AACTCTATTTGTACGCCGATTTCAACAACGATGGGGTTAATTCGATTGAGAATGTACCCGTGGTGTTTACCAGTGGAGATGCGGTTGTTGCAGCCAATGCGGGTAATGTAACCCGCCAGTTGACCTTCATCTTACCTCAAAATGCCGAGTACGGCGGAGATAAGGCGATGTTTCGTTTTCGCTTTACGACAGATATTGATCCGCTGCCCTATGGTTTGGCGCAGGATGGTGAAATTGAAGATTACCTCAACTCGGATTTCTTATTGACCGACTGGGCGGATTTACCGGAGCCAAAATACATTACCGACGCTTTGGGCGGTACTGCTGGCCCAAGTCACCGCATCCATTACCTTGATGCAGACCCAAGTGCTAGTGAAAACTACCTGAATAGCCTCTATATCGGAGCTACACTTCCGGATGCAGAGCGTGACGGCCAACCTACGAACTTGGCCAATGGTGACAATAATAACTACCAGTCAGATGAAGACTTGTCGTACCTAAACTTTCTGAACCCTGGAACCAACCTACCATTTTCATTAATTTCCGATGAGCCGATTCGCTTGCGGATACCGGTGGTGAACAACTCACCTTCCAAAGCAGCAACGCTATGGGCTTTCATAGACTGGAACGGCGATGGTGATTTTAAGGATGAGGGAGAAAAAATGTCTCAAACCGTTGCTACCAATTACAATGGGAACATTGATTTTGACTTTACGATTCCGAAAGTAGCCAAATCCGATTCGATCGGAATTCGCATTCGTTTGACCAGTGGAGTCAGCATTGATGCTTATGGCTCGGCTCCCGATGGTGAAGTAGAAGATTTTGTCGTTGAAATCCGTACCCTTGACTATGGCGATTTACCGGACGTTACAAGTGGAATTGCTCATAATGATTACCAGACGCTCCGTTCTCGCAATGGCGCCCGTCATGGTATATCGGTTGTTCCTTTGGTTGTAATGGGAAATGCTGTTGATCCAGAAGTTGATGGTCAGCCTGGCGCAAAAAGTAATGGAGATGACCAGAACCCCCAATCAGGTCCTGATGACGAAGACGGTATTACTTTCTTGACGCCTTTGGTACCTGGGTATACTTCCAACATCGCCTTTACCGGTAGGAACCAATCCAATTTACCAGCTACTTTGTACATTTATACCGACTGGACGAACGACGGCATTTTGGACTTGGTTACCACTTATACGTTGCCTGCCAACGCTGTGGTTACAAACCAGCCGATTTCATTCTATGTACCAACTAGTGCAACCTTTAATGGCGGTAACGCATTTTTCCGCTTCCGTTTGACTACGGATGTCGTCTTTAATGGCGCTCCAAGCGCCAACGGGGTAGCCATTGATGGTGAAGTTGAAGATTATTATGTGCCCCTATTCAAATTGGGTAACCTGGTTTGGGAAGACCGCAATAACAACGGTCTTCAAGACGCCGAAGAAATCAATTTGGGAATTCAAAATGTAAGGGTAGTAATGCGCTTTGGTGGAGTTGTTCCAGCAAACGGTACTTGTGACGAGGTAACTCAAAATACCAATACCAATCCGAATACTTTGACTCCGCTTGGGGCGGGTGCAGATCTCATCGCCGATTATGTGATCGATACCTTTACCAATGCCAAAGGTTTGTATGGTTTCACGGGTATGATTGAAGGTTATTACGAAATCATAGCCCTTGATACCTTCGGACTTACGCCTACGCGTTTTAACTGGATCAAAAACGTAACCGAAGAAGACCGCGATAGTGACGGTACACCCCTGAAAAATCCATGGGATTATGTCAGTGGCGAACGCAGGCAGTCAAAAAGCCAGCAGTTCAAATTAGTAGAAAGCCTAATCGGTATCAATGAAGCTGGTATCTTGGATCATGGCAATCCACAATTGTTGGAACCCAACGCGGTAGAAGGCTTGCCTGATAATAAAGTAGAACAACGCATCGATTTTGGTTATGTGGGTCTTGATCTCGGCGATTTGGCTGAATCAGGCAATAACCCAGCGGTAAGCAATTTCAATACTTCTGAAAATGGCGCCAAGCCAGAAGGACCTAAGCATATTGTAACGCCGGATCTGCGTTTGGGTATTTGCCAAGACGTAGAATGGTTAGGCCAATCTGACCCAGATGCAGGTGAGGAATTCAAACCAAGCCCCGATGCTGGAGGGGATGATCCAATTGCCAACTTTCCCTATGATCCATCACAGGGTCGCAGATGGCCATTCCATGATGCCGCTAATGCTTGTAGCGATGATGAAGATGGTATCAAGTTTTTGACGCCAATGGTAGCGGGTTATGAGGCTGTAATATCGGTAAAATACTCGGCTAAAATCAACTTCAACGGTCCGGATGCTTACTTGCATGCTTGGATCGACTGGAACGGTGATGGCAACTTTGATGATGGCGCCGGAGGCGTTGTTGACGCCAATGAACACATCATTTTCAATAAACTCGACGGAGCGGTAGTGCCCAATCTTGTGGAGGGTAATACCAAAGCCGTACAGTTGGAGATGAGCTACCTCACTTCGGCTACTGATTCCATTACCCTGGCGTTCAAGGTCCCTGCCGATGCTAAATACAACAACGGCAATGTTTTGGCACGTTTCCGGATCAGCTACGACCCGCAATTGGGACCAACCGGAATTTTGGCTCCAAATCTGAACTTCCCCGATCCCCAACCGGGCGCTGGCAACAGCACTTTACCTGGCGGGGTTATCCCTTACGGTGAAGTAGAAGATTATTTTATTGCCTTGGCAAAGGTAATCAGTGTTGCCTGGCAGGATCAGAATTATAATGGTAAACAAGATGCCGGCGAAGTTACTTTTCCGGGGCAACCAGTAAAACTCGAATTTGCCGGACTAGACGGAATTTTTGGTACTGGCGATTATGAATATACCTACTTTGACACAACCGATGCAACTGGCAAGATTGTTTTTTGTGGATTAATTGGCAGTAAAATTATTGATCCCTCTGCTGTGGACAGCGCAGTTTATCGTTTAACGGTAAACGTCCCTCGTGGTACGGTTCCTGCTTTTAATTTACCAGCTGCGGAGGCATGTAGCCCACTGGATATCGCCAACAGCGATGGGGTTGCAAATACCGATCCAGGAATTACCCAAACGGTATTCAGCATCAGTAACCCTACTGGTCAATGTACCACGGAAGGCGACCCTACCTCTGGTGGTGGTTTCCCGGATTCACAAACCAATGGTACGATTGATTTTGGTTTTACCCCCTTTGATTATGGGGATTTGCCGGTGGATGGCACCAATTACCTTACCTTGCGAGATTCACTTTCTGCGGCATTCAATAATCGTTTTGGACCACGACACATCATCCAGTCGAGGTTATACCTTGGATCGGGAGTGGATGCAGAAAGAAATGGCCAACCAGACGCCGATGCTGGTAATAAGGATGGTGGTGATGATGGCGTAGAGGGTCGTTTTCATAAAGGTACTGGAGCAGATGACGAGACCGGTATTCGACTGTTGACGCCCATGATTCCAGGAGAAATGGCTTATCTGCAAGTATCCTACACCTCGCAGGATACCATACTTACCGGTGGATACAGCAATCCAGTTGCCTTCTTACGATCGTTTATTGATTTTAATGGTGATGGAGATCTTAATGATTTGAGCGATATCGTGGATTACTCCTTGATTGCTCCAAACATGACTGGTCCATTTAGCGCAACTACTGATAATGTTCAATTGGCTGGAGGTATAAACCAAATCCAGGTGTTGGCCTTCCGAGTTCCGGTTGCAGCTACTTACCGCAATGGAACAGCCTACATGCGGCATCGACTGAGTTGGAATAGCGATCCGCTGGGTCCAGATAACAACCTATTTCACCAGAATACGGCGCCTTTTGTGGATACTACCTTGACTTATCCAAAAGGTGAAGTAGAAGATTATGCCATTCCCCTAGCAAAAATTGGCAACTTGTCTTGGTTTGATCACGACGTTTTTGGCGATCAAGATCAAGCCGAAGATGTAGTTGACTCTCTAGGTCTGGTATTGATCTGGGGTGGGGTGGATGCCGCCACCGGAGTATTTGATACGGTAGGTTACTTCAAAGATTTAGTTTCTGGGGGGAATGTCATTGATATCCAATACAACCGCACCATCGCTTCGCCAGGGGTAGGGGATTACCTACCAGGAGCATTGGTGAAAACCGGTACTTCGCCAGCAGCAGACAGCGGTTTGTATTCCTTCCGCGGTTTGATCCCTGGTATTTACTACGTGCTTCCATTGAAATATTTTGCCACAGATAGCGCCACATTTGTAAATGCATGGCCAAAACACCGCGTGTTGACCCTCCAGGACAACCCAGGAGTTGACGACAACAACGATAGCGACGGCTTGACCTCTGGCTTGCCAGGTACCAGCAATCGCCCGGGCGCGATGGTACGCATCCGCGATGGCAATAGCCTCGATCCGGAAGTATTGGTCAATGATCGACCACTTAATGAAAATGGTAAACGCGATGTCGACGACAACGCTGCGCCATTCACAACCGGAGTTTTCCCCGACAATCAGTGGGATAAATCTATTGACTTTGGCTGGGTGGACGAACCAAATATCGAATCCAGCTTGGACATTGTTGGGGTTTACTTCCCTACGAGCGAGAAGTGTGGTAACATGAATGTGATCCTTCATATGTGCGTGAAGAACCCACAAGAAGTTCCACTGGATAGTTTGCAGCTGTTCTTGAACTTGAAAGAGGCTTATGGAAACGCGCTTTACATGGATTCCAAGCTTAAAATTAGCGTGGCCGATAGCGCTTATATCAACGGACCTGCTTATGGGAAGAAGAAGAAATCATTTGCGGGGGCTAAGGATTTACTTATCCCCAATCCAAACTACGATGGGGTAACGGATACTAAGTTGCTGCTAGTAAGTGCGGAAAACCAAGACTTCGTCCTCAAAGGCGACTCCATCGTTTGTTTGCGCATCGAATTTGAAATTGATCCAACTAAAACCGATAAGTACCCTTGGTCATTACAAGGTTCTACCACCGCTCGGGCAGTTGGATTCAATAAAACAACGGGCGCCAAACGCCCATTGACGGATTATTTTGCCAGCAGCCCACGTTTTGGTAAAAACATCGTAGTAAGTGATTTGACCGATGAAGTTGATGACCTAACGTCAATCCCCAGCGGGATCTTTTTCGAAGGTACGGTTGCTGATCGCGGTTACAAAGGCACTTACCAAACGCCTTACGCTGCACCAAATGTAACGGGTCGGGATAAGTACTTGGATGAAAACGATAAAGCGATCCAAAACGACGAATGCTGGTTGAAGACCAAATGGAATGCTGGTCGGCACGATGTAACCATTCCCATCAACAGCAAGTGTGAATCCATCATCGGTGCAGATCTTTTGGTGCCCAATTTTGTGCCGGAGTGCGGTTTTGACAAGTATCCAGAAGGCAGTTACTACGCGGTAATCATCCAAGATAAGGAAACTGGATTAACCGTTTGGACTTCCGACGATCCAGTTCCATTTGATGGGCGTAGGTATTTGGACTACAAATTGGCCTATATAGTCAAAAGCGTCACCAACTTCTGTAACCCTATCTTTGGGGATCTAACCTTAGAAGACAAAACGGCGCCAGTAGTGGTTTGTCCGCCCAATACCGACCGGAAGATCATCAAAATCAGCCCATTGGTTACCGCACCTTACCAGTTTGTTTGTACCGATATTGATAGCGTACTCAATGTGAAAAAATCATGGAATACGCCAACATACGCTTACTATACTGGTATAGCAACTACGGCTGATGCTTGTGGCAACGCAAGACTGGAAAGCGTTACCGACCAATTGACCATTTTTGCCGACTGTGCTTTACAAGCGGCCAATGGCAATGCTTATGCGAGAATCCGAAGGGTATTTACCTATGTTGATGAAAATGGCAACCACGGTAACTGCGCACAAATCATCAGCTTCTACCGCCCCGTCATCAAACTGCCAGAGTGTAAAGTTGACGTTGCCAATTACCTGGCTAAAGGAGATACTGCAGTAATACCCGCCGACTTGGTAGGCAAATACAAGCTAGCCGAATCAGTGCCCTACATCGTCAACGGTGCTGGCAATCGAATATACACTACTGGAAATGATATCTGTGGATTTGCTTTCAACTATACCGACAAATACGAATTCATCACCGCAAAAGGCGTGTGCGGAAGAAAAATTATCCGTAGGTGGTCGATATTTGATTGGTGTGCTACATTCAACCCAGGTCAGGTTACAGTTCCTGCGGTGGATGGTGATTGCTACAACGACATCACTTGGAACAATAGCCAGTACAATTGGGAACAGTTGATTGTAATCGGTGATAACACTCCGCCTATTGTTTATGCGCTGGATGTAGACTTGGATGGTAAAATAGGCAGCGGTTATGCTGGTGAGCCAGTGGCCAATCCGAAAACCGAAACGGCTACCTACGATCCTGGCGATATCTTGGTGTTCTCTACTGGACCCTTCGATTGTACCGGACCCTTCCGCTTTACCAAAGATCAGTTCAAAGTGCTGGAACAAAGCGAATGGTGTTTTGACGTGATGGATGTTTTAGAGCGTAAACCCATCCTTGACCTATTCGAACGGCCTACCGGTAAGTTTGTGATGAAGGCCAATTCAGGTGTGAAAATCACTCGAGATCCTGGTACGGATTGCAAACGGGGTTATACCGTATCTGGTGTGCCCATGACGGGTGATTGGTTTGTTCAATTGCGAGCAACTAATTCATGTTCTAAAGAAACGATTGTATTAATACCGATCCAAATTAAGGATAAAATTGCACCTACCATGAAGTGCAACGATCAGCTCAACGTTACCCTGGACAATGTCGGTACGGGTAATGTTACGGCTAAGAACTTAGATGCCGGTAGCTCCGATAACTGCGGATCACTCAAGTGGGTTAAAGTACGCCGCCCGGTAAACGATACCTGTATGTCTACTTTCTTGAAGAGCTGGAGAGTGATCGACGTCAACAAAGACGGTAAGATCGGCGCCAAAGACAACAAGGAAGACTACATCGACTTTAACTACAACAGCAAAGCCGATGATGGGGAATACTTCACCATCTCCGAAACCACCAAACGTTTGATGACGCCATTGATGGATACCATCCCGGTATATTGCTGCGATGGCGGAAACGTGCTGGTTGAACTTTGGGGTGAAGACCGCGCCGGTAACCGCAACTACTGCTGGCAGAATTTGAAGCTAGACGACAAAACGCCAATCGTTTGTATGCCACCGCTGAATGTTATCATCAAATGTAATGACAAAAATATTGGCTTGATTGATAACAAAAAAGCTTCAGCTAAGCTCTTTGGCGATGTGCTCATCATGAGCGGCAATAACTGTGTCAAAGTAGATACGCTATATGAGGTAGTAAAAAAATTAGCCTGTGGTGGAGGTACGATTGAGCGCAGCTGGACATTGAGTAAAATAACTTCTACAGGAGTAGTCAAAACAACGTGCTCGCAGATCATTACGGTACAGCCAATGCATGAATACAGCATTCGCTTCCCTAAAGATGCGGTGCAGAAAAACTGTGTAAAACCACTTGTTGATACCGTTTTGACCAAGGAATTGGGTTGCGATATCTTAGCAGTAAATGTAAGCGACAAACGCTACAATGCTTCAGGTGATGAATGCTACAAGATCTTTCGTACTTATACCGTCATCAACTGGTGTACTTATGACGATCGTTGTAAAGACGCACTGGATCCTGCTAATGTGTATGTTGTAGACCGCAAGTGGGGCAACTTTGGAGAATCTCCAACCTATGTACTGGTTCGTGATGCTGCCAGCTTCTTCAATAAGGGAAACAACTTTTTCAACGACTTGGATAATGCGTTTTTCCTCTCAAGAGATAGCATCGCTTGGAATCTTCGGCCAGAAACAACACACTTGAAAGATGGAGTAATCACAGACGCTGGAAACGATGAGGCAATCTTCCCAACGTCGGAATGCAAGGGTTGGAACGATAATCGGCGTACCTACCGTGATTTTGAAGGCAACTACCACGATTACTTTGTCCATTCGTGGATGTACACCCAGGTCATCAAGGTGTACGACGATGTTCGTCCGGTGGTATTGCAGCCCAAATTGCCAACTTGTCCAGTATCAAGTGCAACGCCAGGAGCAGCATCGATCAACTTCCCGATCGATCCAGCGTCTTGTTTGGGAACGATGACGATCGCCTTCAAAGGCAACGACAACTGCTCAAAAAACTTGGAGTTGGAGCCAACGTTAATCAGCTTAGCACAGGGTCAGGATGCCAAGGCGCCAAATACTTATGATGCCGCTTGGAGCACCGCAAGGATTACGAGCGACTCGTTCAAGGTGACAGTAAATAAAATACCAGCAGGAACCTATGACTTGATCGTGGTACTACGCGATGAATGTGGTAACTTAAGCGTACCTACCCGAATTCCATTTGTGGTGGGCGACTGCAAAGCTCCGGCGCCAATCTGTATCAACAGCTTGAGCACCGATTTGATGCCAACTACCACCGGTGGTGGAGCAATGGCAGTATGGGCCAAAGATTTCATCGCTAGCCCCGTTTACGATTGCAGCGGTCAAGGACCAGATACCAAAGATGGTTTGAAACTTGTCACCAAATACTCTATCAATCGGGTGGGTAAACCTAAAGACGTTAACGCAACCAGTTTGGAAGTAACCTGTGATGACAAAGACAAGCAAGTCTTAGTTGAAATTCATGCTTGGGATGAAAAAGGCAACGACGACTTCTGTGTAACCTACATCACGGTAAACGATAACCGCAAAGTTTGCCCAACTATTGGAAGTGCCGGTGGAGATGGCGAAATTGCCGGGTTGATCCATACAGAATCCAATCAAGCAGTTGAAGGGGTAACAGTAGAACTTTCGGGCAAAGCCATCAAAAATAAGATCACCGCTAAAGACGGGAAGTACAGCTTTACAGGCTTACAAAAGGGTCATGATTACTCCATAACGCCAATCCTAGATCCGAACCCGCTCAACGGGGTATCTACCTTCGATATGGTGTTGATGCAAAAACACATCTTGGGTCTTGAGATTTTGAACTCTCCCTACAAAATGATTGCCGCCGACGTCAACAACTCCAAGGCAATTACTACCCTAGACATGATCTTGCTGCGCAAATTGATCTTAAATCTGGATACCAAGTTTACTTCCAACACCAGCTGGCGCTTTGTGGATGCGGCTTACCGCTTCCCCAATCCTAGCGACCCTTGGAGCGAGGCCTGTCCAGAGATTGCCAGCATCAATAATTTAAGCGGTAAAGCTATCGCCGACTTCGTAGCGGTAAAAATCGGGGATGTGAACGGCAATGCCAGTCCGACCTCGGCAGCAGCAGTCGAGCCACGTAAAGCGGGCAAGCTGGAGCTGAGCACCGAAGAACAACGCATTGAAGGCGGTCAAGAATACCGAGTAGACATCCGCGCCAAAGATCTGAAAACGATTGAAGGGTACCAGTTTACGCTGGAATTGGATCGCAACAAGGTAGCCTTACTAGACATCGAGTATGGAATAGCGAAAACAGAGAACTTTGGCGTATTCAAACCCGAAGGCATCATCACAACAAGCTGGAACCGCAAAGGCGGCGCCGAAATCGGCGACGACGCAATCCTATTTACCTTGCACCTGCAAGGCAAGGGCGCTGCGAAGTTGAGTGAAGTTTTGAAAATCAGCTCGCGCTACACAGCTAATGAAGCCTACCGCGAAGGCGGCGATTACCTAAGCGTAGTAATGAGCTACACCAAGCCAGTGGTGATCAGCAACCGACCCGAGTTGTTGCAAAACATCCCGAACCCATTTGTAGATCAAACGGAGATTGACTTCTACCTGCCACAAGCAACCGAAGGCCGCTTGACGATCAGAGATGTAAAGGGATCGATCGTGTACCGTTTGAAAGCCGTTTACAACAAAGGTTGGAATCAGGTGACGATCAAACAGAGTGACTTGCAGGCCGCGGGTGTGTTGTATTACACCTTGGAAACGCCAGATTTTATTGGCACCAAGAAGATGGTGTTGCTGAATCGATAAGAAACAAGTCGGAACGAAATATTGTCAGGAAAGATCTGGAGGATGATCCCTTCAGGTCTTTTCTGTTTTATGGCATAGTAGTACGAACCAACCTTTTTTCGAGGACTAAAAAAAATGTAACTATCCAGCCGCTTTTAAGATTCCCGAAGGGAATGTATGTTTATAGCCTATAGCACCAGTATTGTCCCAATCCTGAAGGGATTATATGTTTATCCTGGGCATAGAAACATATAATCCCTTCGGGATTGGGAAAAAAGACCCTAGGCCGTGCTATAAATATACATTCCCTTTGGGAATAAGATAGCGCCTGGATAGTTACAAAAAAATGGTATAAGCTGATTAAACACTGTTTTTGACATAGAACTATACAAAAAATCAATGACCTACATCTTTGTGTTGGTTTTAGATTAGCGTTTTTTTCATTTAAAAATCAAATCCACTAAAATTCCTTCTTAATCCTCTTAGGTTTGATAGTAATAAATACCTCCCTTTTTTAATTCGGTGCATGGGGAGGCTGGATAGGTGCAGTTTTTTTGCTTTCATTTAGTTTATTCCCATGAAAAACACTTGGATGTTTCAACGAATTCCAACAGAATTCAAAGCTGATTTTCAGTACGCTTTAGCAACTGAAAATGTTCGGTTGATATTTATAGGATTGGTAGGGAGTGGAATCAACCACTTAGGCCTTCTTTGGATAGACTGGCAACGGTACCAGGAAGGACTGTTTGAAAAAGTCCCTACTTACCGCTGGCTTTTTTTTAGCAATGCATCTTGGTGGCTGGTGTGTCTAATAATCATCAATATAGGCTACAGCTGGCCCCGTATCAAAAATAAAAACTATCCCCTTCAGCAATTGGTTTGGAAAATAGACTTGGCATTGTTCTTTCACGTAATCAGTGTTACAATCCGAATTGCTTTGTTGGCAAACTATTCCCTTTTAGAAGCATTTGCAACCTATTTATTGTTGGTGTTTACAATTTGTTTTTTTTGTTTGGATGTCCGGAGGCGCTTTCTGCTGTTTTCTATTCCGCTGTGCATCATTTTATTGAATTACTTAATCTATTTTCAGGATCTGAAGCTCATTATGGCCATCCTTTATTGCTTCTTTGCGGCATTTTTTGCGGTTGCGTTTTCCAATGTTTTTTACGTTAAAATGATCAAACAGTTGTTGATCGAAAAAGAACTGGAGTCGAAAAATCTACAACTATTGGAGCAGGGCGCATTGTTAGAACAGAAAAATCAACTGATTGAAGAACAAAAATCTTTGATTGGTGATGAATTGATGGCAGCCAGGCGCCATTTGGCAGCAACACTACTGATGATGACCGAAAAAGAAAACTTGCTCAATTCCTTAAAAAAGGATTTGATGTGTTTGGATAGCCCCAATCCCTCCTCGGTAACGGCTAAAGGGAAAATCGTTAAAAAAATTGAAGAATCCATCCTCAATGATGGTCAATGGAACTTGTTTCAGCAGCAATTCGAATTGATTGAACCCTATTTTATCAAAAATTTAATCAAAAGCTTCCCTAAAATTACCCAAAAGGATTTGAAGTTATTGACCCTGATCAGGATGAACCTTGATTCTAGAGAAATTGGAGATATGGTCGGGATTTCCCTTAAAAGCGTCAATACGGCCAGATACCGCTTGCGCAAGCGGCTTGAACTTTCTGAAGAAGAGAACTTGGAGCAATTTGTACATCGCTTAAAGTGAAGACGCTCAAAATCGGGAAGTAATTTTTTGCACGATACTAAACGTTCACTCCCCTCTAGCACAATGTCATTAACTTAAGAAAAAAGGTGTATTCAGCGTAGCATTGTGCTGAGGTCTACCAACCCCCGACCCCTGTGAGGCAGGGTCGATTGGTTCTAAAAAAAGCCCGTAGGGCTGACATTTTGGGGTGTGCCGGGCATGCCATTATACTAAAGGGTGAGTAGGCAAGGCAACGAAACTA
>JBBANM010000074.1:0-22866 GCA_040401995.1 Saprospiraceae bacterium
TTTTTAGAAAGTGTGCAGCTTAATTCAATTGGCGACATTTTGAATTACACCCCCCCAAAACTCAAATTTTTCGTAGAATAAAACACAATCTTTGAGTGTTTTTAATCCTTCAAGCTGCCTAAGTATATTGTCTTCTAAGTCGATTTTAAAATCGTTAATAAAGGTACTCAAGTTTGTTTTGTTGGTGATCTTATAACCAAGCCAGCCGCCTTTGTCTTTCTTATTTTGTTGTCTTTCTGGAGTCAAATATGCGTCTTCCCGAAGTTGTGCTCCTAGGTCAAAATAAGTAGCTTTCTTTTTCTCTTTGTCGGCAAGTTTTTCTGTTAAGGCTACGCCAATGTTTAAGCAAAAACTCAGTTCTTCTTGACTATTCCATTGAGAGTTTTGAAGATTAATGACCAAAAAGAAGTCGCCCATGTTTTTCCACCAGGTGAGTCCACTTGTATTATAACCGTGGCTCTTTAAGGTTGGTTTTAGATATGATTTTATCAATTCTTTTTGAATCTCTTTTGCTGACATGGTCATTTTGGAGTTGATTAAGGAATACGCATAACCAGCTAAAAATTTGAGAATTGCGGCTTAGAACAAAAAGTCAAAAAAGCTTATTCTACTTCATAAATCCCTTGTCACTAAACTCCCTTCAACGCCATAAATAGCTCCGTCTCCAACTTGGTTTCGTCATTTGTCCAATGTCCGTAGATCTCCACGTAGGGTAAACTTGTCTCGAATCCTTGGCTTTTTAATTCAGCGCTCATGTTTTGGCCAACTTCTTTGATAAGATGATACGGGCCAATATGTTTGTAGTAGGCATAATTTGAGAGAACCACCACTTTATATTCCAGTTCCGTGTCAGGACTTGGCGTATCGTAAAGCTCAACACCGGCAAAAACCATTTCATTGGGCTCGTATACCCAAATGTTGATCCCCTTGTTCGGTATGGCTTTTGACTTGACGGCCTGCCACATTTTGTCCATTAATTTAAAGGCAGTTCCAGCATAATCTTTGCCAATGGCTACCCCAGAAAACCCGTAAAGATCCAATGTGAAATCTTGATTGATGATTTCTACTTTCATGGTCTTTCAATTTTAAAGGTTTATGATCAAATTCAATCCTCTATAGCCTCAATACCCTGTTGCTTATGTCGCTCAATATTATCCTTCATCGCCTGGAGTTGTTCTGGAGCGTGCCCCTGCCAATCAGTTACCTCGCCCATGACCCTTAGTGGATGCAGCGAACGATAGGATTTTGTAGGGTTTCCGGGAATTTTTTTGTCGGTCAAATTTGGATCATCTTCAAAAGCCCCAGTCGGTTCTATGATGTAAATTTTACCGGTACCCTCACCTAAGGCAAGTTCGGCGCCCCAAGTTGCAGCGTCCAAAGTGGCCGAGAAATAAACATACTTCGCCTTGTTTCTTTGCCCGTAGTTGGAATAAAATCCCGGGGCAATCAAATCTCCTAGTTGCAGATTGGCCTTGGTACCGTGATAGAACGGCAATGAAGTCAGGTCTTTGAGCATTTCTATTGATTTGTCCATGCTGGTACTACGTTTTTTAGTTAAACCTTCCCGAAATAGCGGCTGCATCAAGGGAAATAATCAGGGTTATACTTCGCGTCGTCAAGTTTCGAGCATGAAAAATAACGATCCGGTTCAGATAAAGGACAACTTTTTTTCAAATCTAAATCTCTTGTCATCCTAAAATTCACCACAGAAAATCGACCACAGATTCACAGATTCTTATCGCCTTCGGCGTAAGCACGATTCCACAGATAGAGCAAATACCCAATCTGTGGAATCGTGCTTGTGATGCAATCACAAGAATCTGTGGAATCTGTGTATCTGTGGTCGATAATCATTTGACGGAGTCAATTTTTAAGCGTTAATCAAGATAAAACTCCAAATTTTAATGTTTTCCCATGCTCAAAACTTGACAGCGTTAAGTATAGTTTGGATTTGGCGTGGTATTAAATATAAACAAGATTCACTATTAAAATGAGTTATACGTGTTTGTTGGTTAGTTTTTTCCAAAAAACAACCTTGTCTTCCCCTTCTTGATAAAATTCTCTGATTACAGCTTCCCGTGTATAGCCCAACTTATCATAAAATTTTCTGGTCAATTCAAATTCGGGCAAACCAGAAGTTTCTACAATCAGAATCCTGCCCCCTGTTTCTAGTAACAGGTTTTCCACATAAGTCATGATTTCTGCGCCGATCCCCTTGCCTTGTACATTTTTGTCTACCGCGATTAAGTACAGATTAAAAGCCCCTTCGGTCATTCGCTCGGGTGCGCAGTAAGCCACTGCTATTGGAACATTGTCAATTTCCTTTGTCAACCAGATGTCTGTTGTTGCTTCATTGGAAAAATAGTCGTTCGTCATATCGTCTAGCAGGTCGGATGGGAAAAGGCCATTAGAGTCAATAACTGCTTTTAGATGCGTTAAATCTTGAGGTTGTATTCTGCGGATGGATGCCATGAGTTAATGTTTTAGGAAAGGAGTGAGGAGCGATTGAACAATAAATTGCCACTTTATCCTTGCTCTTTCGCCGCCATTTTTCCTATCTTTTTAGTGGCAAGGTTCCTTGTTACGCCTTAAAAGATAGCCGATTAGCAGCAAAATAGCGAAGGCTAAAATGTCGATTTGTTATTACCAAGTTCCTTATTTACTTATCCTTTTTAGAAGATTTAAGTTTCAGAATAAAGCTGTCAAGCGAATACCTATCCCACTCTTTCGGAATAATCAGTAAGGCAATCAATAAAATGGCACGATAAATCACATCTGACATGTCCCAAATTGGTTCTACTAAACCATGTCCGAATGTGACGATAACAAGAACAGAGGCAAGAGCATAAAGCGCATAATCTTTTCTAAAACCTAAAACAAGCAAAAATCCACCTATTAATTCAACATAGGAAGTGTAATAGGCAGTTGCGTGTATAATGAAATCGGGCAATTTATTTTTATAGGTCTCATAGAAGAACTTCATATGGTACAAGTTTTCTACTCCCCAGGTAAATACTTTTCCAAAACCTTGCATCAAAAAAATAAATCCGAGAAGTAATCGTGCAGTTAATACTGCAATAGGCTTGTTTTGATCCATATCCTCATTTTAATTGCTGCCAACGCGCAACATTTGCGAAGTTCCGAAAAAAACGGAGTGCAGCGAAAATTTTTGTTAAGAATCAGGTGTGAAACTCAATTTTAACAATTGCTTTTGAAAACTATGCATTGGAATCATTTGGATCGAATGCGATTTTTTTCTTAATTCCAAAAACAAAAGCCAAGATTACATTTTCTGCTTGCGATAGAATGATGTACTCAAGTGTACATCATTCGTTATCCAGTACAAACACCAAAGGCAGCACTCCCATCCAGGAGGCTGCCTTTGGCGAGTATGACGATCTAATTAAATAAATTCAATCTTCTTTTAACTTAGTTTTTTCCAATAATCTCCCAGGTCAAATTCCCGGAATACCGATGGGATACTTGCCCCTCTTCATCCATTTTGAACAGGTGAATCCACTCGTTATCACAGAGATTTCGTACCGACTCATGTTTTTCGAGGATCGCATTCATGGCTGCGATTGGCGCTTCGATGATCACTTTTAGCCGCACTGGCTCGTGCTGGTAATTTTCACCATCATGTACGGATTGCAGGGGTAAGCCTACGCGCAGGTCGCCCGAAAAACCTTCCAACACTCCAAGACCGGCGGTCACATTGTGCAGGGTTTTGTTGCCCGAGCCAAAGTGTTTGTTGTCTACCGTGGAGGCGTAATACTGTAGGTTGATCCAGCTTGTAACCACCATTGGGGCAGTCATGATTAATTCCAAAATGGAAAACCCATTGTCTTTTTTCCATTCATAAGAGTGTAAAAAAGACTGGCCACCAAAATCAAGATTTTGAGTTCGTGCTCTTGGGGCGACCACAAAGGCATGACAACCGGCAAGACCCCACTCCGGCCGCACTTGCGACCAGTCTTTGCTCCGTCCTTTTATCGCGGTATCTACGTTTTTATCAATGGACATCCGCAATGCTCTTTCTGTTCGGGTGGCATGGCCGGCCTGAGCCAAGGTCTTTTTGAGATCGAGTAGTGCTTCACGTTGACTGGAAGGTACTTCCTGTTCGTTGAAAATATGGATCTCATCGGTGGTGGTATCATGAAGACAAGCCAAAAATACCGTGTTGTCGGGGATAACCATTTTTTCATCCTTCAGACCTTTTCTGACGGCTGCATCGTTTAGGATGGCCGCCGCCGCGCGGGCATTGGCTTCCCCGGTATGTCCACCGCAAGCTCCGCAATCTAGCCCTGTGGCGTAAGGGTTGTTGACGGTGGTAGAACCATGTCCAACGATTAAGACAAAAGTTCCAAAGTTTTCAGTCAGTGACATGGCGCCCAAGGCATTTTTAGCCATCTGAATCCGTTCCTCCAGAGGGATTCCCACCGTTTCATGGTGATAGGTGGCTACCTCCAGACTGATACTTTTGTTTTCTGAATACTTCGCCTTCAAACCCGCTTGATCCGGATGAGGGACAGGCCGAGTAAGACCAAATGAATCGGTGAAAAGCTTGGGCAGATAAGAAAGTCCAATTGGGCTAACAAAACTGAAACAAGAAATAGCGCCAGCTCTAAACGATTTCCATACCTGATATACCCGCCGATTCAGAATTCTGCTTTGATAAGCTTGTTGATTGGCCTTTGGGTCGCTGATCTCTTCCAGTAAGGTTGGTCCAGTTTTTATCAGCACCGGGCATTGGGCTTCTCCAACCTCATGGGCAATGGGAATGTACTTGATTGGGAAGGCAAAAAAACCTGCAAACCCAATGGTCTCGATTCCTTGATCTACCAGTTCCAGATTTCTGCGATACACCTCTGAGCGAACGTCAATGCAAAAAATTGCCTGCGCCTTTACCTGCGTATTTTCTTTCGGAGGCTTGTTGGTTGCTTTTTGGAATTTTTCGATGATTTCGCGCTGGATAGCCAAATCAAATGCCTCTTGTAAGATCAGCTTTTCGGCAAGCTGTTGGTTGGGTTCGGTTTGATCAAGGGATGCTGAAAGCTCTTTTTTGGCCTGCAACCACATCACCCGCAGTACCGGTGTATCCAGACATTGGAACAGACATGCTTCCCAGCAAATCAGCACAGCCAGAAACTCGATTAACTTGCCATCTTGGCCGCCATACAATTCACTATCCCAGTCGAGGCGAGCAGCATGAGCCGACCATCCGCCGACCTTTAGCAACAAGCGATGCAAATAATCGGGTAGGTCAGTTGCTGACAGCTCAAGGATGTTGAGTGCACTTTGTACGGCTTTCAGCGCATCAGTAGGAAAGGCGCTGACTGCTGTACGAAAACCGGTTAGGCCGGCAATTTCTGGGGTTCGATCCACCGCTGCCTCAGCTTTCCAGGCCGAAAAAAGTCCTGCTTGCTGATCAGCGGCGGTCCACATGGCTTGTCCATGGTCAAAATAGGAAGCGGCCCATACCGAGATTCTGGAAGTAACGAAACGATTCCAATCTTTTGCACTGACTTGCGTTACGACATCAATCAGTGTTGATATGGTTGGTGCATCTTGCACTTGATCACCCGCAATTTCCAGCTGGTTGATAAAAGCATCTACCGCTATTTTTTGTACAGATTTATTGTTCAATGCAGCTGCCAGATCCTGGTTGGTTATTTTTCCTTCCCGAATTTTATTGAGGTAAAAGGAAGTCGGCAATGTCATCTGCAAGGCGCCTAACCGGGCTAGATTTTGAGCTGCAGTTGCAAATTTTTGGTCGGTTAAACCTAGGTAGGGGTTCACAGCTACAAAATTTTCCAGCGGCCAAACCGGAGCAATTTTTTTGCAAGCCTGACGCAAAACTTTTATCAGCGTCTCCCCTTGAATTGTTATAGTTGGCGTTAAAACGAGTTCTTTCATGTTTGTTTTTTTGAGGGCTTAAATCCCTTTTTTTGTTCAAACCAATTGCTCCTGGAGTTCTTTTTTCTCTGTTGCTGCTGTTGGTAGATTTGCCGTTTCGAAAGCTTTCATTTCAGTCGTATGGACGCTTAAAGCACCCACCAGCCGATCAAAAAGCGCATTGGCATAAAAGCCGTTTCTGACGTGAATGGCCAGGCTGCGGTAGTAAGGATTAGGGGTTAGCTGAGGTGCGATTATTTGAATGAAAACCACCAGCCCAAATGCCAGCAAGAGTAAACTAGCAGCGATGATTTTTCCCCATCCGGGCAAAGCCAGCGCAGGCACTTGATTGAGGAGTAAATATCTTGCACTTGATTCCAACGCAAAGAAAGCGACCGTCACCATAAGGGCAAGTAGGGATGTTTGCAGTAACAATGCACCACTTTTCACCATTAAAGCGGAGGTAAATAGCCGGGCTAAGCCGAGGACGATTACCGCGCCGACGACCAAAAGCGCGAACTCGTTTACCGGATCAATGCCCCAGATCAGCGCGAATCCAGTATAGAGGGTTAAAGCCATCGCGATGCCAAATACAACTTTTAATGGACTTACTGATTGGCTGGTACGGGTAACTTTCGCTGCCCGAATCAGGTCGATCACGCTTCCGGAAGAAAGGAAGGCATGTGCTTTGTAAAATGAATGCGCCACCAAGTGGAGCATTGCCGCCGGATAGGCCCCCAAACCACAAACCATTAAACTAAAACCCATGTGAGCCACACTGGAGTAACCGAGTGCGGTCTTAATAGAAGTTTGGGTTAAGTAGGCCACTGATGCGAATAGGGCAGTACTTCCTCCTACAACCATCAGTAGAATGGGCGCCATGGTGCTAGCGTCCATCACGTAGGCCATTCGAATGATCAAGAAAGGCCCTGCGTTCAGTAATCCTGCATGCAAAAGGGCGGATACCGGGGTAGGTGTTTCCATCACTTCGATCAACCAACCATGGGTCGGGAATTGTGCTGATTTGAGCAAGGCTGCTAGGGCTAGGAATAAGGTGGGTGCTTCCACCGCTATGAAGGGAAAATGCGCGGAGGAACTGTTTTTGATCGCTGTAAAAATGACCTCCAGATTGCCCGAACCAAATCCGCGGTACAGCAGTAGGAAGGCAAAAAAGAGACTCAAATCTCCGAGCCGGGCAAGGATGTATTTCTTGCGGGCAGCAATTTGCGCCCCAGGTCGGTCGGGGTAAAAAACCAGCAAACGGTGCAGCGAGATGCTTGTCAAAATCCAGGAAACAAAAAGTAAGCCCAGATTGCCCGAAAGTACCAGCAGTTGTACCGAGGCAATGGTAGCCGCCAGTCTACCCATGAAAGCACCTTGACACTGGTCTCCGTCGAGGTAGTTATTGCTAAATTTGATGATGATGAATCCTAAAAGCGCAATCAGGCCTAGCATAAGCGTACTCAGGGAATCAAGTCGGATGCTGAACCCCAATCCATTTACCCCTACCAGTACTGATTGTAAAAGACCACGCTCGAAGACAAAAAATCCGTTCCAAGCCACCAGGGCTATACTAAGGATAGCAGATATGTAGCTCATCCTTTTGACAAGTCCGGGTCTAAAACCCGGTTGAATCCAGGATGAAATAGAGGTGGCCGCAAAAGCCGCAGGTGATAATAAGGCCGTTAAGGCTAAGAAGTTTTCTGACATGTTGGATAAATTTTAATTGCGATGCAAATTTGAGGCGCGCAATTCATAAATTTTTATTTATATTAGTTATGGAATACATAATGAATGTTTATGAATTACACTTTACACCAATTGCAGATCTTTTTGAAAGTGGTACAAACAAAGAGTGTTACGAAGGCTGCAATGGAGCTATTTATGACCCAACCCGCTGTTTCTATTCAACTTAGGAACCTACAGGATCAATTTGAGATCCCGCTTACTGAGGTGGTTGGTCGACAGCTTTACATCACGGAATTTGGTAAACAAGTGGCCGAGATAGCCGAGCGTGTTGTTCAGGAATTGGAGAATATCAACGCGAAGACATTAGCCTTTCAAGGTATGTTGACGGGAAAACTGACCATCTCATCCGCTTCAACGGGTAAGTATGTGATCCCTTATTTTTTGAGTGGCTTTCTGGATCGGCATACCGGAATTGATCTCGTACTCGATGTTACCAATAAAAGCCGGGTCGTTGAGAGTCTGAAAAATAATGAAACGGATTTCGCCCTAGTATCAGTTGTGCCCAACGATTTGAACGTAGAGGAGGAGTTGCTCATCGAAAACAATTTGTATCTGATGGGCAGCGAGTCGGAGCGAAACGAAGGCAAGCCCTTGATCTACCGGGAAGAAGGATCAGCCACGCGTACGATGATGGAGCAATACTTTGAAAAACAAGAAGGAAAGCAAAGAAAAAGAATTGAGCTTACCTCGAATGAAGCGGTGAAACAGGCGGTAATTGCGGGCATGGGGCATTCGATCATGCCGCTGATCGGGATGCACAATGAACTGATGAGCAAAGAAATCTACATCCTGCCATCGCCTGGACTTCCCATCAAAACGCAATGGCGTTTGATATGGTTAAAAGGAAAAAAACTATTGCCGGTTAGTCTGGCGTTTTTGGAATATGTCAGAACAGAAAAGCAAAATATTCTAAACAAGCATTTTTACTGGTATTTGAGCTATTAGAGCTTATTCATTTATTAAATTAATGATTGATTGCCTTTCCCTATTAATAGTTAGTTTTGTAACATCGGGACGTGAGTAATGACCAACCGGATCAAAATTCTGACGTTCTTCCAATACCCTATTAAAATCTAAAGTTTCAATAATTAATCCTTCTTTATTAACAACGGGTTCTACAATCCAATTTCCGTCAGGGCCGGCAATACAAGAGCCTCCATTCGCCAATATTGAAGGCGCATTTTCCAATATTTTAGTCAGGTGCGGGGTGTCTTCAGGAAAATCTTTTTTTTCCATCAAACTGGATACGGATATTACAAATGACCTTGCTTCTAAGGCAATAAATCTTGTAATGTCAATTGTATTGTACTCGCTACCAGGCCAAACTGCAATATGAAGGTTTTCACCTAAAGCATACAAGGCTGTTCTTGGCAAAGGCATCCAATTTTCCCAACAGTTTAAACCGCCTACTGTGAAATTTTTCAAGGGATGAACTTGTAGACCATTACCGTCTCCAGATGCCCAAGTTAAACGCTCCTCGTAGGTAGGTTGCAGTTTTCGGTGTATGGACTTTATTTCGCCTAATTGATTTATGTAAACCAAAGCACAATAAAGACTATGTCCTCCACGGTCACTTGCTCTTTCAATGATGCCCAAATAAACGGCAATATTGTTTTCCTTTGCCAGTTTACAAACAATATCCAATTCTCCTTTTTCAATTTGAATTGAATTTTTGATATAATGGGCATGTATTTCTTTTTGTATGGTAGAATTCCACTCCGCTCCGTTGGTTAATGATATCCAGAACGGATACCCAGGAAGCAGGCCTTCTCCAAAAACAATCAGCTCGCAATGCTGCCTTCCCGCATCTTTGATTGAGAATAATATCTTTTCTAAAGTCTTTTCTTTATTCAGCCAAACTGGAGAAATTTGCGCTAACGCTACTTTTAAGGTATTCATTGATTCTGACATTGGATTTATTGGTTTGTAAGTGGATCTAAGAGTTTGTTCAGGATCCTCCTCAGGTTAATCTGGTGCATTCTTTACGCAGTCTAATAAAATGAATGATAAAGAACGGTTAAGAGCTTGTTCAGGTTTTGGATTCTGGGCTCCATGAGGCAAATTTTATTTCGTACTTCGTTAAAATTTTCGCCGTATCGCCCACATACGGCTGCAAATTTTGCCTCGTCTGAAATAAAATTTGCTCTCCTTCGCCTCAGATCTAAAACCTGAACAAGCTCTAAACAATAAAGTATCAATTTACCTTTTTTACACAAATTATCATTGTACCCGTTATTTCCAGATCAAACCTTGGTCGATACGATCAATACTCGCCCTTCCCGTCAACGCCATTGCCGTTTCAAATTCGGATCTTAAAATGTCCAGCGTTTTTGTAACTCCTTCGGCGCCACCAGCTGCTAAACCAAAACAGATGGGCTTGCCAACTAGTACAGCATTTGCGCCCAAAGCAATTGCTTTTAAAACATCCGTGCCGCGTCTTATTCCGCCATCCATCAAAATAGGAAGTCTCTTATTTACTCTTTCCGCTATTCGCGGTAAAACCTCAATCGTAGCCGGAACCGTATCTAAATTTCGGCCACTATGATTGGAAACAATAATGCCCGATGCCCCGATTTTAATGGCTTTTTCGGCATCATCAGGATTTAGAATGCCTTTTAGTAAAACGGGTACTTTGGCAAATGATATCAACCATTCCATTTCTTTCCAGGTAAGCGGCAATTTCTGGTTTAATGCGCCATTGGTATAAGGGGCCACAATACCATCTGGCAATTTGAAATGTACCCTTGCTTGACGGTTGCGGGTACCACCTACCGGGGTATCTACTGTAATACATAGGGCGCGAAAACCCAAGGACTCGGCCTGCTGAACCAGGTTTTTGGTAAATTCCTTATCATCTCTCACGTACAATTGAAACCAAAGGGGTTCATTGGCCACTTTTTTGATTTCTTCCAAGGGGGTAGTAGTAAAAGAGCTCACTACGTAAGTCGCCTTTGCTTTACCTGCTCCTTTGGCGGTTGCCAGCTCGCCTTCGGGGTGCATCATTTTATGAAAAGCGGTGGGAGCAATGAGGATGGGATATGCCAGTTTTTGACCAAATAGAGTAACGGTAGTATCGATTTTACTTACATCATTTAGCACACTGTGGTTTAATTTTAAAGTGTCCAAGGCTTGTCGATTCCAACGCACCGTAAATTCATCGGCTGCTCCACTGGCCACGTACTCATAAGCCATTTTAGTCATTTTCCCTTCGGCCATTTTTTCAAAATCATACAAATTGATGATTTCAGATAAATCAATTGGGTCGCCTGGCAATTGATTTTTCGCAGTAGATTGACTTCGTCCGCTGAATGGAATCGTTAAAGCGCCGGTTAATGCGGTGATGGTTTTGAGTAAATCTCGTCTTGTTTTTGACATGCTGATTTTGGGTGTTTGAATGAGGTAGTGGCTCTTTTCAGAATAGCCTCGTACGCTTGCTAAGTTCGGAAAAAGAATTGAGGGGAGCGAAAGTTTTGGTTTGGAACTTTCTCATACTGATATAGGATCAGTTTGCCTGTTTACAATGCTCTTGAATGCGTTCTAGTGCATACTCTGCGCCAAGTGCAAGAGCTCGGTTCCAATTTTCACAAGCCTTTATTTTTTCGTTTAAATTGAAGTATGTATTTCCCAAATTGAAATAGGCTTGTTGCTTATTTTCCGGTTCTAATTGGTTAAGTTTTAGAACGCTTTCATAGTCGGCAAGAGCACCTTGATAATCGCCATTATCGTCTTTAAGTGCACCTCGATTTATCAATGCGCTCGCAAATTTTGGGGCAATTTCAATGGCTTTATCGTAATCTTTAAGTGCCGATTTCCAAGTGTAGAGTTCATTTTTTACGATTGCTCTTGAATAGTATGCATTTGGATCCTGAGGGTCGATTGCAATGGTTAAACTCCAATTGAATATGGCTCCGCTTAAATTTCCTTCGTTGTAACAATCTACCCCTTCATCAAAATAGAAATTAGCTTTTGTTGTGTCCAGAACTGGGAATTTTGGGTCTTTCGCGTCAACAAGGCCTCCATAGGCCTCAAATTTTGCGTCAAATTCGTACCCCCTTTTATACATATCCAGATTCCAAAACAACAAGTTATCTTCTGTCATTGGGATTTCATTGGTTTCTCCGTTTATCTCCCATAGTTTTTCATACTTTTTAACTTCTTGAACGGAATAGGTATAGTGTTTTTTAATGAAATCGCCAAGTTTTTCGAGTTTCTCTTTTTTGTCGGAAATAAAAGTGAAATCCATCTTTGTCAAACAGTTGTCTTGAAGCCCATTGCTTGACATATTGTTAAAAACAGATTCAGCAGAGGCCATTTCTTTGCCAAATCCGTCAACAAAATTATCCCAAGTGAAAAATTGATTGTCCATTTTTTGGTGAAAATATTTTGCAAAATTGTGAAAGTTACCAGATTTCAGGACCAATTCAAATGAAAAAATAACAAGATATTTTCCAATTCTTCCCCCGAAAAAAACGGAAAAGCGGGTTGTCCACCAAATCCACTACTTTCCCGACGCCTTTGTTTTCTAACCCAGTGGCTAAAATTCTACGGCATCTTCTTTGACTGAATTACCTTACGCTGCATTTAGGTTTACCCCATTAAATTAGGTAATGACGAAAGGTTTTCCGGTATTTTTTTGTTGAATGTCTTTTATTCCATAATAATTATTGAATTAAATTGAATTCTCATTTTATAAATTGACCAAAAATATTGACGTTGTTCTATGTTTGAGGTCTGAAACGCAGGAGTTTTTTGCTTTTTGTTTGCTACAATTGCTTTTCGTTTTGTAAAGCTATCATAGTGTTGTTGACCTTCTTCAATCATTCGCTTAGCAATGTTTTCAATTTGAGCTAATCCTTCGGCTTGCCAGGAAACTTTTTTATTCTTAAGTTCAACAAGCAAAAGTACAGAATCGTAGCTGAGCATACAATCGCAGCGACTATCCATCTGACCATCTTCCCTATACACATCAATACAATTGTCTATGGCAGTAAACAAAATTGTTTTACATTCATTATTTACAATGGTTGCATTCCATGTTGGCTCATCTGTTAATTTTATTGTAGCTGGCGTTGAGTCCTCTGCATCATACAAGCCAAATTTCTTTTCGCTTGTATCTTTTTTACAATCAGTCTTAAAGAAATCTACACTCATATCTTTTCTTCAATTTCTAATAATGAATCGAAAAGTTGATTGGCTTGGGCAAGCGATTGATTTAAGAAATTTTTATCAGATGGTATACCTTCGAAACCTCCAAGCTTCTTAATTGAGCCATCAGTTTCATCTAATTCGTAAATCACTAATTCTTTTGGGTTTACTGTTGATGACATTGGCACAATTTCATCTGTATCACTATATGCAAAGTCGCTTAACCTGTATTTCTTTGCGTGGAGCATTCCGTAAATACTGTCTGCTTTTACCGCCAAAGTCAAATAATTGATCAAATACGGGCTATGCGTTGTCATTACCAACAAGTTATTCCTATTATTAAATGCCAATAGACTATTTAGCAATAACCTTTGTGATGTCGGAAACAAATTTTGCTCTGGCTCTTCAACAATATTTACAAAATATTTACATACATACTTTTCATTGATTTTCTTCACTCTTGTAAGCAATGCCTTTTCATCAAGCCCTAGCGTATTCAACCCTTTCAATTCATTGTTTCTGCGAACCGTTTGGTCCGTACTCAATAATTCTAACAACTTTTTTTCACCCTGCTTTACAAAATCAACTAAATACTTGGTTATCCAATAAAGTGGAACAATAGAATGAAAGCCGCTTGAAGCGTGAGAAAGTTTTAATTTTTTACCCTCAAATATCAAGTAGTTCTCGTCAACTTTCGGGTCATAAATAACTTTGGTGTTGTTAATAGGCAAATCAATCTCTTTTCCTTTAAAGGCTAATTGTGCATTCCTATACTCAACTGAATAATTCTTTAAACTTCCTACAATGAGATCAGATACCTTATTGATGTTTTCTATTGAACTCAAAAAGTTCCGCTCAGCAGGCACATACATGATTTTAGGCAGCTTAACAGCTTTGCTATTCAGTTTTTTGGCTTCAATTGTTTTTTTGATTGTATTTAAGCTTCCTACTAACTTTAAATGATAATTAGCGCCTTCATATTCAATTTCGGTATTGGCTTCAAGATAAGTTTCAAGCCTATGAAACGTGATTAATTCAATCAAATCATGGTTGGAAACAGGTGCTTTAATATCCCCCCTGATCAATGCTTTTTCTAACCACATAAAGCTCGATATCAACTTCGCAATTGTACTTTTACCACTTCCCTGATTACCAATAAACACGGTAACTTTTTTCACATCAAGCCAGCCATCATTTTCCAGATAGCCCTCTTTTATGGGGCCAAAGTTCTTTATTCTTATCTTGCTCATATGCTAATGTATTAATATTTGGGCAAAAGTAGCGCATTAATTCTGTTTAAAATTGGCATTCAGGCTATCAATCAGGTTTGAAAATTGAAATAGCATACCAACTTCGTTTAGAAACGGTTGAACAATAAAGTATCATCTTCGCCTAGTTATTTCACAGCCACTATTGCTATCTTTTTCGGTGCAACTCTCAGATTGAGCCTCAAAAGATAGGCGATTGGCAGCAAAATAGCGGCTAACTTTTACCTTTATTACTCATCCGTTCCTATCCGCTTTTCATATCAAAGGGTTAAGAGCTTGTTCAGGATTCTGATTCGAGCTGCAAATGGCCAAAATTCACCCCAATTTCGTTACAAAAATGCTCATGTAGCGCTGACCTGTCCTCGACAAAGTCGGGATACACTCCACTTTTTGCGCCTCATTGGTGTGAATTTTAGCTCACTACGCCATCGAACCAGAATCCTGAACAAGCTCTAAAGATCAGATTGACTGATAGCTTCTCTTTTGAATATGTTTGCTAATTCCAAGTTATTTAATTTTGCCATCTCCGTCTAATTCCCTACAAAAAACAAAGCATTGCTAAATAGGAACTTCCCATTTTCCCAAAAACCGCGGAAAAGCGGGTTATCCACCAAATACACCACTTTGCCAGCGCCTTTATTTTCCACGCCAAAAACCAGGGTGTTTTTCATTTGGTTGCGCGCATGTACCCCCGCAAAACCCGCTACCAGCAGCTGATCCGGAATGGTGCCTACGTTCCACTGGCCTTTGATTGGCTGGTAGGTATCGGTACCGGTTTTGAGCGAGAAATAAACATCGCCCTGACCAAAAGCCAGGGGATGGGTATTGTCCAAACGGGTTTTGAAAATGGCGCCCGGTATGGAATTGCTGATCTCGCGGCGCTCCTGACCGGCGTAATCCAACAAGCGACTTTTCATAGCGGCTTCTTCTTCGGCTTTCTCTGCTTGTTTGCGCGCATCATCGCTGGCATATTTACTCAGGGAAAAACCTTTTTTGCCATCCAATGCGCCTAGCGCATCACCAATAGCAATCAAACGCCCTCCGGCATTTACCCAAGTACTGATTTTTTCCAATACGGCATCGCTCAATCGGTAGCGACCTTCAGGCATTACCAATACGTTGAAGGCATTCAAATCGGTGCGATCCAAACGGTTGGCGTCGATCATGGTGGTCGGGAACTGCAGGTCTTGATCAAAATAGTACCACACTTGCCCAAATTCGTTGTTGCTGGTTTGATCGCCAAAAAGAATGGCAACCTCTGGTTTTTTGATAAAATGATAAGAATAGGAACCAAAATCCTTGCCTTGCTCCGCAAATCCCGTGGTTACTGCTTTGATTTCTTGTTGGTGTTGTTGGGCGATACTGGCCACAATGGTGTTGAAGGCCGGCCCCATCTTGCGGTTGTCGGATTCGGTGATCACCAAGGTGCCACGCGCATAAGCTTCGCCTTCAATGGTTACGGGTTGGGTGGCATAGCGGGCCTTTACGCCTTTTTGCAACAATGCAGCCAAAAACTTGGCATTGGCCAATCCTCGCCAGGGTGCCAAGTAGGCATAAGGCGTTTCAACGCTGGCCAAATTGTTGGCATAGGCTTTGAAAGCATAGCCGTTGCTTTCCGGATCTAGCCGTTGGGTGCTGCCGTAAGTTTCTAAGCCATACGCATAAGGTAACGACCAAGCGGTGATATCGTAAGTATTGGAATCGTTGATTTCGGCGTTGGGTTCTAGCAGAATTTGCGCCAAGGTGCCGCGGGGTTGGTATGCGCTCACCACCAAGTCGTTGGGGTCCACTTTCAGGGTAGTGTTGGCACCGTTTTGATAGTTGTACGCGGGTACGCCTGCGGTTTTTCCAGCCTTGCCGTAGCGGATCTGGTTGCGATCCAGAATTTGGCAAAATGCCTTGATGCGTTCAGGGGCATTGGTGCCTTTTACGATAAACGACTTGTAATTCCCCGGCGGGTTGGTACGCGCCCGATTGAAGAACTCCACGAAGTTTTTGTTGAGTGCCGCCGCATTTTTAGACGCCATTTCGATGGTCGACATCGAGGTGGTGTAATGGTGTGCGATGCGGTCGTACAGCGTCAGCGTGTCGCCATTGGTCATGATGATGGCCCGGCCAGCGCCGATACCACCTTGCTCATAGGTCATCCCGATGGCGCCATTGTAGGTAGGGTAGGTATCGCCATAGCTGGGATACAGCAAGTCGTATACTTCTTTGGTGTAAAACAACCAGCCGTTTTGACCAAAATACTTGGCGTTGTTTTTTCCAATTGCCACCTGGAATTCGCTTTGCCAAGGGGTGATGTAGCGGTGGTAAGGCTGAGCGGCTGGCGCAAAGTAATAAGGCGCATTGTAGCCTTGCTCGTGCAAATCCACGTGAATCTGTGGCAACCAGTCGTTGTATTTGGCTAAGCGTTGACGCGATTCCACCTGCGTTTGCCAGGCCCAGTCGCGGTTGAGGTCGAAGTAATAATGGTTCACACGACCGCCGGGCCAGGGTTCCTGGTGCTCGCGCGCCTGCGGACTGGGGTTGGGCACCATACTGCTGCTGTTGCGGTACCAATGCGTATACCTCGAATAGCCATCAGGGTTGATACAGGGATCGATGATGATCAGCGTATTTTGCAGCCACTCCTTGCTCCGCGAGTTGTTGGGGTTGAGGAGTTCGTACAATACTTTCATGGAGCTTTCGGCTCCGGCAGCTTCATTGCCGTGTACGCTATAGCTAAGCCAAATGATGGCCATATCGAGCGCTGGATCAGGTGCGCCGTCCAGTACACCCGCTTTGCGCAAGTTGTTTTGTCTGATGGCTTCCAGTCGCGCCAAGTTGGCTTCTGAAGAGATAAAAGCCAGTTGCAAAGGCCGTTTTTGATTGGTAAGTCCGTATTGGGTTAGGACGATGTTTTTGCTGTTGGCCGCCAAGTAGCGCACGTAGTCTACCTGCATTTCGTGCGGCGTAAATTGTTCTCCCAGTTTGTGCGGTAAAAACTCGTCGGGAGATTTCAATTGGGCATTGACAACGACGTTCGCCAATAGGCAAAAGCCGCAAAAGAGAAGGATTCTTTGCATTTTATTAATTTGATTAGGGTGCATAACAAAATTAAGTCAGATTGCCTTTTCGTAGAGTAAAAGGCTCCAATGCTGTAGAGACACATTGCAATGTGTCTCTACGACATCGTGCTCAACCACAACTATTTAACTCAATTTTTCCAAGTATGGAATTGTGGATTTTTTCAGAAAATTGATGCTTTCCGGCCTCGATTTTGTCATACACGCATTTGTGTAGGTACTTAAAGACCAAAAAGTACAAAAAATGGCCGACTCGGTTAATACACCGCTTCAACAATTTTGCGAATGGTATCGGCATCACCCATGGTGTAGTAGTGTAAGCAAGGAACACCTGCAGCTTTGAGCTCTTTGGATTGCATCACGCACCAGTCAATCCCCACTTGTACCCGCGCTTCCGGTGTTTTGGCATTTAAAAATTCATTGACCAAATCCTGGGGCAGGTCGATGTAAAAATGGCGGGGAATCGAGCTCAGTTGGTAATGTTTGGTGATGGGTTTCAATCCGGGCACAATCGGTACATTAATGCCTGCTGCTCGACACATGCGCACATACTCGAAGTAGTGGCGGTTGTCAAAAAACATCTGGGTCACGATGTAATCCGCGCCAGCTTCCACCTTAGCTTTGGTGAACTGGAGTTCTTGCTCCATGTTGGCTGCTTCGAAGTGTTTTTCCGGATAACCGGCAATGCCGATGCAGAAATTGGTTTTCTGGCCGTTTTCGATGTTCGAATCGAGGTACCGACCGGAATTCATATCGGAGATGTGTTTGACCAAATCCAGGGCATAAGCATGACCGCCTTCTTCAGGTTCAAATTTGGATTCAAAAGGCAATCCGTCGCCACGCAAAGCCAACACGTTGTGAACATTCAAAAAATTGAGGTCGATGAGCGCGTCTTCAGTGGCCTCGCGCGTAAACCCGCCGCAAAGCAAATGAGGAACCGCATCTACGCCATAGCGGTGCATGATGGCCGCACAAATCCCTACCGTACCCGGCCGTTTGCGGATCGATACCTTTTCGTAATACCCCGAAGGTTGACGTTTGTAAATGTACTCCTCGCGGTGGTAGGTGACATCAATAAAGGGCGGCTTGAACTCCATCAAAGGGTCAAGGGTAGAAAAAATATTTTGCATGCTGCCTCCTTTGAGGGGAGGGAGAATTTCAAAAGAAATCAGCGTTTGATCGCCTGCTTTTTCAAAATATTCGGTGACTTTCATTGCGTTTATCGCCTTATTTGGGTTTGCAGATAGTAGATCTTATTGCGTCGGGAACACCCGGTTACAACTGATCCATTGCTATTTTGGCGGGCCAAAGCTACAAATATTGTTGTTCTAAACTTTGTACCTTTGGCACGCTTTTTCTCATTTGAAAGTAAAATACGTGTTACAGAGTGTGTTTGGATTTTTCATTCGCGCTACAAATGGCCAAAATCCACCCCAACTTCGTTGTGAAAATACTCATGTAGCGCTGCTACACTCCGTTTTTCACGCCTCGTTGGTGCAAATTTTGACTCACTACGCCTGCGAACTAAAAATCCAAACACACTCTAATGTGTAAGGTTTTAACCCCTGGAATGTTCAAAAAGCCGCATAAAAACCGAATCCACGCATATGGACAATACTGCTCCCTCCCTTCCGCTTTGGCGGGCATACCTCACCTTGATTGGGCTAAGCCTGGTTTGGGGGACCTCTTTTATTTTGATCAAAAAAGGCTTGACTGTTTTTGATCCCATTCAAGTAGCTTGTCTGCGGATGTCGTTGTCGGCCTCAGCTTTTGTGCCCATGTTGATATTTAACCGCAAACGTATGGATTGGAGTTTGTTGCCCTACCTTATTTTGGTGGGCTTGACGAGCAGCGCGGTTCCGGCGGTTTTGTTTGCTACTGCGCAAACTCAGATCAGCAGTTCTACAGCGGGTATTCTCAATTCGCTTACTCCTTTGTTTACGTTGTTGTTTGGAGCGATCATTTTTGGCTCAAAAACCTCCTGGATGCAGGCGGTTGGGGTTATCTTGGGTTTAGTAGGTGCGGCTTTTTTGATCCTTTATGGCAAAACGGCGGGTTCACAAGGCAGTTATTTTTATGCTGGACTGGTGGTTTTGGCTACTGTTTGCTACGCCATTGGCGCCAATACCATCGGCACCAAACTGAAAAATCTCAATTCTTTGGTCATCAGCTCCGCTTCATTTGGCATTGTGGGCGTACCGATGTTATTGTACTTGGTAGCGGGCACCGATTTTGTTCAGCGCATGCAACACGCGCCGCATGCCTGGGAGGCCTTGGGTTATGTGTTGATTTTGTCGTGGGTAGGTACAGTGATTTGTTCCATCATCTATTTCAAACTGATCCAGGATACCACGGCTGTTTTTGGCAGCACGGTGGCGTATTTGATGCCCTTGATCGCCATGATTTGGGGTGCTGCCGACGGTGAATCCATCGGTTTTGCCCAAATCATCGGGATGGGGCTGATTTTAAGTGGGGTGTACTTGACGAGGAAATAAAGACGTGGTTCATCGCGTCTATACGCAGAAATACAAGACAAAAGCATCAATCAATTCTTAGGAAGATAGGGGGGTATAAGTCTGGAACCCCTCTCAGCCCTGCAAGGGCGTAATCCACAAACCCAGGGTGCAGCCCTGGGTTTGTGCAGCCAAAAAAAATCGGGGGCCAGAGGCCCCACCTTGCCAACCGCACGTACGCCATAGCGCTGCCAATCACCGCTTTTGCTCGCTTTAGGCTCGCGCGGTGATAGGCCGCACTATGGCGTTTTTTCTTTTCTTTTTAGCTCACAGGAATGCCGGATTAGCAAACCTCCTAACTAGAGGGCGAGACGGAACCCCAAAAGGTTGCGGCGGTTCGCCGGCGAGTTGCAGTTGCGAAACGAGACGCGACAATACCTGGCGGGGTTGAACCAGCTACCGCCACGATTCACGCGGTAAGAGCCCTTAGCAGCACCCTTAGGATTGGTTTGACTAGCACTCGAATAATCGCTAAACCAATCTTGACACCATTCATATACGTTGCCGCTCATATCGTAGATGCCCAGCGCGTTCGGTTTTTTACTACCTACCGGGTGCGTTTTACTGTCCGAGTTGTCTCCATACCAAGCTACATCCTTCAGGGTAGAGCTACCAGCGTATTCAAAACCTTCTTTTTTGTTGCCGCCGCGGGCGGCAAATTCCCACTCCGCTTCGGTGGGCAGGCGGTATTTTTTGCCAGTTTTGGCGTTCAGTTTAGTCAAAAATTCTTGTATATCCTCCCAGCTTACGCTTTCCACTGGGCATTGGTCACAGCCTTTAAAGCTGAGCTCCTCTGGGTCTTTTCCCATCACCGCCCGCCACTGGGCTTGGGTCACCTCATATTTACCGATTGAAAAACTGCTTACGGTCACCTGGTGCACTGGTTTTTCATCGTCTTCCCCATTATTGCTGCCCATTTGAAAAGAGCCGCCTGGTACATTTACCATTTTAAGGTTGAGCTTGTTAAAAGTTTCGGTAAAATCGGCTTCTTGTGCTGGCGCGGTGCTTGTTTGCCGGCGTTTTTCTAATTCGAGTTGCGCTTGGCGTTCTTTTTCTGCTGCTGCTGCCTGGGCACGCCGTTCTTCCTCTGCCAGGCGTTCCTTTTCAGCAGCAGCTGCCTGGGCGCGGCTTTTTTCGGCAGCATCGCGTTGTGCCTGGTCTTTTGCCGCTTTATCAGCAGCGGCGTCGGTGTTTTGGGTTTGCTGCTGCGGGGTTTTGTCGGTAGTAGGCCGCGGCGTTTTGGTTGTTGGCGCTGGTGTAGGCGTTTTTTGCGTAGTAGGCGTAACGGTAGTGGTTGCCGTAGTTGTGCTCGGTGTTTCTTTTACGGCACTTTTTTCAGTAGTTGCTTTTTCTACTGCAGTGGAAGTTGTAGTAGTGGTACGCGCAGCGGGTTGCAAAGCCTGCTGCAAGCTTTGTAAGGCAGCAGGGTTGGCGGTAGCCGCTTTGCTGGAGCTTGTTTTTTCCAGTTCCGTCCATAGTTGGCTTTGCTGTTCGGCGGGCAGGGTTTTGGCTGCTTCAATCACCTTGGGCATATTGTAAGCCTCGGGGAATTTGATCAGGTACTCCTTAATGTTCAGTGCGCTTGGCGCTTCCTCCAGGCGCTTTACTTCCTGAATCGCCAGGGTCTCTATTTTATTCATCACTTTTACATGGAATACGCCGGTGCTGTCGTAGTATTTTTGGTATTCGCGCAGGTCTTCCAGTTGGTTGCTTTCCTCGGCCTTGTAGAAATAGGCTTTCTCGATCAGGGGGTGGTGCACGCCTCCTTCTGCATTGTTTTCGTGGTCTCCAATAAACTCTTGGTAGGCTTGCGGGGTATTTTGCACGCTTGCCAACCAGTAGTCGCGCTGGATTGGGGGCGTCACTGCCCAGGTAAACGAGGGCACAAAAATCAAAAAAGCCAGGAAAAACGCTGTAGCGCGCATTGCCGGGTTGCGCAGCAGCGAGTTAGGAGAGTTAGATTCAACGTTGATGGTGTCTTTTATGGTACTTGGGGCGGCAGCTGGGCCCAATACAAACGACTCGCCCGCCGACTTGAGCGGGGGTTCCGCTTCATCGCCGCGGCTGGTGGCGGTTACCACGGTTACCGTTTCGAGTACCGATACATCGCGGGGTACGTATTCTTTGGTGTTATTGTCGTACGCCAGCAAGGATACTTTTACCAGCAATTGGTGTTCGCCTTCGGTCAGCGGGGTTACCCGAAACTGCCACTCGGTATAGCCCGTTTCGAGGATTATTTGGTCTTTTTGGTTGAGCGGCTGGATTTTAAATACGTTGCCTTCAATGTCCATCAGTTCGGCGCTCATGCGCTCAGATACCTCCACGCGCTCCTTCAGGCGTACATCGTCGTTGACAATCAGGTCTTCGAAGATGGCCTCTTCGTCAATGGCTACGCGAATTTTGCAGATGCTGGGTATGGCCAGCGCCATGCTATGGGGCACTTGGTAGAGCACGCTACCCTGCTTGGCAGTTTTTTTGTCGGATGTTTTAGGGGCGGCCTGGGGTGGGTCAAAATCGGGTTCCTCTAGTTCGCTGACGAATTCCAGAAATCCACTGCTGATGCGAGCCAAACGACGTCCATACTCTTCAGAGTCGATTATATTCCTCATCCTATCGCTGTTGAGTTGTTTGAGGTTGGCCTGCATGGCCAGCACTGTGTTGTATTTATCGGTGTTTTCGGGCAGCAGTTCTCGGCACTTTTTGAGTGCGCTCGGTAGATCGTCGACTACGAGGTTTCGAAGTTCTTCTTTAATGGAGGCGATGGGTCGAGGCAGCGGCATAGTGTATGTAGTTTTACCTTTTGTAAAGGGTGTTAGGCACTGCAGGGTGTTGATCCGCGTGCAGTTGTAAAGATATTATTTTTTTTAACTAGCGTTTGATGTGGGGAGGGGGATTTTTTGGATCGGTGGATGGGAGGGGATTTTTTTTGGAATATGGATTGGATTTTTTTTGGAACACGGATTTGACGGATTAGGCACGGATGCTGCTTTCTGAGAAAAAAAGCTACAAAACTCAGGCGCTGTGCTGGTCCAAGTCTCCAGACTTGGATCCAATATCAGCACGTCTCTGACGTGCGTTTTCCTAAGTTTTTCGCGTTGACTCTGCGTCAGAGACGCGAAGATATGGAGTACAAGTCTGGAGACTTGTACTAGCGAAGATGCCGTTTTTTGAGGAAAAAAGCTACAAAACTCAGGCGCTGTGCTGGTCCAAGTCTCCAGACTTGGATCC
>JBBANM010000074.1:22966-35106 GCA_040401995.1 Saprospiraceae bacterium
CTGGAGACTTGTACTAGCGAAGATGCCGTTTTTTGAGGAAAAAAGCTACAAAACTTCGGCGCTGTGCTGGTCCAAGTCTCCAGACTTGGATCCTATATCTGCACGTCTCTGACGTGCGGTTTTCCTAAGTTTTTCGCGTTGACTGTGCGTCAGAGACGCGAAGATATGGAGTACAAGTCTGGAGACTTGTACCAGCTGAGCAGCGCTGCATAACCCAAGGTTTTTGCATCGCCCAACTAAAATTTCCCCTATATTTGGATCACCATATTTTTTTTGCGTGCCAACAAAATCCCTGTAAATCCGCTCGCTATGTCTGCACCTGCCCGCTGGAATGCTTACGAAATCGCTTGGCTTATTGGGTTTTCTACCATCGCCATTGTGCTGAGCATCCTCTGGAAAAACACCCTCTTTGATTTCAGCGTATTTCTTACTGGCGTACTGTGCGTGGTATTGGCCGCCAAAGGCAATATCTGGACCTACGCTTTTGGAATGTTCAACACTTTTGGCTACGCCTACTTGGCCTACAAAAACGGACTGTATGGCGAAATGGGTTTGAACCTCTTCTTTTTTGTCCCCATGAATGTAGTGGGCTATTGGCTTTGGAAACCCGAGCTGGAGGGCAACTACGTACACATGCGCGCGCTGGACCTGCCGCGAACGGGGTTGATTGCCCTGGCCTGTTTGATCGGCATTGCGGGTATGGGTTACGGACTCGAGCATTTCGCCGGACAAATTAATACGCCCTACATCGATGCCACCACCAATGTATTGTCGATCGCGGCTACGATTTTGATGGTGTACCGCTACCGCGAGCAATGGCTGCTCTACGTGCTACTAAATATTTTCACGGTGTTGATGTGGAGCATCCGTACAGGCAATGGCAGCGCGGAAGGCCCTTTGATGATCGTGATGTGGTCGGCCTATTTGATCAATGCCGTTTATGGGTATTACAATTGGGATCGCGGCGTCAAACAAGCAACTGCAGTAGCATGAAAAAAATCGGATTTACCCTGGGCAAATACGCCCCTTTTCACCGCGGCCACCAATACGTGTTTGATACCGCCCTGGCCGAATGCGACGAACTGCTGGTGCTGATTTATGATACCAGTTTGATCGCTACACCGCTGCACATCCGGGCAGGTTGGATTCGCGCTTTGTACCCGCAGGTAACAGTGATTGAAGGCTGGGATGGCCCGGAGGGTTATTCTACCGAGCGTGCCTTTGAAATCATGCAAGAAGAATACATCCTGCAAATGTTGGCAGGGCGGCGGGTAACGCATTTTTACAGCAGCGAATTTTATGGCGATCACGTGAGCAAGGCTTTGGGGGCAGTTGATCGGCGGCTAGATGAGGGGCGGACTACGGTGCCCATTTCAGCGACGATGATTCGCGAGGATCCGTTCCGCTACCGTTCGTTTCTAAGTGATGTGGTATACCGGGATTTGATCACCAAGGTGGTGTTTGTCGGGGCCATGTCGACGGGGAAATCAACGCTGACTGAGGCCTTGGCGCAGCGATTCAATACCACTTTTGCGCCGGAGTACGGTCGCGAGTATTGGACGCAACATCAGGTGGATCGTCGTATTGGTTTGGAGGCTTTTGATGAAATTGCGGTTGGGCATTTAGAGCGGGAGGAGGAGGCGCTGTTGCAAGCCAATCGCTATTTGTTTGTGGATACCAATGCCATCACCACCTACCAATATGCGCTGGATTATCATGGCAAAGCGCCGGCTTTGCTCACTCAATTGGCGCTAGAGAATGTACAGCGGTATGATCTTTTTTTCCTTTGTGATGTCGATATTCCTTATGATGATACCTGGGATCGCAGTGGCGATCAAAAGCGGCAGGTTTTTCAAAAACAGGTCATTGCGGATTTGTTGGAGCGGCGTATTCCGTTCATTTTGTTGAGCGGTAGTTTGGAAGAGCGGATGGCTAAGGTGGAGGCGGTGCTGGGGCGTTTTGTGAAGTATGGTAATTTTTTTGGAAAGGGGATTTTTTAGAACACGGATTTGATGGATTGGACACGGATTTTTTAGCCTGCGGCTGAGGGGATTTTTTTGGGACACGGATTGGATGGATGAGGCACTGATGCTACTTTTTAAGGAAAAAAGCCACAAACCTAAGGCGCTGAGCTGATACGTCCTCAAAGCCCTGCAAGGGCGTCATCTGCTAACCCAGGGTGCAGCCCTGGGCTTGAGGGATAGGGCACGGACGCCCTCCCAGCCCTGCAAGGGCGTCATCCACTAACCCAGGGTGCAGCCCTGGGGGATAGGAAGATCAAAAACGTCATCACCCCACTCCACTCCCTTTCGTCTAACCCCTTCTTGGAATCATCCAAAAAACGCAACACCTTTCCCATTTCCATTGTATCTTGAATTAAATTTAAAAACCATGGCAAACAACAATCAAAATAACAATCCTTGGAGCGGCATCATCGGCCTGGTCGTGATACTGGGTTTTGTAGTCGGACTCTTTATGCTGGCGCGATTTGTGTTCCGCATACTGTTTTTCTTATCTCCGGTGTTTTTCATCGCCTCGTTGATAATCGATTACCGCGTATTTACCCGACACATTAACTGGATCAGCAGCCTCTTCAAACGTGATCTAGTGCTGGGTTTGCTGGTGAGCATCTTGTCGATTGTTGGGTTTCCGATATTGTCGTTGTACCTCTTGGGGCGTGCACTGATGAACCGCGAATCCAAAAAAGCCCTTGGCGCTTACGAAAGACAACGCGACGGTGAACTCATCGACTACGAAATTGTCGACGATTTTGATCATCCAACCATCCGCACTAAAGTTCCACGCGAGGAAGATTTTCTGGGCAACCAAAAATGATAGTCGGCGGGTTGGTTTTTGCAACACTGGCGCTGGCGCTTAGTATCGGCTATTTCGGCATCACCAATTACTATTGTTGGGGCTGGAACAAGCTGCCGGAAGTAGAAACCAACCCGCTGTTTCAAGCCGCTACCCGTATTTCGGTGATCGTAGCGGCGCGTAATGAGGCAGTGCAAATCGAGGCATTTTTGACTTCGTTGCAACAGCAAAATTATCCCCACGAGTGGTTGGAAGTAATCGTAGTGGATGATTTTTCAACTGATGCTACCGCTGAATTGGTTGCCGCCTACCCTTGGGATCGGGTGCGTTTGATCCGTTTGGCGGATCAGTCGGCAAGTCTTTTCCCCACTTTGCAGGCCAAAAAACGCGCCATCAGCATCGGCATCGCGCAGGCGCAAGGCGACCTGATCGTCACCACTGATGCCGATTGTATTGCCCCTCCTACTTGGCTGACTTTACTGGCCACGGTTTATCAAAGTTACCAACCGCAATTCATTTCCGCGCCGGTGGTGTTTTGGCGGGAAAAAAACCTGTTGCAACGCTTCCAATCGCTGGATTTCCTGGGCATGATGGTCATCACGGGAGCGGGCATCCACACTGGCTTTATGCGCATGGGCAACGGCGCCAATCTGGCTTTTCCCAAAAAGGTGTTTGAGGAAGTAGGGGGCTACCTCGATAGCGGTCATTTGGCCTCGGGTGATGATATGTTTTTGCTCCACAAAATCGCCGCGCGGTACCCGCAGGGGGTATTTTTTTTGAAAAACAAAAACGCGGCCATAAACACCGAAGCGAAGCCCGATCTAAAAAGTTTTGTTCAGCAACGGCTGCGTTGGAGTACTAAATCCGCTAGTTATCGCGAGTGGCAGGTGACGGCGGTGCTGGCCATCGTTTTTTTTCATTGCTGGTGCATTTTGTTGACGGCAGTTTTGATTCCCTGGCAACCGGCGTTGATGGCGAGCCTGTTGGCGGCACAGTTGTTGTTAAAAAGCAGCGCTGATTATCGGTTGTTACGCAGTGGGGCTTTGTATTTTCAACGCCCTGATTTGTTGCGGATTTTTTGGCCGGCGCAAGGCATGCACATTCTATACATCGCTGGGATCGGTTTGTTGGCGAATATGGTCAAAGAGTATGAATGGAAAGGGCGGAGAACTAGGTAAAGGGAAAAACTTTAACCCCGATTTAGGTAGAATCCCCTCCTCTTCCAAAATACTTTGCAAACAGAACCCATAATCCTCAAATAATGGAACGGTTTCCGTCCACTCGTATTCAAACCAATCGTCAAGGGAGGTCGCTAAAATGATTTTTCGGGTTTCGGTAAAAATCCAAGCGATACCTGCTATGTTAAACACCAGCAGTTGGGTCGATTTTTGACCCAAGTAATCCCATTCCATTGCGGTTTCCATGTCAGGAGGGTACCTGACCCGTATCTATTTTTACATCTACTTCGATGACGAATTTTGGCAGTATGTCACAGTATTTTTCGGAAACAGGATTGGCCAATCTGCTTTTTTCAATGATAACAATATCGTTGATGAGATTGGTTTTTGTGCCTAAGTGCAGCCCAACTTTGTTGGTTAGAACCCAATAGTCTTTTTTAGGGAGAATGGTTTTTAAATGAAAAACCAAGGCTTGGACAATCAACGATTGAAAAACGCTACTGCCAATGAGGTCGCCTTCCGTTTTTTCGCCAGAAAGTACTTGGCGATATCCTTTGGGGTAGTAAGTTCCCCCACCAAATTCCTCGTAAATTAGGTTGAGAGGGGCTGGTTGTTTTGGTATTTCTTTCATTTTATATTCAAGTAAACGCACGTCAGAAACGTGCTGATATATGGTCAAAGTCTGGAGACTTTGACCAGCTCAGCGCCTTATTTTTGTAGCTTTTTTCCTCAAAAGCGGCATCCGTGTCCCAAAAATCTCCCTAGCCGCAGGCCTAAAAAATCTTCGCTTGCAATTCGGTTTTACCATAAGCTGGTACAAGTCTCCAGACTTGTACCCCGTATCTTCGCGTCTCTGACGCACAGTCAACGCGAAAGACTTAGGTAAACGCACGTCAGAGACGTGCTGATATATGGTCCAAGTCTGGAGACTTGGACCAGCTCAGCGCCTTATTTTTGTAGCTTTTTTCCTCAAATGTGGCATCCGTGTCATAAAAAAATCCCTAGCCGCAGGCTATAAAAATCCGTGTCCAATCCGTTCAATCCGTGTTCCCAAAAAAATCCCCTTACAACGTTCCCCGCAATTCCTGTTCCCGTTCAATCGCTTCAAAAAGCGCTTTGAAATTACCTTTGCCAAAGGACCTTGCCCCTTCGCGTTGAATGATTTCATAAAAAATCGTGGGACGATCTTGTACCGGTTTGGTGAAAATTTGGAGTAAATACCCCTCTTCATCGCGGTCGATGAGGATGTTTAGGGCGCGGAGTTTTAGCAGATCCTCCTTGATGGCGCCAACCCGCTCCATTACTGTATCGTAGTAAACTTCGGGCACATGGAGGAATTCCACGCCGTTTTTGCGCAATTGCGTCACCGTGCTGATGATGTCGTCGGTAGCGATGGCGATGTGTTGCACGCCAGCGCCCTGATAAAAATCGAGGTACTCTTCGATTTGCGATTTTTTCTTGCCTTGGGCTGGTTCGTTGATCGGGAATTTGATAAAGCCGTTGCCGTTGCTCACCACCTTACTCATCAGTGCGGTGTAGTCGGTGGAGATGTCTTTGTCGTCAAAAGTAACGAGGAGGTTGAATCCCAGCACGTCTTCATAAAACTGTACCCAGCGGTTCATGTCGCCCAAATCCACGTTGCCTACGCAGTGATCCACGTATTTCAAGCCGATGGGGTGGATTTCCAGTTCGCTCTTTTTGGCCACATAACCCGGCAAAAATACGCCGTGGTATTGGTCGCGCTCCACGAGGGTGTGGATGGTTTCGCCATAAGTGCGAATGGCCGCCATTTTCACAGTACCGTGTTCGTCTTCCAATACTTGTACGGGGTAAGCAGATACCGCTCCGCGGTCTAAGGCCAGCTGGTAAGCTTCTGCCACATTGTCGACCCAAAGGGCCAGCACCTTTACTCCGTCGCCGTGACGGAGTACATGAAGGGCAATCTCATGGTGTGGGAGCAATGCTGAAGTGAGGACAAAAACAATTTTGCCTTGCTTCAGCACGTAAGAGGCGGCATCGCGCCGACCCGTTTCCGGGCCGCTGTAGGCAATCAATTCAAACCCAAAGGCCGTCATGTAGTAATGAGCAGCTTGTTTGGCATTGCCTACATAAAACTCAATGTGGTCGGTACCTTTGATGGGAAAGGTATCGATGTGGTTTTCAACTAAATTTGGTTTGGTTAGGACATCCATATGTTGGTATTATCTGGTTTTCCACCTTATAACACCACCGTTCAACCCCGTCAGTTGTCTTTCTTTTTGAACTCTCCATTTTTCCAGGCCTTAAAAAACTTACCCCATGCGATAGGGTTGAAGATGTTCATCGGCGGTGCTTGGCCATAGTAATAGTAAGAGCTGGCTTGTTTGCGGAGGTAAAAATCGGCGTTTTCATCGCCATCGTATTTCACCCCGGCTTGGGCTTTACGCAGGGAGGCTTCCGCAACGTTTTCAGCGGCACGGCGCTGAAGTTCTGAAGTGACATCCATATTGAGGAACTCCAGGCGGAAGTGTTCGCGGCTGGGCCAAGGGAATACCACCGTTTCTGGCAAATTGATGGTATCCAAAGTCATCAATTGCACCAAGGAGTAGCGATCGTCGGTCAGAGTGCGAGGAATGCGGTATTCAACGGTACGGTAACCCACGGCCGAGAAGCGCACCACATCGTCTTTGTGAACTACGATGGAGAAAAAGCCGCGCAGATCCGTATACGTACCGCGGCCTTTGTTTTTGATAAAAATGTTGGCATAAGGAATGGGTTGCAACTGCTCATTCGTACCATCCAGCACCAATCCTGAAAACTGAACCAGCGAAGAATCCTTTTGTTGAGCCCATAGTTGACTGCTCATACCCGCCATCAAAAACAAAAACAAAGCGCACCGTATCCAATTCATTACAAATATTTTTCTATTTAGACCTCGATTAGTATAGAATGGTTCGTTGGGCGAAAGTCGCAATTTTTTAAATAGCAATCAATCGCAAAAAACCAAAGCTAGAACAAGATAGAAAAAATCTGCTGAATTAATAAGAGCTTGTTTAGATTTTGGATCTGAGGCGAAGGAGAGCAAATTTTATTTCAGACGAGGCAAAATTTGCAGCCGTATGTGGGCGATACGGCGAAAATTTTAACGAAGTCCGAAATAAAATTTGCCTCATGGAGCCCAGAATCCAAAACCTGAACAAGCTCTAAAGGAACGGTTGAACAATAAATCACCTCCTTATCCTAGGATCAACGGCTACTAAACTTTCAAAGTTTAGTAGCTGTAACACACAATTCGCATTATTTACCCGTTCCTAAGGCAAAATCAAGCACCTCTTCCATATTTGCCACATAATGGAACTTTAACCCTTCCAGATACTCGGGGTTAATGTCCTCGATGTGTTTGCGGTTATCTTTGCACAAGAGGATGGTTTTCATGCCTGCTCGTTTGGCGGCCAAGATTTTTTCCTTGATGCCGCCCACCGGCAATACTTTGCCGCGCAGGGTAATCTCACCGGTCATGGCCAACAAGGGTTTGATCGGTTTATGTAGATAGGCGGAGGCCAATGAGGTCAACATGGTCACGCCAGCAGATGGGCCATCTTTGGGGATCGCACCCTCGGGGATGTGGACATGCAGGTCATTTTTTTCAAATTGCTCGGTCGTGATGCCAATTTTTTCCCCGTGCGCGCGCAAGAAGCTCATCGCGGTGGTGGCGGACTCTTTCATCACATCACCGAGGTTACCGGTCAGGGTAAGTTTGCCAACGCCTTTACTGATGCTGGTTTCAACAAAAAGGATCTCGCCGCCCATTTGGGTCCAAGCCAAACCGATGGCCACCCCTGGCGAAGGTTTTTCTTTGTAGATCTCTGGAGAAAATGGCGGAATGCCCAAGATTTTTTCCAATTGATCTTCCTTCACCTGGGGATCAAATACTTCGTCCATCGCCACTTTTTTGGCCATGTTCCGCATAATGGCGGCAATTTGGCGATTGAGCGAGCGCACGCCCGATTCACGGGTGTATTCCTGGGCTATTTTGTTCAATAGCTTAGGGCTGAACTTGATCTGCTTGGATGTCAATCCGTGCTCGTTAAGCTGATCGGGTACCAGGTGGCGTTTGGCGATTTCGATTTTTTCCTCTTGTGAATACCCGCTGATTTCGATGATCTCCATCCGGTCGAGCAAAGGAAGCTGAATGGTGTTGAGCCCATTGGCGGTAGCGATGAACAACACCTTTGACAAGTCGTAATCCACCTCTAGGTAGTTGTCGTGGAAACGCGAATTCTGCGCGGGGTCAAGCACTTCCAACAAAGCGGAAGAAGGGTCGCCCCGGAAATCGCGACCAACTTTATCGATTTCATCCAGCAAAAAAACCGGGTTGCTGGATTTTGCTTTTTTCAGCGATTGAATGATTCGCCCTGGCAAAGCGCCGATGTACGTTTTGCGGTGACCGCGGATTTCGCTTTCGTCGTGCAAACCACCCAGCGACATCTGCACAAACTCGCGCCCCAAGGCACGAGCTACCGAGCGCCCAAGGGAAGTTTTACCCACCCCCGGAGGGCCTACCAAACAAATGATTGGCGCTTTGAGATCGCCTTTGAGTTTGAGTACGGCCAGGTGCTCGAGGATGCGCTCCTTGACCTTATCCAAACCAAAATGATCCTCGTCCAAGCGTTTTTTGACTTTTTTGAGGTCAAAATTGTCTTTGGTGTAGGTATCCCAAGGCAAGTCAAGCATCAATTCCAAATAATTGAATTGGATGGAGTATTCGCCAGCTTGGGGGTTCATGCGCCGCAAACGGTTGATTTCGCGGTCAAAATGATCGGCTACGGGTTTGGCCCATTTTTTCTTTTCGGCACGCAGCGCCATTTCCTTTATCTCTTCCTCTTGTGGGTTTTGCCCTAGCTCATCTTGAATGGTTTTGAGCTGTTGGTTGAGGAAATAGTCGCGTTGTTGTTTTTCCAAATCACCACGCACCCGAGTTTCGATCTGATCGCGCAGTTCGAGGAGGCGCAGTTGGGTATTCATTTCCTGAAGGATCAAGCTGCCTTTTTCGCGCATGTCCTCCATTTCCAAGATGTGCTGTTTGATCTCAATTTTGGAATTGAGATTGGAAGCGATGAAGTTGAGCAAAAAAATAGGATCCTGAATGCTGCCCAGCATCACCGAAGCTTCGGAAGGAATATTGGGTGAAAGCTCGATGATCTGTTTTGCCAAATCGTGAACGGTGGCAATCAGGGCTTCAAATTCCAGGTTTTGCTCTACTGTAGGAGTAGCCATCAAATTGATGCTCCCTTCCAAGTACGGAGATTCGCGATGCGGGTCGCCTAATCGAAAACGGCGTTGACCGCGCAAAATGGCAGTAGTGGTTCCATCGGGCATTTTGAGCAATTTCAAAATTTGCGCCACAGTACCCACTTCAAATAGGTCGTCGATACCCGGATTTTCTACCCGAATGTCTTTTTGCGATAAAACGCCAATGAGTTTGTCGGTTTCGTAGGCTTTGTGAATGGCCCGGATGGATTTATCGCGCCCCACGGTGATGGGGATCACGATTCCCGGAAACAAAACCGTATTTTTCAACGCGAGCAAGGGCAAGATGGGCGGAAACTGGTTGTCGTCCATCAATGGTTGTTCGTCATCCATTGAAATCATGGGTAAAAAGCTGCTTTCGTCTTCAAAATCTTCCTGCGCAAAAATAGATTCAAACATAGAGGTGTATTCTTTTTTACTGTCAATATGACGGATAATCTGTTTGCTTGCCACTACTCAACAGCGACAAATCAAGTCAAAAACATCGAAATGCTGCTTTTGGCTAACCAATTTAAGGTTCTAAGTAAAAAGTGACAAGTACTGTGCCAGCATTCATTTACGGAAAAACCGACCATAAAAATGGGCTGACAGGCATCGAAAGCCGACAAAAAGGCAGGAACGCTGTGTTTGCGTAAAGTATAGCATCTCGCCTTCGGCGAACGACAATTTTTTTAGCCACAAATTTCACGAATTTTCACAAATTAAAGCACGAACGCTGTTCGCGAAGGGGGCACAAACGCCAGTTTGTGGCCTAATTTATGAAAATTTGTGCAATTTGTGGCCGAAAATTTGATTTTCATCGCCGAAGGCGAGGCGCTAAATTTTCACAAGAAATTTATACTTCTTCTTCTACGAGCTCTTCTTTTACCTCCGGTTCGTTGGTTCCCAGGTCGTTTTTTTCCACCCGTAGGTTTTCGATGATGAAATCCTGGCGATCGGGGGTGTTTTTGCCCATATAGTACGACAACACCTGATCGGCATCGGTATTTTCATTGAAAATTACGGGCTCCAAGCGGATTTCTGGACCAATAAAGGCGCCGAATTCATCTGCCGAAATTTCACCTAAACCTTTGAAGCGGGTGATCTCTGGCCTACCGCGCAGTTTGCGCATGGCTTCCTGTTTTTCGGCTTCGCTGTAGCAATAGAACTTTTGACTTTTATCTCGTACCCGGAAAAGCGGAGTATCCAAGATATACAAATGCCCATTGCGCACCAAATCTGGGAAAAACTGCAAAAAGAAGGTCAGCAACAACAAGCGGATGTGCATGCCGTCCACGTCGGCATCGGTGGCGATGACAACGCGGTTGTAGCGGAGGTCTTCAACCCCATATTCGATGTTGAGCGCATGTTGCAGCAGGTTAAATTCTTCGTTTTCGTACACCGTTTTTTTGGTCAAGCCATAGCAGTTGAGCGGCTTACCCCGCAAGCTGAATACTGCTTGGTTTTGTACATCGCGCGCTTTGGTGATCGATCCACTGGCCGAGTCGCCCTCGGTGATGAAAAGCGTGGTGGCTAGGCGTAGTTCTTCTGCCACTTTACGGCTAGGGTCATTAAAGTGAAGCCGACAATCGCGCAATTTTTTGTTGTGGAGATTGGCTTTTTTGGCCCGTTGATTGGCCAATTTTTTAATATCGGCGATCTCTTTGCGTTCGCGTTCTGACTGTAAAATTCTTTTTTGCAGGGCATCGGCAATCTCGGGATGCTGTCGTAGGTAATCGTCGAGTTGTTTGCCGATGAAATTGCCGATAAAGGTGCGGATGGATTGCCCTTCCGGGGATATGTTGGCCGAGCCGAGTTTGGTTTTGGTTTGTGATTCAAAAATCGGTTCCTCAACACGCACGCTCACGGCGGCCATGATGGAAGCCAAGATATCGGCACGGTCAAATTTTTTGTAAAAATCCTGGATGGTTTTCACCACTGCTTCTTTGAAAGCATTGAGGTGCGTACCGCCCTGGGTGGTGTTTTGCCCGTTTACAAAAGAGTAGTATTGCTCGCCGTAGTGATTGCCGTGGGTAAGGGCTATTTCAATATCTTCGCCTTTGAGGTGAATGATGGGGTAGCGCAATTCCTCATTTTTGGTTTTGCGATCCAGGAGGTCGAGCAGGCCATTTTTGGAGACAATAATGGATCCGTTGTAGTTCAGCTTCAACCCGGCGTTGAGGTAGGCGTAGTTCCAGAGTTGGTTCTCGATGATGTCTTTGCGGAAACGGAAATTCTGAAAAATCTGTCCGTCGGGCAAAAAAGTCACCAAGGTGCCGTTGGGTTCATCGGTTTTTTTGATGGGGTGTTCTTTTTCCAGCAATCCGAGTTTGAACTCGGCCACTTTCATCTGGCCTTCGCGCACCGCTTTGACCATGAAATAATCCGAAAGGGCATTGACCGCCTTGGTACCCACGCCGTTTAGCCCCACTGATTTTTTGAATGCTTGCGAATCGTACTTGCCGCCCGTATTGATTTTGGATACGCAATCGATTACCTTACCCAGGGGAATACCACGGCCAAAATCGCGGATCTCCGCTTTATTTTCGTCGATGTTGATTTTTATCTCCCGACCATGCCCCATCACGTACTCGTCGATGCAGTTGTCGATCACCTCTTTGATGAGGATGTAAATGCCGTCGTCGGAAGTAGAACCATCGCCCAATTTGCCGATGTACATCCCGGGACGTAGGCGGATGTGCTCCCGCCAATCGAGGGAGCGAATATTGTCTTCATTATAAGTTACTTCTGCCATGCGATACAGTCCAAAGTTCGGTACTTTTTTTAGGTAAAAATGCGTTTGGAAGAGGGTGTTTTGATTTTTCATTCGCGCTGCAAATGGCCAAAATTCACCCCAACTTCGTTGCGAAAATACTCATG
>JBBANM010000075.1:0-34813 GCA_040401995.1 Saprospiraceae bacterium
TCACCAAAAGGTAGGTCACACAGAAATCGTGGTTGCCTTTTTCATCCCAAGCGTGGATTTCCACCGGTACTTGTTTGCCGGCATCGGCACAAGTAACCGTGATGCTGGTTGAATCCTTGCTCACTGTTTTACCCAAACGGTTCACCGAGTATTTGGTGATCAATTTCAAGCCATCCTTGGTATTTGGTCCATCTTTTGGATCCGTGCTGTTGCCTTGACCGTTGCAATCGTAAGCTGGGCTGGCAATGAAATCCTTCGCCCAAACCGTCATTGCTCCACCGCCTTTCACTGGCATTAGATCAGTTGATAGTCCGTTGATGCAAATTGGCACTGGTGCTTTGCAGTCGCCCACGGTGAATGGGATCCGCGTTGCTACACTCAAGTTGCCGCATTCGTCGCGCAGCACCACGATCAAGTTGTAAGATCCTGAGGCGAAGCCTTTGATCGACACCTTGAACGAATCGCTAGCGACGCGAGCAGTGGACCAAGATTTGTCGTAGTCGCTTGGTAGTTTCGTGTTACCGGCGCTTTCTACTTTGATCAATGTTGGCTCCAATTCTAATGCCGTTGAACAGTTATCAGTGCCTTTGAAAGCGATCGATACGGCTCCCAAACAAGACACAGGGTCGATTGGGAAGTTGATCGATGCCGCTCCTGGTATTGCACTTGACACTGGACAGGTAGGCAGTTTTGGCAACTTAACCACTGGACGCTCGGTATCGTATACTTTGATGATCTGGGTGTACATCCAAGAGTGGATGAAATTACGGTGCTCCCGGTCATCGCGATCGCGGTAACGGCGCTCCTCGCCCCAACCTTTACAATCCGATTCGGGGAAGATCCGCTCATCGTCTTGATCAGCGAGCTGATCGTTGAAAAGTTTGCTATAGTCACTCGTGTTCCAGTTATCCACAATCGTGTCGCGAGACAAGAAGAATTGGTTGTGACCATAGCCGCGGCGACGCTGGGCAATTTCTTCCCACTGACGTACCAGTAAATAGGTGGCATATTTACCGAATTCACCCCATTTGCGATCCACAGTGTAGACATTTTCAGGTGACATTGGATCACCACAACGATCATCGAAAGTACACCAGTTGATCACGGTGTAAGTCCGGAAAATCTTGTAGCATTCGTCGTCAGAGGCTGCGTAGCGCTTATCCGATACATTCACCGCCAAGATATCACAAGCCAGTTCGTCAGTTTTTATTGTGTCTGCGGTAAACTTCGTCCGACAGTTCACCACCGCATCTTTAGGGAAGCAGATGTTGTATTCGTGAACTGGTCTAACGTAGATGGTTTGCGAACAAGTGGTGCTCAGTGGTCCTTTTGACGTTTTCTTGGTCAGTGTCCAAGTCCGGGTGATGGTTCCATAACCACACTTCAAGTCGCTTTTCACCGTGTAAGTCGTATCCAAGTTAGCACAATCCGATCCACTCATGATGGTCACATCGCCAAAGATTTTGGCGGCTGCAGCGATGATCGATTTGTTTTTGGCATCCCCCAGCAAGTACTGCAGGTTTTTGTCCAGACAGTCGATGGTTACATTCAGTGGCGCCATACATATTGGTGCTACCTTGTCTTCGATGACAATGTCCTGCCAGCAGAAGTTGAGGTTGCCACCTGATACAATTCTGGCATCATTGTAAGTTCCCACGATCAACTCGCCGTCTCTGCCCCAAAGTTCGGTACGTACTGCATTACCAGCATCGCAACAGAAGAACTCGACGAAAGACTGCAATGGCGTCATCAAGGTGCCGTTCTTGTTGCGGAAGGTCTCGAGTAGTGCTGGTTCCAACCTGCCGTTGCCGTTGTTGTCAAAACCATCCAAGGTATCGAGTTTGCCGTTGCCGTTGGTATCGTAACCTTTGTCGATGAAGCTTTGGTAGCAGCTGGCTGGTACACTGCGGCGTACGCGGATCCAGTCGAGCTTGCAATTATCGGTGCTGCCTTCGTCAATGTCTTTGGCATCTACTCGCGCATATCCGCTGGTGTAGCCATTGGCATTCGACAAGGTTACCGTGAGTTTATCGTTGCACTTCATCACCGGTGCGATGCGATCCAGCACGTAGAAGTCAACCGAATCAGTTAGCGTATTGTAACAACCATCGTAAGCTGAGATAATCAACTTATGGCGACCAACTGGTAAACCGATCGTGTAGCCGTTGACCACTCGGTAATCTACATTAAACCAAGTGGTTTGATCCACCACGATGCCGTAGACGATTTTGCCGAGCGTGCGTACACGAGTGGCTACGGACACTTTATCACAGTTGTCAGACAAGGTGATGCCAAAGGCGTTTTTCAAACCTGCTACTGAGTTGCCCAAGAAGGATGCCGTGCAATCCATTGGCCCGGTCGACAGGATGATCGGCAGTTTAGCTGGTAGTGCCAATTTGGGCGCTTCGAAGTCGCCGATTTTAATCAAAACCCGCAGTGTGTCGACAATTTTGCCCGCACACCAGTCGAAGATCGGGATCTTGCGATCGATTTTTATGCCCGTTCCATTACAGATTGGGAAACGCTCATCTACTAAAGTACCTACCGAGAAGTTGCACTCAACTTGATTCAGGTACACTTTTTTGCCCCAATAATTGACAATATAGGGGATGTAATCATTTTCCTTAATAGCGCTTTCATCTGGGCTGCAACGGTTGTAAAGGGTGACGGCAGCATAAGGTTTGTTGTCGCCAAGTTTGGTTTCGGCGTCGATTAAGAATTGGAAATCTGCCAAAAGCGGACGCACAAAATTGATTTGCTGTACTGCTGTGGCGGTATTGCCGTTGCAATCCACGCCCGACCAAGTACGGAAAATGGTAGCAAATAAACGGGGTACGCGAGTGCTGTTCAAACTATCGCAACCATAATAAACCACCCGATCACTCCATTTTTTTGTGATTACACAAGCGCAATTTTTGCAATTGTCGGTAAAAATGTATTCGCCGATGTTTTTTACGCCATCGCCATCTACCGTTCCGGTTGCTCCGATCGTTTTGGCGTTATTGAGTACAAAATTGATATCCGTGCAAAGCAAGGGAGTGGAAATGCCATTGGGATTGGTAAGGAGCGGCGCAGTTTTGTCTTCCGCCGTCACCGTACCCCAACAAGGGGCATAATCAAAACATGCTTCAAAGCCTTTTTTCAGCTGAATTACATACTTGTACGTTCCGGCACACTCGATAAGATTGTTGGTATTGCCATCGCCGATGATGACTTCTAATGCGGCCTCCAATAAATCACGATTAGGACAAGTAGCAAAACCTTCCAAGACCGATTTTGGCGTCAATGCAAAGGTGCAGTTCGCGTCCAAGGTTACGTTCACTTGATTAATACAAACCAAGCATTCGATTGTTACCTTATTAAAGTAACGAATAACCACCTGATCGCTGACCGCAGGACATGGCCCTGCTGGATCATCCGATTGCAAGGTTAACGTTACTGATCCTGCAGCAATTTCTGCAGCTGTAGGCGTATAAGTAGCATTTAAAGTGGTTCGATCGGGTGTAAACGTGCCCAAGCCACCAATCCAAGTACCCGTAGTAATTCCACCTAAAATAATTCCTGCCAAAATGGTTTTTCCATTTTCAATACAAGTAGAAACAATCTGATCTACTCCAGCATTCACGGTAACAGCCTGAAAAACCTGTGCCGTGTTTACGACAACCCGCTTGCAGGATGCATCGGTACTTTCTGTACCTGCGGCAGTAGATCCACAAGTTGAAGTCAACGCATAACCTGCCGTAATCGTCCAAATCCCTATGGTTTTGTCCAGAGCAGCAATGGCCGTAGCATAATCTACATCGTTGGCTACTAGGGTGCCATTAGGTTTAGTAACGTCGTAAACGCTTTTAAAACCACTTACGCTGGCAATATTACTAAAGGTCAATGCGGTTTCACAAGTGTTACTGATAATAAGCGTAGGAGTAGCAGGGAAAATCACTACACTTACCATATTGCTGGCGCTGCATAAACCCGCGCCTACGCTACCAGCTGTAGTCAATCCACAAATCGCCATCAGTACATAACGTGCTGATATCGTATGGCAACCCGGAGTTGTTGGTATGGTTGGTGAGGTGGTATATACGCCGCCATCAATACTAAATTCTACATTGAACCCGCTTACCGCATTTACACTTGGCAGCGTGAATGCCGAAGCACAGGTGTTGGCTGGTGCGCTAAGGCTGGGTGCATTCGGAAAGATCACCACGCTTACCGTGTTGCTTACTCCGCATAAACCGCTACCAGTTGTTCCCGCTACCGTTCCTCCGCAGGTTGCGGTCAGCACATAACGTGCCGATATCGTATGGCAACCTGGGGTAGTTGGTACAATTGGTGATTTAGCATAGCCGCCGCCATCAAGGCTGTATTCTATAGTAAAACCACTTACTGCACTTACACTTGGCAAAGTGAAGGCCGGAGCGCAGGTATTGGCTGGTGCCGTAAGGCTGGGCGCATTCGGAAAAATCACCACGTTTACCGTGTTGCTTACTGCGCATAAACCGGTTCCAGCAGTGCCCGCTACCGTTCCTCCGCAGATTGCTGTAAGTACATAACGAGCTGTTATCGTATGGCAACCAGGGGTAGTTGGTACAGTCGGTGATTGCACATAACCGCTGCCGTCAATGTTGTATTCTATAGTAAAACCAATTACTGTACTTACGCTTGGCAAAGTAAATGCCGATGCACAGGTATTGGCTGGTGCGCTAAGGTTTGGCGCATTCGGGAAAATCACCACGCTTACTGTGTTGCTTACTCCGCATAAACCAGTGCCCATACTACCAGCCATCGTTCCTCCGCAGGTTGCGATCAGCACATAACGTGCCGAGATGGTATGGCAACCAGGGGTAGTTGGTACAGTTGGTGATTGTGCATAGCCGCCGCCGTCAAGGCTGTATTCTATATTAAAGCCACTTACTGCACTTACACTTGGCAAAGTAAAGGCCGAAGCGCAGGTATTGGATGCGCTAAGACTTGGCGCATTCGGAAAAATCACCACGTTTACCATGTTGCTGGCGCCGCATAAACCGCTACCAGCTGTGCCGGCTAACGTTCCTCCGCAGGTTGCGATCAGCACATAACGTGCCGAGATGGTATGGCAACCAGGGGTAGTTGGTACAGTTGGTGATTGTGCATAGCCGCCGCCGTCAAGGCTGTATTCTATATTAAAGCCACTTACTGCACTTACACTTGGCAAAGTAAAGGCCGAAGCGCAGGTATTGACTGGCGCGCTAAGGTTTGGCGCATTCGGAAAAATCACCACGTTTACCGTGTTGCTGGCGCCGCATAAACCGCTACCCGCTGTGCCTCCGCAGGTTGCAGTCAGCACGTAGCGTGCTGCTATGGTATGACAACCAGGCGTAGTCGGCAATATCGGAGAAGCCGCATATACTCCACCGTCGATGCTATATTCTACACTAAAGCCACTTACGGTACTTACACTTGGTAAGGTAAAGGCCAATGCGCAGGTGTTCGCTGGTGCGCTAAGGATTGGCGTATTCGGTAAAATCACTACGTTTACGGTGTTGCTTACTCCGCATAAACCGGTGCCTGCTGTACCTGCTGATGTGCCTCCACAAGTTGCGGTCAGCACATAACGAGCTGTTATGGTATGGCAACCTGGAGTAGTTGGTACACTCGGTGATTTTGCATAGCCGCCGCCGTCAATGTTGTATTCTACACTAAAGCCACTTACGGTACTTACACTTGGCAAAGTAAAGGCCGTAGCGCAGGTATTGGCTGGTGCCGTAAGGCTTGGCGCATTTGGGAAAATCACCACGCTTACCGTGTTGCTGGCGCCGCATAAACCGCTACCTGCTGTGCCTCCGCAGGTTGCAGTCAGCACGTAGCGTGCTGCTATGGTATGACAACCAGGCGTAGTCGGCAATATCGGAGAAGCCGCATATACTCCACCGTCGATGCTATATTCTACACTAAAGCCACTTACGGTACTTACACTTGGCAAAGTAAAGGCCAATGCGCAGGTGTTCGCTGGTGCGCTAAGGGTTGGCGTATTCGGTAAAATCACTACGCTTACCGTGTTGCTTACTCCGCATAAACCGGTTCCTGCTGTGCCTGCTGCTGTTCCTCCGCAGATTGCGGTCAGCACATAACGAGCTGTAATCATATGGCAACCCGGAGTAGTTGGTACAGCCGGTGATTGCGCATAGCCACCACCGTCAATACTGTATTCTACACTAAAACCACTTACTGCACTTACACTTGGCAAGGTAAAGGCCGAAGCACAGGTGTTGGCTGGTGCCGTAAGGCTTGGCGCATTTGGGAAAATCACCACGTTTACCGTGTTGCTGGAGCCACATAAGCCGCTACCTGCTGTTCCAGCTACCGTTCCTCCGCAGGTTACAGCTAGCACATAACGTGCTGCTATGGTATGACAACCAGGGGTAGTCGGCAATGCCGGAGAAGCCGCGTATACTCCACCGTCGATGCTATATTCTACACTAAAGCCACTTACGGTACTTACACTTGGCAACGTAAAGGCCAATGCGCAGGTGTTCGCTGGCGCACTAAGGCTAGGCGCATTCGGGAAAACCACCACGCTTACCATGTTGCTGGCGCCGCATAAACCGCTACCAGGTGTGCCGGCTATCGTTCCTCCGCAGGTTGCGGTCAGCACATAACGTGCCGATATAGTATGGCAACCCGGAGTAGTTGGTACAACTGGTGATTGTGTGTAACCACCGCCGTCAATGTTGTATTGCACACTAAAACCAGTTACTGCACTTACGCTTGGCAAAATAAAGGCCGAAGCGCAAGTATTGACTGGTGCGCTAAGGCTGGGCGCATTCGGAAAAATTACTACGCTTACTGTATTGCTCACACCACAGACACCACTTCCCGCTGTTCCCGCAAGCGTAGTACCGAAAGTGGCGGTAAGGACATAACGCGCGCTGATGGTGTGACAACCCGAAGTAGTTGGAATAGTTGGCGCAGCTGCATAAGCACCCAGATCAATGCTGTATTCTACGGTGAAGCCAGCTACTGGCGGTACATTAGGTAAGGTGAATGCCGATGCACAGGTGTTACTTGGCGCGGTAATGGTTGGTGCAGTGGGAAAAACTGTTACTAGGAAATGATTTGAAGTCACGCTACCGCAACTTGCCGAATTGGTAACAAAATAGTCGCCGCTAGTAAATACTGTTATACCTGGTGAGGTGGCTCCGGTGCTCCAAGTTCCGCCTACATTCCCGGAAAGGCCAACGCTGCCGTTAGCACAAAAAGCAAGTGCCCCATCCGCAATAATCGTTGAAGCAGTGGGTTGCATTCCGTCGGCATTTACCATGATGTGGTTTGAAGTCACACTGCCGCAAACATTCGAATTGGTAACAAAATAATCGCCAGTGGTACTTACTGTAATGTCTGGAGTGGTAGCCATATTGCTCCAGGTTCCTCCCATATTACCAGAAAGTTTTACGTTACCACCTGCACAAAAAGTGGTGGCACTGCCCGCGGTTATAACCGACGCAGTGGGCAGCGGGGTAACCGTTACTATAATGTGGTTTGACTTTACAGTACCGCAAGCAGCAGTATTGGTGACAAAATAGTCACCGCTCGTACTTACCGTAGTGGTAGGAGTGATGTCTCCGTTGCTCCAAGTTCCGCCTACGTTCCCTGAAAGAACTACATTATTGCCCGCACAGAAGGTAGTTGTTCCTCCTGCGGTGATTACAGAGGCAACTGGTAATGCGCCAACTATGGTATTGTTGAATAATGAAATAGCTCCAGCACGGGTTAGCCCTCGCCCATTGAGTTTAGCACCTGCCAATATGTTGATTGCCCCGTTGGCGAGAATCGTACCTTGGAATAGAGAGCCTCCGCCTAGATCTACCTCCCCATTTACTTGCCAATAGACATTACACAAAGATGCGCCATTGGTTAGTAAAATACGTGAGTTCACCGAAGTTGCTAATGCGCCATCTATTTTAAAAATAAATATCGAATTAGGATTTCCCCCTCCGTCCAGGATAAGGTCTCCGTTTATTGTAGAGGCGGCCCCCAGGCAATAAACATTGGGAAGGAGTGATTGTCCTCCGCCCATTGTAGTTGCGATAACGCTACCACAAGTCACCGTACTGAGCATGCCATACGCCAGATCCACATCGGTGGCAGCTGTTGCAGAGGCAGGATCGGCCACATGGCTTTGTCCAATCAGGGTGACTCCCATTATATTAAAAGCACCGACGTTGGTGCCAATGTCACCAGTTATGGTTGTCAATCCGCTATTGTTGAATGCCCCGACAGCAGTAAACAACGCAAAACTTGAGGTCGATCCCAGATTTGGCGCCTGCCCAAAACTTAGGAATGGCCTTAATAGCAGCATGCTGGCTATTAATGCCGTGAGTAGAATTTTTTTCAAATCATGAGATATTTTAGCGTGAGTAATTCAACTCGAGGTTGTCAATAGATTCTCATGATTTGTTACACATTCCAGGGCAATAGTTACATAATTACACTACTATTACCCGATTCTAAGGTAAACAGATTCAAATGATTGTGTATTTTATTGTTTTTTAGTATATTGTTATTATAAAAATCTGAGCTGCCACGTTTTATTAAAAATAGAAACCACAAACGGCTGCAATTCTTCTTTCCTGCTTTATAGAATGATACACTTTAATGTCAGCTAACCCGCCAGGCTGTAAAGTTTTTAGTAGGCTTCAACTGCCAATTCTACTCCAAATATGGACCTAAAATCAAAACGGGGACAAAAAAGTATTACCTTTTTGCCCCCGTTTTAGAGTGTGTTTGGATACTAGAATTTATCCAAAATATAGGTATCCTTTTTTAACAAACTGCTTTCCAATTTAGAGGAAGATGCCGCTGGTTTCTCGGCATTTTTTTCCTTGATTCTATCCCGACGTGCTTTCCAAGAACTGCCTTCCTGGAAAAAGGCAATCACCGCCCACACCAAAAGAACAGTAGGCAACAATACGGTCATGGCCAAACTCTTAACTTCGTACTTCATGTGCATAAACTCATACACAATGAAATAGGCTTTGTACAGTGAAAATGCTGCGATCAGGAACCCGCAAATGTACAATACCGCACTATATTTATGTACGCCAGGTACAATATGACCTTTGCCAAAAAGGGAAATACCAACCTCTATCAAGGTAATGATCCCTAGCAGGTACAGACCATAGATAACCCGCTTTTTGCTATCTTCATAACTTAGATTTGACATATCGATCGATTAAAAGTGATACCATTTTGATTCAACAAATCCCTCACTTGGGCATTAGAACAAATAAAACACCAAGAATACGAATACCCATACCAAATCCACAAAGTGCCAGTACAAGCCGATCTTTTCAACCATTTCATAACCGTTTTTTCGGGATACATATACACCGCTGAAAACGTTAAGCGCAATGATCAACAAGAAAACAACACCTGAGAATACGTGGAAACCGTGGAAACCCGTAATGAAGAAAAACAAGGCGCCAAATGCAGAAGGACCAAATGCTTCAGCATCCACTTTGCCTTTATCAGGGCCTGCGGTGATTTTAAACTTGCGGTGTACAAAGTTCTCATCATCTAGCATATAGCCAGCGTGATCGCCTTTTTCGTATTTGACAGGAGCCGCTTCATGCTCACCGCCTTCTTCGTGGTGTGCACCAGCTTTATGGATCAAAAAGGATGAACCTTTCTCAAATTTTTCAGTTGAAGGTTTTCCATCAGGTAGCAGATACACCCCTTCGGTAATATGCGTGCCAAATGGGTTACGAGTAACCAACATGTGTTCTTCACCAATCAGGTTTGTCCACTCCCAAGCCTGACAGCTCAAGAAGCCAGCACCACCTACAATAGTCAACAACATCCAGAAAAACACCCCGTTTTTGTTTTCGCGGTGACCTTCTTGTACGGCACGCACCATAGTAACGGAGCTGATGATCAACAAGAACGACATGAAAGTTACGAAAATCAGAGGCGCGTGGCCGCCGGGAAAAAACGTATGGATACCTAATGGCGCTGTTCTAAATACAAAATCCGGTACAGGCCAAGTTGGGCTGCTGAAACGCAAAGCACCATAAGTAATCAAAAAGCCTGCGAAAGTAAAGGCATCAGACAACAGGAAGTACCACATCATCAACTTTCCGTAACTTACATTGAAGGGTGATTGCGCGCCCGTCCATAGTTCTGCTTCGTTGATCTCGTGATCGTGAACTGGATGCTCCAGTGCGGTATCATTAGTCGCCATTAGATAGCTTGTTTTATTAGTTAGACTAATTGGTTGTTCGTTCGTTTTAAAAAAAAATCGGCGAAAAAGGCAATGTAAAGTTAGGCAAAAGGCCGCTATTTTGATTGCCTGTTTTTTAAGCTTGTTGCATCAATAAAAACAAATACAAATATATCCAGAGCAAATCTACGAAATGCCAGTAGATAAAAGTCAGTTCAAATCGCAGTTTTCTTTTTGCTGTCACCTTGTATGGCAAGGTAAAAGCATGGAGAACCGCAACGATCAGGGCTGCAATACCACCCAACACGTGAGCCGCGTGAAAACCGGAGATCACATAAACAAATGACGCTGATGGATTGGTATCCAGATCAACGCCGTTGGCGCTCATTTCCTGCCACCCAGCATACTGCAGTACGATAAAGATAAGCCCTAAACCCAAAGCTGCTACTACGCCATACTTGTATACTTGCTCATTGCCCTTCAAATAAGCGGAATAAGCTGTATGCAACGACAAGCTGCTGGCAATAATCACCGCGGAACTGTAAGCGAACATGTTTGGAATGCTAAAGTCCAACCAGTTGCCAGCGGCATGCCGTACAATGTAAGCACTGGTGAGGGCGGCAAACATCATCATGATGCTCGCACAGGCGATCAGCAACGCGAATTTTTTTGGATGGACTTTATTCCGTCCATAAGTATTTGGAAATGATGTCTCCATTTTGCGTTCCATTACATTTTATCAAAATACAAGACCAGCAAAATAGCTGGAATGTACACAAAGGAAAAAAACATCAATTGCAAAGCCGATTTGCGATCGTTTTTGCGGTATAGTTGCCAGCCCAAGGCGGCATAAATCAAACTCAAAACAACACTAACCACTTCAGCAACGATTCCTGAAAAACCCAATACATAGGGCAAACTGGCAATCGGAACCAAGAATAGGGCATAAATAAAAGACTGCAGTCCAGTATTTGGATCGCGTTCACCATCCCGGCTCGGCAATAGCTTATACCCGGCATTTTTGTAATCTTCATAGCCCAACCAGCCAATTGACCAAAAATGAGGAAACTGCCAAAAAAACTGTATAGCAAAAAGCGACATGCCCAATGCTGAAACGCGTCCTTCTGCAGCCGCAGCACCAATCAAAGTAGGCAATGCGCCTGGAAATGCTCCCACCAATACAGCGATGGGCGAAATTCTTTTTAACGGGGTGTACAAAAAAGCGTAAGACAACAGCGCAACCATACCAAAAAAGGCGCTCCAAGGGTTGAAAAGTGCCAATAAAATAATGCCTACTAAACTCATCAAACCTGCTGCCAATACTGCATCGGCTACTTTCATTCGACCGGTTGCCAAAGGGCGGTTGGCCGTGCGTTTCATCAGTTTATCGTAGTCTTTTTCCAATACCTGATTAAGTGTATTGGCGGCGGCAGTTACTAGAAAACCACCCAAAGACAAGATCAAAATATCCATCCCGTTGGGATTTCCAGGTACGGCAATCAGATAGGCCATCACCGAAGAAAACACCACCGTAAGGGTAAGTCGCAATTTAACCAGCAACTTAAAATCCTCTAACCGCTGCCGTATGACAGCGAAGGGTTTAATTGCCGCAGTTTTGCTTGTCAGGTTCATCATCAAGTATAAACAAGGAGGCAATTTTCGGCAAAAAACCTTGGTCGCCTCCTTGTATATTTTTATGCAAATTCAAATCTCATTCCTCAAAATCAATCGCCTCCAATCACCGCGTTGAATGAACGTTATGATAATTAACTTTTCAACCAAACTAGTGATCGCCAAAGTCTTTTTCACCTTCCGCCATCGGCTGGATTTGCGGTGTAAACTCTACACCATCCTTACCGTAGTCGTAAGCCCAACGCTGTACAGTTGGGATTTTACCAGGCCAGTTACCGTGATCGGTGTGGATTGGCGTTGTCCATTCCAAAGTAGTTGCGCCCCAAGGGTTTTGTGTAGTCATTTTCTTACCTCTCCAAATGCTGTAGAAGAAGTTGATGACAAACAAAACCTGGAAGGCAAAAGTAGCAATTGCCGCAACAGTGATGAATTTGTTTAAATCATCAAAGTGTGAAAATGCTTGGAAATTACTAAAGCTATAGTAACGACGAGGTACGCCCGCCATACCGATGTAGTGCATTGGCCAGAAGATCAGATAAGCGCCAATCATGGTTCCCCAGAAGTGGATTTTACCCAATGTTTCACTCATAAAACGGCTGTACAACTTAGGATACCAGTGGTAAACACCGGCAAACATCCCGAAAAATGCAGCAACCCCCATTACGATGTGGAAGTGAGCAACTACAAAATAAGTATCGTGCAACTGGATATCGATCGAAGAGTTACCCAAAAAGATACCTGTCAAACCACCAGAGATAAACATGGATACAAAACCAATGGCAAACAAACTGGCTGCCGTAAAACGTACATTACCCCCGTAGAGAGTGGCAATCCAGTTGAATACCTTAACCGCCGATGGTACGGCAATGATCAAAGTGAAAATCACAAAGAAGTTTGTGATAAATGGGTTTACGCCCGACATAAACATGTGGTGGGCCCATACAATGAACGCTAGGAAACCGATCGCCAACATTGAGAATACCATCGCTTTGTAGCCAAAGACTGGCTTGCGAGAGTGTACCGACAATACCTCAGATACAATACCCATCGCAGGCAAAATGATGATGTACACCTCAGGGTGACCCAAGAACCAGAACAAGTGCTGGTACAATACAGGGCTACCGCCTACGTGATCCAAAGCTTTGCCGCCAATAAAGATTTCACTCAAATAGAAACTGGTTCCCATGCCGCGGTCAAACAACAACAACAAGAAGCCAGATACCAATACAGGGAATGACAACAAACCCAAAACTGCAGTGATGAAAAACGCCCAAATAGTCAATGGCAAACGGAACATAGACATGCCCTTGGTACGCAGGTTCAAAACGGTAGTGATGTAGTTGATACCACCTAAAAGTACCGAGATTACAAAGAATACCAAGCTCAGGATCCACATCGTCATACCCGCTCCTGAACCAGAAGAGGCTTGTGGCACAGCGCTCAACGGCGGGTAAGCCGTCCAACCGCCAGAGAAAGGCCCGGTACTCAAAAACAAAGAGAAAAACATCACCACACTGGACAAAAAGAAGAACCAGTACGACAACATATTCAACATCGGTGAAGCCATATCGCGGGCTCCAACCTGCAATGGAATCAACAGGTTACTAAACGTTCCACTCAAACCGGCGGTCAATACAAAGAATACCAAGATGGTACCGTGCATCGTCACCAAAGCATAGTAGAAATCTTGCGACAAGCTACCCATGCCTGTTTCTGGGTTCACCACAATCCATTTCCCTAATACCGGCTTGAGCCATGCCAAGCTTTCTTGTGGAAAACCTAATTGCAGACGGAACACCAGAGACATCATTGCCCCAATGAGCGCCCAGATCATCCCCGTAATAAGGAATTGCTTAGCGATCATTTTGTGATCCTGGCTGAAAATATAAGTCGTGATAAAGTTCGACTTATATTTATCGCCATGGTGATGATCGTGAAAATGATCATCGTATCCCAAACCTTCGATCAGTACTTCCTCTTCCGTTTGAGGAGCTGTATGCGCTACGTTAGCCATTGGCTGAAGATTTTAATTATAGTTTACAAATGCAAAAAGTGCAAATATTTTCATTCCTTCAAAAAACGGAATGGTATTATCTTTGTTCAAAAAAACAAGAGGTTTCGAGCCTTTTGTCAAATTTATTGCGCTACGACGCGGAATTCCGTCCGACGATTCTTATCCCGGTTGGCATCGCTGTCGTTGGCAGCCAAAGGTAAAGCGTCGCCATAGCCTTTTGCTTGCAAACGCGAAGTACCGATGCCTTTGCTAGACAAATATTCAGCAACAATTTGCGCGCGTTTTTGCGATAGTGTCAGGTTCTCATCGGCTTTGCCAACATTGTCGGTATGACCAGCCAACAATACCTGCATGCTCGCTTTTTTCTTCATGGCTTCCACCAAGTTATCCAATTCATACTTGGATAGCGCCGTCAATTGAGCCGAACCGGTTTCAAAATTCACATATTTGAACCGAACGGTTTTGTTTGCTCTAGCCAAACCAGCGTTTAAGCTGTCTTGGAATTCTTGCTTTCTAGCTTTGATCTCGAAATCAAACAGTTTGTCCTTGTTGGGGTCTTCCGGTTTGAAACGGATGGTGCTTAGATAGTAAGATTGCTGCTTTGCTCTCCAGGCAAGCCACTCTTCTTCTTCTACAACTTTAACCGTCTTACGCATCGAGAAGTGAGCATTACCACACAATTCTGAACAAGCCAATTCATAGTCAAAAGCTTCCCAAAGCATTAGGCTTTCAGGGTCTTTTGGATCTACTTTAATTTGGTATTCCGGATATTTCTTCAATTGCTGACGAAACTCCTCAGTCGTTTTTGTTGGTGTAAATACAAAATAAGTCGGCATACCTGGTACAGCATCCATTTTTACCCGGAAATGAGGCAAATAAAAGTTGTGCAACACGTCGCGTGAAGTGATGCGCACCCGTACCTTTTTACCTTTTGGCAACCACAATTCATCAGAATGGAAGTCATCGACGTTTTTCTCGTCCTTCCAGTTTTGTCCTACGGGGTTGCTACCTCCGATCAACCGGAAATTTTTCTCTCCCAATTGGCCATCCATACCTGGGTAACGCAATACCCAAGCAAATTGATAACCAGTAGCTTCAATCTCTAGGTAGTTTTCCCCAGATTTAACATCCGCCATTACTTCGTTCCAAGCATCCAAACCGGCAATTACCAAGAAAGTCATGGTGATAGCAGGGATGATGGTCCAAACCAATTCCACGGTATTGTTGTGCGGCAAAAACTGTGCTTTCCCTTTGCGCGTACCGCGATAGCGATAAGCAAAGTAGAACAGAAGAATTTGAGTTGCAAAAAACACAATACCGGTAATGATCAAAGTCCATTGGAACATGTTATCAATTGCCTTTCCATGTTTGGAAGCAGGCGACAACGGACCAAAACCTAGGTAGTAATTTTTGTATGCCGCGCCGCTGTAAACTGCGACGGTAAGAAATACCAACAAAAACACCAACATATACACACCTTGGCGTTTGTTGACCACTTCCTGCATTTCTTCCTCTCCACGAATCTTAGTGGCCAAATCGGCAACTTTACCTATTTGGATTGCGATGATGGCAATGAGAACTACACTGAGAACAATCAGCAGAAAAACCATTGTATTAAATTTTTAATTGCTTTGGGTCAAAATTACAACCTTACAACATGGCTTCACCATAAATGTTGGCTCCAGTTTTCTTATTTAGACTCAGTCTATAAAAGGCCAAACGTGGTGGTGTGAAGCTTCCTCCAAATAAGGATCATTTTTCGGTACCAATGCTGCTTTTTCCAGGTTTGTAAAGGCTGAGTAGATAAACAAAGCCAAGAAACCCAACATCGTACCCAACTCCAATAAACCAGGAATGGTAAAACCGCCAGCAAAGCCAAGGTATTTACCAATTTCTTCATGAACGCCGCCATGGTGAGCAGCAGCTTCCAATGCAGTAAGTCTAGCCCCTGGCTTAATCATCAAAAAGTAATCCAACCAGTGGCCAAAGAATACCAAAACAGAAGCTACTGCCAATGGACCAAATTTCCGTTTGTTGTCGTTTCGCATCAGGATGAAGAACGGCATCGCGAAATTGATGACTAAATTGCCAAAAAACAATGCCGGGTAGTTGTCCAAACGCTGGCGGAAATAAATCGTTTCTTCCCCAATGTTACCATACCAAATCAACATGTATTGTGAGAACCAAAGGTACGTCCAGAATACGCTGATGGCAAAAACGAATTTGCCCATATCGTGAAAGTGATCCATGGTAATGTTTTCGTAGTAACCGATGCTTTTCAAATAAATCAGCACTAAAATGGTCAAAGCCATTGCCGCAACAAACCAGCTGGCGCCTGAATACCAAGCGAACAAGGTACTGTACCAGTGAGCATCTACCGACATCACCCACTGCCAAATAACCGCAGCACTTGAAAAACCGGCAAATGGCATAAATCCAGCCGACCAAGCACGCATTGCGCGGTGGTGACGGAAATCATCAGCTAGGCCCAAACCGTTCTCATCCTCATCCAAGGAAAGTTGGCGCAAGCGATTGGCGAAAAAGATCCAGCCGCCTACAATAACCATTGTACCTAGGGTATACCAATATTTGTTCAAAAAACTTGATTTGCCTAAAAGTACCGGATCGCTTTTTACCGCTTCTGTATCTGACCAGTGGTAAAGGTGGTGCAAATTGCCCCACAAACCAATGATGATGATCGCAAAAAGGATCAGGCCTGGGATCATAAATCCGGCGAAAGCTTCCCAAACACGTTTCATGCCGGTATGCCAACCTGCCCATGCGATGGTAAATACCGCAATGATGAATAAAGAAATAAAAGAAATACCAGTAAAGAATACGGTATTATGCAGGAAGTTCGTCCAAAAACGAACGTGCAAAGGTTGCGAATCGGTAAAATAGGTAAGAGCCAAACAGAACAGCCCTAGTACCATAAACGAGAGCAGGAAGGTCTTTTGTTTGCCTTCAAAAGTAAATGTATTCATTGCTCGCCGGTTGTTGTATTGATTAAGAGATATAGATCTTGTGCTCAATTATTTCTTGTCGCCTTTCTTTGGCGCACCGCCACCGCCGCCGCCAGAGGTAACTCCGCTGGCAGGGGTAGTAGTAACTGGCGCTGGCGCTACTGCCAAACCTTTGATTTGACCCGCTGGCGTGCCAAATGAAGGGTTCAACGTATTCGCTGTTGCCGAGTATTGTAATTTCTTCTCCACTGCTTGTAATGCCCGGATGTAGTGGATCACCTCCCATCTTTCCTCATAAGAAAGTTTGTAAGAGTATCCGCCCATCACGTTTTTGCCATACATGATAGCGTGGTAAAAACGGCCGTTGGTAGAAACATAAAAGGTGTCCAACAAAAAGTTGGCTGGCGCCGCAGGGTATTTTGCATTCGGGTTTTCTTCCGAAACCAAATAACCGCCGCCATTGCCTTTTTCTCCGTGGCAAATACCGCAGTAGATGTTGTACAATTCTTTACCGCGCTCCAAACCTGCCGCTGTGATGGGGAATGGATTGACGGTATATTCTTTAGACGCGCGAATGCGTTCTGGCTCAGTATCTTTAAAGTAATAAGGTACATGGCCATTGACCGGTACTGCGATGGCATTTAGGGTATTTTTTCCCCGCAAAATCGCAATGATCGAATCAAAAGCTGCTGCACCTGCGTAGCTTACACCCGCATAACCGCGTGGAACAGCGCCAACTACTGGCATGTAATGCAAAGTCATGTCCCGACGCTTTACCACACTACCTTCTTCCCAGGTATTGTTATAATAGTGATCCATCGTGTTGCCTTCATAAGAAACAGGATGCCCCATATCGGGCATGTATTCGGTTCCCGGAAATTCACCTTTTGCAGGCGAACATGCATATAGCGCCAAAGCAGCTAGTACCGAGAAGATTGTATATTTTAAGCTTTTCATCACTAAAGGATATTTTCTGATTTTATCAGCAAAAGCCGCTTCTTAAATGTGTTTGGTTTGTACGCCTTCTGCACCGCTGGCTTCCAAAAAGCTGGTCAACTTGTCAACTTGACTGGTTTCAGCAGTTGATACGTCAAAAGCAATGCAAAATTTATCATCGGTAATGCGGTCGTCTAATGTAGGGTTAACGATGCCAGGCCCCATACCACAAATAGTATAGAACGTTACCACCATCCCGATGGAAGCAAAAAGTACCGTTAACTCAAAGGTAACTGGAATGAATGCTGGAGCAGCAAAGTAAGGCTTACCACCAAAAATGATGGGCCAGTCACTGGTGAACACCCAGGTCATGCCTAGAAACGCGGTCAAGGTACCGATCAACCCGTATACAAAACCCGACATGTGCAAACGGCTTTCTTCCAAGCCCAATGCATTGTCCAATCCGTGTACTGGGAACGGAGAAAATACGTCCATGATTTCCAAATGCGCTGCTCTAGCTTGGCGTACAGCCGTCAACAATTGCTCTTCATCGTTGTACAGACCGTAGAGTACGTCTTTATTAAAAGTTCTCATTGTCTTTTTCGATTTTTTGATCTTCTAATGATTTGTTCTGGCACTTAGTGGCTGCCGTGATCGTCATGCCCATGATCGTCATGACCATTTACAACTACTGCGTGACCGTGTTCAGCGGCATGTTTTCTAGCTACTTCTGGACCGACATACTGATCGCCAGCTGTTTTCAAAATGCTTTTCACTTCCGCAATTGCTACTACTGGAGCTAAGCGGGTGAAAATCAAAAACAACGTAGAGAACAAGCCCAAGGTGCCTACAAACAATCCTACCTCTACCCAAGTAGCTGAATAGTAGCTCCAAGAAGATGGGAGGTAATCGCGAGCCAACGTAGTGGCAATAATCACAAAGCGCTCAAACCACATACCGATGTTTACAAAGATCGACATACCAAAGGTGAAGGCAACGTTGCGACGCAGACTCTTGAACCAGAAGAACTGTGGAGACAACACGTTGCAAGACATCATCCCTACATATGACCACCAGTAAGGTCCGAAAACCCGGTTGGCAAAGGCAAATTGCTCATACTGGTAACCTGAGTACCAAGCAATGAACAACTCTGTAAGGTACGCTACCCCTACGATTGTACCAGTTACCAGGATAACCCGGTTCATACTTTCGATGTGTTCGAGCGTAATGTATTGTTGAAGATTGAGTACTTTCCGAGTAATAAGCATCAGCGTTTGTACCATCGCAAAACCAGAGAAGATGGCACCCGCAACGAAGTACGGTGGGAAGATGGTGGTGTGCCAACCTGGAATCACTGAAGTAGCAAAGTCAAAGGATACGATGGTGTGAACCGAAAGTACCAAGGGAGTTGACAAACCCGCCAAGATCAACGACAAACTTTCCCAACGCTGCCAGTGCTTAGCGGAACCGGTCCAACCAAAGGCCAAACCATTGTACATCCAGCGACGGAATCCTTTGGCACGGTCACGAACCGTAGCAAAGTCAGGCACCAAACCTGTGTACCAGAACAACAACGACACCGTGAAATAGGTAGAGATCGCAAAAACGTCCCACAACAAAGGCGAGTTGAAGTTTACCCACAATGGTCCGCGGGTGTTGGGATAAGGGAATATAAAGAAAGCCAACCATACCCGTCCCATGTGAAGGATTGGGAACTGACCGGCGCAAATTACTGCAAAAATCGTCATCGCTTCAGCAGCACGGTTTACACCCGTCCGCCATTTTTGACGAAACAACAAAAGGATTGCGGAGATCAATGTACCGGCATGACCGATACCGACCCACCAAACGAAGTTGGTAATGTCCCAACCCCAACCGATGGTACGGTTCAGGTTCCAAGTACCAATCCCCTGCCATACTGTCCAGATAACGCAGAAGACATAGATGGTCAAAAAAGTAACCGCAGCGATAAAAGCCAAGACCCACGCCCTGCTGGGGGTCTTTTCTGTACCTGCACAGATGTCTTCCGTAATGTCGTGATACGTCTTATTACCGTAAATTAGTGGTTCGCGTATCGCTGAAATGGGTGCGCTCATGCTCGTTGTTAGGTTATGAGTACCCGCTGCCGAAACAGCGGGATGTTATCAATTGAATTTATGCATCCAGTTTTTCGTCGCGGTTGATCAGCTTGGCTGTGTAGTTCACTGATGACATGGTGTTGACTTCTTCCAAAACCAAGTAGTTCAGTGGGCTTTCCATGCGCTTGGCTACGGTGCTCTTTTTATCGTTGCGGTCGCCAAATACGATCGCGCCGGTAGGACAAGCAGTTTGACAAGCGGTTTTGACATCGTTTTCACCCAAACGACGACCTTCGCGCTTAGCCAGCAATTTGCCTTCTTGAATACGCTGTACGCAGAAGCTACATTTTTCGATTACCCCGCGAGAACGAACCGTTACATCAGGGTTCAATACCATCCGCGTCAAGTTATCCGCAGTGAATGGTACTTCTTCTCCACCGATGGTTGGCGAGTTGGCGCCAAAAAGGTCAGCAGAAGTATAATCTAGCCAGTTAAAACGACGTACTTTGTAAGGACAGTTGTTGGCACAGTAACGGGTACCGATGCAACGGTTATAGGTCATTTGGTTCAAACCTTCTGAGCTGTGGTTGGTAGCCGCTACTGGACATACGTTTTCACATGGTGCGTTGTCGCAGTGCTGGCACATCATTGGCTGGTAAACCACGTTCGGGTTTTCGTAGTCGCCAAAAAAGTAGCGGTCAATGCGCAACCAAGTCATTTCATGGTGACGACCAACTTCTCTTTTACCTACTACTGGTACGTTGTTTTCCGAGATACAAGCTACTTGACAAGCGCCGCAACCAATACAAGCATTCAAATCAACGTGCATTGCCCACCAGAAAGACTGGCTGTAGTGCTCGTCAACAAATTTTTTGAATGGATAAAGCGTCTGATCGTTGAGGTGAGATGCTTCAGCACGTCTTTCTTCTACGTGTTCAACAACCTCTTTAATTTCATTGACGTGGCCTTTGTAGATAATCGAGCGATTAACGATGCTGCCCTGGTAACCAGAACCCAAAGTCATAATTGCTTTTTCATCTACGTTCAAAGGCTTGCCTGAATCGGTGTCGGTAATGACTTTACCGTCTTTGCCTTTAGCAGTAACCCCCATCGAGTGATGGTACTGAACACAAGGGAAAGTTTTGTCTACCGCAACTGCGTTTGACACCTCTGCTCCTACTGCGTAGTATTGGGTATTGCCTTGTGCATCAAGCGACAACCAAGGGTATACGTTTATTCCAATTTGTTCGCCTAGTGCGCGACCAGCGTTGCCAGAAATTTCGCGACCAAAACCTAACGCTAAGCCCAAGGTATCCTGCATCAAACCAAACTGACGAACTACCGTGATCATTTGTTTCTTACCGCCAATGCTTAGTTCGACTTTATCGGCGTTACCTTTGCCTTCTTCTTGGTTAAGGTTGTTCAATGTCTTGAAGCGGTTACCGCCTTCCCATGATACGGGGATAGCTAGGTAGTTGCCCCAAACCGTACGAGATACGGGATCAGGCATTTCTTGTAGCCAAGGGTTATTGGCATACTGTCCACCGGCCATGTTAACCGTTTCAAAGAAGGAAATTTCCATTCCTTTATTGGCGGGTTTACGAACCTGGCTGGCTGCTTTAGCCACATCACCGCCAAAACCAAATTCGGTTTTGCTTGGTTGTGGTTTTTCAAAAATCCCATCGTGCAAGGTGCTGTCCCAGAACGATTGGAAAGTAACAAATTTGCTGCCGGCAAAATGGTTGGCTTCCCAAGTAGCCATCAAATAGTCGTAGACCGGTTGTTCGGATGCCTTATTCAATTTTTCGCTAGCCGCCCAAATCAACAAGCTCTCCTCCGTTTGACGGGTTTTGAAAAGCGGAGCAATAGTAGGCTGAATCAAGCTTAAGTGGCCGCGTTTTGCTTCCACGTCACCCCAGCTTTCCAAGTAGTGGTGGGTAGGAGCTACATAGTCGCACAAAGCAATGGTTTCGCTTGGTAAAGCAGAAAGCGATACTTTCAACTTCACTTTAGCCAATGCGGTGCGGAATTTATCCGCGTTTGCGATGTCCCAAGCTGGGTTTGCGCCGTCCAAAAAGAAGACTGCGTTTACTTTGCCGCTTTGCATATCGGCAATCATCCCCTGGATGCTCTTGTCAGAACCCTGACGCTGCAAAGATGGGTTGTTGAAATCGATGGTGTTGCCGTAGCTGTCCAAGATGGCGTTGATCGCGTTGATCAACACTTGTTCGCCTACGTTATTTGAACCCGATACTACCAAGGCTTTGCCTTTAGCAGCATTCAATTCTTTGGCCAAGGTTTTGAACTTCGCTGCTTTTTCAGCATCCAAAGCTGGGCCGGCAACTTTGCTCTGACCGTTCAATACCGCCAATTCATTGTACAAAGCTACGATCGCTGCACCTTGCTCAGAAGGTTTTACCATAATGCGGTTGTCGGCGTTTGATCCAGTCAAGCTCATGTGGCTTTCTACCTGGATGTGACGCGACATTTTTGCATTTTTGACATCTTTGATCGTCCGGTTTTTCACGTACTGGCCTGCAAACTCGATTGGAGAAATCCAGGTTCCCAAAAAATCAGCTTCAAAAGCAACAATCACCGTTGCTTTGTCGAAGTGATAAGCAGGAATCACTGCTTCGCCAAAACATACGCCGTTGGCTTCCAAATGAGCAGAACTGGAAACTGGATCATAAATTACTTCAACCGTATTTGGAAACTTAGCTTTGAAATCCGCGATGGCCTGCTTAGTCAGCGGGCTAAGAATAGTATGCGAAACGATGCGGATCTGATCCGATGGCTTCAATTTTGCGATGATCTCTTTATCGATCTCTTTCCAAGCGGGGCCTTGACCGGCTTTCCCAACTGGGCGATCAATTTTTCCAGCTTTTACGCGATAAGGGCCGTCGATGCGGCTGGTATCGTACAAGCTCAGTACGCTGGCTTGTGCGCGGGCGCTGGTACCCCCCTTAGTGATGCTAGAAAGGCTGTTTCCTTCAATCTTGATAGGGCGACCTTCCCGGGTTTTCACCAAAACAGGGCAATAATCGCCGCCCTGAACAAAAGAAGAAGCATAATAAGTAGCAACGCCAGGTACAATTGAATCAGGCTGCACCACATAAGGGATAGCCTTTCTTACCGGAATTTCGCAACTAGCGGCCAAGGTAGCGGCGCCAAGGCCAAAACCCAAGTATTTCAAGAAATCCCGGCGATTGGCGCCAAGATCTAAATTTTCTTCTTGTGCCAGTTGCTCAACGATTGGCAACTCGACGAACTCTTGATTGACAACTTTTTGATAAGCAGGATCATTCGTTATTTGATCGACGCCAATCCAAACTTCATTATTTTGGTTTTTCATCTGCTATGGTGCGTAAGGTTATCCAATTGAATTAATACGTTAAAAACGCCGATTAATAGTGGCATTTTTGACATTCCAAACCGCCAACATCTTCTACAGTTACTTTGGTGCGGGTACCATTCGCGATTTGCTTGTGGTAGTTGGCATAGTAATTTTTGTAGTAGTCGTTGTCGAATTTTACTTCCGTTTTGCGGTGACAGTTTATGCACCAGCCCATTGAAAGCGGCGATTGCTGCTTCACCACTTCCATTTCTTGGATTTTACCGTGGCAAGTTTGGCATTCTACTTTACCCACTGCAACGTGCTGTGCGTGGTTGAAGTAAGCATGGTCAGGCAAATTGTGGATGCGCACCCATTCGATTGGCCCCTGAACTTTGTAATCACCTTCTTTTTTATTGGTCAAAGCTGCAACTACCCCATCCCATTGTTCTTCAATCAAGGCCTCACCAGTAGCGTCCATCGTTTTCTTTTCAGTGACGTAGGCATCAGCAATCCAGCGCTTGTAGATCTCTTCTACTTCTGATTGGCTAAGCTTATCGTAGTTTTCGATGTACGTATCATTGCGCGGGTTGAAACCGACAGAAGCGTATATTTTGGTCAATTCCGCGGTACCATATTGTGAACCTACCTTGATGGCCTTGTGACAGTTCATACAGGTATTGGCAGCAGGTATCACCGATTGCTTGCTGCGCCGAGCGCCGTCGTGGCAATATTGGCAATCAATTTTGTTCAAACCCGCGTGAGTAACATGCGAGAACTTGATCGGTTGCTCGGGTTGGTACCCTTGCTGGCGACCTAGAGCGATGGCGTTGTTGACAGTAGTGTAGCCGCCCAAAACCACCAAAGCAAAAACTACAAACGCAATCACACCTTTGCTGGTGAGGATTTGCGCCAAAGTTTTGCGCTCGGTAACTGCTGCACCTTCCTTCAGTTGGAGCATGTAGTTGAGGTTCGACAAAATGCGCGCCAACACTACGGCAAAAATGCCCAGGATTACGGCTAAAAGGATAAAGAGTAAGGTGCTATTGCCTTCTTTCTCTTCTTCGGGTATGCCTCCTACAACTGGTGTAGCTGTACCAGCGACTGGTTTAGGCCCAAAAGTACCATCGTTCACGCCCTTTACATAAGCCAACACATTTTCAATCTCAGCATCACTGAGGTTGAAGTTGCTCATTACGGTAGGCTTGTACTCGTTCCAAATTGCCGTAGCGCGTGGATGACCGGTGGCAAGCAAAGATTGAGAGTTGCGAATCCACTTGTACAAATCCGTACGTGGAAAAGCCCCCCAACGCTCCTCTACCCCGCCTAATGCCGGACCAGTCATCTTGTCCTTCATGTTTTTGTTGTGGCAGGTGGCGCACTGGTTTTTGAAAATTTCCTTACCGGCAGCAGCATCGCCTGTAGCTTGCCCCTGCAAACTTAGGGCGCTGCAAAAAAGCCAAACGAAGATTAAAACTCGGCTAATCAAAGACTTGAATATCATTGTATGTGCTTTTATATGCTTGGTTTACTGTTTAGCGAATTCGTGTCATTCTTTTGTCAGCGTAAATATATAACTCAATCAATGCTTTTAACAAAGTTTTATGAAATCTGCGATTTATTTAGATTCCATCTAAACTAATTCGCGTTTTTCTAATACCGATCACCGTATTTCTGGAGTCACCGCTGACAATCAAATGAAGTATGCTCTTCGTCATCTAAGAGCTTGTTCTGGATTCTGCTTCGAGCTACAAATGGCAAAAATTCACTCTAATTTCGTTACAAAAATGCTCATGTAGCGCTGCTACACTCCGCTTTTTGCGCCTCATTAGTGTGAATTTTTGCTCAGTTTCGCCATCGAACCAGGATCCTGAACAAGCTCTAAAGGTCAAAATTAAAACTTGTTTTTCACTTTTTTCTGAACCTTCAAAAAAATGAATGTTCAAATTGCGGCAAAAACCGATTTCTAAGACCTCGATGAGGGTATTTTATACCGATACCTCCGCCTTGATGTGCGGATGTGGATCGTAATTTTCCAAATGAAAATCACTGGCTTGGAAGTCAAATATTTCTTGAACAGCTGGATTAATGGTTAGCGTGGGCAACGGCCGTATGTCGCGGGTCAATTGGAGCCTTGCTTGATCCAAATGATTGAGGTACAAGTGGGCATCGCCAAAAGAGTGTACGAAATCGCCTGCTTGTAGGTTACATACTTGAGCAACCATCAGGGTAAGTAGCGCGTAGGAGGCAATATTAAAAGGTACGCCAAGAAATACATCTGCCGACCGTTGGTACAATTGGCACGACAATTTGCCTTCTGCTATATAAAATTGAAACAAGACATGACAGGGCGGCAAACCAGACTGTGCCATCACCGGAATATCCACCGGATTCCAAGCGGAAACTATCAAGCGACGGGAATCGGGATTGCGGCGAATGTCGTTGACTACCTGGGTGATTTGATCTACACCACCAAAATTGCGCCATTGATGGCCGTAAACCGGACCTAAATCGCCCCACAGGGCTGCAAAAATATCGTCCGACTTGATCAGCTCTACAAATTCGGTCATTTTGGCTTTCCACTCCGCGCTGTACTTTGGGTAGGTAGCCGCCAAACCGTTTTGCTGTAGATAATATTGAAAAGGCCAATCATTCCAGATGTTGACCCCATTTTGTACTAAGTATTGGATATTGGTTTCGCCCCGCAAAAACCACAATAATTCGTGAATGATGGATTTGGTGTGGAGTTTTTTGGTGGTCAGCAAAGGAAAGCCCTGCGCCAGATCGACCCGCAATTGATAGCCAAAAACACTCTTGGTGCCGGTACCTGTGCGATCCGTTTTAGTCACGCCGGTATCAAGGATGTGTTGAAGCAGAGCATGGTACTGCTGCATGGATAGCGTCTTTGTTGGTTGTGCGTTTTGCTCGGATAATTGTTGGGTTAAAAGTAGAAAGTTTTTTCTATAGCAAGCCTTTTTGGAGTAGGAAATACAGTTATGGTGTAAAAAAAGCTGTTCATTACCTGCGATTGCTTTCTTTACGATAATTTAATGGCCAATTACTTGCATAGATTGAGAGAAGAATTAATATTTGTCAACTTTTATTCTACTGCTAGTGACTACGGGATGAACTTCCGTCTTAAGCAGGCAATTTGATACTCCGACAATCCGATTGATTTACCTTTTAAATTTCAAATGAAATGTCATTAAAAGAAAAGTACCAAGCAGTTCTTGATCTAGCTACCGAATTGGGTGCAAAAATGGATAACTTCCACGAAGACAACGGCGCTATCGTTTTCAACGGCACGGTTGAAACGCCTTATCAGCGCGATTTGCTTTGGGACAAATTCAAAACCATCAACGGTCTTGACAAAGAAGCACCAGCTCCTGCTGAAATCCACGCTGACATCAAAGTTAGCGATGCTAGTGTTTACGCTCACCACACCGTAGTTAGCGGCGACACTTTGGGTAAAATCGCTAAGCACTATTTCGATAAGCCAGGCGAATACACCAAAATTTTTGAAGCCAACCGCGACAAACTGAAGGATCCAGATATGATTGTGGTAGGTCAGGTTTTGGTTATTCCAAATATCTAAGATTTTTTGGTGCTAGTCGCCAACATCCCGGTCATGTCATAATGTACATGATCGGGATGTTTTTTTGAATAGGTATTCTCCTTTCCAAAACCCTTCACTCCTTAGTTTGTTACCTGGAGGAAAAAAAAGCTACCATGAGTTACCGCAGTCTATACGAATGTGTTCAGGATCTGGAAAAACACGGCCAACTATTGCGCATCAAAAGCCCAGTGGATCCCAATCTGGAAATTGCCGAAATTCACCGCCGCATTTTTGAACAAGGCGGACCAGCCATTTTGTACGAAAACGTGATTGGCAGCAAATTCCCAGCCTTGTCCAATTTATACGGCACATTTGAGCGTACCGATTTCTTATTCCGACATACCATGGAGAAAGTAAAAAAGGTATTTGAGCTTAAGGCCGACCCTGGTAACTTTTTTCGCAATCCTACCCGTTATTTGGAGGCCCCATTTACTGCTTTATCGGCACTTCCGCTTAAAAGTCGCGGCAATGTACCCGTAGCCTACGGCGAAACGCAAATTGATCAACTCCCGCTCATCAAATCCTGGCCGATGGATGGGGGGGCGTTTGTCACCATGCCGCAAGTGTTTACCCTGCCCCCTGGCAGCAAAAACATGATGGAATCCAATGTGGGCATGTACCGCATTCAATTGAGTGGCAACGAATATGTGCAAAATAAGGAGATTGGTCTCCACTACCAGATACATCGTGGTATTGGCATACACCATACCCAGTACAATGCCACTGACGAGCCATTTCGAGCTTCCGTTTTTGTGGGTGGACCGCCTTCTCACCCTTTTGCGGCCATTATGCCCATGCCCGAAGGCTTATCGGAGCTGACTTTTGCTGGACTATTGGGCGGTCGGCGTTTTCGCTACGCTTTTCGCGATGGTCATGTGCTTTCCAGCGATGCCGATTTTGTCATTACTGGCGTAATCCGCAAAGGCGAGAAAAAACCGGAAGGCCCCTTTGGCGATCACTTGGGTTATTACAGCTTGAAACACGATTTCCCGGTGATGGATGTGCATAAAGTGTACCACCGTAAAAACGCAATTTGGCATTTTTCGGTAGTCGGTCGTCCACCTCAGGAAGATTCCAGTTTTGGCTACCTTATTCATAAAGTGGTGGAAAAATTGACCCCGCAAGAATTTCCCGGTATTCGCCAGATCAATGCCGTGGATGCCGCCGGTGTTCACCCTTTGTTGTTGGCCGTTGGCAGCGAGCGGTACATGCCTTTCCGCGAGCGCCTGCCTGAAGAAATCCTTACCCAGGCCAATCACATCCTGGGCTCGGGACAAACTTCTTTGGCGAAGTTCCTCTTCATCGCTGCCGAGGGCGACGATCCAAAATTGGATTCCCAGCAAATGCCCAATTTTTTCAATCACATCCTAGAGCGGGTGGATTGGACGCGCGATCTACATTTTCAAACCAAAACCACCATCGATACTTTGGATTATTCCGGTTCGGGTTGGAATGCGGGTTCAAAACTCGTAGTAGCTTGTTGCGGTGCTCCTTTACGTCAACTCACCACTACCCTACCCGATCGTTTTGCTATGCCGGCTGGGTTTAGTCAGCCGACTTGGGTGCAGCCTGGTCTTTTGGCCATTAGCGCACCGCTTTTCACGGGCCCCGATGCGTATGCGCAAGTAGAGCAATTGACCCAAATGCTGGAAGGCGCCGACCTCAGCGGCATTGCTCTGATTGTGTTGACCGACGATGCGCCTTTTTTAGCCGCTGATTTCAACAACTTCCTTTGGGTGACCTTTACCCGCGCCAATCCTTCGCATGATGTGCATGGGGTGGGCTCCTTTACCCAATACAAACACTGGGGTTGTACCGGGCCATTGATCATCGATGCGCGGATAAAACCCCATCATGCGCCGGTGCTCGTACCCGATCCACAGGTGAGTAAAAAGGTGGATCAACTGTTTGCTAAGGGCGCAGAGTTGTACGCTTGGAAATAAGTTTTTTTGATTCTGCCGCAATTCTTTTTCTTTCAAAGAAGCATTGTATTACATTTAGCCGTTGTAAGTAGAAGATGTAGGTGTTCAAAAACCTATTTTTACATCTTTTTTCGTATGAGTTTAGCATCCCCATCTTCGATGGAGGGGTTTTTAAATGTAGCCACAAATTGCACAAACTTTCACAAATTGGGACACAAACTGACGTTTGTGCGCCCTTCACGAACGGAGTTCGTGCATTAATTTGTGAAAATTTGTGCAATTTGTGGCTGAAATTTTGTTAGCCTCATCGCCGAAGGCGAGGTGCTAAACTTTCACCTTTTTTCTTAACTGTTGGACATTTTAGATTTCAGGAACAAGTAAACCTTCCAGGTCCTCGCGATCTGGAAGGTTTTTCACCTGATCATTCGGAAAGTATCCAATAGTGTAGTTACAACGCAGTTTCTTGACCCATTTGTCACTCTACTGAATCGATCAAATTAGCGGATGTTTACAGCCAAAAACTATCCCGATCTCATTGCGCCTGAAGAATTAGATGCCTACCTGGCCAATGGCTGGTACCGGATGGGGCAGACCATTTTCACCACACATTTCCTTTGTTTTGGCGATGAATTCTATTCGGCCATTTGGGTGCGCTTGGGTTTAAAAGAATACCAGTTTAGCAAAAGCTTGCGCAAATTGATGCGGCAAAACAGTCGATTCCGTCACGAATACCGACCTGCGGTGATTGACGAAGAAAAAGAAACCCTTTACCAGCGCTACCGTGCCGATTTTCCGGGTTTACTGGCCCCCTCATTAGTGGATTCGCTGCGCGACGGCGAGGATTTCAATGTGTACCAAACGCTGGAATTTGCAGTATACGACAACGACCAGCTCATTGCGGTCAGTTTTTTTGACGTAGGGGAAAAAAGCTTAGCTAGCATCTTGGGCATTTACGATCCGGCTTACCGACCTTTTAGCTTGGGTTTGTACACCATGGTGATGGAAGTAGCTTACGGAAAGAACAATGGCTTTGATTTCTTCTACCCGGGTTATGTGGTACCGGGTTACAGCCGTTTTGATTACAAACTCCGCATTGGCGCGGTGGATTATTTGGATTTGCGGGCCCACGATTGGTTGCCTTTTGATTCCCTGAAAGCCGAAGACATCCCACTCGATAAAATGCGCCAAAAACTGCTGGCCATGCAGGCGCGGCTTCGCGAGGCCGGTTTGGAGCCTAAAATCCAATATTACCCCTTGTTTGAGGCCAATTTGTTTGGTTATACCCACCTGGCTTTTTTTGATTATCCCATTTTGCTCTATTGTGGCAAACTCCACGAAGACGATGGCCATTACATCATCGTTTTTGATCCGCGGATTCATTTGTATCAATTGTTGTTTTGTGTCAACTACGACGACATTGCAATCTACCTCCACGATCCTTTTGCCAACCTCTTTCACCCTGATCGCAATTTCACCGAATTGATCGTGATTGACCACGTGATTGAAACCAGCGCCCAAACGGTGGTGATCAGTCAGGCTTTGTTGGATATTTTGCGCAATGCGCCCTCGGTGTGGTGAGGAAATTCAATCTCAATTATTTTACCTACCCACTGGATTAACACTATTTTAACAATTAAAAAGTGTTTATCAAAAAAGAAAAGTTTACCTTGCTCGTAATCTAATAAAAAACAAAAAATTCCAATCTTCCGCTGCGATATGCAGCTTCCACTCCACTTTTATTTATTTACCCAAATAGTGATTTCTAACTTCTACGAATGCACTTATACTTAACGCTGTCAAGTTTTAAGCATAGGAAAATATTAAAATTTGGAGATTTATCTTGATTAACGCTTAAAACAAACTACGCGCAAAGATGATCGACCACAGATTCACAGATTCCACAGATTCTTGTGATGCATCACAAGCGAGATTCCACAGATTGGGGATTTTTTCAATCTGTGGAATCTCGCTTACGCCGAAGGCGATAAGAATCTGTGAATCTGTGGTCGATTTTCTGTGGTGAATTTTAGGATGACAATAGATTCAGATGCGAAAAACAGTTGTCCTTTACCTGAACCGAATCGTTATTTTTAATGCTCAATACTTGACGACGTAAAGTATAATTAAAAAAATAAACCATTTAAACCTTTACACATGAAAACTTTAATCAAAAAAACCACTGCTAAATTGCTGTTATTGACTTTATGCTTTACGCTTTCGAACTGCAAAAAGGATGATACAGCGGCGCTATCACCAGAAGCACAATTACAACTACAATTGACCAAAGGATTAGAAGAAACCCTCAAACCTTTAAATGGCTCCGACCCTTCACTATCAAGTACGGATTTATCGATTCTTGATAATTTAGGACAAGCTAAAATTGTAGGTATGGGAGAGGCTACTCATGGAACCCACGAGTTTTTTCAAATGAAGCACCGCATTTTCCAATACCTGGTAGAAAAACAAGGGTTTCGCTATTTTGCTTTTGAATATGATTTTGCGGCCTGTTTGAGTCTGGACTATATAATCCAAACGGGGCAAGGAACAATAGCAGAGTACATGAAGGAAAACATGAAATTCTGGACTTGGAAAACCGAAGAAGTACAATCGCTATTTGAATGGATGCAAAATTACAATCGAGGAAAACCCGATAATCAAAAAATACATGTTATTGGTGTGGATTGCCAATTTACTTCTTTTTCGATTGTTCAATTGATTGCTTTGCTGCAAATATATGATGCAAATTACGCCAACGTTATAAAAAGTCGCATTGGTTTTTATGCCAATTCTGAATTTTATAAAAATCAAACGTTTTCTACTATCCAAGCCGTGAGAGCGTATGTTTTACCGATCTTAATTCAGATTGGAGAGGAACTCAAATTAAAAGCCGCAGCAATTACTCAGGCGACCTCCCCTGAAACTTATCAAATCATTCAACAATTATACTTAAACATTACTCAGGCTGAAATATTGCAATATTCTACGATCATAAATGATTCAAATTCACAACTTTTCAGAGATCAATTCATGGCAGATAATACTTTTTGGATCTTTAATCAATTTGGCGATGGTAAAATAGCCATTTGGGCGCATAATGGGCATGTTGCCAAAGATGATGCCTATATAAATAATTCTGGTTTTTCTATGGGACAACATTTAAAAAATAAATATGGCGATAATTATCAGGTTATTGGTTTCAGCCTAGGCGAAGGCCAATTTAATTCAACAAGTAACACCTCTGGTAAATTGGAAGTCTTTACTATAAAAGAGCCACAAGTTGGATCCATCAATGAGTTGTTTGTTACACCTAAAGCCAATGCTTATATCGTTAATTTATCTAGTTTGTCATTAAAAAACAATTGGCAAGCGCGACTTAAAAGTTTACAACCATTTTTAACGCTTGGATCCTTATTTGACCCCTCTAAACTTAGCTACTATTTTCAACCCATCATCCTTCAAGATCAATTTGACTATATTATTCATTTTGATAAAACTACTGCTTCAAAGTTTTTATAGTTTTTTGTATATGTTTAGAACCCCATTTTTGATGGCGTGGTTTTAAATACTCCAGCCAGTAGAGTAGAGCGACAAGGCTTGATCTCTACTTTACTGGCTACATATTTGTTTTGTCGAACTCCCGAAGGCGAGGTGTTAAACAATTACCTAAAGCCTAGCTTTTCTAGGATGAGATTTATAGATTTAGACTACAAAGTCACTGCCTTACCACCTTCAGCCCCATCTGTTGCTGATTTTCAAGATCATAAATGTGTAAAATGTAAATCCCCTTGGGCGCATCCGTGAGGGATACCTTATTCACCCCTTGCGATACGGACGGAGATTGTAAGAGCCTCCCCATAGCGTCAAATACCTGACACTGATAACGGCCAGGGGTGTCTAAACGGAATGCGATATTGCCATCCCCACTGTTGTTCAGTAGCTGAAAACCCACCAATTCCTTGATTTCGGTGGATTGGTCAATAATGATTTCTCCTGGTTTTCTTTTGCAGCCATCTTTTGAATACCCATATATATACTTGTCATTACTAAAAAAGCAATTTAAAGATGCCCCTCCATCTGATAAGTAGGCTGCATCAGGATGGAAAGGATCGGATAACCACCCAATTCCTACAATCCAATAAGTCAATCTATAGGGATTTGTCCCATATCGTGGATGGTATAAAATTATGCGTTTGCGTTTGATATTGTCAAATAGCTGTACGGTGTCTATGCTTAATACTTTTATTGCTCGGTTTCTGATAGGAAAAGTGTCATTAATGTTCAAGTTGAAGTTATAAACTATCATTTCTTTATTAAGCGTGGAATCCCATCGGGAGACTATTCCAGCTTTTTCTCGATAATAATTACGTGTAGGAATGGGTTTATTAAAAGTGGAATCGTTGTCTCTATATAGTTGAAAATAATATTGTCCATTTATATTAACGGAGTCTTTGAAAAAAAAGAGATAATTAGCCCGTCCATGTCCAGAGAAGTCCCCAGAATAATAAATATTCCAAAGATTCCCTGAACTGATCATTTTTTGAGCAGGAAGCAATAGCGGCAAAAAAATAAGACAAAAAATGAGCAATCGGGAATGGTTCATAATTCTGAAGTTTAATGGTGAAATTATGGCAAATTTAGGCTACTATTTCCTTTCACGAGGATTGTTTCATTATTTTGAACAAGTATTTCAAGCTGTAAATGGCTAAAATCAACCCTAGTTCTGCTTGAAAAAGGAATCTAAACACACGCTAAACCAATTGAAAAATCTTCCGGTATGCCGAAGGAGTTAGTCCAACATGTTTTTTAAAGAATTTGTTGAAGTTACTAGGTTCAGTGTACCCTAGGTCAAAACCAATATCCTTGACTAAACCGCTCCCTTGTATCAATTTCATCTTGATCACCAATACATTGCGTAAGATCACAATGTCGCTCAGGGTTTTTCCTATTTCAAGGCGACAAAGTTTATTAAGGTGCTGATGAGAAACCAATAACTCATTGACATATTCCTGTACTTGCAGGCGTTTATTTGCGGGATTCAACAGCATGAGGCAAAAGTTTTCCAAATTTTCGTTGCAAAACTTTCTACCTGCTAAATCTTGCAAAAAACAACATTCTTGTTGCAGGTTTTGAGCCCAATGTGCGGATGCTGGATGCTCCAGCCAGACCTTAATGTTTTCTTTGTCGAGATTAAGCCAATCGAGGGGATGGCTTTTTCCACAAAAAGTACATATTTCCGCTCCGCCATATTGCTCTACCTCCTCCCAATGAGATTCACTTTCAATCAATCGAAAACTCCTGTGACATAAACTAGGGTTAAGCATTTTTATTTGTTTTCCGGTTTGGGAATAATACAATGCGCAGTATAACACAAAATTGTTCACTGCCTACTACCAATCATTTTGGGATTTAAACAGAATAACCCTCCAGATCTTGATGACCTGAAAGGTTTGCAGCCCTTACCCCAAAAAATCCAAAGTCAAATAAGTTACCCCTTCACTGCCGCACCACTTTCAGCCCCATCTGCTGCTGGTTTTCAAGATCATAAATATGTACAATGTAAATCCCTTTGGGCGCATCGGCAAGGGATACGTTATTTACCCCTTGTGATATGGGCGGAGATTGTAAGAGCCTTCCCGTAGCATCAAATACCTGACACCGATAGCGGCCAGGGGCGTCTAAATTGAATCTGATATTGCCATCCCCAGTATTTTGGAGGAGCTGAAAACTGGTGAGGGTGGCGATGTCTCGGGTGCTGACGGAGCCTTGACGCTCGCCTAGTAATTTTGGGCATTCCATCTCTTTCCCAAATAAATATTGATTTTTAGAAAAATAACATAAGAGCAAGGGCTTACAATCAGAAGCATACATTAATTGTGGATTAAATGTTGAATACTCCACTGATCCAATTCCTTCAACCCAATGTCGAATATTATATGGGGTATTTTTATACTTCGTATCAAGCAATGTCCACCGTTTTCGTTTTTCTCCATTTAATAATTCAATAGTATCAACCGAGATTATTTTTAGTATACTGAAATTAAAGCCAGGATAATAATTTATTGAATCTCCCTTAATTAGTGTCTGTCCATTTAGTCAAGAAAAGAATCGCAAGCTTACCAAATA
>JBBANM010000076.1:0-34432 GCA_040401995.1 Saprospiraceae bacterium
GTGCAAATTTTGACTCATTTTCGCTTGCGAACTAAAAATCCAAACACACTCTTAGCGATGGTTGTAGAATTTATGTGGAGCAATACAGAGCTACTTTCGCTTTTGAACAACATCGAAAATTGCTCCAACTGCAACACCAATAGCTAAGCCCATTGCAATACACCATGAAGTATTGCCCGAAGAAATTCCATAGGCTGCTCCAAATGCGACGCCAAGAGCAGACCCAATTCCGATACCATTTCCGGATTTCTTATTTGTGTTATCGGTCATAATTTAAAGTTGTAGTGGTACTTAAATGTTGTGATTTTTTGAAAGTTGGATCTAATTTAGATTGTGGGGCGAAAAAGGGCAAATTTTAACGACTACAGATAGGAAATATGCTACAGATAAAGCCCAGAATCAGAACTATACTTCTCAAAGAGTGTGTTTGGATTTTTTATTCGCGCTACAAATGGCCAAAATTCACCCCAACTTCGCTGCAAAAATACTCATGTAGCGCTGTTCTGTCTTCTCGATGAAATTGGAACTACACTCTTTCCGATATTGTCGAAACGGACCATGTTTTTCGGGCCTCGTTGGTTTAAATATTGACTCACTACGCTTGTGAACTAAAAATCCAAACACACTCTTAGTTGTTCGTTGTTCTTTTTGGCCAATATGATTTATAGGTTAAAAAAAAGCCAAGCAAAATGAGTAAAATCTCTATAGCTAAAGCAAAATAATTATTCTTAAACTGTGCCTTATATACATTAGGAAAAAACATCCGAATAAGTCCAAGCAAAATAGCCAACCACCCAATAATTGTTAAGCTCGTTTGCCAGCCTTAAACCCAAATATTATGACTTCGAACAATTGAAATCCCGGCAATAAACAGCAGCACTCCCGAAAGATTGACTAGCGGTACAATTTGAGTGTCATAAAGAGTAGGATTCCATATTTTCAATTCTGACAAGACCATAACAATTAGGGTCGGGCCAACAGTAGCGGCAATAGATTTTGATTTATCCAATTTTGATGATTATGTCTTAGCGCTTGTTCAGATTTTGGATCTGAAGCTATGGAGAGCATATTTTATTTCAGGCAAGGCTAAATTTGGAGCATTATGTGGGCGATACGGCGAAAATTATAACGTAGCATGAAATGAAATTTGCCTCATGGAGTCCAGAATTCAAAACCTAAACAAGCTCCAAAGCCTAAATTACTTGTAAGGGCTTCAAAATATTATTTTGCATGTTTAATAAATAATCCAATTGAAAAAACTGGAGCACTGTAAATGTTTTTTCGTTGTGAGATTAAATCCGAAAAAGCGAAATATTCAGCAAGTATACCTAAATTATTTTTAAATGTATACGATGCGCCAAAGGAGTGTGCTGTAAAAGTAGTTCCCTCGCCCCGTATGAAAGGCACGCCAGGATTGGGTGTTGCAGAAGCGCTGAAAAGCGAATTTAATTTTCCATTAAGCCAGAATCGATTGAATGGTTGTATACCAAATTCTACCCCAGTCTTAATTTGATCAGTAAAACCTGAAGTACGCAAATTGTAAGCACTGTAGGCCGAAGCATACATTTTGCCTTTACCAAAAGAATGAGATAAGGCAAGCGTTGTCCAAAAATTGACTTCACCATCGGTTGTCGCCAGATTGATTTTTTCACGGATGCCAAGGCCATTCGGTTCGTTGGCCGTAGCAAAATTCGTTTTATTCGATAGTGGAATTTCAGAAGATACACTGATGGCTAAAGGATATTTTTTTTGTAATAAGCTGTATTTCACTTCCACCCGAAAATCGCTAAGGGCAGTGACCGAATTGGTTGTCTCATAGGCATTGCTTCTAAAGGAAGTGCCGCTGATTAGGGTTAGTTTTTTGTTTAAACCATACTCAGCATATAAATTTATGGCCTTTTGCTCAAATTGATTCGTTGGTGTTCGTGTGCCCAACAAGTTGAAATAATCTTTCGACTGCATCTTAGCAGCAGATAGTTGCCCATACCACTCACCCGGCGCTTTTACCCAGCCACTTTGCGATTCACCAATAAATGGAATCAGCGAAATAAATAGGAATATAAAAATTAAATTTTTCATAATAGCAGGATTAAAAAAATAGGCTGTCGTACAAAAAAATGACGACAGCCTAAAGGGTTAACTAAAAAATGATCTTACTGAAGTGGGGCATAACCGAAAGGAATAGATGCGGATCCACACCAAAGAATGACATTGTTGAAGGAATTATCAACAGATGTATTAATTTTAAAATAGCCCTCGCCATTTTTGCTGATAATGCCCACTGCACGCAACTTTGGATTGCCGTTACCTGGGTCAAATTGAATAGGCTGCGTTTTTGACAAATAAATCGTTACCGTGCCGGTTGCCAATTCAGTCTTAAAATTACTAGTAAAATGTAACCACTGTTGTGATTTTGTATCCGTACCAAATTCTACTGTGCCACTGGTTGGAGTACCGTTTTGAGCTGTCAAGGTTCCCATACGCTGTGAAGTGAATTTTCCATCTGGTAAGCTACTATCAACGGTAGTAACACTGTTGTCTTTGCTACAAGATGTCATGGTAATAAATGCAGCAGTAGCAACTGTTAGAATCATTAGTGAAATAAAATTTTTCATGAACCGATAATTTTACATGAATGAAGAATGATTTTTTTAACAGTGGCAAAACTACAGTGCTGTTGAAGAGGGAAACGTAGCTCGGCGGACAATTGCCAAACTCGAAATGCAATACAAATGACCAATATCGCTTTTATAAAATGAATGACGGATGGGTTGAAACTAGATTCATTCAATCGGTTCAAGTCTACCAACTAGTCATACTTGCCTCGGGACGACCAGATGCTTTTTGTCTTTTTCGTCTTAGCGTGTTGAAAATGCCCGTCTTAGCTTTGGCTAAGCCTGCTCTATACGTCTCGCAGGTCAAAAAAATAAATTCGCCAAAATTTCACCTTTCCATCCCGAGAGAAGTATTTTACTCCTTTTGTTTGAGTGAAAATCTTTTCTAGGCTGAAATTTCACTTTTTCCAAATCTTGTCAAAATCCCTACCCCCAACCAGTACAACAATAAAAAGGGTATCCCAGGGATAAAGAATAGAAATAAAAGTTCAAATCCCTTGGGAACATTCATTTCCGTAATGTAGATTGTTGTCGCCGAGACAATACCCGCTAAGCTCAATACCACTGTCAAAATTGGGCTCCAAAGGTTGACTTGTCGCAATTGGTATAAATGGGTTGAAAGCCAGATGATCAAGGAGTACTGGATGAGTCTTCCAAATACGCCAATGTCAACAATATTGATGTTGTCATAGTTTTTACCCAACAATTCAGCTTTTTTACCTTGATCAACCCATTCTTTCATTGCTTCTGGATAAAAATAATGATGCGTAAACTCCCAAATGAATTCTGCGAAGGCAAGAATAAAAACCAAGGTCGTTACCCAGCTAGTCAAGCGATCAAGTTTTAAAAAATTACTACGGAATAGGAATAGGGTAAAAATGCCAAAAAGGAACGTTGCGATGAATAGATAAAGATACCGCAAATGTTCGCGCTCTGGGTGTTCTAGCATTTTAAGACTAAGGTCAGGTGCTGAAACCAACCCAATGATTCCAACAATTGGACAGGCGAGTAAAAAAAGAAATGCCCCGCCAATGGATACGCTTTCAAATGATTGAGCGGCATATTGCAGTAGTAGGAATGCCATTGCCGCAAGAGCAACTGAAATAAGAGCCCAAATGATTACATAGGTCAGAAAACTGTTTCCTTCCACATAGGGCGAATATTTGCCAATCGAATTCCCGACCAAAAATGGAAGCACCAGCAAGATCAAACTGGTCAGGGTGAGTTGTATTTTCTTATTCATGTAATAGTTAGGTTTTAGGTGTTGGCGTAAGTTGCTGTTAAGATCACTCCTGGGGCTGTCGCTTTGCTAAGTTCCGAAAAAGAATCGAGCGAAGTGAAGCTTTTTTTGGTTTACTATCCCAGCATCAGCATCTATTCCCAAAATTCTATCCTCAAATCAACCCCACACATACTAATAATTTCCCTGAACTGTTAAGCCTCTCCCATCGTTTTTTATAAAAGCCCATTCGCTATTGGAATAGGGGTCGTAGGAGCGATTCAACCTCTATCATAACGAACAGCTTATATTCACCTGACAGCATCATTTAACCCGGTTTTATGAAAATCTTTACCATCGTAACCCAGCCAGAAGGTTGCTTTAACCTGCTGCAACAAACTTCCCAGCAATGGGGCTATGAACTGCAAGTGCTAGGCTGGAACCAGCCCTGGAAAGGCTTGGCCTGGAAATTGGAACTCTACGTGGAAGCCTTAAGACAAGAACCGCCTGATCAACCTGTTGTTTGTGTCGATGGCTATGATGTGGTGGTGGTGGGACCGGCAACCGAGCTGCTCCAGCAGTTTAATGAGCTGGGCCATCCGGTAGTTTTTTCCGGTCAACGTTATTTTCCGAAACAAAAATTCATGCGGATCTTAGCCGATCAATTAATGAGCAATAGTTTCAGCAAAGTGATTGGCATGGAAACAGGTCATGCCGATGACTACAGCCGCCCGTGTATGGGATTACTGATTGGCTACGCCGGTGCGCTGGCGGATATTTTTGAAAAACTAGTTTTCATTGAGCGCATGCAATCCGTCGGCAATGATCAAATCTTGCTTAATTTGTTTCACCTGAATTACCCTGGATCAATTGCCCTGGATTTAGAATGCCGCTTGTTTCAAAACCTTTGGCGCACCCGCGGGGGCAGGTATGGAAAAACTGCGCTGGAAGACCCTTCCTGTGAAGTAGAGATCCACCAAGCTGCTCATTCGCCCGTCAAGCGGATCCGGAATAAGCAATTTGGCACTTTTCCTTTTTTTCTTCATGCGCCGTTTAATTTGGATATGGGTTTGATCTTACATGCTTTAGATCTGGATGCGCCGCCGGTGGATGCCAAAAAAAGTAGGCATTATTGGCAGTATACCATGCTATTTTTCATCCGGCGGGGAATGCAATTTTATGCTTGGTGGATTATTGGGGTAGTTGTGGGTTTGGCTTTGGTGGTGTATTTGCTCATGAGGTTGATTTGAAAGCGTATCTCAGAAAATCGGGGCAGGCTACCAATTTAAGGGTAAGGCTCCAATTCCGTAGAGACACATTGCAATGTGTCTCTACCGTATCGTGCTGAAAAGCAATGATTTAAAGTTTTGTAAAAAAATAAGGCATTGTCTGTTTTTTAGAAAATGGAGGCTTACAGTCCTGATTTTTTCATTTACTTGATCAGGTATTGCACATTTACACCTTCCCCTGATTCTGCTCGCGATAGGTCTTTGGCGCAACGCCGGTATGCTTCCGAAACAACTTGGCAAAATAATTAGGGTACTCAAATTTAAGTAAATAAGAAATTTCAGAAACGGTATAAGTCGTGTGGATCAAGTATTTCTGCGCCTGCTGAATCAAATGCTCCTGCACCATTTGCGAGGCCGATTTTCCGGACAATGCCCGACAGATACGGTTTAAATGCACCGAAGTGATCGACAACTCCGCCGCAAAATCAGGAATACTTTTGGGGTAAACCGAATTTTTGATGCTTTTCTGAAACCGACTTAGGTATTTGAGTCCGTGGTGGCCTTCAGCTATGTTTTCCCGCTTGTTGGTTTGCAATTGGCGGTACAGCAGTATAAACAACTGTAAAAAAAGCGCTTGGAGCAAGCTGTTTTTCTCGGCCCGATTGGCAAAAAGCTCCTCGTCAATCTGTTGCATCAAGCGGATCACTGCTTCGAAAGCGCTGGAAGATCGAGATTCAAAAGATACGCACTGAAAATCGTTCATCGCCACCGTCATCGCCGAAGCTTGTTGAAAAATGTTCTCCAGCAACGGCTCCGATACCGTCAATATTCTCCCCTCTACATCGCTGCTGTACTCAAAACCATGCACCACGGTAGGCGGAATAACCAATACACACGGCGTTTGTAGTTTTTCACCATTGATTGGTGCGGTAAGCTCAAGTTGGCCAGATTCAATGCAAAAAATCTGAAACAAACGGGTGTGGAAATGGGGTTGAATACTCCAATTGAAGTTGCGGCTACGCGTTTCAATCAACTCCGAAAAAATATAACCAGCATGTGGTTGGTGCTCCAAATCGCCATATAACCCGTCGTAATGTTTGATTTTTTCCATCCTTGCCGCAATGTTTAAAATTTATCCGAAATATAAAAAAAACTATCCGGTAGGGTGTTTCGATTAATTTAATCTTTGTAAAAATTAGTTTTTAACCCGAATTCCTATGATCACCGCAATCATCTTTTCTTCTACAGCCCAATTGCTGTCAGAGGATACTAACTCGTGTTATCTGTTTCATCCACCGAATGTCTGTTTTATAAGCTAAACAGATGCTTCGTCTTCTGCATCACCAATAGCCTCTTCATGGCTTTTACTTACCATACTCTACCTACACCTTGATTTTTTCCATTTATTTTTTAATCCAAACTATAAGTACATGAAGTTCAAATGGTTGATTTTTTTGATTCCCGCAACTGCTTTGCTGCTGTTTTTCCCAGCCTGCAAAAAAAACGAAGTTGTGGCTACTGCGCCTACGGTGGCTTCGCTGCTGTGTGCCAATGTTACTTATTCGACAACCGCAACTGCGGGATCTCCTTACACGGCTACAGCATCCGTTCCTTATACGGGCGGCAATGGTAACGTGGCTTACGCGGCAGGGAGCTCAATTGCGTCTACTGGAGTTACTGGACTGAGCGCGATTTTGCAAGCCGGCGATCTGGCCAACGGATCGGGCAGTCTTACTTACAGCATCAGCGGTACGCCAAGTGCAGCGGGAACGGCCAATTTTGCCATTAGCTTTGGCGGACAATCCTGCAGCATTGCATTGACCGTAAGCGGTGGATCGTCATCATCTGATCCTTGTAATTCCACCAACACGGTAGCCAAAATCGTTTGTTTGGCCGAGGCATTCAAGGCTACTTTGACCGCCGCTCAAATCACCACTCTACAATTGGATTACACCAAAGCCAATGCCATCAAATGGTCGAATTTGCCCAACAGAATGGTTGGTCGCCTGGGATTGCAATTCAGCACGCTGAATGCGACCCAATTAGCAGCGGCAAAAGCCTTAGTCAAGGCTGCTACGGGTACGGGAAGCAATGATGGCTACGACGAAGTTACGCAGATCTGGTTGGCCGATGATTTGCTCAATATCAGTGGCGGTGGATCTGATTATGGTGCGGGCGTCTACTTTATTGCTTTTTTAGGTACGCCTTCTACCACCGGTAAATGGCAATTGCAATGTGGCGGTCACCACTTAGCGATTGCTACGACCTTCCAAAATGGTGCAATTGCCAGTGCTACTCCGCTCCATGAAGCCGTGGAACCTAAGAGCTGGACGGCAAACAGTGTCACTTATGCGCCATTAGCGGGCGAGCAAACGAGCATGGTAGCCATGCTGGCAGCTTTGAATAGCACGCAGCTGGCGGCAGCAAAACTGACTGCCACTTTTAGCGATATCGTTTTGGGACCTGGAAAAGACGGGCAATTCCCAACAACCAAAGTGGGGTTACAAGTGAGCAGCTTAAATGCCACCCAGAAAGCGGCGGTTTTAGCAGCCATGAAGCCTTGGGTGCTAGATACCGAGGATGCTACTGCAGCCAGCTTATTGGCGATTTATGAAAAAGAGCTCGACAATACCTACATCGCATACTCGGGGAATGCGACTTTGGCGGCGCAAGCGGATTATGTACGCATTGACGGGCCAAGTGTATGGATTGAATTTGCTTGTCAAGGCGGCATTGTATTCCGCAACGAGATTCACTACCATACCATTTGGCGGGATCACACCCGCGATTACGGGGCCAACTTCACTTTTTAAATCATGATTATCAGTATATTTTTTAGGAGCGAATTAAAATCCTTCATTGGATGTTTCGGCGTGCTGCTCGTTTTGGCGATTTTGCCAAAACGGGCTAGCGCCCATCCTATGCCCAACTCCTTGGTATTACTAACGGTGCACCACAATGGCGTAAGCGCTGAATTGCAATTGCCACTCAGCCAGTTAAAGTATGGATTTGGTCAGGATGTAGAAACGGAGGCCTCAACCCTCGTCGCTCGCTTAGGAAAACAGTTGAAACGCTACTTGTTACAGCACATCCATGTTGTAACTCCGAACGGTCAATCTTGGACGGTTGAGTTGAATGAGCTTTTGGTGCAACCTGCTCAACAAAACGAGAATGGTCTTTACCAGGAACTGACTGCAAAATTGTGGTTGAGTCCGCCAGCGGGAGCTACTGTGCGCAGTTTTACTTTCGACTACGACGTCATCGTCCACCAGCTGGTTACTCATGCTATTCTGGTTTCCGTTCAGCAAGATTGGGAGGCCGGCATTGATGCGGCACATCCCAGACAAGTAGGCGTCATCGCTTTGGATCCACGTAGCAACACTATTGCTCCGTTGATGGTCAATTTGAATAAGGGCAGTTGGTGGATTGGGTTCAAAAAAATGACGCAAATGGGGATGCAACACATCGCCGAAGGGGTTGATCACTTACTTTTTTTACTGGCCTTATTGCTGCCAGCTACGCTTATTACCAGTGGAAAAAAATGGGGCGCTTACGGGGGATTGAAATACAGCTTAAAACGCTTATTGAAAATCGTAACTGCCTTTACCTTGGGCCATTCCCTCACTTTGATCATTGGCGCTTTGGGTTGGGTAAAAGCCCCGGTTCAGTGGATTGAAGCATTGATCGCATTTTCTATTTTGGTTTCTGCGGTTCATGCCATGCGACCCCTCTTTGCTGGTAAAGAACTCTACCTGGCAGCAGGCTTTGGCTTGATCCACGGTATGGCATTTGCCTATTCTTTAACTGACTTATTGCTCAGTCCCCAATACTTGATTTTGAGCATTCTTGGTTTCAATATTGGGATTGAACTGATGCAATTGGGTTTGGTTTTTTTGATCATCCCCTGGTTGGTTTTGTTAAGTCAAACCACATTTTATCCCGTATTCCGCTGGTCAGGCGCCGTGGTAATTGCTGTCGCTGCGCTGGCATGGTTGTTGGAACGCTTAAGTGGTCAATCCAATTTTGCTACTCAATTTCTCGCCGAAACCAATACCTATGCGCTTTGGCTTTATGGTCTATTGAGTACTGGTTCGCTGGCGGTTTATTGGTGGGAAAAAAGCAAAAACAAACCCTTGATTACTTATCTTGAAAAACAGAGTCTATGAAAAAATACATGAAAATCAGTCTTTTATTCACTTTGGTACTTCTGGTAACTTTAGTGAATTGCCAGCCCCGCGGCGGTGGTATGGGTAAAGCCAATATCGATCAAATTACCCGCAAGTGGTTGGATGTGGCTTACGTACCCAATGCAACGGCGCAAAAAATGGACATCTACTTGCCCAACGAAGGTAAAGGTCCTTTTCCTGTAATTATGTCTATTCACGGCGGCGCATTCCGGATGGGCGACAAAGCCGACGGACAGGTCAATGGCATGTTGGAGGGCTTAAAACGCGGTTATGCCGTAGTGAGCATCAATTACCGTTTGAGTGGCGAAGCCATTTATCCGGCACAGATCTATGACGTAAAAGCTGCCATACGTTTCATTCGCGCCAATGCCAAAAAATACCAATTGAATGGCAAAAAAATCGCTACCTGGGGCGGTTCGGCGGGCGGAAATTTGGCGGCTATGGCTGGCACTTCGGGCGGAGTGGCTGCTTTGGAAGATCTTACCCAAGGCAATCCCAAACAATCGAGTCGGGTACAAGCGGTGGTAGATTGGTTTGGGCCGATCAATTTCAACACCATGGACGCCCAGTTCAAAGTATCGAGCAAGGGAAAAACCGATCACGATAATGCCGATTCCCCGGAGTCGATGTTGGTGGGAAGAAAGATTACCGAAGCCCAGGATTTGGTGAAAATTGCCAGCCCTGCCACCTACATCACCAATGATGATCCGCCGTTTTTTATTGAACACGGCCAAGAAGACCAACTGGTACCCACCGAGCAATCCATCGATTTTGCCAAAGCGCTGGAGGCTGTTTTGGGTAAAGAAAAAGTAACCCTTACTTTACTCAAAGATACCCGCCACGGCGGACCCCAATTCGAAACCAAGGAAAATTTGGATCGAGTTTTTCAATTTTTAGATGCACATTTGAAGAAATAAATCGAACAATGAACGAAGTCATCTGGGACATTGCCCATCTTGCCCACGTGGAAATGTACACGCCAAAACTGGAGGAAAGTACCCGTTTTTTTACCGACATCATGGGCATGTCGATCAGCACAGTCTCCGGTGACTCCGTTTATTTGCGGGCTTACGATGATTACGAACACCATACTTTGCAACTCACGGCTGCCAAAAAAGCGGGTATTGGTCATTTCGCCTGGCGCGCGCGTAGTGCGCAAGCCTTGGCGCGCAGGGTTGCGGCCATTGAAGCCAGCGGACAAGGAATAGGCTGGATCGACGCTGGAATTGGGCATGGCCCCGCCTACGTGTTTCAATACCCCGGTGCTGGACATCGGACCGAGATTTATTTTGAAACCGAGAAATACCAGGCTGATGCCGCGCATCAATCGGCATTAAAGAATACCGCTAGCAAATTCCCTGGGAGGGGCATCAATGTACGGCGTTTGGATCACCTCAATTTGTTGGCCAAAGACGTCCGCGCTTTTCGCGATTTTCAGTTGAACACCTTGGGCGGTATCCTCACCGAGACTATCATTTTTGATGAAAACGAGGTAAAAGGCGCTTGGTTTGCCGTCAATTCAAAATCGTATGATCTGGCAGTAACCCAAGATCACCTGGCGATGGAAGAACGCCTGCACCACATGACCTACGCGGTTAACAGCCGGGAAGAAGTATTGATTGCTGCGGATATTTGCCTGGAAAACGGCATTTTCATCGAAACTGGACCGCACAAACACGCCATTCAGCAAACTTTTTTCCTCTATGTGTATGAGCCTGGCGGCAATCGGGTGGAGGTCGCCAATGCTACGGCGCGCTTGGTGTTGGATCCGGATTTCAAAACCATCGTTTGGAACAAAGAAGAACGCTCGAAGGGACAAGCCTGGGGATTACAAACAGTACCTAGTTTTCACACCCACGGCACACCAATGCCCGATGTTAGGAACGGGTAAACAATAAAGTATCACTTTTGCCTTGCTCTTTCACCGCCACTCTTCCTATCTTTTTCGTTACAATGCCCCACATTGCGCCTCAAAAGATAGTCGATTGGCTGCAAAATAGCGGCGGCTAAAATGACACTTTATTATTCACCCGTTCCTTATTGAATAAGGAAAAGCTTTATTTATGAAAAAATTATTGGTTGTAGGCGCCCACTCGGGCGATTTCGTTTGGCGATCGGCAGGTACGATTGCCAAGGCGCTGGAAGAAGGTGCAACGACGTTGGTAATCGCCATGTCGTATGGTGAAAGAGGGGAGTCGGGCGAATTGTGGAAAGAAGATCCCAAGCGCAGCGAGGAGAGTGTCAAAAAAATTCGCCATGAGCAGGCTTTGGCAGCGGCAGCAGCCATCGCTACGCCGATTGCTTTTTTGGATTGGGGCGATTACCCCTTGCTGATCAGCGACGACCGCATCGAAGAATTAACCGAGATCATCCGCGATTTTGAACCGACGGTGATCTTGACCCACAGCGAAAAAGATCCTTTTAACCCCGATCATCCATTGGCCTTTCAAGCGGTGATGCGGGCTCGACAATTGGCTTCGGGCGCCGGAGTGGCCAGCGCGTTCAAAAACATTGACCCACCCGCCTGGTATTCCTTCGAACCGCACCAACCGGAGCTATCGGCATTTGTACCCGATACCTTCATTGATATCAGCTCGGTAATGGACAAAAAAATGGCGGCGATGGAATGTATGGGGGCGCAAAATTACCTCAAAGACTATTACGCCGAATTGGCATCTCGTCGCGCCAATCATGCCCGGCGGATTTCCGGCAAAAAAGACATCAAATTTGCGGAAGCACACCAAAGCCATTCGCCAAGGGTGACGGCAAGTATTTTTTAGGAGTGTGTTTGGATTTTTTATTCGCGCTGCAAATGGCCAAAATTCGCCCCAACTTCGTTGTAAAAATACTCATGTAGCGCTGCTACACTCCGTTTTTTACGCCTCGTTGGTGCAAATTTTGACTCATTTTCGCCTGCGAACTAAAAATCCAAACACACTCTAAATAAAAAGCATAACCATGGATTTAATCAAAAAACTCGGCCAGTTTTCGGCAGCCACCATCCATGAAGCCCTGGGGAAACAAGGCAATTTACCCTCGGCCATCAAACCGATAAACCCCAAAATGAAAATTTGCGGACCGGCTTTTACCGTAAAAACCATGCCGCGCGACAACCGGATGCTGCATCGCGCATACGCCGCCGCAAAACCCGGCGATGTATTGGTGGTGGATTGTTCGGGTTTTTATGAAGCAGGTTATTGGGGCGATTTGATGACTTTAGGCGCAAAAACGCAGGGCATTGCTGGTTTGGTGATCAACGCTTGTGTACGTGATGCCGACGATATTGAGGCGCTCGACTTCCCGGTGTTTAGTCGGGGATTGTGCATCGTAGGCACTTCCAGCTATGGCGATGGTACGCTCAATCAACCCATCGTAGTGGGCGACTGCATCGTTCGCCCAGGCGACATCATTGTGGGGGATCGCGATGGGGTAGTGGTTACCCCTTTTGAACGTTTGGAAGAAACCATTGAAAAAGCCATTGCCCGTGAAGAGCGCGAGGAAAACGTGCGCCGACAATTGAGAGAAGGGAAAACCTCCCTGCAAATTTATGGCTGGGATTAAGGACTAAAAGACATGATCAAATTTGCCGTATTGGGATTGGGCGAGGCAGGCAGCCGTTTTGCCAATGATTTGGCTGCCACTGGTGTAAGTGTAACCGGCTGGGATCCAGCGCCCAAAAGGGAATTGGATCCGCGGGTAGTGTTTGCGGCAAGTAATCTGGCCGCAGCAGCGGATGCCGATATCATCCTGAGCGCCAACCTTTCTAGCGTGTCGGCAGCGATTGCTTTAGAAGTAGCGCCAGTGCTCAATGCCCAAAAGATTTATCTGGAGATGAATACCTCTGGCCCGGAAATGAAACAAGCCATTGCCGAGCGATTAAAGTCAACCGGGGTCGCGTTTGTCGATTTGGCCATCATGGCGCCAGTGCCGCCATTAGGCATCCAAACCCCTTTTTTGGCATCCGGACCAGGAGCACAGACCTTGGCGGAAAAAGTAGCCCATTTAAATTGGGATCTAACGGTGATCAGCGACGAAGTTGGTGAAGCATCCATCCGCAAATTATTGCGTTCCATCGTTTACAAGGGCGTGGCGGCGGTGATCGTCGAGGCGATAGCTGCGGCAAAAGCTTTTGGCAAAGAAGATTACATTCGTCCACAAATCAGCTCGGTAATTGGCGGGGATGAAACCCTGATTGATCGGTTTTTAGAAGGCACGTTTATTCATGCCGAACGACGCATGCATGAAATGGAGGCCGTTACAAAAATGCTGGAAAATGTAGGCATTGACCCGCTGATGTCCAAGGCTACGATGGAATCCTTGGCAAAGATTATTGCTACGCGTTAAAAAAATACCCATGCAAAAAGCCATTCCCTACATGCAATTGCGCGGCGGAAGTTCCAAAGGCTTATTTTTTAAATTCGAAGATCTGCCAGTCGATGAGGTACTGCGGGATCAAGTGATTCTTGCGGCAATGGAAGGCGTCGGGCCAGGTGATGCGCGACAAATCGACGGATTGGGGGGCGGAACAACGCTTACCAGTAAAGTTGCAATCGTTGGTCGTTCTTCGGAAAAAAACATCGACTTGGACTACCTCTTTATCCAAGTGATCATTGGTAAAGGAAAAACCTCGACTACCCAAACTTGTGGCAATATCCTGGCTGGCGTGGTGCCTTTTGCCATCGAAGCAGGGATTATTCCGGCAAATTCCCCAACTACCACCGCCGTCGTGCGCATGCTCAACACCGGCGCCTTATGCGAAGTGACCGTACTCACGCCCAATGGCCAGGTGCAATACGCTGGCGATACCAAGATCGACGGCGCGCCAGGTACTGCCGCTCCCATTATTTGCAACTATTTGGATACGGCGGGCTCAACCTGCGGAGCGCTGCTGCCGACGGGAAATTTGCGGGACAAAGTAGATGGTATTGAGGTAACTTGCATCGACAATGGCATGCCCGAAATTTTGTTAAGAGCTATGGATTTAGGTATCAGCGGATATGAATCGCCCATGGCATTGGATGACCATGTGCTTTTGAAAGAAAAATTGGAAAGCATTCGGCTGCAGATGGGGCCAAAAATGAACTTAGGCGATGTCAAAAATACCACCATTCCCAAAATGTGTTTGATTGCTCCGCCCATCGCCGGTGGCGCCATACATACTCGTACTTTTTTACCGCATATTTGCCATGAAGCCATTGGCGTATTAGGTGCGGTGAGCACGGCAACAGCCTGTGTTATTCCCGGCACAATAACCGAGGGCATCGCGGTCGTGAGTCCGCCAACTAGTGGGCAATATCTGCTATCAGTGGAGCACCCCAGTGGTGAATTTACCGTCAATTTGAGCACGGGAACTGCGGTTAATGGTTTTCCGACTATTGAAAAATCGGGGGTATTGCGCACCGCAAGATTGCTCAGCAGAGGAGAGGTATTTTTGCCTGAAGGGGTTTGGAAATAGGCGAGAAATAGACCAAAAAAGCAAATGGCTATTTTATAATTTTATGCCGTTCTAGGTTGTTTCCAAAACCTACCATTAAAATTTATCACCAACATGGACGCACAACCACGGTTACTTTGGCAGCCCTCTGCTGCGCTCAAATCATCAGCGCAATTGAGTCGATACCTACATTGGTTAGCCGCTGATGAACGCTACGGAATGACCTTCCCAGATTATCAAGCCTTGTGGCAGTGGTCGATTGAACAACCGGCAGCATTTTGGGAATCGCTTTGGCAATACTTTTCCATCATTAGTCATACGCCGTATAATGCGGTAATGTCGGGCGATATGCCGCATACGCAGTGGTTTGAAGGCAGTACCTTAAACTATGCCGAGCATGTTTTTCGACAGTACACCGATTCCCGTCCGGCCATCCTTTTTCAATCGGAATTTCAACCCTTACAAGAAATCAGCTGGGCGACGCTAAAGATGCAAGTGGCTTCGCTGAGTGCATATTTAAAAAGTTTGGGCGTACAACCAGGCGATTGCGTAGCTGGTTTTTTGACCAATATACCGGAAGCCAGCGTAGCCCTTTTGGCGACCATGTCGATTGGTGCGATTTGGACCAGCGCGTCGCCTGATTTTGGGGTTAGCAGCGTAGTTGAGCGTTTCGGACAAGTTGCCCCCAAAGTATTGATAGCAGTAACGGGTTACCAATACGGTGGTCGTTTTTTTGATAAAACCGAGGAAGTCGTTCAGTTACAAGCAGCCTTGCCAATGCTGCAACAAACGATTTTGATTCCTCAATCAAGCGATGAATCTATTGCTATTGCTCAAAGTGTAGTCTGGGCGGACACCCTGACCCATCTGGAAGCGGAACTTACCTTTACCGCCGTTCCTTTTGCGCATCCGCTTTGGGTACTGTATTCCTCTGGCACCACGGGAATTCCCAAAGCCATCACCCACTCCCATGGCGGGATGTTGCTGGAGCATTTAAAGTATGCCCATTTTCATGCCGATATCCATCCTGGCGAACGGTTTTTTTGGTTCACCACCACCGGCTGGATGATGTGGAATTTTTTGCATGCCACTTTATTGGCTGGCGCTACGATTATGTTGTACGATGGCAGTCCTGGATATCCCAACATGGGCGTGCTTTGGAAGTTGGTGGAGGAAGCAAAGATCAATCATTTTGGGGTTAGCGCCGCGTATGTTTTAGCCTGTATGAAACTGGAAGTAAAACCCAGTCAATACGATCTAAGCGCTTTGCGGGCAATGGGTTGTACGGGTTCTCCCTTGCCGCCCGAGGGGTTTGATTGGATTTATCAAAACGTCAAAGCCGATCTTTGGTTGGGTTCTATGAGCGGAGGCACCGATGTGTGTACGGCTTTTGTGGGGGGTAATCCCTTATTGCCAGTTTACGAGGGCGAAATTCAATGTCGGGCACTGGGTTGTGCCATGGCGGCTTTTGATGAAGAAGGGCATCCTTTGATAGACGAAGTAGGCGAAATGGTCATCACCCAACCCATGCCTTGTATGCCCATCTATTTTTGGAATGATCCCGATTTTTCAAAATATCAATCCAGCTACTTTGAAATGTATCCTGGTATTTGGCGTCATGGTGATTGGTTGAAAATCACCCCTAGAAACACCTTGGTGATCTTGGGGCGTTCCGATGCAACGTTGAACCGACAAGGTATTCGCATTGGTACCAGCGAGATTTATCGCTCGGTTGAAAAACTGGAAGAAATCAAAGATAGCCTGATTTTGCACTTGGAACAGACCGATGGGGAATCCTGGATGCCGCTTTTTGTTACCTTAAAAGAGGCGTTCGAATTAACGGCAGAGTTAAAGAAAAAAATCAACCAGCAAATCCGCAGCGATTACTCCCCCCGTCATGTGCCCGATGCCATTTTTTTAGTGCCTGATATTCCCTATACCATCAGCGGCAAAAAACTGGAATTACCCGTGAAGAAAATCCTCCAAGGCAAACCCCTGGAAACCGCTGTCAACTTAGGCTCGGTTCGAAATCCGGATAGTTTGACCTTTTTTCAAGACTTTAGTAGGGAGGAGAATAAATGATTTTTAAATTTGGGTTCACACTTCTAAACTCTTACCTAAACTCATCAATATGTCCATTGTACACGAATTGGCCAAAATGATCGATCATTCTTTGTTGCACCCAACCATGACTGATGCTGATTTGGCGGAAGGTTGCGCGTTGGCTGCCCAATATGATGTAGCATCGGTTTGCATCAAACCCTATGCGGTAGCACAAGCAAAAAAATTATTGGAAGGTACGCAGGTATTGGTTTGTACGGTTGTTGGCTTCCCCCACGGCAGCAGCCATACGAATATCAAAGTTGCGGAAACGATTTTTGCTTGTCAAGAAGGCGCCACCGAAATCGATATGGTGGTCAACATCGGAAAAGTTCTGAGCCATGATTGGGATTATGTAGAGAACGATATCCGCAAAGTAACCGAAGCTTCGCATGCCCATGGCGCAATCGTCAAAGTGATTTTTGAAAACGACTTTTTGCCTACCGATGATTTGAAAATCAAACTCTGCGAAATTTGCAACAACGTTGGTGTGGACTTTGTAAAAACCTCCACCGGCTATGGTTTTGTGAAAGGCGCCGATGGAAAATACAGCTATTTAGGCGCTACAGAACCCGATTTGATATTGATGAGAAAACACTCGGCGCCTCAAGTGCAAATCAAAGCGGCTGGCGGAGTGAGAAGTTTGGATGATTTGTTGCACGTGCGTAGTCTGGGCGTAACCCGTATCGGTGCAACGGCAACGGCCGTTATGCTTGATGAAGCCAAACGCCGGTTTGAAGGACAAGATATTGTAGAAAAAAATACGCCAGAGGTAGGCGGGTATTGATAAGGTAATTTAAGTATGATAAAAAAAGCTGCAAACGGGAAGATTGTTATTTTAACATGAATCCTCCATAAATACACTTCATAATCTTGTTACAGCAATCAAGAAGAGAGCAATAAAATCTTTGGAAGGGGGTAATGCGGAAAATTTGAGGTGGTTAAAATTGGGTGAAAATGCCTTGATTGAGGCCTGGGGGTATGGGATATTTGTGAAAAAACTACAAATCATGTCATCTGTCATCTTACTGTTCTTTCAAAGGAATTGTTTAAATAGAGTAGTTTGATATATGAGAATCAAACCTTCAACCCCTTTTTGGCACAGTATAAATATCATTATTACGGGTTTCGTCATAGGTGCCGCAGCCTGTATACCCATCATGTATTTATTTGGAGTAAAAGAAAAAGACCATCTCCAGCCTCTACCTTTTATACTGACATATACTGTGGTACATTTGGCAATGCTAATTTACGGGCAAATATCCCTAAAGTCAACAATCCAGAATGCGCGTGTCAGTCTTCGCCAATTCGCAAAGCTTTTTTCACTATTTATTGTTTTTTTTCTTATCGTAGACACATTGGGCGTTTTCATCAACCTACCCAGTTTTTCGAGTTCAATTTTTGAAAATGAATTCAAACAAAATCGAACTCAATTTTTTATTGTCATTGTCATCATTGCTCCGATTTTAGAAGAACTTATTTTTCGAGGTTTGATTCTTGACTATTTGCTTAAACACAAGCCAGAAAAGGCTTCATTACTCTTATCAGGCTTAATTTTTGGATTAATACATGTTAGTCCAGACCAGGTATTTTTTGCATTTTTAGGGGGCATCTTCCTTGGGTATGTCTATATTAAATCTCAAAATCTCTTGGTTCCTATATTTTTTCATGCATTAAACAATGCTTTAAATTTTATTTATTTACTTTATGGACATTCATCTATTATGGACTTTTTTACCAACTAATTACCATGCCAAAATTCCTCAACATCCTCACCGCCTACCTTATTCTGGCACTTTCTCTTGCTTTTTTGCTCGACTTCTCAACGGCATTACTATTATTTGTAGCACAACCAGCCATACTTATTGTTGTTTATTGGCGCAAATTATCTAAGTATAGAGCAAAAAGTTTATCCAATATTGTTCTGCTCGCCTTTGTAATTGGATTTGGCTTTGAGCTATTTGAACATGGCTATGGTTTCATAGTGGATTACGAAAAGAAATTTCAAAAATCGAACTTCTTGAATATTGTTTTCCTTCTAGCTTTTGGCTTATCGTTTGTTCCCGCCAATTCTATTGAGGAAGGGGACGTCTTGTCATAGCTCATTGCAATAGTCTATTTAATTGAGGAAGTCCAGTATTGTAGCCCCGATTCCATCCCTTACAACGCATTCCCATAACCCACCACAAATACCGATAAAATCACCACCGCAATCCCCATAAGGATGGTTTGGAAGGTTTTTTGCGAAACGCCGTTCCATTCTTTAAAATATAATCCCCAAAGATTGGACGTGATGATGATGGTAGCCATGTGCAGGATCCAGGAACTGGCGCCATTGCCCAGTTTGCTTTCGCCCATGCCGTAAAAAAAGAATTGCAAAAACCAGGTGGTTCCCGCAATGATGGAAAAAAAGTAATTGTTGGCCAAAGGCGCCTTGGCGTTGGCATAATCGCCAAAGGTGCGGTTGCGCCAATTCAGAATCATACACCAGATGAAATTGGTGGTGAGCCCTCCCCACAGGATGACGACAAAGATGACATTATTCTGGAAAAGAGGATTACAACCATTGGTGATGGCTACTGCGGCCATAGGTTTACCGGCTTCGATGCCAAAATTGAAACAAGCGCTCAGAATACCCGACGTAACCGCCACTGCTAACCCTTTCCATAGGTCAAACTCCGCAATAGCTGCCGTTTTTTGTTCTTGCGAGAGGTCTTTTTCTTTCATCATCCCGGCGCGACCGCAAATGTATATCCCCGCCAAACATACCGCCACGCCGAGTAAAACCAGCTGTCCACCAGTATGTTGCAACATTGATGTGAAGGTTTTGGTCGTGTCATCGGTGAATAAGTCGCGAAAAATGGGGGGAATCAGCGCTCCAAACGCGGAACAAAATCCCAATACAATCGACATCCCCAACGACATCCCCAAATACCGCATTGTAAGACCAAAAGTAAGTCCGCCAATGCCCCACAACACGCCCAATAGGTAGGTATAAAAAAGCGTTTGCCCATCCGTCGCCCGGATAATGCCCATGAAATCGGGAATGGTCAACCAAGCAGCAAAGTAGGGTACAAAAAGCCATGAAGCCAATCCGCCAACAATCCAGTAGCTTTCCCAAGCCCAGTTTTTGACCCGCTTAAATGGAATATAAAAACTGCCCGAAGCAAATCCGCCAATCGAATGAAATAGTACGCCCAATATAGCCTGCATGGTTTTCGTTTTTTTTGATGATTGGCCAAAATAACTACTAAAAGGACGATTACGAAATAAGGAACGGATAAATAATAAATTGACATTTTAGCCGCCGCTATTTTGCTGCCAATCGACTATCTTTTGAGGCGCAATGCGGGACATTGTAACGAAAAAGATAGGAAGAGTGGCAGTGAAAGAGCAAGGATAAAGTGGTAATTTATTGTTCACCCGTTCCTTAATAACTATCTTTCGGTTAATTTTCCAAATTTTATGCAAATAGGAGTCGCATCTTTATCCAAAATCAGCAGCTTATTGGTTTTAGAGGAACCTTATTATGGCTATTTTATGCTGGGACTCCCCAAAAGCGAGATAGGGGAGGGGGCAGCGTTAGGAATTCGTCTTTTTGAGCCGCAGATGCTGCAACTACTAGCCTGTTTTGATCAATTTGCGCTACTTAATCCGGAAGAACAACGCGGGTGGGTCAAAAAAGCCCTGCTCCATCTCTTGTTTCACCACCCCTTATTGCAAAAGAAATATACCCAAACAAACCTGTTTCATTTAGCCGCCGAGCTCAAAGTCAACCAATACTTATCGGAAAAACAACAGCCAAACCCCGCTGTAACGATTGATTTTTTCAATGAGCAAGCGCCCGATTCCAGCCTGGTTTTTGAGCAGGATCAAGATGTTGCCTACTACTATCAAAAACTATTGGAATGGCAGACTTTTTACACCCAACCCCCCTTTGCTGATTCTTTACCCGTGGAGATTGTCCCAACTTTGGCGGTCATCAATACTTGGGCAAAAGGAGGGAATAAAGAACAACTAGCTTATCATTATTGGTCGGAGCTAGATTTGTGTTCGCCAGCGGGGCGCTTGGTGCTTGAACATTTCATCAAAAAACTGAGTCTACAGGCCTGGCAACGTTGCCAGGCTAAACCAACAAGTACCTTGTCTTTGGGCGTTTTACGCGCCATACAAGCTGCTGAAACCAAGCCAAGTACGGTTTCCTGGCAAAAGGTTTTGCGGCAATTTGCAGCTTCCAGTAATAGCAGCTTTTTAAAAAACACCATCCGGCGGCCATCTAAACGATATGGAACTACGCCTGGGGTGCGGGTGCAGCGGCGATGGGTCTTGGCGGTAGCGTTAGATACTTCTGGTAGCATCTCGCCCCAACTCAGTCAGCTTTTTTTTAATGAAATTCGCCATCTTTGGCGTTTAGGCGCTAAAATTACCATTCTAGAGTGTGCAGCAGCCATTGGTCGCATTTATTCCTATCGCGGACAAGCGCCAGCAGGCATTGCCCAAGGAGGGGCAACCGATTTGAACCCGCCCATCGAATGGGCCAATGAAAGTATGCCTGATGCCCTGATTTACTTTACTGATGGGTTGGCGGCGGCGCCGGTAGTACAAGCGCGGATGCCTTTGTTATGGGTAACGCCTGAAATGGATGGATTTGGGACAACCCATTTACCTGGACGAAAAATTATCGTGGAGGGGATTAAATTATGACCAATCAGCAGCTTTTTTATGGCGTAGAATCTAATGCGCAAGAGGTTCGACAATTTGTGGAACATGTGCTTGCGGCCAATGTGTTGGCCGAAAACAAAGGGCAACGGAAATCACCGATTTGTATCTGGGGAACGCATGGCATCGGCAAAACCGCCTTGGTGGAAGCGATTGCGCAAGAAAAAGGGTATCAGTTTGTGTCCATTGCCCCTGCGCAATTTGAAGAAATGGGCGATTTGATTGGAATGCCGGCTATTGAAAATGGGAAAACCGTATTCCGAGCCCCTAGTTGGACGCCCGCTACTCCCGGCCCAGGGATCCTCCTAATCGATGACGTCAACCGCGCCGATGATCGGATATTGCGGGGACTCATGCAGTTGTTGCAAGATTTTCGCTTAGTGAGCTGGTCATTACCGCCTCAGTGGCAAATTATCCTTACCGCCAATCCCGATGGCGGCAACTATTCCGTCACTCCCATGGATGATGCCATGCTAACCCGTATGATGCACATCACCATGACCTTTGAGGCCAACGTATGGGCATTGTGGGCGGCAAAAGCCGGAATTGATCCGCGCGGCATCGATTTTGTATTGATGCACCCCGAAGCGGTACAAGGAAATCGTACCACGCCGCGATCTTTAGTACAGTTTTTTGATGCCATCGCCCCGCTTGCTAACTTGCAAGAAGCCTTGCCTTTGGTACAAATGCTTGGCGCTTCTTGTTTGGATGAGGCTACAGTAACCGCTTTTATCAGTTTCGTACAACAAAACCTAGGCGAACTGATTGCGCCCGAGGCCATCTTGGGCGCCAACAATTTTCAAAAAGAAGTCTATCAACGCATCAAAAAAATCGTGGATCAAAAAGTATTTCGGATCGATGTGTTGGCTACCTTATGTACTCGATTGGTCCATTTTTTACAGCTAAAAACAACTACGCTTCAAAACTCGGAAATCCATAACCTGCAAGCATTCATCAAAATGGATTTTTTGCCCAATGATTTACGTTTGGCGTTTTTACAAGATGTGATTCAATTGCCCCAACCAGAAGTGAAAAAAGTAATGAATGACCCGCAAATTGGGGCAATATTGTTGCATGGAATGTGAAGTTTGAGACTTGTTTTTCGAAGAAACTATACCAAGCCTAGGATTATTTTGATTTTTATTGTTAAATGCTGGTGGGCTTGTCAGATTTCATTCGTTATTGATGTTTAGAACGTTATGTAAACCAGCACTATGACATTACTTATGAGAAAACACATGCTGAGCCTCAGCTTAATATTGACGTTATTCCAACTCGATGCCCAAGCCGATTGGACTTTCAAGTACGAAAAAACGGGGGTCAAAGTCTTTACCCGTAAAGATGAAACCAGCGGCATTACCGAGTTAAAACTGCAGACCCAGGCCAAAGCAAGTTTGCATTCGGTGGTTGCGCTTTCACTCGATTTCGCCAAAATACCAGAATGGAGTTACCGCGCCAAAGAAGTTTATATAGTCAAAAAAATCAGTGAAACCGACGTTTTTTTCTATCTTCTCACGCAATTTCCCGCACCTTTTTCCGATCGAGATGCCGTATCACATCGGGTGACCCGTCAGGATCCTGTTTCTAAACAAGTCATCTCTACCGTTGAGGCCGTTCCAGAAATGGTTCCCGAAAAAGAAGGTGTTATCAGAATAAAAACCCTCAAAGCCAAGTGGTTTTTTACACCACTAGAGAATGGCATAGTAGCGATTGAATACCAACTTCATACCGATCCAGGGGGCAACATTCCACAGTTTTTGATCAACATGGGCGCTGACAATGGTCCGGTAAAAAGCATGCTCAATTTTGTCAACATGCTAGCAAAATACAAGGATGCGCGGGTGGAGTTTTTGCGAGAATGACGATTACGGTTTAATGAACTTAATGCTTTTTTTTTGCCAAAAAAATAGGGAAGCACCGGCAATTCAGTAAATTGTCGGTTAAAACCAAAGCCAATGTTTGAGGCCGCAACTTATACCCAACGCCGCTCCCAATTGATGCAGTCTGTAAAAGATGGCGTCGTGCTGATTTTAGGCAACGAGGAGAGCCCGATGAATTACCTGGAAAACCAATACTCTTTCCGACAAGACAGCAATTTTCTATACTACTGCGGCATCGATCAGCCGTTGCTGGCACTCTTGTTGGATGTAGAAACCGGAGATGCCATTCTTTTTGGCAACGAACTCACCTTGGTGGAAGTGGTTTGGATGGGGCCGCAACCTTCGCTGGTAGAACAAGCGGCAAAGGTTGGTATCACCGAAGTACAACAATACGATTTGCTTGCGGAGGTATTGGAATCCATTCGCCATCAGGGTCGAACCATTCATTTTACGCCGCCATACCGCATGGAGAACTCCGTAAAGTTGCACCAATGGCTCCAAATTCCCTTGGCGGATCTGGCCGATCGTGCTTCGGTGCGATTGATCCAAACCATTGTTGCCCAGCGCTCCATCAAAACCGATGCTGAACTAGCCGAACTTACCCGGGCCATCAACATTACCCGCGCGATGCACGTAGCGGTGATGCAGCAAGCTAAACCGGGGATGAATGAAGCGCATTTGGCGGGCATTGCTACCGGTATTGCTGTAGCGGGCGGCGGCAATTTGGCCTACCCGGTAATCCTGACTACCCGAGGACATATTTTGCACAACCATGTTCACAGCCACAACATCCATGAAGGACAAATGGTATTGGCGGATTTGGGGGCGGAAACAGCTAGCCATTATGCGGGGGACATTACCCGTACTTTCCCAGTTTCCAAAACCTTTACTACTCAGCAAAGAGAGATCTACCAATTAGTGCTGGATGTACAATTGGCCGCTATTGCGGCGATGCGTCCTGGTGTTTTGTATCAAGATGTGCATATGCTGGTAGCCCGACAAATCATTGAGGGACTTAAAGCACTGGGGTTGATGTATGGGGATACCGATGAAGCCTTAGCGGCCGGCGCTGTTGGGTTATTTTTCCCGCACGGATTGGGGCATTTACAAGGTTTGGATGTTCACGACATGGAAGATCTTGGTGAAGTGCATACAGGATACCGCCCCGGATTGGAACGCAGCCAATTGTTTGGTTACCGATCTTTGCGTTTTGGCAAAGAGTTGGAAACTGGAATGGTGCTTACTGTTGAACCTGGAGTTTACTTTAACCCGCCTTTGATCGACTCATGGCAGCAGGAAGGAAAGTTTACGCAGTTTATCCGCTATGATCGTTTAGGTGCTTATCGCGACTTTACGGGCGTTCGTTTGGAAGATAACGTGGCGATCACATCGGATGGGCATCAGGTATTGGGTGATCCAATTCCAAAAACTGTTGCTGAGGTGGAGGCGTTACGCTATCAAAACAATTCGTAAAATGGCAGATATTGAATTAAAATCTTTTTCCATTAGAGGATTCAAATCGATAAGGGCGATTGAAGACTTCGAACCTCGGCCAATCAATATTCTTATTGGCCCCAACGGAGCAGGGAAAAGTAATTTTATTTCCTTTTTTAAATTTTTAAGTTGGATTCTTAATTCTGACGGTAAGTTGCAAGAATATGTTGCTTATTTAGGTGGCGCTAATGACATTCTTCACGATGGAGCTGATGTTACAAAAAGTATTGATGCAGAAATAGCTATTCAAACCAAGCAAGGGCTTAATGAATATAAATTAAATTTAATGTTTTCTAAACCCGATAGACTTATCTTTAGGGAAGAAAAGTACAGATTTACTCCAAAGGGATTAAAGGATGAGACGCGTTGGAGTTCGTGTGGGGCAGGTCATGAAGAAGCAAAGCTCCCAGGGATATCAAGTCCAACTGCATCAACAATTCTGAATTTGCTTAGAAAACTAATTGTTTATCAATTTCACAATACAAGCGATACCGCTTCCATGCGTTTGAAGTGGTCACAAGCGGATGGTCGTTGGTTAAAACAAAATGGTGATAATTTAGGCAGTTTTTTATATCGACTACAAAATGAAGAAAAACCCTATTACACTCGGATTGTAAAATACGTACGTTTGGTACTGCCATTTTTTGACGACTTCGATCTCTATCCTGAATTTGGTCAGATTTTATTGAAATGGAAAGAAAAAGGCACCAATAAAATATTTAATGCGGGGCAGGCTTCAGATGGAATGTTAAGAACCATTGCGTTAATCAGTCTGCTGGCTCAAAATCCCAAGGATTTACCCACCGTTATGTTTTTGGATGAGCCGGAACTAGGATTGCATCCAAGTGCTATTGATGCAGTTTCGGGATTGATAAAGGCAGCATCGTTACATTGCCAGGTATTTGTTGCTACTCAATCCATTAGTTTAGTGAATAATTTCGATTTAGACGACCTAGTCGTTATTGACAGAAAGCAAAGAGATTCAGAATACCATAGACCTGATTCGGAAAACTTAGAAGCGTATTTAGAAGAATTTTCAACGGGGCAGATTTGGGAGAAAAACATCATTGGAGGCCGCCCATGAAGTATCTACAAATAATTGTTGAAGGAAAATCTGAGGAAACTTTTGTTAAGGATGTACTTGAGAAACATTTTAGTTCACTTGGGATTTACGTTTCGGCAAGGAAAGTGACAACAGGTTGGGATCGCATCAATAACAAACCTGCGAAGGGCGGCGGATCAGGCTATATAAAATTGAAAAATGATATCTTTAACTGGATCAAATCAGATAAAGGTAGAGCTAATACTTATTACACTACTTTTATTGATCTTTACGCTTTCCCTAAAGATTCGGGGAGTCCATATAGCCTTCAAATACAAAACATAGTTGATCCGTATACAAAAATTCAAGAATTAGAAACTGCAATTGCCAAGGATATCGATCACCCCAGTTTTATACCTTATGTTCAGTTGCATGAATTCGAAACATTACTAATGGTTGAGCCCGATCGATTACTTGTGTTATTTCCAGATGCACAAAAGGGTATTCTTAATTTGAAACAAGAGATTGGGTCAAAGAATCCAGAGGAAATTAATGAATCCCCTAAAACTGCCCCTTCTAAACGGATTATAAAATTTATACCTGAATATGAATTTCAAAAAGCAGAAGTCGGCCCTATGATAACAGAAGATATTGGATTGAATGCTTTAAGACAGAGATGTCCTCATTTTAGTGAATGGATAACCAAACTAGAAAACATCTAGCGTTTGATTCGATTTTCAATTGACTAGCCTTAATTGTCAAATTCACACTTGAGATGGATAAGAGAGTGATTGAATCTCCATAATACTAAACAATAAAAAAACCAACTCAGACCTTACGTCCAAGTTGGTTTTTTTATTCCCAAAATGATTTTAGTTCTATTTGTTGTTCTGTTTACGAACTGGCGCTGGAGTAGTTCCCGTTCCTCCCTGTTGTTGGCCGCCGTTGCCGCCCTCTTCGCCTTTCAAGTCGTCGTTATTGACTGAGCGTGTTTTGCGGCGTTGGTCTTCAAAACTCATTTTGCCGATGGTATAACTGAAGTTCAGACGGATACCGCGGTTGAGTTGTAGCGTTTGGTTGTCTTGAATAAACGTAGGCGAATTCAACTGCGTCCGAATACGGATGCCTCTTGACAAGAAGTTTTCAGCCGATAAACCAAGGCTGGCCTTCTTGTTTTTGAAATCTTTTTTCATCCCAAAAGAGTAGAATCCAAAACCGCCTTGGCGACCTTGCAACTGCACCTGGCCTCCTCTCATAAAGCTAAATCCTTGGAATGCCCAACCTTTGTTCAAAGTGATTTGGGTCATCAAACGGCCGTTGATGTTTACACCGGAATTGGTTATTTTTTGTGATAAACCGTTCAATCCAACGGTTGTTCCTTCCAGGAAAGCATACAACAAATCAAATCCGCCGCCGATGGTCCACTTCGAAGTGAGGTAGATGTTACCATAGAAGTTGGTACCCAAAGCCCTTTGTTTACCGATGTTTTGGTAGGTAGAAATTACCGCCCCAGGAAGCGTATCAGAAGGTTGACGAATTTGAGTGATCACATTATCGGTAAGTCGGCCAAAAAAGGATACGTTGATGTAGGTTTTTTTGATTCGCGACCCCAGACTCAGTTCAAGGTTGTCGGTCAATTCTGGACGCAACAATGGGTTGCCGATAGTAATGTTTTGCGGGTTAGCGGCATTGAAGTTGGGGTTCAATTGCTGCAGACCTGGGCGCTGGATCCTCCGACTGTAACCAAATTTCAAGGTAGTGGTTTCGCTAAGGTTTTTAGAAACGTTTACACTGGGTACCAAGATGCCGTAATTAGGAATATTGAAGGGTTGCTCAACTTGATTTTTGGCATTGATGGCTGTGTATTCGTAGCGGGAACCTACTTTAAAGGTGTATTTGTTTTTAGTAACCAACGTATACGACAAATAAGCCGCCGCTACATTTTGGCTATAGTTCAATTGTCCGGCAGGCCGTTTGGGATCGTCCACATATTCGGCATTTGGATCAGCTGCCGACAAATATTTGTAGTTGCTGATCACTTCGCGCATAATGGCTTTTCCACCAAATTCCAAAGATTGACGGTTGTCAATGGGTTTTTGATAGTCTGTTTGGAAGGTAAACTCCTGATTGGTATTGAGGTTGATGTTTTTCTGGCGACTGGTTACATCCCGATTCGTATTCAAATAATCGGTGAAAAAGTTGTTGGTCAAGTTGTTGCGACTCATTTGGGTAGAGATGCTCCATTCCTGACGTGGTTTGTAGGTATGGACATAGTCAAGGTTGACGTCGATCGAACCGGAAAGATCGCGTACATCTACCAAGCGCTCGGAAAGGATTTCTGCCCCAGGGCCTACGGTGATGCCGGTATTTTGATCCTGTTTGCGGGAAGAGTTGCGCACGCCATAACGAATACTAGCGGTCAAAGATTGATTTTTGGCAATATCGTAATCCCAACCCAGGTTATAGTTGCCAAACAAGCCATTGTCGCGGGTCTGGATGTTTTGGGCCGTAATCACATTTTGAGTTGCACCAATAGTAGTTTGATTCAAGTCTGTAATGGTGCGAAAGTAGTTGCCCCGACCATAGCCACCCAAGGTAAAGCCCATTTTTCCGGCACGGTAGCTGCCGCGTAGCCCCAAGTTAGAACCGCGGTTACCTACGCCCATATCCACATTCAAATTGTAACCTTGGAGGGTATTTTTCTTGGTAATGATATTGATAATACCGCCTGATCCTTCGGCATCGTACTTAGCAGAAGGCGAAGTGATGACTTCTACGGTTTTGATCATATCCGCAGGGATTTGCTTAAGGGCATCGGCAATATTCGCCGCCATGATGGTGGAAGGTTTGTTGTTGATGAGCACTCGGATGTTGCTGTTGCCACGTAGGGAAACGTTGCCATCTAAATCCACGGACAACATGGGCACCTTGCGCAAGATATCCGTTGCATCGCCGCCTTTAGCAGTCAAATCTTTTTCCGCATTATACACTAGGCGGTCTACTTTTTCTTCTACCATTGATTTATCGCCTGTTACGGTTACTTCGGCAAGATTTTTGGAGGAAGGGCTAATTTTAATGCTACCCAAATCCTTTTTTTGCTCTTTATCAAGGGTGATATTGGGTAAATACTTAGTATTGAAGCCTAGAAAGGAAAGCTCAATCTTATAAGCGCCATTGGGCACATTTTCCAATACAAATTTACCTTTTTCATCGGTAGCGGTACCATCTACCAATTGATTATCCGACTTTCGGAACAAAACGATGTTGGCAAATTCAACAGGTTTGGAGGTAAGCGAGTCGATGATGACTCCAAATATCTTTGATCCCCCAGCGTTAGCAGCATTTGGGTTAAGTCCAGGGATGGCTGGTTTTGTTGCGTTTGGGTTGGCGCCATTGGGGTTAGCGCCGGGAGGGCGTTGACCGGTGCCAGCTGGCGGGCCGCCCGCACCAGGAGGTCGGCCGCTACCTTGTGGGTTTTGAGCCGTAAGCCCTAGGGTGAAAAAGGAGAAGGTTAGGAGTAAAAGTAGATTCTTCATGTTGTATTTAAATGCAGGTGAAAATGAGTGAAATCCGTATTATTAGTCGGAAAACTGAATTGAAATACAAATGAACAGCGAAAAATGCAGAGAGTTTGCAGTATTAGACAATCCGGCCTGTTTTTTCGGTGATTAGGTTGTTTTAACACGTTAGGTCGAACAATCGGACAGTTTTGCCTACTGACCGGATAAAAAAGGTGGGTCGTAGAAAAACGTTGCTGGGCTTCGTTTTTGAAAAAGAAAAGGGACTACATTTAAGCCGGCTTTAAGTTACCAAGCACGTGCGGATCAGTTTGTCTGCATTTTTCCAATTTAGATTAGTTATGAAAAAATTTCTGCAACGCCACCGAATTTTCTTTATCCACTTTAGCTTTTGGTGCGTATATTTTTCTTTTTTCTTCTACAGTATATCTGCTCGCCACGATCGAGATGTAGATCTGATGGACAGCTTTATCAACGCGCTGTTGCAAGTAGTGTTTATGGTTACGGTCAGCTACCTCAATTATTTTTATTTTTTACCCCGGTTTTTAGCAAACCAAAAATTGGGTCGCTATCTTTTGGAGTACTCCATCCCTTTTGCTTTGGTCACTACACTGTTTATTCATGTCAAGCGGTATTTAATTGACGGGTATACCTACGAGGAGCATTATTTCTACAGCCAACGCTACATGATTCAAGTGAGTTTGGGTGCGCTTTTCATTGTGCTTTTTGTGGGCATGTTAAAATTTGCCGAAGATTGGTTTGAGCTAGAAGCGAAGAAAAAAGCACTAGAAAATGAAAAACTCAGTGCAGAACTCCGTTTTCTAAAAGCCCAAATCAACCCCCATTTTTTGTTCAACACCCTGAACAACTTGTATTACCTGGCTTTTACGCAGTCCCCCAATACCACCGAAGTGATCGCCAAACTATCGCAAATGATGCGCTACATGATTTATGAATCCAATCATGCCAAGGTGAAGTTGAGTAGGGAGATTGAGTACATGGAAAATTACATCAGCCTGGAAAAATTGCGTTTGAACAACGAAATCCCCATCAAATTGGAAGTCACCGGTAATCCAGATCAGGTGATGATTGTTCCTTTGATTTTGATTACGTTTTTGGAAAACGCCTTCAAACATGGGGTAAGCAACAACTTTAAAGATGCTTGGATCCGAATTCGTATCGAAATTGTCGGCGATTCTTGTACCTTATGGGTGGAAAACAGCAAGATACCTGGCTTGGCAACAGAAGCTGGCGAAAAATCGGGAATTGGTTTGCAAAATGTGCAACGCCGTTTGGAATTGAGTTACCCCGAGCATTATCAATTGGATATCAACAATGAAATGGATCATTATCGGGTTAAGTTAAAACTGCAATTGACATGAAAATCTCTTGTATGATCGTCGATGATGAGCCGCTTGCACGAAGCTTATTGACGCAATATGTCGCAAAAGTTCCTTCTTTAGAATTGATTCAGGCTTGCTCCAATCCTTTGGAGGCTTTAGATGTTTTGCGGGAATCTTCTATTGATTTGTTGTTACTAGATATCCAAATGCCTGATTTAACTGGGATCAACTTGTTGAAAATTTTACCCAAAAAACCCCTGGTGATCTTGACCACCGCTTATTCGGAATACGCGCTGGAAGGCTATGAATTGGACGTAATTGACTATTTACTGAAACCGATCACCCTTGAACGATTTTTGAAAGCCATTGAAAAGGTGATCCACCGCTTAACTACTCAAAATCCAATTCCTACGGTTTCGCCAAATGGTAATCCCGGTCCTGAAAAAGCATTAGCAGTTACCGAACCTTCCCAATCCTTTCTTTTTGTCAAGGATGGCTCCAAACTGGTCAAAGTGAAACTGCAAGAGATCCTGTATGTGGAAGGATTGAAAGACTATGTGGCGATCCACACGCACAATAAAAAGATCGTGACCTTGCAACGCATCAAGTCATTGGAGACGCAGTTGCCAGAATCACATTTTATCCGCATTCACAATTCTTACATCGTTGCGTTGGAATGGATTGATGCCATTTTTAAGGAAAAAGTGCAGATTGGATCTACGCTTTTGCCCATCAGCGATACTTACCGCAAGGCTTTTAAGGCGTTTATCGATAAAAACAATCCGCTACTGGAGAGTTAGGATTATTTCACTTTAGAGCGTTTATAAAACACAAATCCATTCTTCCGCCCGATCTCTTTGAATTGCGGTAGGCTTTCCATCTCTTCGGTGCGGTCAATTTTGGTGATCACATACACATCTTTATCGATCGGACCGTTGAACAACCATTCTTGATTCCAACTATCGGGATTGGTAACGGGTGGTTTGCGGGTATAAAACAACTGCACATAGGATTTGTAACCAGAAGTGTACACATAGCAATCTTCCCCCACCCGTTGTTCGCAAAACTCAATAGCGGCACGCTGCGAATAGCCTTCAATGCGTTTCACAAATGCGATCAGGGTTAGCATCACAAAAACGCCAGTGCCAAGAAACAAAGCCCTAACACCCAGCCAACCATTGTTTTTGAACTTGGGTAAACTATAGATCAACACGGCCAGTAAAAACAAACCAGGTATAATTTCAAAACCCGTCCAATGTACTTTAGCATCCAAATTGGCCACCGCAAATGGGTCGTTAAACAAGGGTTTGAGCAAGGCGATATTTTGCGCCAAAAAAGGCAAACTCAGGGTAGCCAACAGATACAAACCCGCTACGCCCCATACGCCAAACCGCATCCAACGGTTGAAAGTTATTTTTCCTTCCAAAATGAGGTAAATGACCAGGGCAGCCAGATAGGTCAAAGGGAAATAACACATGGAAGAATAGTGGACAATCTTCGACTTAACGATGGTAAACAAGATCAATACCACCCAAAACAGATATTTCATCCAGCGGCGGAAATCGGCTTGGTAGCGTTGTTCCGTTTCGGGCAATTTCCAAAATGAGCGGATCGCAAAAATCGAAGCTGGGAAGCAACCCGCCAGCAATACCACAAAATGATAACCCGGAAATCCACTATGACCTGCATCCGGTGTGCTGAATAGTCGGTATTGATATTTGTTGAATTCGTAAATGAACCAAGGGCCGTTTCTCCAGGTTTCGATGCCGTACCACGACAAAGTAATCAGGGTAGCCGCAAAACTAAAAAACAGAAATTGCGGTACATTGACATAAAACCGAAAACGCTGGTACACCCAATAAACGCCCATAGTCAGAGCCGCAATCAAGTAAGCAACGGGGCCTTTGGTGATGATGCCCATGCCAATCAAAAAACCGCCTACAAAAAGGTACCACCATTTGTTCCATTTGAGCTCCAGTTCAAACCCGTCTTTTTTCCAGTAAAAAAGGATAAATCCGTACAAACCCGAAAAAATGAAAAAATTGAACCATGGATCGATGATACTAGACTTGAAATACAAAAATGGCAGTACAGAACCGAAATAGGTCAGCGCCCAGATCAATCCAAATTTATGGTTGTAGAGCTTGCGTCCCATCCGGTAAATGACCACTAAAGTTAGAATCCCGCAGATGGCGTTGGGGAAACGCGCGGCATATTCGCCAACGCCAAACAGCGCCATCGCACTTGATTGCAACCAAAAAAAGAAGGGCGGTTTTTCCCAAAACGGTTCAAAATTGATGTAGACCCGGCCATAATCGCCAGTAAGCAACATCTCGCGACTAATCTCGGCAAAATTGACTTCGTCCCAGTCAAATAAATGAACGCCTCCCAAAAACGGCAGATAAAAAAGTGCCGCCAATAGCGCCAATCCTAACGAAGTTCTATTTGCTTGATTCATACACGATGTTCAACTGTGACCATACTACTGGACATTTTTAATTTTTGGCGAGCTGTAAACCTTCCAGGTCTCCAAGACCTGGAAGGTTTTGCAACCCCTCCACAGAAAAATGTCCAGTAGTATGAACTGTGAAAGTCTATTTCTTTCGGCCGTTCAAAAAATTCAAAATTTTGCTGACTACTTTATCATCGATGCCCAGTACACCTTTTAATGTATTGTACAAAGAAACCATCTGCTTGTCCAGGTAAATAAATACACTTTTGAAGCCATCGTCTGGGCGCGCCCGGTAGTTGGTGGCTTTTTTACGCGGCGCTTCCGTTTCCTCGGTAAAATAATACAAAGCAATTGATTTGCGGGTCATGTCATCAGGGCACATAATGGGCTCTGGTAAACCGTGAAAAGAATCCTCGTCAGTGTTGAAGATGGCGCATCGATTGTAAATGGGGAGTACTTTTTGGGCACAGGCTTTCATGTCGCGGGTCCAAAGTTCCAAATCGCCTTTGTATTCAGGCAACCAGCCTTCGTTGAGATACACCAGTACATTTACCCGGCGCCGCCAGTTGCGTTTGTGCGGGTGTACCGTAAAATCAGCGTGGATGTTCAAAAAACCGCCGCGCTTACTTTGGTGCAAACCGCCGCCTTCCAAGCTGTTGTCAGCGATCAAACCCGGAATGCCGGTCAGGTTTCTCAATATTTTTACAAACTCATCACTATTTAATGCCCTTATGACCGATTGAATTGGCTCCGGTATTAAGTCCATTTTATTGAGTCCGTGTTTTTTTTCATTAACGTGAACGTAGTGGATCCAACCTTGATCTTGTACACCAGGAAAAGCGTTCATGGCTTCCTGCGCTGCTGCAGGCTCCAAAAAATTGTCAAACACGCCAAAAGGGTAGGGGTGGGCGTGTTGGTATTGATCAGCAGCAGCTGAAAATTCGGCTTCCCAACGTTCAAAATTGATGATTGGTTGAGTGGTGATTTCTTTTAGCATATGGTTGACGCACTTTTATCGGGTAAAGATAATTACCTAATCAATATTTATACTTCATTCCCTACAAATCCAGGGCAAACGCATTAAAATATCGAAAAGAATTGCCAGAAATAACTTCTAAATGCAGGTCAAAAGCTTCGATCTAGAGCCTCAGGAGCTATGGCCCGGGCCTTATTGAAATCCCGATTTTGCGAAATCGAAGG